>CAWAGD010000010.1:0-54624 GCA_963781525.1 uncultured Alphaproteobacteria bacterium | reverse complement strand
ATCATTTATCAGAAAATTTCGAACTTTAGCTCCTCGCTGGTCCCAGCGAGGTTTGTGGCGTTGGCAGTCATCAGCAAGGCTATCGTTTGCCTAGATCCGCGCAAGGGTCGGTAAATCGGTGCTGCGGTGGGGAACATGGGGCTGTATCCACCGACCTCGTTGATTGGCGTCCACGCAGTTTCGGTTCGACGCGACTCCCGGCAGCATTCCCTGGCGAGCAAGGGGCCGGGACCGATTGCGTTCTTGGATTTTCAGTTGGAAGTCGATTGGTCGCGCCGGCTCAAGCTGCGATCGCAAGCAGACCCTTCGCGCTCAAGGATCCCGAGGGCCGGGGAGCGGCGCCCAACCTGAAACATATTGTCCAAGCCCGACGATCACCGACAGTCATGTAACCGGCCGTGGAATCCGCTTTCCTTTGGTGCGGCTTGTCAGATGGATGCGCCCGCAGCGATCGCAGCGATAATTCCGCAGCGCGAGTCCCGACCGCTCGATCGCGGCCTTCGCTTCCTCCGCGGTCAAATAGGTCACCTTCCGCTTGCAGACGTTCAACCTGGTTCGCATGCGGGATGTTTTAGCAATCCCGCGGCAAAGAGTCCGCTTCTTGACCGCGGCACGGCGCGCTTAGACAGCGATGCCGATGGAAGCTCCACACAATCTGACGCCGCGCCGCGAATACCTTCTTGCGATAGCCGCCGCAGTCGTGACGGCGAACGCGTATTATATCCATCCGATCATCGGTGATGTGGCGCAACACTTCGGGGTGAGCACGGCACGGATCGGGCTCGTGCCGGCGCTGAACCAGCTCGCCGTCGCGATCGGCATCTTGTTGCTCTTGCCGCTTGGCGACCGCTACTCGAACCGTACGCTGACGATTGGCTTTACCATCGGACAGTGCACCGGGCTTTTCATCATGACTTTGGCCCAGGGCTTCGCGGTGTTCATCGCCGGATCGACGCTGCTGGGGTTCTTTACCATCGCGCCATATTTGCTGCCGGCATACGCTTCGAAGCGCGTGGCGCCGGAACGGCTTGGGCATGTTACGGCGATTATCACAGCGGGTGTGATTTTCGGCATCCTGGTTGCGCGGGTCGGGGCGGGCGTGGTTGCCGAGTACTTTGGTTGGCGGGCAGTCTACTGGATCGCTAGCGGAGCGATGGTTTTGATAACTCTCGTTTTGCCTTCCATCATGGATAAAGGCGCACGGGAAAAGGTAGCTCCCAGACTTTCCTACTTCTCGCTGATCGCGTCGCTCTTGGAATTGCTCCGCACGCATCGTGAAATCGTGCTGTCTGGAGCGATCCAGGGCATTGGCTTCGGGCAGTTCATCGCACTGTGGCTTGGGATCGCACTGCACCTGACCAGCCCCGCCATGGGGTACGGCACTGACACCGTCGGCTATCTTGCGGGGTTTGCCGCCGTCAGTGTCTTCACGACACCTTATTGGGGCCGATTGGCGGACCGGGTTGGTCCACGAAAAGCGCGCGTGGCGTTTGCGTTGATCCAGACCGCCGGCGCCGGGCTGTTGCTGCCTTTCGGGAATAGCTTGTGGCTTTTGATGATCCCCCTGCTGCTAGGCAACATCGTCGGCCCCGCAATCGACGTCACCAGCCGGATGACTTTCCTGTCGCTCGAGCCCGAACTGCGGACACGCCTGACAACGATCTACATCGTGATGATGTTCGTTGGCGGCAGCATCGGCAGCGTCGCCGGCACGGCGGCATTTTCTACTTTCGGCTGGCAGGGCACGGCGATCTATGCGCTTGCCTCTTGCGCGGCGCTTACTGCCTTTGCAGCGATGGCGATGAAACTTTATGGATACCGGGAGCGGGCCGGCCTAGCCTAACGCGAAACGCCTACCGATCACCACCAGGTCGGCGATCAGGTGAATCTTCGCCATGCGTTTACGCGCGCCTTCAACCGTTCCACCAGGTCAATGCACCGCCGCATTGCGGTTTGACCGGTTGCGGTCCAATCGGCAGTCACCGCCCGAATTTGAGGCCGAGCGTCACTCCCCCACCCACCTCGGGGGCGCCATCGCTGAGCCCGCGCGAGCCATAGACGCCCAGCGCCAGGCTTTTGCCTACGCCGGCGTTCAACCCTCCGACGATGCGCTGGTCATCATCACCTGTGGCAAGCGGGCTTTGTGCATAGGCGTAGCCCAGTTGCGCGTTGGCTGATTTACCCAGCCGAAGCGCGGCGCCAGCTTGGCCCGACAACGAATTGCGCAAGTCGAACCCGTCAGGGTCACCCGGCACAGTGTAAGTCACGCCTGCGAAGGGAGTCACCGCGCCGAGCGACTTGGCGAGGTCGG
Organism: uncultured Alphaproteobacteria bacterium; assembly: GCA_963781525.1. GTDB lineage: Bacteria > Pseudomonadota > Alphaproteobacteria > Sphingomonadales > Sphingomonadaceae > Tsuneonella. Next base: position 52,313 of record CAWAGD010000010.1, on the reverse strand, counting down.
CACCAACCGAGTAATCGGCTTTGCCGGTGCCAAGGCCCTTGTCCGTCGAAGCGGTCGGCAGCTTGGCGCCCGTGCGCACGCTGGCGAAGAAGCCCTGAACCGGAAGTTCGTAAGCGGCGCCGACGCGCAAGTCGCCGAGGCCCTGGCGCGTGCTCTGGGTCGCTGGCCGGCTCGGATCGATCAGGATCGGCAAGCCGAGGGGGCCCGTCGGTGCGATCACATTTGCCGGCGCGGTTACGCGGACCCAAGGCAGCTGCGCGCTGGCGCGGACGCGGCCTTTCGCCACGCCGACGGTCAGCGGTATAGTGGTTTTCTCGATCTTCGATTGCGTGCCGAATTCGCCGCGTTCGAAATCGACCCCAGTCGCTATCTCGAGTTGCGACTGCTTTTCGCCCGTCCCGGGCGCGCGGTCGGTCCGCTCTTGCGCGAGCGCGGGCGCTGCAACGAGGATGGCGATAAGGGCAACGGAATAGCGCACAGGTGATCTCCCGGTTCGTCGGTCACCATGCAAACGGGTGAGCTCTCCGGATTAATCCATCCGCGCGGGGATAATCTGCTCCGCTAGCGCCATCCGCTGTTTCGCGCGTTGCGCTCTGCCGTGGCATCGAGCGCCGCCCCGGCGGCCATCGCCTGCGCTTGCTCGAGCAGCTTGGCCGAGGAGTTGCCCGCCATGCGATATTCGCGTTGCTCCGCCTCCGCCCCGGCTCCGGCTTGCTCGAGCCGCCATCCGCGCGCTTCACGACAGGCAATTCCGCCCTCTGCTTGCGAAGTGAACGCGCGGCAGAATTCGCCGCCTCGGTTGCGAAAACTCAGCAGAATGCGGTGCGGCGCGTCGGGCGCTTGGGCCGAGACCAATTGCTGGTCGAGGGCGACTGCGAGCGCACCCTGGACCAGTTCGCCCTCGCCCTGCCGCGGCATGAACAAGGCCAGCGCGAGCGACGCGGCGAGCGCCGGACCGGCCAGCCACCCCCACCGCGCAATGCTGCGCGAGCCATGGGCATCCCGCCTGGCACGGGCGTCGGCCAGGTTGACGACCGCGTCCGCTCGCTCGAGCGGGCGAACCAGCCGCTCGGGCAAAGGAGCCCCCATGATCGGCGCGAAGTGCGATGAAAGTCGATCACGCAACGTGCGGTGGGCGCTGACTTGCGCGGCCAGCTGGGGATCGGCTGCGATAGCAGCGGCCACGGCGGCGCGGCGGGTATGGTCCAGCTCACCGTCGGCAAACGCGGCGATCTCTTCGCGGGATGGACTCATGCGACTTCTCCCAAATGAACCATCAGCGCATCGCGCCCCCGCACGAGCCGCGAGTTGAGCGTGCCGACCGGGCAACCGACGATTTCCGCAGCTTCCTTGTATGAATAGCCTTCGACCATCACCAGCAACACAGCCTCGCGCTGTTCGTCCGGCAGCAGGCGCAGCGCACGGTCGATATCGCTGAGCGCAGCCGCTTCCTCCTGTCCTCCGCTGGTGCCGACGGCCGCCCCAGCCTCTTCAGCGACAAATGTCTCACCGCGGCGTTTGCGTGCGCGCTGCTCGTCGATCCACATGTTACGCATCATCGTGTACATCCAGCTGTCGAGACGCGTGCCCGGTTGCCATTGGGCGCGCTTGTCCAGCGCGCGGACGATCGTCGCCTGGCACAAGTCGTCCCCGTCCGCCGGGTGACGCGCAAGGCCTGCGGCAAACCGCCGCAACCGCGGCAACAGCGCGAGCACGCGCTCCTCGAAATTGTCGTTGGAAATCGGGTGTTCGCCTCTTTCCTGCATTAAACGGGCGGGCTGGCGCGTTTAATCCATGCTTAAGGTGATTTCCTGTTTGAGGCTACGATGCGCAGATACCTGACTCCTCTTGCGCTCGGCGCAGCTTTATTCGCAGCGCCCGCGCTGGCCCAGCTCGGTCTGCCGCGTCTCACCTTGCCTGCGCTGAACACGCCATCCTTGCCGCTGAACAACACCATCACAGCTGCGCGCGAGACCGTTGATGAAACCGTGCAACGGTTGATGACGGTTCGTATCGAACGGATCGATCGGCTGCTCGAACGCTTTCCAGAGCTGATCGAGCTCGATGCCCGGGGCGAACCTGCGCGGGGCGGGGAAGTCCTCGTGGTCGGCGCCGATGGGGAGACATTGCGCGCGGCGAAAGGAGCCGGCTTCGTGCTGTTAGGCACCGAGCGCATGGAAAGCCTCGACCTTTCCGTTTCCCGCCTTTCTCTTCCCCGTGGATTGTCGTTGGCGCAAGGCGAGGCGTTGCTGCACAAGGCCGCGCCGCAAGCGGAGATCGTCGCCGACACGCTTTATTTTCAGAGCGGCAGCCCGCCGTTGCCGGTGCTGGCCGCTGCAACTCCCGCGCGAGCCGCTGGGATTAATACCCCGACCGGAATGATCGACGGAGCTCCGGCGCAACGAGTGAGCGCGGTGCGCGGGTTTGCCACAGGAGCGCCCGTGGCAAGCCATCACGGCAGCGCTGTCGCTTCGTTGCTGGCCGGCGCCGGCGTGCGCGACATCCGTGTAGCGGACATCTACGGGACCGACCCTGCCGGCGGCAACGCGCTTGCACTGGTTCGCGCGCTCGACTGGCTGATCGGTGGCGGCGCACGGGTGATCTCGATCAGCCTTGCCGGACCCAACAATGTAGCGGTGGGCAAGGCGATTGCAGCTGCCCAGCGCAAGGGCGCGGTGATCGTCGCAGCAGTGGGCAACGACGGTCCCGCCGCTCCCCCCGCCTATCCGGCATCTTATCCCAGCGTGGTCGCGGTCACCGCGGTCGACGGGCGTAACCGGGCACTGATCGAAGCGGGACGGGCCGGGCACCTCGATTATGCGGCGCCCGGGGCAGACATCGTTGCGCTCAACAAGGCGGGCAAGAAGATGCGTGTCCGCGGCACCTCTTATGCAGCCCCGTTGGTCGCCGCTCGCGCGGCTCGGGCGCTTGAACTCGGCACTGCATGGCGAACCACGCTCGATCGCGAAGCGATAGACCTTGGCCCCACCGGCGCCGACAGTCAGTTCGGTCGCGGACTGCTGTGCGGCGGGTGCGGCCGCTGAAAAAACTTTGGATTAAACCGCAAGGCCGATCCGTTTTTCTCATGAGCCGGCGAAAAATCGCCAGCCACAAATGAACAGACGGAGTCATTCTCATGCGAAGCATTCTTGTAGCCGGTAGCGCCCTCGCGCTTTTCGCCGTTCCTGCCCATGCCCAGCTTCTCGGGGGCGGCGGTTCGCTTGGCGGATCGCTGGGAGGCATGCTCAACGGATCGATCGGTCAGAGCTTGCCTGTGCCTTCCCCCAGTTCGCTTCCCACTCACACCGTCACCAGCACCGCCCGCGGTTCCGCGGACGCTTCGGGTAGCGCCAAAGGGTCTGCCCGCGCAGACCGGCGCACCGGCTCGGCAAGTGCGAACGGCTCGGGCAGCGGCAACGTTGCCAGCGGAGTGACCGGAGCGCTCGGTTCCCCGGTCGGCGGCGCTTCGAGCAATGGATCTGCGGCCGCGTCTGGTTCGGGCAGCGGCTCGGCATCGGCGCAGTTGATCGGCACCGATTCGGTGCGCTCGGTCGCCGGCGCCGTCTACGGCCAAGGCCGCGCCGCCGGATCGGCGGCAGTCCAGCAAGGTCGGTCGGCGGCCGGTAGCCTGGCCGGTACGGCCGGGTCGCTCGCGGGTGGCCTTCAGGGCTCCGCCGCGGGATCGGCGTCGGGCGCTTCGTCGCTCACATCCGGTCTGCTGGCGGCTTCAGGTAGTCTCGCGGCGCAGGGCCAAGGCTCGTTCGCGGTCGACAAGGGGACTCCGATCTTCGACGCCACCGGTGAGAAGATCGGCAGCGTGCGCGGCGTCGTCGCCGATGCTCGTGGCCAGGTCCAGCAACTGCTGGTGAAGGTCGACGGCGAACGCGCCCTGCTGCCGGCGGGTAACTTTCAGGTCAGCGGCGAGGGTCTCGTTTCCGCCATGGGCGAAACGCAGATCAAGCAGATGGCCGATCAGCAGGACGACGCGCGCTAAAGACGCAGCCCTCCTGATCTCGCCAGCCCGGAAAGACGCTTCCCACCCCCTCGCGCCTTTCCGGGCATTGCGCCTCCAGAAATTGACCAGCGACGCGAATTTCTGAAGGGTGAACCGTGTTGTCTGCGATTGGCGAGGCAGCCGGGCCGTACGTTTGAAGCCATTCTGACCGGTTCGGTAGAGTAGCTAAAGCGTCTCGCAAAATGCCTTGTTGGTTCTGTTTTTTCAATGCTTTACCGACGCCCGGGGCAAGACATTCAAGTCGGCTCTACGTGATGCGTATGGCCAGATCGATGGCACCAGACAGAACCCGATACGGCGCGCTCGCGTGTCGTCACCGCAGGCGTTCGGGAACTTTGGACGGCTTCAAGTGCTGATGCGGCATGCAGGGCATCAACGACACATCGACCGAACCTCGTCTCAACGCTCGGGTCAAACCCGAAATCTGGAGAACGTTGGCTGCGTTAGCGCTGGCGATAATCGCGATCTGCGCAATTATCTCGACGATCACTCTAGCCAAAATGAGCGAGCGGATCGAAAACCTCTATAATATAACCGCCAAGCCGCATTGCTATCTGTCACCCAACGATCCCCGCCGCCGGGACATCGAGCGGAATTGGGGCAGTGATCCGACCTCGCAGGGCGCTTGCGACGGTGACATCAAGCCTGCCGACTAAGCGGACCAGTCCGGGGATCGATCGCCCGTTTACTGGACGAGATAGGCGTGGGCCAGCGCGGTTCCACTAGCCTGAGCAGCCCTCGCTGACGACAGGCCAGCCGCGTAGGCGCTCGGGCGACGTTTTTGGACGCAACCAGCGCCTGCCCCGGTGACCTTTATTGGCGTAGAAGCTCGCCTAACCGCTCGCGGGCGAGCACGACTGCCGCAAGGCCCCGCTCGTCAGCAACCTCTGTGGTAGGCGAGCTTTCATCATTGCGCATTTGCGCGTCTTTGTGCCGCAGCAATCGCTGCTAGGATTTGCGCTTGCGCAAATGGCTTTTGGATGACCACGCTATGGGGGACACCTTCAGAAGGCCAATCGGCGGCACTGTCTCCAGTAATATAAACGATGGCGATTTTCGGGAATTTCTTTCTCGCGTAGCGCGCAATTTCCCAACCGGTCCTTCCCGAGCCAAGATTGATGTCCGTAACGAGGCCGCACAACCTGTCGCGCCGGTCGAGCTCCGCCACGGCGCCTGGCCCGTCTCCACGATCGCAAACGGCGTAGCCGCTGGATTCGAGAACATCGACTAGGTCGAGCCTGATAAGCGTTTCGTCGTCGACGACGAGAATTGGCAGGGCGGTCATTGGGGGCCAGAATACCGGTTACATGTACTAGTGCGCGCGAGTGGAGGGCGGACCGACGCTTCGAAGATGTGCTGGCCCGGTAACGTCATCGGTTGATCGTGTGCACGAAAAACCATTTCAAGTGGACCCGGCGACGGAACCACTAAACCTGCACACCACTCCACCTGGCGCGTATTCGAGCGTGATTTCGCCTCCCAGCTCTCCGGCCAGGCCACGTTCCAAAAGGCTACTTCCAAACCCTTTCCGGGTCGGTTGCGCGACCGGTGGGCCACCAACCTCCCGCCATTCGAACCGGAATTCGCGGGCGGTCTCGCTCCCGATGATTTCCCACGAGATCGACACGGAGCCCTCGTCGACCGACAGCGCGCCATATTTGAACGCGTTGGTGCAGAGTTCGTGGATCGCCAGGGAAATGGTCACCGCATTGCGCGCCGAGACCCTGATTTCGGGACCACTGACGCTGACTCGCTCGGCGGAAACTCCGGAGCCCTGGAGGGCCCCGTCGATAATCTGCGCAAACGTCGCACCTTCCACGTTTTGCGACACGAGTGCGTCTTGCGCCTTTGCGACCGCCATCAGCCGGCCACGAAATACTTCGGAAGCTTCTTCGAGCGTGCCGGCCCTGCGAAATGTCTGCTGCGCAATCGCCTGGACGACCGCCAGGATGTTCTTCACCCGGTGGTCCAGCTCATGCAGGAGAAGCTTCTGGTGGTCCTGCGTCCGCTTTCTTTCGAACACCCGCCCCACCTGTTCCCCGAGCGAGCGAACGGTCAGCAGGATGCCCGGCTCAGGAGGGGCTTCCGATCTCGAAAAGAACTCGAGTATCGCAATGACGCGTCCATCGCGCTTGAGAGGAAATCCAAAGGCCCCGAGGAAGCCTTCACCCTTGCGCGGGAAGTTCGCCTCTGCCTCAGTATCGATAACCCACTCCGGTTCGCCTGAGGCAAGAATTCGCCCTGGTAGCCCGACCCCGGGTCCAAAATGATATGCCTCCGTCGCTGCCCGCAAACCGTCAGCAGCCCCCTTGTCGGCCTCGACCCAGACGCCCGAAGATCGAATTACGTTCTGGCTACCGGGCGGCACGACGAAAGCGTGCGCAACCGGCCAGCCGGTTATCTCGCAAATTGCCGCGAGAGCGTTTCGCAAGGCGGTTTCAAAGGAGTCCGATTCCGAGGCCATGCTGGCGATCTCGAACATAAGGCGGTTCTCGATTGCCTGCCGCTCTATCTGCGCTTCCGCCAGGCGGCGCTCGGAAATGTCTCGAATGAACCCCACGAAGACGCTGCCCATCGAGCTGGGGGTCCGAGTTATCGAAAGCTCGATCGGTATCTCACGGCGATCCTGATGAAGTCCGGTGATTTCGATCCGCCGATTGAGGACGTGCGGACTGCCTCCCGCACCGAGCCGTTCCAACCCCTCGCGATGGGCTCGGCGGTGCTGTTCTGGTACGATCAGGTCGCCGAGATACTTGCCGCGCGCCTCTTTCCACGACCATCCGAAAGTCGTCTCGGCGACCTTGTTCCAACCGACGATCATGCCCTCGGCCGTCATAACGACCACGGCGTCCAGCACTGTATCCAGAATTGGAGCCAGGGTCGGGTCGAGTTCGAACGGGGCGGTAGTAGGCATGGGAGCCGCATGCGCGATAATCACGGCGCCCGTCCAGAAATTAGGTGGCCCTACTTGCGTTGGTCGCCCTTACGATGTGGCTTTTTCGGCCATGACTTCTTCGCTGGACGCTCGCCGGAGCTGTGGGATGGCTTGGCGGCGTTTGACGGCCTGGTGGGCCGCGATCCGCCATGATCGCGGGGGCCGGCGGCCTTGCGATGCTGACGCGCGACATCGCGCGGACTGTCGGGAGCGATCTCGATGCGGATGTCCCCGGCATCCTCTGAACTTTCGGTGCGGATGACGGCTGCGGCGAACTTGTCGGCAATCGCGCGTGGGACCTGGAAATGGGTTTCGGCCGGACCGATGCGGATTGCGCCGATCTCGTTCCGCGTGATGTGGCCGCGGCGGCAAATCAACGGCAGGATCCAGCGGGGATCGGCGTTCTGGCGACGGCCGATGTCCATCCGGAACCAGACGATATCCTCGAAGCCCTCACGGTGACGCTCCTGCCGGTCCGCCTGCATGGCGGCCGGTGTGTTCTCCGGCAGCTCCTCCGCGCGGGGCAAGGCAGCACGATGCGCGCGAACCAGCGCGGCGGCGATATCCTCGGGACTGCGCTCGGCCATCAATCGTGAAGCGAGCACGCGGTCTTCGTCATCGGCCTCGACCGGCTCAAGCAGCGCGCGCAGCAGCCGCTCGCGGTCGTTGTGGCGGATCGCGTCGGCCGACGGCGGATCGATCCATTCCGCTTGAATGCGCGCGCCCCGCAGCATCGATTCCACCCGCTTGCGGCGAGGATACGGCACGATCAGCACCGCGGTACCTTTCTTGCCCGCACGCCCCGTCCGGCCCGAGCGGTGCTGCAAGGTCTCCGCGTCCCGGGGAATCTCGACATGGACGACGAGGCTGAGCGTCGGCAGGTCGATCCCGCGCGCGGCGACGTCTGTCGCGACGCACACGCGGGCGCGGCGGTCGCGCAATGCCTGGAGCGCCTGGTTGCGCTCCGACTGCGAATGCTCGCCCGACAGCGCGACCACCGAAAAGCCGCGTTCCTGCAAGGTGGCGTGCAACCGGCGCACGCTCTCGCGCGTGGCGCAGAACAGCATCGCGGTCTCGGCCTCGTGGAAACGCAGCAGGTTGACCACCGCATGCTCGATGCCCGCCGGGCTGACGGTCATCGCCTGGTAGGCGATGTCGCCATGCCCGCGATCGTCACCGACGGTGGAAATGCGCAGCGCGTCGCGCTGATAACGGCGTGCAAGATTAGCGATCGCGGCTGGCATGGTGGCCGAAAACAGCAACGTGCGCCGGCCTTCCGGCGTCGCGTCGAGGATTTCCTCGAGGTCCTCGCGGAAACCCATGTCGAGCATTTCATCGGCCTCATCGAGCACCACAGCCCGCAGCATGGCGAGGTCGAGCGAACCGCGTTCCAGATGATCGCGCAACCGCCCGGGCGTGCCGACCACGATTTGCGGGCCATCGCGCAGCGCGCGTCGTTCTTTCGACGGATCCATGCCGCCGACGCACGTCGCCACCCGCGCGCCGGCCTTGCCATAAAGCCAGACGAGTTCACGGCTGACCTGCAGCGCGAGTTCGCGGGTCGGCGCGATGACCAACGCCAGTGGGCGATCGGATGTCTCGACGGTACCGTCCGCGCGCAAGAGCTCCGAAGCCATTGCCATGCCGAAAGCGACCGTTTTGCCCGACCCGGTCTGGGCGGACACCACCAGATCGCGCGCGTGCGCTTCGGGTTCTAGCACTGCGGCCTGGACGGGGGTGGGTTCGGCGTAACCGCGAGCGGAAAGAGCTTCGGCGAGGACGGACGGGAGTTCAGGAAAAGGCATCGGCGCTAGATAGGGACTTAACCCCGGCAACGCACGCGTTGCGCGGCGAACAATTTTACGCGCGGGATTTTTACGCGCCGGTTGGCCCTTGAAAATGCTTTCACGGCCGACCTTAAACCGAACCGCTGTGCTTTAAATGCCGCAGGGTTGCTAAATCTCGCCGCTCTGCGCACGGCAGCCCACGGTGATCGGGACGATCGGAAGGGAGAGCCAAGGGCAATGGCCAAAATCCTGTTGGCGGAGGACGAAGTCCTGGTGCGCGAGCTTGCGTTGGAAGATCTCACGGATGCGGGCCATGACGTGGTCGCCGCGCGTGACGGCGACGCGGCGCTGGCAATTTTGCAGGACGATCGCGCCTTCGACCTGCTGTTCACCGACATTCGCATGCCGGGACAGATCGACGGCTGGGAACTGGCGGCCGAAGCCAAACGGCTCGTGCCGGGCCTGAAGGTCATCTATTCCACCGGGCTCGATGAATCGACCGCCGGGCTGGAACCGTCCGAGCGGCTGATCCAGAAGCCGTACCGGCTGACCGCATTGATGGATCTGCTCGACGAGCTCGGGGCGCGGTAGTTGGGCGGCGCAAGCGGCTCGACAGCGGGCTCGGCGCATTCCCATTTCGTCTGAATTGCCCAAGGTTATAAGCTCGCAAACAGAAACTATTGCGCTGTGACCTTGCGTGGTACGTATGGCCTCAGGGGCAACAACGGGGGGATTATGATGTCGGTATCCACGTCACTCAAGCGGATGCTTTTCGCCGGAACCGCGTGCGCGGCCCTCAGCATGGGCGGCGCCGCGTTCGCGCAAACCGCGAATCCCGACGCAGCGCCGTCCGAGACGGAGACCGGCAATCGCGGGGATATCGTCGTTACCGGCAGCCGCGTGGTGCGCGACGGCTTTCAGGCGCCGACCCCGCTCCAGGTGCTGACCGAGGAGGACATCGAGAACTCCTCGCCCACCAACAACCTCGCCGACTTCGTAAACCAGCTCCCCGCGCTCGCTGGATCGATCCGGCCTTCGAACTCGCGGCTCGAGCTCAGTAACGGTCAGGCGGGCATCAATGCGCTCAACTTGCGCAGCCTCGGCACAGTGCGCACGCTGGTGCTGGTGAACGGCCGCCGCTCGGTGGGCTCGACGGCCAACGGTATCGTCGACATCAACACCATCCCGCAGTCGCTGGTCCAGCGCGTCGAGGTGGTTACCGGCGGCGCCTCGGCCGCGTACGGCTCCGACGCGGTGGCGGGCGTCACCAACTTCATCCTCAACAACCAATACCAGGGACTGAAGCTTGAGGCCGACGCCGGCGTGACCGAGCGCGGCGATGGGTTCAACTACTCGGGCGCGCTCACCGGCGGTCTCAAGTTCGCCGATGGGCGAGGCCGCCTGATCGTAGCCGCTGAAATTGCCCACACCGATGGCATCTTCTCGATCGATCCGCTCGACCGCAAGTGGAACCACACCGGTTTCGTGCGCATCCAGAATCCGGCTTGGCCGGCCAACCCGACGGCGCCGCGCTATCTTCTGCGAACGATGGTCGGCCAAGCCAACTCGACCCCCGGCGGGCTGATCACGCAGTCGCTCGGCGGCACCACGAACCGCCTGTGCGGAACCTATTTCGGCCAGGGCGGCTCGATCAACCAGTATCAGTACGGCACCCTGACTTTCCCCTCGCCCGTGTGCTCGACCTCGACCAGCAGCAGCCCCTCGCTCAACCAGGGCGGCGACTGGCGGGTCAACGACACCGGCCGCCGCATCGGGCTCAACCCGGAAGAGGATCGCCACGGCGTGTTCGGGCGGCTGAGCTTCGACGTTTCCGACGGTGTCACCGTATTCGCCGAAGCGTCCTACAATCGGCAGGAGACGCTGTTCAACGCCGGCCCAAACCTGATGACGGGGCTCGGCCTGAACGCGACCGGCTGCGGCACCGCGGCGACCGCTGCGGCTGCTCCAACGACATGCAACGCGTTCCTGTACAACACGCTCGGACCGGCGCGGCTCGCGGGCATCACCGGCGTAACGCTAGCCACAAGCGGCGCCGACTTGCCGTTCCGCGGTTCGAACAACGAACGCGAGGTCATGCGCTATGTAGTCGGTGCCGAAGGTGATTTCGAGGCGTTCGGCCGTTCCGCGCGCTGGGACGTTTACGGACAGTACGGGCGCGCCGATCTGCATGAAGAGCTGATCAACATCCAGCAGACAGTCCGCCGCAACAACGCGATCAACGCGGTGTTCGCACCGGCCGGCAATCCCAGAGGTCTCCCGGTCGGCTCGATCCAGTGCTTCATCAATGTCGATGCAAACACGACCAACGATGATCCCGCCTGCCGGCCACTCAACCTGCTCGGCCTAGGCGTCTCCGATCCGGCGGCGATCGATTACATTCTGGACAACCCCTACCGCGATCAGGTGCTCGAACAGACCGTCTTCGGCGCCAACCTATCGCTGACGCCGTTTGCAACCTGGGCGGGCGACGTCAGCGTCGCGATCGGCGGGGAGTATCGCAAGGAAGAGATCGACGGTTTCGTGCCGGCCGAATTCCAGCCGGTCCAGAACGCCAACGGTACCACCACGAGCCTGTTCTCGGTGGGCAACTTCCGCCCGAGTAAAGGCAATTACAACGTCAAGGAAGCTTATCTCGAGACGGTTGTTCCGCTCGGTTTCGGTCTTGAATTCAATGGCGCGATCCGCGGCACCGATTATTCGACTTCGGGCTTCGTCACGACCTGGAAGCTTGGCGCAACCTGGCAGCCGATCGACGACATCCTTCTGCGCGTGAACCGCTCGCGTGACATCCGCGCGCCCAACCTCAACGAACTTTATCAGGCGGGCACCGCCAACTCTTCGACGGTGACCAACCCGTTCTTTGTCGTCGGGCAGAACAACCCCGGTCCCGGCACGGGGGTCTACGGCGCCAATATCGCTTATCTTGGAACCATCACCGGCAACCTCAACCTGCGGCCCGAAAAGGCCGATTCCTGGAACATAGGTGCGGTGGCAACGCCGGGGTTCCTGCCGGGGCTCAGCTTTTCGGCCGACTACTGGCGGGTCAAGGTCAAGGGTGCGATCGATAGCCTCAGCGCCGACGACATCGTCAATCGCTGCTTCGAAGGCCTGGCCGATTTCTGCGCCGCGATCACGGCCGACCCGGCGAACCCCTCGCGCGTGCTGATCGCCCGCCAGCCGGTCAACTTCTCGAGCATCCTGTTGCGCGGACTCGATTTCGAAGCGGCGTACCGGTTCGCGCTCGGCAACGGAAACTTCTCTTTGCGCGGGTTGGCGACGCGTTACATCGAAAATACCGTCAACACCGGCGTGCCCGGCTTCACCCCGCTCAACTCGGTCGGCACGCTTGGCGTCGGCACCGGCACCCAGTCGATCACGCCCAAGTGGATCTACCGCGTCAGCGCGGCCTACGATACCGACGACTACACGCTGACCGCGGTGGCGCGCGGGGTGGGCAACGGCCGCTACGACGCGACCGGCATCGAGTGCCAGACCGGCAACTGCCCGGTCTCGACCAACCAGTTCCCGACTTACGAGGACAACAGCATCGGCGGCGCGACATATATCGACGCCAACGCGACGTTCAAATTTGACGCGTTCGGGGGCAAGAACGGCGAGTTCTTCGTCAACGTCACCAATCTTTTTGATGCCGACCCGATCCTCCTGCCGGAGACTGGCCTTGCGGTGAATAGCACCTACAGCGATCTGCTGGGCCGGGCCTTCCGCGTCGGTGTACGTTTGAAGTTGCGCTAAGCGAAGGCGGATGGCGCGGGGCGGCTCGCCCCATCCGTCTTGTCGGATCAGGAGCCGGTCATGAGCACCGCCGCCTTGCAAAGTACGGCGCCCGGCGGCCTGTTCATTTCTCGCCCGCGCCTCCTTGCGCTGTACCTGCTGCTGGGGTTCGCCGCCGGCTTGCCGTTCTATATGTTCAACGCGGTCCTGCTGCTGCGGCTCGCGCGGCACGGCGTTGATCCGATCACCGTCGGCTTCTTCGCCTGGGTAGCGCTGTTGCCGACCTTCAAGTTCGCCTGGGCGCCGCTGCTCGACAAATACGATGTGCCGGGCTTCAGCCGGGTGTGGGGCAAACGGCGCGGCTGGATCATGCTCGCGCAGCTCGGGATATTTCTGTCGACGGTGGGGATGGCGTTCACCTCGTCGGACGCGAACTTGTGGGCGACCGCGTTCTTCGCGGTGCTGCTCGCATTTTGGACCACCACGCTCGAAATCGCGGCCGACGCCTGGCGCATCGAGCTCGCGCCGACCGCCGCGCAGCAAGGCCCATTGGTGGCCGCCAACCTATGGGGCTATCGCAGCGCGATGATCGCCGCCGGGGGAGGCGCGATCTACATCGCCGCCAAGAGCGACTGGACGACCGCTTACCTGGCGATTGCCGCGCTCGCATTCCTGCCTTTTCCAATACTCGCTCTGATGCGCGCCGATCCCGGGCAAACGCGGTCAAAGGCGTCCGCGCTGCTCGTCGGTGTCGCCGCCAGTGCGGTGGTGCTGGCTATCGTCGCTGCGCTGACCGCGGCGGTCGGCTGGGCGCTGCTGACCGTGATCGGGTCGATCACCTTCAGCGATCCCAGCGTGATGAGCTACTGGGTGTTTGCGGTAGCGCTGTTGCCGTTCGTCGCGCTGGGCATCGCGGTGCCGTGGATCCGCAACCTGCCGCCCGATGCGCCGCTGCTGCGCACTTCGCCGGTCGCGCCCTATGCCAATGTCGCGTGGCGATATGGATTGACGGTGATCCCGATCCTGCTGTTCGTTTCGGTCTATCGGATGGGTGATGTGATGGCGCTCACTTGGTCGCACCCGCTGTTCAATGCGCTTGGCTATAGCCTCGAGGCGATCAGCGTTGCCGACAGCTGGATTGCGCTACCCGCGAGCATTCTTGGAGTGGCACTGGGCGGGTTGCTGGCGGCCAAAGCACCGATGGGCTGGGCGCTGGCGATCGGGGCGGTGGTTTCGGCGATCAGCAACTGGGTGTTCGCCTGGCTCGCGCACCAGGCGCCGGGCGGAGCGCTATTGTTCTCGGTCGCCGGTTTTGGAATAACGAGCGGCGATTTCTCGCTGTATTTCGCGATGGCGGTCGACCAGTTCGGGCACGGCTTCGAAGGGGCGGTCTTCGTCGTCTACTTGTCGCTGCTGGTGAACCCGCGCTTCCCCGGCGCGCAATACGCGCTGCTGTCCGGCCTGGCGTTCCTGCTCCCGAGATTATTGGCAGGCCTGTCGGGCGTGTTCCAGCAGGCGATCGGGCACGACGGGTTCTTCATGATGGCCGGCACGATGAGCCTCGCCGCGCTCGTCTTTCTTCCCTTTATCGTCCGCGCAAAGCCGCGGGCCGATGTCTTGGTGGCGACCGGATGATCGAGCAGGCCTTCGCTCCGGCGGCAGAAACGGTTGCCGCCGGGCGCATCCCGGGTGCAACCCTTGGCGTAATCACCGCTGCAGGGGAGCGCATGGTGATCCACGCCGGCCATGCAGCGATCGAGCCGGAGCGCGAAACGCTGACGCGCGATCACTGGTTCGACCTCGCCTCCCTGACCAAAGTGATGGTGACGACGCCGAAGATCCTGCAATTGGCCGACGAAGCCAGGCTCGATCTCGATCGGCCGCTGACCGACGCGATTCCCGATTTGCGGCAATACGATCCGCTGGGCGCTGCCGAACGCCGGCTCACTTTTCGCGATTGCCTGGCGCATCGGACATTCCTGCCCGCGGTCGAGCCGATCTATACGATGGATGGCGATCCGGCCCGGCTGCGCGCCTATGTACTGCAGCGCGAGTGGCCGCATGGTCCTTCAGTCTATTCGGACATCAACTTCATACTTCTGGGAATCGCAATCGAGCGCTTCACGGATATGCCCCTGACGGCTTTGCCGATGGGCGTCGGGCTTGGGTTCGCTCCTCCCGGGCCGACGGTTGCGACCGAGCGCTGCCCGTGGCGCCGGCGCGTGCTCAAGGGCGAAGTCCACGACGAGAACGCTTTCGCGCTCGGCGGCGCGGCGGGGCATGCAGGGCTGTTCGGCACAGTGGACGGGGTGCTCGATTTTGCGCTGTGTCTGCTCGACGGAAGCGGCGCTTCGTGTGCCGCAATCGACGCAATGCGGTCGCGCCAGAACGGGAATCGCACGTGCGGGTGGGAGCGGCGCTTCGCCGGCTGGCCGGGGGGCGAGGCCTGCTCCGATGCGACCATCGGCCACACCGGCTTCACCGGCACCGGCCTGTGGCTCGACTTCGACCGCGGGCTCGCGTGGACTTTGCTCACCAACCGCGTCCATCCCACGCGACACGGAGCGATGGACATCTTCACGCTGCGCCCCGCCACGGGCGACGCGGTGATCGCGGCGTTCGACGCGCGCTAGTTGGCCGCCGCGATTACCAGCAGCGCGCGGTCCATGATCGGATTCGCCGCGACATCATCAGGCACGTCGTTGGCGTAGATCGCGAACGTCAGTTCCTTGCCGCTGGCGGCGATCAGATAGCCTGCGAGCGCATTGGTGGCGTTGAGTGTGCCGGTCTTGGCGAAAATCTTGCCGGCGAGCGGCGTGTCGGCAAAACGCCGCTTCAGCGTGCCGTCGACACCGCCGATCGGCAGTGTATCGCGCCACGCGCCGCCCCAGGATTGGCGGCCGATCCAGCGCAGCAACGTGGTCATCCCGCGCGGTGACACGCGGTTGTAACTCGACATTCCCGATCCATCTGACAGGCTTACCGCGTGCGGCGGCACACCCGCCTGATCGAGCATCGCGCGCACTACCACCTGACCGTCTGCGATCGACCCTGTGCCCGCGATCAGCCCCAACCGGCGCAGCAGCAGCTCGGCATGGAGGTTCTGGCTCTGCTTGTTGATGATCGTCACATCCTCGGCCAGCGGCGGCGGAGCGAGGCTGGCGACGATGGAAGAGTGATCCGCCTGGCGCCTCACCGGCGTACCGCCGCGCAATATGGGATCGTCGCCGGGAAGGAGCGCACGGTGCCGTGCGCGTGTTTGCCCGCTGACGGCCACGCCGCGCGCTTGGAGCATGGCCGCCATCAGCCAGGCGGCATAATCGGCCGGATCGTCTACTCCGAGGCGAAGTGTCTCGGGTTTCGCGCCACTGCCGATGGTGCCGCTGACCACAAGCGTCCGGCCATTCGGCGCGCGGTCGTAGGCAAGATCTTCGGTGTCGCCGGTGATCGTGAGCGCGTGATTTTCGAGCGTGTAGTAAAGCGGAAGATCGACCCTGGGAGGCGACCCGACCTGCCCCGGAGTGACGGTAGCGGCGATCTCGTTGTCGTCGACGCTCAGAGCGGAAATTCCCGTGCCCGACGATGTAGGTATATTGTTCCAACTCATCCCGGGGCTCCAGCGCTGGTCGGGAAACGCCGTGTCATCGCCGATCACGTCATGGATGCGGCCAACTTTCGCTGCCACTTGGGTGGCAAGGTCGGTCAGGCAATCGATGGTGCATCCGCTCTGTGCGCTCGACAGCCGCGCGTCGCCGCGGCCGTGGAGCACCAGATCGGGCGGGCCGCCGTCCCGTGGCTCAAGCACCGCAATCACCCCGCCGTTGGCAGGGTCCGGAAACGAGCCATCGGCCATGCGCCACATCGCCGCTGCGCTGGTGAACACCTTGGTGTTCGACGCTGGCATGAAACGGCGGTCAGGGTCGATCGAAACGATTTCGCGGCCATCGGCGTCGGTGACCACCAGTCCCCAGCGCGTGCCCGGGCCCGCCTCGGCCAAGATCGTGGCGGGGTCGGCGGGATTGGTCTCAGCGTAGACGGGGGGCGCGCATAGCAGGGCGAGGGCGGCGGTAAACGGGAGGGCAAAGCGCATGACCTTCAGCCTATCGACTGTCTTGCCGGTGGCAAGCACCACGCATGCCGAAGCTCACGTCTTGCACATGCCAAGGCATCGCTCGGCCATAACCGCCGAGCATCGCGCGCGGGAGCGCGGGGTTGTCCTGCGTGGCCCCTCCCGCCACAGTCGCCCACGATGAACCGGATCGTGCGTTGCCTCGCGGTGCTGGCCCTCGCCGCCGCGTTGGCGGGAGCGGGGGCTCGAGAGGCGAGGGCGCAGGACATGGTGGTGATTGAGGGTGCGCGGGTGTTCGATGGCACCGGCGCGCCGGCCAGGGTTGCGGACGTGCTGGTCGATGGTGAGCGCATCGTTGCAGTAGGCAAGCATATCGATGCGCCCGCCGATGCTCGGCGCGTTGATGCGCGGGGAAAGACTTTGATCCCGGGCCTGCATGACCTCCACACGCACACCCGGTCTCCGGCTTACGACGCGCCCGAGGATCTCGGAAAGGCATGGGCGGGCTACCTGCTGGCGGGCGTGACGACCATCAACGACTACTCGGTATCGGGCGAAATGATCGGACCGATCCGCGGGTTGGTGAAGGACCCGACCGCTTCTGGCGGCATATGGGCGCCGCATCTCAATCAGGCGGTACGTTTCGGCGTGCCCGGCGGTCACGGCACCGAGGCCGGGTGGGGCAACTTCTTCACACTCGAGGCGGCCACCCCGCGCGCCGCACATGCTCTGACCGCAGTCGCGCTGTCGTACGATCCCGACGTGATCAAGGTGTTCGCCGACGGCTGGCGCTATGGCCGCGATCCCGACCTGATGAGCATGAACGAGCCGACGCTCGCAGCGATCGTCGCCGATGCCCACTCTCGCGGCAAGCCCGTGGTGACGCATACCGTCACGCTCGAAGGCGCCAAATTGGCAGCGTCGGCGGGCGTGAATTCGGTCGGTCACGGGGTCGGCGACGAACTGGTCGATGATGAGCTGATCGGCCTGATGCGCGCCAAGGGCACCGGCTATATTGCCACTTTGTCGGTATTCGAGCCGCAGCAAGTGCGGGTGATGCCGCCCGGCGAATTGGCCTCGCTCAATCCAGGCCAGCGCGCCGCCGAGGCCGCGATGGAGGCTGGCACCGACAAGACCGTGTTGCCTTACGATGCGCGGCGCTGGCAGATCATGCAGGACAACATTCGCCGGCTGAAGAAAGCGAAAATCCTCATCGGTATCGGTACCGATGCGGGCATCGAAGGGGTCTATCACGGACCTGGCGCGATCCGCGAAATTTGGTGGCTCACCCGGCTTGGCTTCACCCCCGCCGAAGCGCTGATCGCGGCAACCCGCACCAGCGCGACGATTATGCACCAAGAGGCTGATCGTGGGACGATCGCGCCCGGAATGCGTGCTGACCTGGTGCTGATCGACGGCCAGCCCGACAAGCACATCCGCGATCTGTGGCATGTCGCGCGCGTGTGGGTCTCGGGACGAGAGGTACCGCTCGCCGAGTTGCGCGCTTTGGCCGATTCCCCGGCACCCACACCGATGCCCTCGGTCGCGATGCCAGGCCCGATCATGACCGGTGCGCGGAGCGATGGACGGACCGACCTCGACACGCTGCCGGTCCGCAGCACCGACGCTGGCATCGATCATTCACAGCTCATCGCGCTGACGACTGGCAAAGGCGAAGCCACCTTCCTCGCGGCGCAAATGGGCGCCGCGCCGCAGCCTTACGTGCAGTGGATCCTACCGCTCACCAAAGGTGCGGTGCTGGTCGCCGATGCCAGCCGTTTCAACGGTATCGAGCTCAAGGCGCGAGGGGCGGGCGCTTATCGGCTGGTGCTCGAAAGTTACGGGCTCGACGGCGGCGAATGGTTCGCCGCGCCGTTCGACGCTGGAGAGGGCAAGGCGGTCGTCCGCATTCCGTTCGCTTCGTTCGCCAGCCGCGCGCCGAAAGCGCGCCTCGATCTTACGCAATTGCGCGCACTACGGATTCAGCTCCTTGGGCAGACCGGCGGCACCGCCTCGCTCGAACTGGGCGAGGTGCGCTTCTACTGACAGGCGCCGGGGGACGGCACGCGCGGCAGCGCGCGGCCCGCCGCCAGTCCGGTCAATCGGCCGCTTTCGACCGCCGAGCGTCCGTTGACCAATACCGTGTGCACGCCGGCCGCGGTCAGGTCTGGCTGCTCATAGGTAGCGCGCGAAGCATACGTCGCCGGGTCGAACACCACCACGTCCGCGAACGCGCCGCTCCGTAAGTGACCGCGGTCTTTCAGACCGAACCAGTCGGCGGTCAGGGCCGAGCTGCGATCGATGAATTCGCGTAAAGTGAGGACGTGGCGCTCCTTTACGTAAACGGCGTATTTGCGCGCAAAGCTGCCGTAGATGCGCGGGTGAGCGGTCGAGGCGTCGCTGTCGGTCATCGTCCACGGTTGGCGCATGAATGCCGCAATATCGCTCTCCGCCATGTTAAAGCTGATCGTCGCCGCGTCCGCGTCACGGATTGCGCTGATCGCCGCCGAGATCGGATCGCTGCGCATCGCCTGCGCTACCGCGTCGAGCCGCTGGTTCTTCCAGCGCCCCTCTACGATCAGCAGGCTTTCCGCGCCCCCGCGGCGGCGCATGTTTTCGGCCATTTCGCTGTGCAGACGCTCTCTGAGCGCGGGATCGTCGAATCGCGCCAGCATCGCGGCACGCCCGCCGTCCTGGGCCCACAGTGGTACCAATGAGGCGACCAGGCTGGTCCCGCTGGCATCCCACGGATACTGCCCAGCCGAGACATCAAGACCCGCGGCGCGGGCGGTTTCGATCTTCGCGACTATCGCTGCCGCTGTGCCGTGTACGTCCACGCCGAGCGCCTTGATGTGCGAAATGTGCACCGGGATATGACCGTCGCGCGCAATCGTAATTGCCTCGTCGACTGCGGCCGCGAGCCCCACTGTGTAATTCGCCTCGTCACGCAAGTGAGTGTCGTAAACCCCGCCCATCGCGCTCGCAATGCGAGCCAGCGCGACCACCTCGTCGGTCTGGGAAAAGCTCTGCGGAGCGTAGAACAATCCGGTCGAAAGCCCCAGCGCGCCTTCGCACATCGCACGCTGTAACAGTGCCTGCTCACGGGCCAGCTCGTCGGTCGTCGGCGCTCGGCGAGCGTCGCCGATTACTGCCGAACGGATGGTGCCGAAACCGGTGAAGCTGGCAAAATTGATCCCGACCGGCTTCGTCGCAGCCCCTTCGAGCAGCGCGCCGACCTCGATCGGCCCGCCTCCGTCGTTGCCGACGAACGTCGTGGTAACTCCCTGCATCAAGAACGGCTCGACGAGCCGCCGCTGGGGCTCGTCCGCGGTAAGCCAGCTTTCCATGTGCGAATGCGGATCGATGAAGCCGGGCGCGACGATCATTCCGCGCGCGTCAATTGTGCGGTCCGCGCGGAATGAAAGGCGCCTGCCGACAGCATGGATCCGATCGCCCTCGATCGCAACGTCGCCGATGAACGGCTCTCCGCCGCCAGGATAAATGGTGCCGCCGCGGATCAGCAGATCGGCGTGCCCCGAAGGCGATGACGGCGTCGCACAGGATCCGACCAGCGCGCCCAGAATCGCAATGGCCAGCCGTTTCACCCCCAGAATCCCCTCTCCGGTGGAAACATGATGCCGCGATCCTCGCGCACGCCGCCCGGGCGGTCCTCGGCCAGCCAAAGCGGCCCGTCGAGATCGGCCCAGTCAGCAAGCCGCGCAATATGAAGCGCTGGTGCGATGCCGAGCGAGGAGCACACCATGCATCCGCTCATCAAGCCGAGCCCGCGCGCGCGCGCCGCGCCCGCCAGCTCGAGCGCGGCGGTCAGACCGCCGGTCTTGTCGAGCTTCACGTTAACCGCGCCATAGCGCGCGGCGACTGTGTCGAGTTCGGACACGGTATGGCAGCGATTCGTCGGCGCAGATAGGCACCGGGCTGTCGTATGCGGCAAGCCAGTCATCGGCTTGCGAAGGGCACGGCTGCTCCAGCACGGCCACTCGGCATTCCACCAGCACCGGCATCATCGCACGCACCAGCGGCTCGTCCCAGCTCTCGTTGGGATCGACGATCAGCGCTGCGAACGGAGCGGCAGCGCGCACCGCCCGGATCGCGGGGGTGGGGTCGTTGGCATCGACCTTGATTTTGATCAGCGGCGCGCCGGCAACGTCGCGCGGCGGCGAGCGCCATGGCTTGAGGGGTATCGATTACCACCGTGAGTGCCGTCGGCTGCGGGCCGGGCGCGGGCGCACCGATCAGCTGGGCGACCGAACGGCCAGCTTGCTTCGCTTCGAGGTCCCACAGCGCGCAGTCCACCGCGTTGCGCGCCGCTCCCGGCGCGAGCAGCGCGAGCAGCTCGTCGCGGCCCGCGCCCGCTCTGATCGCCCCACGCACACCCTCGATCAGTGCCAGCGTGCCCTCGATGCTTTCTCCGTAACGGGGATAGGGCACTCCCTCGCCGCGTCCCGTCTGCCCATCGCAGGTGATCGCGACTGTCACCACGTCCGCAGCGGTCTTTACACCGCGCGCGATGCGGAACGGGCGCGCTAGCGCGAAGCGATCGTGGCGGGCGTGGAGCGTTCGGAGCACAGCAAATTGTCGAGGATCGCTTCGACGCCGAAGCGGTGGGGGTCGGTGCAGGGAATGCCGAGCAGGTGCGCGGTCCTGGTGCACAGTGCCTGTGCTTGGTCTTCGGCAAAGCTCGAGGTGTTGAGGCACACCCCCGCCGCGCGCACACTAGGGCTGGTCAGCCGAGCTACCTGCAGATTGGCCGCCATGCATTCGGCAAGCCCCGGCAGGCGCCGTTCGGGCAACCCGCGCATTTCGATCCGAGATGGATCGTGGCATAGCACCAGCGCCTCGGCCTGGGCGCCGTGGAGCAGGCCGGTCGACACCCCAGCGAACGACGGGTGAAATAACGAGCCTTGCCCTTCGATCACGTCCCACCCGTCATCGCGGCGCGCTGGCGCCAACTGCTCGATCGCGCCGGAAATGAAATCAGCCACCACCGCATCGAGCGGCACGCCCTCGCCCGCGACGAGAATCCCGGTTTGCCCCGTGGCGCGGAAATCCGCCGCTTGGCCGCGCGCACGCAAGGCCGCGGCGAGCGCCAAAGAAGCATACATCTTGCCGACCGAGCAATCGGTGCCGACCGTCAGGATGCGTCGCCCCGCGCGCGCCCGGCCGGTGCCGACGGCAAGGTCCGTTGGTGGATCGCGCACGTCAATCAGCTGCAGGTTCTTGTCAGCGGCGAGCGCGACGAGTTCAGGCACCTCGCGCAGCCGATGATGAAGGCCCGAGACGACATGCAGCCCGGCCTCGAGTGCTGCGCGCGAATCCGCGATCAGCGCCGGGTCCATCCTGCCGCCCGGGTTGGCGATGCCGAGCACCAGCGTGCGCGCACCCGCCGCAGCCCCTTCGGCCATCGTCATTCGCGGCAGGCCCAGCGTAAGCGGGCAACCGTCGTGCCGGAACTCCCCCAAGCAGTCCTGGGGGCGGAACTCGGCAAGGCCGCGCGAGGTCTTGATCCCGACCGAATCGGTGCTGTGCCCGAGGTAGAGCAGGAAAGGCGCTTCGATCATTGCGCTGTTGGTAGCGGCCCACTGTCGCTTCATAGGCATACGGACGGCGCGGCGCGGCATAACCCGCCGTTATGCCAGCCGCGAGAGGGCGTCGATGGTGCGCGCGAGCGACTTGAGGAACGAGGTACCGAGCGCGGTCGGCGGCCGGTCCTTGAGCGTCATCGCGTGGACATCGAAAGTCAGTCGGGATTTCAGCGGCCGCATAGACAGGCCCGGGGACAGCGAGGCGCGCGCGGTGAGGTTGTCCACCACCGTCATTCCGACGCCAAGCCGCACCAGCGCGGTGGCGATGTGGAAGGTGCGCGCGGAGATTACCTCATCAAGCTCAATGCCCAGCCGCAAGACCTCGGCGCTGAACAGCTGGCCTATCGGACCACTGGCGGAAAGGCTCACCAGCGGGCGCCCGACCAGTTCCTCCAGCCCGATGCGCGCTGCGGCATCCGGCATATCCTCCTCGCGGTACAGCACCACCAGTTCGCCCGCGCCGAGCCAGTGACTGTCCAGCGGCGCGCCCGGTGGCACCTCGTACGCGACCGCGATGTCGGTTTCCCGCTCGTACAGCTTGCGCAGCAAATCGGCGTGGTGGACTGTCTGGAGGTCAAAGCGGGTGTCTGGATGCTTGCGAAGGAACTGCGCCACAGTCGCCGGGATCGCGTCAAGCGCAATCGAGGGCAAGGCGGATATCCGTAGCAGCGATCCCGCGCCGCGTTTCAGGTTCCGCGTCGCTTCACGCAGGGCAAGCACACGGTCCTGAATTTCGGCGACCTCGCCGAACAGGGTGTGCGCGTCCTCGGTCGGGATCAGCCGCCCGGCGGTACGGTGGAACAGCGCAAAGCCCAGCAGCGATTCGGCGTGGCGCAAGACTTTGGATACTGACGGTTGCGAAACGTGGAGCATCCGCGCCGCGGCGCTCACCGAACCGTTGACGTAGACCGCGTGAAAGACTTCGATGTGGCGCAAGTTCATCGGCGGCGACGATAGCCACAAGCTTCATTGTTGCAAGGTTACGGGACAGAGCAAGCGAATGGCGATCAAGCGATGGCTGGCGGGGACGATCCTGGCGATGAGCGTGTCTCAAGTAACCGCACAAGAGGTTCAATCTCGGCAAGATCCGGTCGGTTGGGCGCGGGTCACGTTCAACAAGGACGATATTACGCAAGCGGTGGCCGGGGGCGTCGCGGATTTGACCACCGGGCGGCCGATGACGGCGGACGATCCGGCACGCATCGCTTCGGTTTCGAAGCTGGTCGTCGCGATTGCGGTGATGCGGCTGGTCGAGTCGGGCAAGCTCGACCTCGACGCCGACGTGTCGCACGTGCTTGGGCGCCGACTGCGCAACCCGGCTTTTCCCGAGACCCCGATTACCTTGCGCTTGCTGCTGTCGCATCGTTCGAGCCTGACCGACACGATCGACTACGTCCTGCCGCTCGACGCCGACATGCTCAGCGTACTCGATGATTCCAACGCGTGGGACGCGGACCACGCGCCAGGAAGCTGGTTTCACTATACCAACTTCAACTTTCCGGTGATCGCCGCCGTGATGGAAAAGGCGACCGGCGAGCGCTTCGACATGCTGATGGAGCGGCTGGTGTTGAAGCCGTTGGCGATCGATGGGTGCTATAACTGGGCGGCGTGCTCGCCCGATCGGGCGACGCGTGCGGTGGTGCTATATCGCGAAGGCAAGCCGACAAAGGACGATCCAGCTACCATCCGCGCCTGTCCGGTGACGCCGGCAAAGGACGGTAGCTGCGACTTGGCGCTGCTTGGACTCGGCGCCAACGGGGCAGCATTTTCGCCGCAGGGCGGACTGCGAATTTCGGCGCGAGACCTGGCAAAGTTTGGGCAGTTGCTGCTGGGGAGGGGGAAGCTGGGCAAAGTGCGGTTGCTCAAAGCCGCGTCGGTGCGGAAGATGGTCGCGTCGGGATGGACTTTCGACGGGTCCAACGGCGATCACCAGAACGGCTTCATGTGTCGCTACGGGCTCGCAACGCAGACTCTTGCCACCGATCGGCCGGGCTGCCGCGACGATCCGTTCGGCGACGGCCGCGAGCGGGTGGGCCATTCGGGTGATGCTTATGGCCTGAAGGCCGGGCTGTGGATCGACCGTAAGCGCGGCACCGGGGTGGCGTATTTCGCGACCGACGTGCTCGACGCCGATACCGGGGTGCATTCGACGTTTACCCGTATCGAGGAAAACCTCGCGAAGGGTCCGCTCTAGGCGACCGCGCCGCTGTTGAGCAGGCGTTCAATTTCATCATTATCGAAACCGAGCACTTCTTCGAGCACCGCTCGGGTGTCTTCACCGACACGAGGCGGCGCAGCGCGGTAACGCGCCGGCGTGGCGGAAAGCTTCGCGGGGAAGCCGACGAAGCGTACCTCGCTCCCATCGCTGCGTGCGATCGTCCCGACTTGGCCCCGCGCCTCGACCTGTGGAGACGCCAGCGCTTCGGGCACGGTGTTGACCCGCCCGCTCGGCACTCCCGCGTCGTTGAGCGCGGTGACGAGGTCATCCGACTTCCACCGCGCGATCACCGGATCGAGTTCGGCGAGCAGCGCGTGCTTGTTCGCGCTGCGCCCGCTCATAGTGGCGAAGCGCTCGTCTTTCGCCAGTGCTTCCAGTCCGAGCATGCGCGCCAGCTTGAACCACTGACGGTCGTTGGCGGTGGCGATCAGTATGTCGCCGTCGGCGCAGGCGAACACTTGGTAGGGCACGATGTTGGGGTGCTGGTTGCCCAGTCGGCGCGGCTGGCCGCCGCCGTTGAGCCAGTTGGCCGCCTGGTTGCTCATCACCGCCAGCTGCGCGTCGAGCAGCGCGAGGTCGATGCGCTGGCCTTCGCCGGTCGCATCGCGGTGGCGCAGCGCGGCGAGGATCGAGATCGCGGCGTAGAGCCCAGTGGTGAGATCAACCGTCGGCACCCCGACCTTCATCGGCGGACCGTCGGCGGCGCCGGTCACGCTCATCAGCCCGCTCAAGCCCTGGATCAAGAAGTCGTATCCGCCGCGGTCCTTGTCAGGGCCCGTCTGGCCGAAGCCGGTGATCGAGCACCACACGAGTTCAGGCTTCGCGGCGCTGAGCGTTGCGTAGTCGAGCCCGTATTTCGCCAACCCACCGACGCGAAAGTTCTCGACCACCACGTCTGCCGTGGCGGCGAGCTTGCGGATCAATTCGGCGCCCTCAGGCGAGGCGATGTCGATCGCGATCGAGCGCTTGTTGCGGTTGGCGCACGAGAAATACGCAGAATCGCGCGAATCCGGCAGGAACGGAGGGCCCCAGGCGCGGGTATCATCGCCTGGGCCGGGCTGTTCGACCTTGATCACCTCGGCCCCCAAGTCGCCCAAGATCTGGGTCGACCATGGTCCCGCAAGCACGCGCGACAAGTCGAGCACGCGGATGCCGTCCAAAGCTCCCGTCATCGGTCTTTGAACTCCGGGGCGCGCTTGTCGAGGAAGGCGTCGATCGCCTCCTTGTGGTCATCGGTATGGTGCGACAGCGCCTGGTAGGCTGCGGCCATCTCGAGGTGGGTGGGAAGCTTCTGGTCCATCCCTTCGCGCATCATCCGTTTGGCAAGCCGGGTTGCGTGGCCTGGGCTCGAGGCGATCGATTGGGCAATGTCCTGCGCGCGAGCGAGCAACTGGTCCGCCGGCAGCACTTCGCTGACGAGGCCCCATTGCAATGCGGTCTGCGCGTCGACTGCGTCCCCGGTCAGGGTCATCTGGCTCGCGCGGGCGTAGCCGATCACACGTGGCAGTAGCCACGCACCCCCGCCGCCGGGGATGATGCCGAGCTTGACGTAGCTTTCGGCAACCACCGCACTCTCGGCCATCACCCGCAAGTCGCACATCAGGGTAATATCGAAGCCGAGCCCGATCGCATGTCCGTTGATAGCGGCGACCACCGGTACTTCGAGTTCCCACAACGCACGGCCGATGGTCTGCACGGTGGTGCGATAGTGGGTTCGCTGATCGAACGGCGAGCCGGCGAACATGCCCGCGCCTTCGCGCATCGACTTGACGTTGCCACCCGAACAGAACGACTTGCCCGCGCCGGTCAGCACGACCGCGCGCACCGAGCGATCGCGGGCGAGGCTTTCGGCCAGCGCGACGAATTCGGCGCTCTGGCCGGGATCGGTGATCGCGTTGCGATCGTCGGGACGGTCCATGGTTACCGTCATCACCGCGCCGTCGCGCTCGATCCGTAGGAAATCGCCCATTCCGGTTCCTCGTGTTGCCTGGCGTGGCTCTAGGGAGACGCGGGCGGCCAAGCAATTCCCGTTGCCGCGAGAGCGCGGCTCGCGCAGACAAGCTGCGGATGTTCGACAGCCTGAACCTTGCCGCGATCCCGCCCGAGGACGAAGCGCTCCGCCCGCAAGTGCGTGCGCTCGCGCAAGAGGTGGTGGCCGGCATGTCGCTCGAGCAGCGCGCCCGCTCGTGGATGGGGCACGACGCCGGTTTCAGCCGAAAGCTCGGCGCCGCGGGCTTGCTCGGCCTGACCTTGCCGACGGAGTACGGCGGGGGCGGGCGCGGGCCGTTCGCGCGCTTTGTGGTAGTCGAGGAACTGCTCGCCGCCGGCGCCCCGGTGGGCGCGCACTGGATCGCCGACCGCCAGAGCGCGCCGCTGATCCTGAATTTCGGCACCGAGGACCAGCGCCGATTCTATATCCCTCGTATCTGCCGGGGCGAGGCGCTGTTCTGCATCGGCATGAGCGAGCCGGGCGCCGGCTCCGACCTCGCCGCGGTGCGCACCCGCGCCGAGCGCACCGGCGACGGCTGGCGGCTCACCGGCCAGAAAATCTGGACAACCGGCGCGCAGCATGCCGATTACATGATCGCGCTGGTGCGTACTTCGGGCGGGCCGGAGGACCGCCACGCAGGGCTCTCGCAGCTGATCGTAGACCTGTCGTTGCAGGGCATCACTGTCCGGCCGATCGAAGACCTGAGCGGAGACGAACACTTCAACGAGGTATTCTTCGACGGGGTAGAGTTGGCCAGCGATGCCCTGATCGGCGCCGAAGGGCAGGGCTGGGGCCAGGTCACCGCCGAGCTCGCTTTCGAGCGCAGCGGACCCGAGCGCATCTATTCGAGCCTCGTTCTGCTCGACGGGTGGATTGCGCACTTGCGCAAGACCGGGCGCACGGACGATGCCACCAGCGCTAGAGTGGGTGCGTTCGTTGCGCGCTTGGCAGCGCTCCGGGCGATGTCGCTCGCTTGCACCGCACGAATTGCGGCAGGCGAGAGCCCGGTGGTCGAGGCTTCGGTGGTCAAGGACCTCGGCACCAGCTTCGAGCAAGAGCTGCCGCTGGTGATCGGCGACGACCTTGCCAGCCACGGCGATCCTGTCGATCCCGACCTGATGCGCGCGCTGACTTATGTCACGCGCGTGGCGCCGAGCTTTTCGCTGCGCGGCGGCACGCGCGAAATCCTGCGCGGCATCATCGCGCGCGGGCTGGGGCTGCGCTGATGGAAGAGCTGTTCGAACCCTTCGACCGGATGCTGGGTCGATTGTTTCCGCCAGCTCGCG
Organism: uncultured Alphaproteobacteria bacterium; assembly: GCA_963781525.1. Lineage (GTDB taxonomy): Bacteria > Pseudomonadota > Alphaproteobacteria > Sphingomonadales > Sphingomonadaceae > Tsuneonella. Next base: position 24,657 of record CAWAGD010000010.1, on the reverse strand, counting down.
TCCGCGCGATAGATGGCCGCGATCCATGGGAGCGCGAACATGTCGAGATCGAAGCCTCGGGCTTCCTCGACGCTCTCCAGAGCCTGCCGTGCGCGGCCGTGGTACCATTATGGCGCGCGCTCGGCCGCCACGCAGCGCCGCTTGCGATCGGGGAGGCGATGATCGATCGCGGCGCGCCGTCGCCCGACCAGCGCGGAGCGGCGACCGCACTGTTGCTAGCCGCGGCGATCTCCGGCGCGGGGGACAAGGTGCTGTCGATGACGGTCGCCTATGCCCAAGAGCGCTCACAATTCGGCAAGTCTATTGGGCGCCAGCAAGCGATCCAGCAACAGCTTGCGGTGATGGCCGAAGACTGCGTGTCCGTCCGCCTCGCGGTCGATCTGGCAGCGGGCGATGGGCGGTGGCCCGATCTCTTACGCACTGCGATGGCGAAGTCGGTCGCCTCGGCCGCCGCGCCGCGGATTGCCAACACCGCCCACGGCGTCCACGGCGCGATCGGGATTAGCGCGGAATACGATCTGCAGCTCTACACCCGGCGGCTGCACGAATGGCGTCTTGCGCGCGGATCGGAGAGCCGCTCGAACTGCGCGCTCGGTCACGCGGTGCTCGCCTCCCACGCAAGCGTTCTCGATTGGACCCGCACCTGCCTGTTCGGAGAAATCTAGACAGCGCACTTGGCTTGAGCAACGGTGCGGCAACGAACAGAAGGAAGCGGTTATGGAATTTCGCGCAAACGACCGCGTGTCGATCGAGCTCGAAGACGACGGCGTCGCCCAGGTCCGCCTGACCCGGGCCGACAAGATGAACGCGCTCGACGGTGAGATGTTCAATCGCCTGATCGATGCAGGACAGGCATTGCAGAACATGAAAGGCTTGCGTGCGGTGGTGCTCTCCGGTGAAGGGCGCGCCTTCTGCGCGGGCCTGGACTTATCCAGCTTCGGCCGTGAGCGCGGCGGCGACGAGCCGCCGCTGACCGAGCGCACGTTCGGCAACGCCAACCGTGCCCAGCAAGTCGCGATGCAATGGCGCAAGCTGCCGGTCCCGGTGATCGCCGCGGTCCACGGGGTCTGCTTCGGCGGCGGTCTGCAGATCGCCAGCGGCGCCGACGTGCGCGTGGTCGCGCCGGATACGCGCATGGCGATCATGGAAATGCGCTGGGGCCTGGTGCCGGACATGGGCGGCATTGCGCTGTGGCGCGGCTTGATCCGCGACGACGTGCTGCGCGAACTGACTTACACCAACCGCGAATTTACCGGGGTGGAAGCGCTGACCATCGGCCTTGCCACGTATGTCGACGAAGCCCCGCTGACCCGTGCGATCGCCATCGCCCGCACCATCGCCGACCGCAATCCCAACGCGATGCGCGGCGCCAAACGGCTGATCAATGCGATGGCGGACAAGAACACCGCCGACCTGTTGATGGAAGAAAGCCTCGAGCAACACCCGCTGCTCGGCTCGAGGAACCAGATGGAAGCGGTGATGGCAGGGATGGAGAAGCGCAAGGCGCGCTACGAGGACGTGTAACGCGAGACCGCAGGACCTCAGCCGAAGATTGCTGCGGCCTGCATCCCCGCGAGGATCTGCTCGCCGTCGGCATTCCATAGCCGCAACCGCTCGCTCGAATAGCCGTGGTCGGCGTGGTCGCTCGCGGCTTCCGCCAGGTACCAGCCGTCACGGGTGCGCGCATCGGGATCGAGCAGATTGAAGCTCCAGTTGATCGACGACAGCGGCCCCTGGCGCTGCATCACGCGCATCGATCCCGGCGGCAGCGCGTCTCCCATCACAAGCGCCTGGATCACCGGGTCGAGCCCATCGCGGTCCTGGAGTCGTACCCAACGACGCACGACCGGGACGCCGGCCCCGCGCTCATCCTGCGCGCGTCGGATCTCGAGGTTCTGGGTGAAGAAGTTGGCCGGGCTGGGGAGCACCTCGCACTCCTCCGGCGCGCCGGGCCAGGGATCGGCCTTGCCCGCTGGGTGGAGCGCGTTGGGATCGCGGCTCTCGCCGAACAGCATCAGCGCGGTAAGCGCGAGCTTGCCGTCGCTGGCGATATTGCTGCGCACTTGCGTGACGTTTCGCCCCTGGCGGACCATCTCCACGCTGAACGCCAGGTTCTCGCCCACCGGCGCGACGAAGCCCACTTGCGCGGCGCGGAACGGCGGAAGGTCCGGCATCGCCTTGCGCACGGCCTCGAGCGCGAGCGCGGCCGAGGCGCCGCCAAACAGAGTGCGCCCCTGCATCCAGTTTTCGGCCCCCGGCAAGGTAACGGGGCGGCTATCGGCGGGAACCGCGTCGATCAGGTTGGCAAAGCGCATGGGGGGCAGTGCATAGCGAAACGAAACGCATCCGCCAGCCCCGAACAGCGCATCGACAAGCGATTGCCATCGAAACTGCAAAACGCTAGGGGCCGCCTCCTCGCGCAAGCCAATAGCTGGCGCGGGGCGAGGCCCGATGGCGGAGTGGTTACGTAGAGGACTGCAAATCCTCGCACGCCGGTTCGATTCCGGCTCGGGCCTCCAATTTCGAACCTGGTTTGGGGAAAAGCCCCGCCACGTCGCCCAAAACTTGACCGCTACCAAAAAAGTCGCTGACGAAGGCTATCACCTGCGGCACGATCTGCGCCGTACGAGTCAGTGAGGACCGGCAATGCGCGAATATCTGCAGTTCTACATCGATGGCCAATGGGTCGATCCGGGCACGGCGAAGACGCTCGAAGTCATCAACCCCGCCAACGAGGAAGTCTGTGGCCACATCTCGCTGGGCTCGGCCGAAGACGTCGACCGGGCGGTAAAGGCAGCGCGCAAGGCTTTTGAAACCTGGTCGGTGACCTCTCGCGAAGAGCGCGTCGCGGTGCTCGAACGGATCGTGGCCGAATACCAGAAGCGCTATGAGGACATGGCAAAAGCCATCACCGAGGAGATGGGCGCACCTGCGTGGCTCGCCCAGCGCGCGCAGGCGGCAGTCGGTATCGGCCACCTCCAGACTGCGGTCGAGGTCCTCAAGAACTACAGGTTCGAAGAAGATCGAGGATCGACGCGGATCGCGAAAGAGCCGATCGGCGTGTGTGGCTTCATCACGCCATGGAACTGGCCAGTCAATCAGATCGCGACCAAGGTCGCCCCGGCGCTTGCGACAGGCTGCACGATGGTGTTGAAGCCCTCCGAAGTGGCGCCGTTCAGCGGCTACATCTGGGCCGAGATCCTCGACGCGGCCGGCGTTCCGGCAGGCGTGTTCAACATGATCAACGGTGACGGCCCAACCGTTGGTGCCGCGATCAGCTCGCACCCCGGTGTCGACATGGTCTCCTTTACCGGCTCGACTCGCGCCGGGATCGAAGTGGCGAAGAACGCGGCGGCAACAGTAAAGCGCGTGCACCAGGAGCTCGGCGGGAAGAGTCCCAACATCATCCTCGAGAACGCCGACTACCAGAAGGCGGTCGGAGGCGGCATCGCGGCGGTGATGGTGAATTCGGGCCAGTCGTGCAACGCGCCCACGCGCATGCTCGTGCCCCAAAAGAAGATGGACGAAGCCATCGCAATCGCCAAGGCGACGGCCGAGGCGCACGACGTCGGCGATCCCAACGGCAACGCCAAGATGGGCCCGGTTGTCTCTGAAGTGCAGTTCAACAAGATCCAGGGGCTGATAGAAAAGGGCATCGCAGAAGGCGCGACGCTGGTTGCAGGCGGCCCGGGCCGGCCCGACACCATCGATAAGGGCTACTTCGTCAAGCCTACGGTCTTCGCCAACGTCACCAACGACATGACTATCGCACGCGAAGAGATTTTCGGGCCGGTGGTGGCAATCCTCGGCTACGACAGCCTCGACGAGGCGATCGCGGTCGGCAACGACACCGAGTATGGTCTCGCCGCCTACGTCTCGGGGAATGATCAGGAAGAAGTGCGCGGGGTCGCCTCGAAACTGCGCGCAGGCCAGGTGATCCTGAATGGCGCATCGCCAAGCATGATGGACCCGTTCGGCGGCTACAAAATGAGCGGCAACGGCCGCGAATGGGGCGATCATGCATTCGCTGAGTTCCTCGAGACGAAAGCGATCATCGGTTACGCTCCGCAGTAACGGTCGGACTCAGTGCTGGCATGTGGGATCGACAGCTCAGGGCGATCGCCGCCCAAACAGCGGTAGGACCGGCGCGCGGCCTTGCTCGATACCTCCTGCATGTTGGCTTCCGCTCAGTATGGCGGCCGCCTTCGAAAGGCCGCTGCTCGAGGGCAGGGTGAAAGGGGTATGCACACGCGGATCGTTTCGCGGTTTGGGAGCCACATTGGCTTTCACGTCGCGGGCTTTGCAGTTCCCAGTAGCTAACGGGAATCTGCCAGTTCGCGGTTTTGGGTGGCTTGGTCCCCGGTTTCTGCAAACCTTGCGCATTGCGGTAGCCCCGCACCATCGCTAAGGGCGCGCCGAGTGCCGCTTTAGCTCAGTTGGTAGAGCACATCATTCGTAATGATGGGGTCACAGGTTCGAGTCCTGTAAGCGGCACCACCCTTTCAGCAGGCAAATCCAGAGGGGTAAGCGGAAGGGCCTTCCGGCTGGGTTCGCGCTTGGGTCCTATTTGGGGCATGTTGCGGATGGATTGCAGCTAGACCGCGATTTCTGAAATGCTATGACAACTGGCGAACAGCACCGACGAAGGGCTGGGTTGCAGCTAGACCGCGATTTCTGAAATGCTAACACAGCATCTCGGCTCCCCCGGACGGCGCTTGCGTTGCAGCTAGACCGCGATTTCTGAAATGCTATGACTGGCTGCATCGGTCTTAGGCTCTGTGGTTGGTTGCAGCTAGACCGCGATTTCTGAGATGGAATGACTGATGGCTGCTTAACCGGTTGTGTTAAAACCGGAAAAGCCCCGTCTGTCGCGGAAAAAAATGCGGTGAAGCGTCAAAACATGGCAAGCTGATCTGGGTTTCTTTGTTGCCGCTGGCGACGCGAGTGACTGGTTAACGCGGCCCCGGATCGAAGATGCGGCCAAGTGCATCGATTCGAATCTGGCGCGCATTTAGCTTCTTAAGACCACCGGCAGTTGGCGAGGAGTACTTAAACGGATCATTATCATTGGATTTAGAGTCTCGCTCCTTGAGCGCCCGATGATGGCGCTTCGCACCAATCGCGAAATCACGCGCGACGCGAATGTCCTAACCCTTGGTTGCCCCGACTGAACGAACGGCACGTTTCCGAGTAAGTTGCGCGTTGCTCGAATGGCTGAGACTTGTCGCGCAGCGGCCGGGCCGACAACCGAATTGTCGAGCCGAGGTGCGCACCTAATCGAGAAGTCCGCTGCCTGTAGGCCTGTGGGTCAGCTGGCAGGGTAGCAGCAGCGGTAAAGGGAACTGCCCCGGCCATTTCCCGTTAACCGCGCGCAGCCCTCCGGTTGCTTCCGGAGTTGCCGATGCACGCCAAAATAGGGAGCTCGAGCGGGCTGCCAGAAATTTCTCGACCTCGGCCCGCCCTGGCCTCGGTCGGACTGATCGCCGTAACGCTGGCCGAAGCCTTGATCGACCGAGACGTCATGCTCGTCGCCTCGGACGAACAGCGTGCCGAGGCGGTCGCTGCGGCACTTCAATGTGCAGCACCCGACGTGCTTGTGATTCACTGTCCATCAAGTGACGCACTTCCCGGAGAAGCCGCTCCGGCATCTCCAGCGAACGTGGGCCGGCGCGTGGCCGCCTTGCGCTTGCTGCGCCAGACCCAGGCGATCGCCGGGCGCCAAAAGATCGCGCTCGTGACGACGGCCGAAGCAGCAGCGCGTGTCTATCCCCCTCCCTCTTCGTTTGACGCGGCCCCGCCCGCGCTTGCCGTCGATGAGCAACTCGATTTGAAAACATTCGCGGCCGCTCTCGAAGAGATTGGCTACTTTGCGGACGACCGGGTGGACGAACCGGGGGAAATGGCGGTGCGTGGGCTGGTAGTCGACCTGTTTCCCGCTGACGCCAGTAACCCGGTCCGCGTCGAGGTCGAGGACGGCCGGATTATCTCGATACGAGTCTACGATCCCGCCACACAGGGCACGATTGACGAAATTAGATCAATCGAGATCGGCCGTGTGTTCGAGCCGCCAGTCGGAGACGATTGGGTCACCTTATTCGATCACCTACCCGGAGCGGCGGTAGCGAGCGATCCCGACGCGCCGCGTCGCCGCGACCGCTTTGTGGCTTTGGCGCGCGATGTCGCCGGCAGCGCACCGGTAGCCGACGGAACCAAGTGGGACGAAGTTCTGGTTGATAGGGATATGATTTCAGCTCCTGTCGCCGAAGAAGGACGACGGTTTGTGGAAAGCCGAGCGCCTTTGCGCGAGTTCAGCCGAGCAGCCAGGAGGGTGCTTGACGACGGTGGCAAGGTTGCGGTTCTGGGCGCACCGCGCGACCTGCGCTTCTTCAACCGCCGCTTTTCCAAGGCGACAGCATTTGAACTGACGACCGTCCAAAGCTGGCGTGAGATTCGCGAGGCCGCTGCGGGCACCGTCTCCTTTCTCGAAATGCCGGTCGATCGCGGATGGTCGCTACCTGGAAATCTGATAGTCGCCGCCAGCGATCTGCTCGGAAGCCGCGCAGCGACAGGAGGCGACACGCCTGCCGGTTTGGACGTCCTTCACGCCGGGAACGGTGAGATCCATCTGGGCGACGTAGTAATCCACGAAGACTTCGGAATAGGCCGTGTGGTCGGTCTCGAGCCGATCGTTGCGGGAGCCGACGGGGCTGGCGATGCAATCGCCATCGAGTATGCTGGAGAGACACGCCGATTGGTGCCAGCTGCCGATGCCGATCGCATTTGGCGCTATGGAGCCGAAGCGGATGCGGTGACTTTAGACCGCTTGGACGGTTCAAGCTGGGAAAAGCGGCGCCTCGCCATCGATACTGCGATCGCGGAAAGTGCACGCGGACTGACCGCACTCGCTGCGGAAAGGGCAAGTCGATCCGCGGTCGTGATCGACCCTGATCCAGCCAACTATGAGCGCTTCGCCGCCGGCTTTCCATTCACCGAAACGCCCGATCAGGCACGTGCAATCGCGGCAGTTCGCACCGAGCTCGCCGCCGGTAAGCCGATGGATCGCCTCGTCGTGGGCGATGTTGGATATGGCAAGACCGAGGTCGCCATTCGGGCTGCAGCACTCACTGCGCTCGCAGGCAAGCAGGTCATCATCGCCGCACCGACAACCGTGCTCGTGCGGCAGCACCTGGAGAGCTTTCGCCGAAGGTTCGAAGGCACCGGGGTGGTGGTGGAAGGGCTGTCGAGACTGTCCACCGCAGCGGAGCGAAAGACGGTCAAAGCAGGCCTTGCGGCTGGCACGATACATGTCGCGATCGGCACAGGGGCGCTAGCTGGCGCAGTTTACAAAGACCTTGCGCTTGTTGTCATCGACGAAGAACAGCGTTTCGGCGCCGCCGACAAGGCAAAGCTGCGCGGCCTGTCGGCCGATTGCCACATGCTTACGCTCACAGCGACACCCATACCGCGCACGCTCCAGACCGCCCTGGTGGGCTTGCAGCAGGTCTCCATCATCGCAACACCCCCGGCCAGGCGGCAGCCCATCCGCACAAGCGTCGGGGTGTTCGAACCCTCTATCGTTCGCACTGCGCTGCTGCGTGAGAAGGGCCGACACGGACAAAGCTTCGTGGTCGTCTCGCGTATCGAGGACATGGAGCCGATGGCCCAGCAGCTCGCGCAATTGGTGCCAGATCTGCGCGTCCGCGAGGCTCACGGCAAAATGGCCGCTGCGGACATTGACGAAGCGATGGTGCGGTTTGCGGCTGGGGACGGCGACGTGCTCCTGGCAACTAATATCATCGAGGCAGGGCTGGACGTTCCCCGTGCCAACACGATGATCGTTTGGCGCGCTGATCGCTTCGGGTTGTCGCAACTTCATCAGCTGAGGGGCCGGGTTGGACGGGGAAGTCGTCGTGGGCAGATACTGCTGCTGACAGATCCTGAAGCTAAGATCGCTGAAAACACGCTCAAACGGCTGCGCACGCTCCAGGCGTTCGACCGACTCGGGGCAGGGTTCGCCATCAGTGCCCGAGACCTCGACATGCGGGGCGCGGGCGACTTGCTGGGCGATGCCCAGGCTGGTCACGTGAAGCTCATCGGTGTCGATCTTTACCAGCACCTGTTGGAAAGCGCGCTGCGCACCGCGCGTGGGGAGGCCGTCGAGCACTGGACACCAGAGCTGCACTTGGGCGTCTCGGGTAGTCTGCCCGAAAGCTGGATTCCGGAAGCCGACGTCCGCATCACTCTTTATAGTCGGCTCGCCCGCATCACCCAGCCTTCTGACATCGACGACTTCGAGGCCGAGATCCATGACCGCTTCGGAGCCCTTCCATCGGAAGCCGAGCGCCTGGTTGAAGTGTCACGTGTCCGTATGCTGGCTCGCCTGGCTGAAATTCAGCGGATCGACGCTGGCCCAGCAGCAATCGCCCTGACGCCGCGAAAGGCTTTTGCTGCTCCCGATAACGCGGATTTCGAAATGAGCAGTGGCCGTCTCATACTCAAAGACGCAATTGACGATCCCGACGAGCGGCTAGAGCGGACCCGCTCACTCTTGGAAGATTTGCTCGCTGCAGCATGATCCTCTGCATGGCAGCGGAAAGCGTACGGACCGCCTGCGGGAGCCGAAAAATTTTGCGCGAGTGACCTTCTTGGTCGGGCGCGTTATCGTCCGGCTGCTGGTGGGCCACTGGCGGGCTGTCAGATTCATGGATCGAAAGCCCAGAGCCGCCGTTGGCGAGCGAAGTTCCGACAGGCAGATAACCATGCCCGTATGGCGCCCGGCGGGCTGGGGCCCGCCGGGCTTCAATTCAGAACTGCGTTCGCACGGTGATGCCGTACGTCCGCGGCTCCCCCGGGAAGCCAACAAAAAGTTGGTTGGCGGTCGCAGGGAAACCCAGAGCGGCTGGTGACGCAACTCCACGAAATGTTCCGCTGCCCTGGAGCGGCATGTCCGCGCCAATCTGATAGTACTTCTTATTGAAGAGATTTTGCCCCCACAGCTCGATGCCCCACCGACGTTCGGCGCCGTAGATCCCTAGGCGGCCATTGAAGACCGCAAACCCATCCTGTTGCTTTTCCAGGTCCAGATCGGACCCAGTGTCGGTATCGCTTTGCATGCGGCCATCGAAATAGACGAGCGCGCTCATGCCGCTGTCGCCGATCGGTGGGGTCCAGCTGAACCCGGCCGTCGCCACGAGTGCCGAGCTGTTCGAGACGTTGCGTCCCGGCAACTGGAACAACACCGGGGACAGCGCCCGACCATTCGTGCCGACCAGGTTCTCATCGTACTTGGTGTCGGTGAGTGACAGGCCCATGTTTACGCTCAGGTACCGCGCCGGCCGCATGAACGATTCAATTTCGATGCCCTTCGAAACAACCCCCGGCTTCAGACGATCGGCCGCGCACGCTCCTGTCACGGCGCTGTTATCGATAGGTCCGGTGCCGAGGTCATCCCTGCACGCCTGGATATTCGTGACCTCGAAGTTGACGCCGTTGAAAGTGTTAAGCTGGTAGTTCGAATACCGCTGGTAGAACGCGGCCAGGTTTACATCGATCGCACGCCCGTTGAACTTTGCTCCGAGCTCGAAGGCGTCCACCTTCTCGCTCGCGAACTTCAGATCGCTCGCCTCGGCACGTCCGTTCCCGGATGTGTTGGCAGGCAGGGCAAGACGTGCGGCGCACGCCGCGTCAAATGCGGTGTTGCAAGGCTTGTCGAGTGCCGAGAAATCGAGGTTGAAACCTCCGGCTTTGTAGCCCTTGGACGCAGAGGCATAGAGCAGCAGATATTGCGTTGGCTTGAAGCTGAGCACCGCAGTGCCAGTCCATTCGTCATCGGAGAAACGGGTGCCGGGGCTTCCCGCGGCGAAGTCCGGCGCCGTCGCATTGATCACGCAAGGCAGCGATGAAAACGCCTGGAACGGCGAATTGATCAAGGCTGAGCACAGCGAGTTAGTGAAATTGGCGTCAGCCGCCAGGTCCTTGCGCTCCTTGGTGTAGCGAGCGCCGATCGTAAAGCTGAGCATGTCCTCGATAATGTCGAAGGTGTTGTGCGTGAACACCGCGAAATTGCGGCTGTCCTGCCGGAAGGTGGAGCCGTTGTTCCCCGTTCCATTCAGCTGCAGGCCTGGCTGCCCCAAGGCAGCGGCAAGCGAACCAAAGCCCGGCCGCGCTGGGTTGGCGATTAGTGCGGACAGGACCGGGATTGACGCACGCCGCGGGTCACCTGCGGGCAGTGCCGACAATCCGGCGATTGTACCCTGGACAACTGGCACGTTAACGCAGCTTCCTGTCGGAGCTGGTGCGAGTGCTGCCGGAAGCACCCCGGCAAACAAGAGACAATTGGCGAACCGTTCGTAGTCCTGACCGTAAACGAGGTCGTCGTCCACATCGAGCCGCTCGTTCGCGTAATAGCCGCCCACCAGCCAGTCGAGCCTACCTCCGAACGCTTCGCCCTGCAGACGCAGCTCTTGGGTAAATGTGCGGAAGCGTCGGTCGAGGTCGAACCGTTGCAAAATACTCAGGCGATTGAAGTCAGCATCCTGACCCTGAGCATTCTTGTAATCGCGATATGCCGTGATGGACGTAAGGGTAGCGCCAGCGAGATCGTAATTGACCTCTCCTGAAAAACCCCAGTCCCTGGTGTCCGAACGATAATCGACGCCAGGGGTGGTCGACTGGGTTCGGATGAAGCTCTGGCCGAGAGGGGGCACGGGGTATGCGGCGCCGAGCGCTTGCAGGATGGGCAGCAAGGTGTTGGCGCTAGCTACCGGGAAGCCGTCAGCGCCCCGGGTCAGGCTACGGACCGGATTGAGCAGCACCCCGCCGCAGCAATTCTCGTCGCGCGCCGAGTAATCGCCGATGATGCGGACGGTCAGCGCGTCCGAGGGCTCGAAGGCCAGCTGGCCACGTACCAGCCAGCGGTCGCGATTGTTGATGTCGGGCTCCCCCGGAGTGGCATTCTTTATGAAGCCATCGCGCTTCTGCCACACGCCATCGACGCGTGCTGCGATCGTGGGTGCCAGCGGCACGTTTATTGCGCCATCGACCCGCCAGTAATCGTAATTTCCGTAAGAAACCGATCCCTTAGCGCTTATCCGATCGAACTCGGGTCCCTTGGTGATGATGTTGATGAGGCCAGCGGTGGAATTACGTCCGAACAGGGTGCCTTGCGGGCCGCGAAGAACTTCAACCCGCTCGATATCGCCAAGCTCCGAAAGACCTACGCCGGTCCGGCTGCGATAGACACCGTCGATAAAAAGGCCGACCGACGATTCTAGTCCGGGGTTCTCGCCAACCGTTCCGATGCCGCGAATGCGCGCCGTGAAATTGACCTCGCTGGTGGCACCGGACACCAGAAGAGACGGGGCAACCTGGCCAAGCTGACGGATGTCGGTTGCGCCGCTCTTTTCCAGGGTGGCGCCGGTCACAGCGGAAACTGCGATTGGCACGTCCGACAACGCTTCGCTGCGGCGCGTCGCCGTGACCAGAATCTCATCGGGATCGGCATCGGCTGCGGCCTGAGCAACGGCGGCGGAGTCCTGCGCCACGGCCGGCGTCCATGCGGCGCACGCTGTGCAGGACAGCAAAAGTTTGGTCAGCTTCCGGTTCATGTCAGTCTCTCCCTGCTATCAATTCTCGTGAAGTTTCACTCAGCGCTGCTCACGCATTCTGTGTCTCGAACAACTGATCGCCCTGTTCGGCGTTCAGGCTGAGCGCCAGGCGTTGGTTGATGTATCCCTTATCAGTTACCTCGCCCGCATCCAGAGATTGAGAACGTGCAGGATGCCAAAACGACGAATGACAGGTAAATTCCCGTCGGCTTCGCCGTTGCACTGCTTGAGACGGGCGGCAATGTCGACCAATGATCCGGGTGCCCATTTTCGGCCTTCTCGGGGCACCAGCCTTTTCCAAAACCGCTGATTTCCTTTGCGCGCGCGGTTATGGCGTGGCGCAGTAAGGATCCGTGAGCCAAGAGCGTGAGCGGAGGCGGGCTCATTCGATGATCGAACTTTACCATTGCCACGATGCGCGATCGTTCCGGGCGTTGTGGGCGCTCGAGGAGATGGGGCTGCCCTATCGCCTGCACCTGCTGCCGTTCCCGCCGCGCATTCTCCAGCCCGAATATCTCGAGCAGAACCCGCTCGGCACCATTCCGCTGCTAATCGATGGCGATGTAAGGATGACCGAATCCGCGGCGATCCCGCAGTATCTGGCGACCCGTTACGGGCCGACCCAACTGGCAGTGAACCCCAACGAGCCCGATTACGGCCTGTGGCTTGACTGGCTCCACCGCAGCGAGGCGACGCTGACTTTCCCGCAGACGATCGTGCTGCGCTACAGCCAGCTGGAGGCGCAAGAGCGGCGGCTCCCCCAGGCGGTGGAGGATTACACGCAGTGGTTCTTGTCGCGCCTGCGCCACCTCACGCGCGCGCTTGCGAACCGCGATTGGCTGTGTGCTGGGCGATTCACGATGGCGGACGTGTGTGTGGGGTACGCGTTGTTGCTCGCGCGCAACCTCGGACTAGAAGGAAAATTCAGTGGCGAAATCGCCGAATATTGGGGTCGCGTATCGGAACGCCCTGCTTTTCGCGCCGCTCGAGCAGCCCAGGCCGCATCCGACATGCCAAGCGCGTTCGCACCACGAAGATGATGGCGCTGCGCACAGCCCACGCCGAGTTTTTCCCAGCATCAATATCGCCGGCGCTTAGCAGCCGCGCCCGATTTCAGCGAACTCCCCATTGGTAAGCCGGGCGCCTGAGACCGCCCCGGCGGTCCATATCACGCTGTTGGCCTTGGTTACCTGCAACGCGTTTGCTTTCGCCAGCGAGCGGACGGCAAGCATCGTCGCGAGCAATTCCGGTGGCCGGGCCTGCGGCGCGGTGAACTCGCCTTTCCGATCCCACCGGGCGAAGCGGACTAAGTCCCACGATCCGATCGCACGAAGGACATGGCGGTCGGGCTTGCACATGTCGAAGCCCAACAGCCGCAACGCCTCCGCTGCCAACGCGACGCCGAAGCCGGGTAGCTTCCACTCTTTCGATGTACCGATGAGCATGGCGAGCCCTTCGGGTGAACCGTTGGCCTGAGCGAGCGCGGCAGCGATGAACGCCTGCGCCGACTTGTGGCGACCGCCGCCGGCCAGCATGTCAGCAGTTTGCCGCAGCCGCAGCAGGCCTGACCGAAGGCCCGCCGCGCCGGCGCGGCGCTCGCGAAACCACGGCATCACCTCGTTGTCGATCGAACCGTCGCTGCGGGCGGCAAACGCCGCCGGCTGGAAATCGTTGAACGGCTCGGACAGCTGATCGCGTATCCGCTCGATCCGGTCCCACCGCGTGTTGCCGGACAGCAGCGCGACCGCGAAAGCCTCGAACGCTTCCTGGTTGGTGATGGGCGCGACCGCGTCGGCCGAGCGGGTGACCGCGGGGGGCGCTTCAAGCCCGATCCGAGTTGCCCAATCGGGATCCCACTGGGCCATCCGCGTAACAAGACACCGCCACACGGCCTGCTCGCGCGCACGGCTCGTCAACGGTGCGGTTGTCGCGGGCATGGCAAAGGAAGCGCGAAAGCGGCACAGGCGTTCCCCGCCAATCGCCTGTTGGGTCCAAGGCCTGCCCCTGCTAGGGGCGCCGCGCCATGATCACGATCAAGAACCTGACTGTCCGCCTCGGCGGCAATACGATCCTGGCCGATGCCAGCGCGAGCATCCCGATGGGCGCGCGGGTCGGACTGATCGGCCGCAACGGCGCGGGCAAGTCCACCTTGATGAAAGTGTTGATCGGCCAGATCGAGGCGGACGATGGCGCGGTCGAGCTACCCAGGCGGACCCGGCTTGGCTACATCGCGCAGGATGCGCCGAGCGGATCGCAATCTCCGTTCGATACGGTCGTGGCGGCGGATGTCGAGCGAACCCAATTGCTCGCTGAGTCGGAAAGCTGCGAGGACCCTGACCGCCTCGGCGATGTTCACGAGCGACTGATCGCGATCGACGCCTACACCGCCTCCTCTCGCGCCGCGCGCATTCTCAGCGGGCTCGGCTTCGACGAAGAGGCGCAGGCGCAACCGCTCGACAGCTTCTCGGGCGGCTGGAAAATGCGCGTCGCCCTGGCGGCCCTGCTGTTCTCTGCGCCCGATGTCTTGCTCCTCGACGAGCCGTCGAACCACCTCGATCTCGAAGCGACGCTGTGGCTGGAGAACTTCCTCAAGGCGTACGACGGCACGCTGATCGTGATCAGCCACGAGCGCGATCTGCTCAACAACGTGGTCGATACCATTCTCCACCTGCAAGGCGGCAAGCTGGCGCTCTATTCAGGCGCCTACGACAGCTTCGAACGTCAGCGAGCAGAGCGCGCCAGCCAATTGGCATCGGCAAAGGCGTCGCAGGATGCCCAGCGGGCGCGATTGCAGGACTACGTCGCCCGCAACAGCGCGCGCGCCTCGACCGCCAAGCAGGCCCAATCGCGCGCCAAGATGCTTGCCAAAATGCAGCCGATTGCCGCGCTGGCGGAAGACCCGAGCCTGAGCTTCGATTTTCCGAATCCCGACGAACTGCGCCCCCCGCTGATCACCCTCGATCACGCGTCGGTCGGGTATGGTGACAAGCCGGTGCTGCAGCGGCTCAACCTACGGATCGACCCCGACGACCGGCTCGCGCTGCTGGGGCGCAATGGCAACGGCAAGACCACGCTGGCGCGGCTGCTTGCCTCCCAACTCGCCCCGATGGAGGGGGAGATGCAGTCATCGGGCAAGCTCAAAGTCGGTTATTTCACCCAATACCAGGTCGAGGAACTGGCGTCCGACGCGACGCCGCTTGAGCACATGAACCGGGTGATGGAGGGCAAGACGCCCGGTGCCGTCCGCGCGCAGTTGGGGCGATTCGGCTTTTCCGGTCACCGGGCGACCACTCAGGTGGCCAAGCTGTCGGGTGGCGAGCGCGCGCGGCTGGCGCTGGCGCTGATCACCCGCGATGCGCCGCACATGTTGGTGCTCGACGAACCGACCAACCACCTCGACGTCGATGCCCGCGAGGCGCTGGTCCAGGCGCTCAACGATTACGAGGGCGCGGTCCTGCTGATCAGCCATGATCGGCATATGGTCGAGCTGGTCGCCGACCGACTGGTGCTGGTCGATAACGGCACGGCGGCCGAGTACGCCGGGAGCATCGAGGATTACATCGACTTCGTGCTCGGCAGGAACCAGCCCAAGCCGGACGGCGCGGGCGGCAAGGCAAAAAAGGGCGGCAAAGGAAACGCTCGCGATCGCGAAGCGGCAAAGCGCGCGCGTAATGCGGTTCTCGAGGCGGAACGCGCGATCGCTCGTCTGCAAGAACAGGCCGCGGCGGTTGATCGGGCGATGTTCGAGCCGGCGTCCGCGCAATCCGACTTGGCTAAGCTCACCATGGGTGAGCTAGCGCGACGCCGAGCGGGGCTGACAAGTGACCTGGAGTCCGCGGAACTGGCTTGGGTGGAAGCAAGCGAGCAAGTTGATCGGTAAAGGCTGAGTTCTGACGCATTGGCGGGCACTTGGAAGCACTGCCGACCGCATTCGCCCCTTGACTTTCACATATAATGATATCTTTATATCCTGCATGGGTATCGAGGCTACCATGCGCGCGCTGGGCGATCTGACGCGGCTGCGGATCATGCGGTTGATCGCGACGATGGAGCTTGCCGTCGGCGAACTGGCGCACGCGCTCGGGCAAAGCCAGCCGCGCGTTTCGCGCCACGTTGCGATCCTGTGTGATGCCGGCCTGGCCGAACGACGGCGGGAAGGCAGCTGGGTGTTCTTGCGCCAATCCGCAGCAGGCGGCGAAGGCACCGCACGCGCGGTCGCGCGTCTGCTGGCCGCCGCTGAGGACGAAGACGCTGGCTTCGCGCACACCTGCGCCGAAGATCGCCGCCACTTGGCTGCCATTCGTGACGCGCGCGACAAGAGCGCCGCGGAATACTTCGCCCGTCATGCGAGTGAATGGGATCGTCTCCGTGCGCTGCTCGCGCCGGCCGACGCGGTCGAGCAGGCGCTCCTCGATACGCTCGTCGGCGAGGCCCAAAATAGCCAGGCGTTGGGAGACGTGCTGGACATCGGCACCGGCACCGGACGCATTGCCGAATTGCTCGAGCCGGTCGCCGGCAAGGTCACCGGATTGGACAAGAGCCCCGAGATGTTGCGGTTGGCCCGTGCTCGGCTCCAGGGGCTTCCTTCGGGCCGGGTCGAGTTGGTGCAAGGCGATTTCGCCGCGCTGCCGTACGCGCCGGCCAGCTTCGACACGGTCGTTTTCCATCAGGTGCTGCACTACGCGACCGAGCCCGACTATGCGCTCGCCGAAGCCGCGCGCGTATGCCGCGCGGGCGGGCGGATCGCTATCGTCGATCTCGCTGCGCACGAGCGCGAGGAAATGCGCCGCACCCACGCGCACGCACGGCTAGGCTTTGGCGAAGAGCAGATGGTCGAAATGCTCGCGCGTCATGGGTTCGAAGCGGGCGCGAGCCAGACCATCGAAGGCGGCGAACTGGCGGTCAAGGTTTGGACCGCCCGGCGGCTCGACCCGCACGTGCCGCGCATCGGCGGCGAACGCGCGCCCCCGGCCAAGAAGGCAGCGGCGCGATGAACGCTGCGATCGCCTCGGCCGAACCGCTTTATGCCTCACTGCCGGGCGATATCGGCGTGTCGTTCGAATTCTTCCCGCCCAAGACGGAGAAGATGGCCGAAACGCTGTGGGACAGCGTCCGGACGCTGGAGCCGCTGAAGCCTGATTTCGTATCGGTCACGTACGGCGCTGGCGGATCGACCCGCGAGCGGACCCATGCCGCCGTCCAGCGGATCATCACTGAGACCAGCATCCCAGCTGCCGCCCACCTGACCTGCGTCGATGCCACTCGCGAGGAGGTCGATGCGATCGCCCAAGCATACTGGGACAGCGGCATACGCCACATCGTCGCGCTCCGCGGTGATGCGTCTGATGCTGCGGTTGGATATCGACCCCACCCAGGCGGATATGAAAACGCCGCCGCGCTGATCGAAGGGTTGATGAAAGTCGCGCCGTTCGAGATTTCGACCGCGGCTTATCCCGAAAAGCACCCGGATTCGTCCGACGAGGCGGCTGACCTCGACAACCTGAAGCGCAAGATCGACGCCGGTGCGACCCGCGCGATCACTCAGTTTTTCTTCGAGCCCGAGTGCTTCTTCCGGTTTCGCGATCGCGCTGCAGCGGCGGGCGTCGCGGCTGAAATCGTGCCTGGCATCATGCCGATCATGAGTTTTGCCAGCGTCCGGCGCATGTCAGGGCTGTGCGGAACTGCGATCCCCGCGTGGCTCGCCACGCTGTTCGAGGGCCTCGACGAGCGCCCTGCCGCGCGGCAGTTGGTCGCCGCCACCGTTGCCGCCGAGTTGTGCCGCCGGCTCTATGCCGGCGACGTGCGCAAGTTTCATTTCTACACCCTCAACCGTGCCGAGCTGAGTTACGCGATTTGCCACCTGCTCGGTCGCCGACCCGCCGGAGACGCCGCATGAGCGCACGCGAAGACCTGCTCGCCGAGGCGGCCCAGCGCATCCTGATCAAGGACGGGCCATACGGCACCGCCATCCAGGGCGCGAAGCTGTCGGAAGAGGATTATCGCGGCGACACCGGGCTGGCGCGCGACCAGAAGGGCAACAACGACCTCGTCAATCTGACCAAGCCTGCGGTCATCCGCTCGATCTGCGACAGTTACATTGCCGCGGGCGCGAGCCTGCTGGCAACCAATACTTTCAACGCCAATTGCATCAGCCAAGCCGATTACGGGGCCGAACACCTCGTCGCCGATATCAATTTTGCAGCGGCACGGGTCACTCGCCAGGCGATCGATGCGGCCACCGCCGCCGATGGTGTAAGACGCTTCGTCGCGGGCGCGATGGGGCCAACCAACAAGACCCTGTCGCTCAGCCCGCGGGTCGACGACCCGGGCTACCGTGAAGTCACATTCGACGAAGTCAAAAAAGTTTATCGCGAACAAGCAGAAGCGCTGATCGAAGGCGGGGTGGACTTCATCCTGGTCGAAACGGTGTTCGACACTCTCAACTGCAAGGCCGCGATCATGGGTGTGCGCGAGCTCGCGCGCGATCTCGGCCGCGACGTACCGCTGATGCTGTCGCTGACGTTGACGGACCTGTCGGGGCGCAATTTGTCAGGTCACACGGTCGAGGCATTCTGGCACGCCGTACGCCACGCCAAGCCGGTCGCGATCGGGCTCAACTGCAGCTTCGGCGCCGAGCAGCTCCGACCGCATATCCAGGTATTGAGCGCGATTGCCGACACGCTTCTGATGGCCTATCCCAACGCCGGCCTGCCCAACGAGCTGGGCGAATACGACGAGGAGCCGGAGACCACCGCCGCGCTGGTGCGCCGGTGGGCCGAGCACGGGCAAGTTAACATTCTCGGCGGTTGCTGCGGTAATACGCCGGAACACATCGCCGCGATGGCGCAGGCGGTGCAATCGTTGGCGCCGCGCAAGGTGCCTCGTCCAGCAACCGCGACCCGGCTTGCGGGCCTCGAACCGTTCACAATGGCTGCTTAATCAACAACTGCGTGGTCCTGGCGAAAGCTGGGAACTCGTTCGGCTGGGTCGCACCGCGAGGTGCGAGAACCCAGCCTTCGCTGGGATGACGAACTTGACCACCAATGCATCCTCTCGCTTCGTCAATGTCGGCGAGCGTACCAATGTCACCGGGTCCGCGGTGTTCAAGAAGCTGATCATGGCGGGCGACTATACCGCTGCGGTCGAGGTCGCCCGCAACCAGGTCGAGAACGGCGCGCAAGTCATCGACGTCAACATGGACGAAGGCCTGCTCGACTCGCTCGAAGCGATGACCGTCTTCCTCAAACTGGTCGCCGCCGAGCCCGACATCGCCCGCGTGCCGGTGATGATCGACAGCTCGAAGTGGGACGTGATCGAGGCGGGCCTCAAGTGCGTGTCGGGCAAGCCGATCGTCAATTCGATCAGCATGAAGGAAGGCGAGGCGGCCTTCCTCGATCATGCGCGCAAGTGCATGGATTACGGCGCGGCTGCGGTCGTGATGGCGTTCGACGAGACCGGCCAGGCCGACACCAAGGAGCGCAAGGTCGAGATCTGCGTCCGTGCGTACGATTTGCTCACCGGGATCGGCTTCCCCCCCGAAGACATCATCTTCGATCCCAACATCTTCGCGGTCGCCACGGGGATCGAGGAACACGATCGCTACGCGCTCGATTTCCTCGAGGCGCTAGTCGAGATCAAGGCGCGCTGTCCACACGTCCATTGCTCGGGCGGCCTGTCGAATTTGAGCTTCAGCTTCCGCGGCAACGAGACCGTGCGCCGCGCGATGCACTCCGTTTTCCTGTTCCATGCGATACCAG
Organism: uncultured Alphaproteobacteria bacterium; assembly: GCA_963781525.1. Lineage (GTDB taxonomy): Bacteria > Pseudomonadota > Alphaproteobacteria > Sphingomonadales > Sphingomonadaceae > Tsuneonella. The sequence goes on along the minus strand of CAWAGD010000010.1, from coordinate 5,294 downwards.
CCGGGCTCGACATGGCGATCGTCAACGCGGGCCAGCTCGATATTTACGACCAGATCGACCCCGTGCTGCGCGAGGCGTGCGAGGACGTGATCCTCATGCGCCGTCCGGACTCGACGGAGCGGCTGATCGCGCTTGCCGAAAGCTACAAGGGCCGCACGCCGGCCGAGGACAAGGCGGCAGAAGAGTGGCGCGGATGGGAAGTATCCCGCCGGATCGAACACGCGCTGGTCAAGGGCATCGACGCGTTCGTGGTCGAGGATACCGAGGAAGCCCGTCAGGCGGTGCTGGCCAGCGGCGGCCGGCCGATCGAGGTGATCGAAGGGCCTCTGATGGACGGGATGAACGTGGTCGGCGACCTGTTCGGATCGGGCAAGATGTTTCTGCCGCAAGTGGTCAAGTCCGCCCGCGTGATGAAGAAGGCGGTCGCGCACCTGATCCCGTTCATCGAAGCCGAGAAGGAAGCGAGCGGGCTCGCCGACATGTCGAAGGGCCGCATCGTGATGGCGACGGTGAAGGGCGACGTCCACGACATCGGGAAAAACATTGTCGGCGTGGTCCTGCAATGCAACGGCTACGAGGTGATCGATCTGGGCGTGATGGTGCCGTGGTCGAAGATTCTTGAGACCGCTATCGAGCAAAAGGCCGACATGATCGGTCTTTCGGGCCTGATTACCCCTTCGCTCGACGAGATGGTCACCGTAGCGGAAGAAATGGCGCGCGCGGGCTTCACTATGCCGCTGCTGATCGGTGGCGCGACCACCAGCAAGGTTCATACTGCGCTGCGGATCGATCCAGCATACGATGGCCCGGTGATCCATGTGCTCGACGCCAGTCGCGCGGTGGGGGTGGCCAGCCGGCTGCTCAGCGATACGCAGCGCGACGCATTCGTGTCCGACACCGCGGACGAATACCTCAAGGTGCGCGAGGCGCGCGAGGGCAAGGCGCAGAGCGTGCTGCTCCCGATCGAGGAAGCGCGCGCCAATTTCTACGATGCATTCCTGAGCGACAAGCCGGCGCCGCCGCTCCGGCCCGGGGTCCACGTGTTCGACGCCTGGCCGATCGCGGAATTGCGTGAGATCATCGACTGGACGCCGTTTTTTCGCGCGTGGGAACTCCACGGTACGTATCCCTCGATCCTTGATGACGAAGTCGTGGGAGAGACCGCGCGCAGCCTCAAGGCGGATGCCGACGTGATGCTGGACCGCATCATCGGCGAGAAATGGTTGACCGCCAAAGGCGTCGCCGGGCTGTGGCCGTGCGCGCGCCACGGCGACGACGTGGTGATTCACCTGGTCGACGAGGAACGGCACGTGACGCTGCCGTTCCTGCGCCAGCAAGTGAAGAAAAGCCGCGACCGAGCCAATATGTGCCTCGCCGATTTCATCGACCCGGCGGGCGATTGGATCGGCGGCTTTGCGGTCAGCGTTCACGGGATCGACCCGCATTCGGAGCGCTTTCGAGCCGACAAGGACGATTATTCGGATATCCTGCTAAAGGCACTGGCGGACAGGCTTGCCGAAGCATTCGCCGAGGCGCTGCACCGCTACGTTCGAACCGATCTGTGGGGCTACGCGCCAGGCGAGCAGCTCACCACCGAGGCGCTGATCAAGGAGGAATACCGCGGCATCCGTCCGGCGCCCGGCTATCCCGCATGCCCTGACCACAGCCTCAAGCCGGTGCTATTCGATCTGCTCGACGTGAGGAAAAGCGTCGGCATCGTGCTGACCGAAAGCTATCGCGATGATGCCCACCGCTGCGGTTAGCGGGTTCTATTTCGGGCACCCGGAAAGCCAGTATTTCGGCGTCGCACGCATCGGCCGCGACCAGTTGGAGGACTACGCCGAGCGCCGCGGGGTGGACATTGCCACCGCCGAACGGTGGTTGCGGCCCAATCTCAATTGACCGCGGGCGTTTGCTCGCGCAGGGCAGCGCTCGTCGCCGGAAGCGATTCCCAAAGGGAGGGTTTCCGACGTCCGCCATGGGAGAGCGTCTCGCAAGTTGCGGGGCCGCCGAAGGAGCAACCGCCCCGGAAACTCTCAGGCCCAAGGACCGTGGCGGGCCGTGCGACACTCTGGAAAGCGCGCCGCCCGCAAGGCGGCGCCACCGACGGTGTAAGCCTTCGCTTTTGCGCAGGCCAAACTCTCAGGTTTCCCGACAGAGGGGGCAGCGGTTCTAAGATGGCCTCTTCGGTCATCGGCCGCGCTGTCGGGATATGCGCGTGAGCGATAACGAAGATCAGATCGAACCCGAAGTCCTGCCGCTCGACGGCTGGCATCGCGCGCGCGGCGCGCGGATGGTGCCGTTTGCAGGGTACGAGATGCCGATCCAGTATGAAGGCATTCTCGCCGAGCACGAGTGGACCCGCGCGCACGCCGGGCTGTTCGACGTCAGTCACATGGGCCAGCTTGAGCTCTCCGGCGAAGGCGTCTCGGAAGCGATCGAGGCTGTCCTGCCGATCGATCTTGCGACCCTCAAGCCGGGTCGGCAGCGCTACTCGCTGCTGCTCGACGACAACGGCGGTGTGCTCGACGATCTGATGGTCACTAACGCGGCGCACCATTTCTACCTCGTGGTCAACGGCGCGACCAAGTGGGACGATATCGGGCACCTGCGCGAGCACTTGCCCGATGAGGTCACGCTCACCCATTTGGCTGACGACGCGCTGCTCGCACTTCAGGGACCCGAGGCGGCCGCCGCCCTGTCACGCCTCGGCTTCGAGCCGGTGAATGACGGTTGGCCGCGCGTCGAGGAGATGACATTCATGGATGCAGGGCCGTTCAACTGGAATGGCGTGCCGCTGCGCGTGAGCCGCTCAGGCTACACCGGTGAGGATGGCTACGAAATCTCGGTTCCCGCAGAGCATGTCGAAACCCTGGCCGACGCGCTGTGCGGGCAACCTGAAGTGAAGCCGATCGGGCTGGGCGCGCGCGATTCGCTGCGGCTGGAAGCCGGTTTGCCACTTTATGGTCATGACCTGTCTCCCGACACTTCGCCGGTCGAGGCGGGGCTGACGTTCGGCATCAACAAGCGCCGCCGCAGCGAAGGTGGATTCCCGGGATCGGAACGCATCCAACGCGAACTGGCGCAAGGTACCCAGCGTCGCTGGGTTGGCCTGGCGCTCGAAGGCCGCATGGCCGCCCGCGAGGGCGCTGACGTGTTCGCCGCTGGCAGCAAGGTCGGTACAGTGACCAGTGGCGGTTTCTCGCCAAGTCTCGGCCACCCGATCGCCATGGCTTACGTCGACGCCCCGCATTCCGCCGCCGGCACCGAACTCGAGCTCGAAGTGCGCGGCAAGCGCCTGCCGGCCGTGGTCGTGCCAATGCCCTTCGTCCCCCACCGCTACCATCGCAAGGGAGCTGCCAAATGAGCCGCTATTTCACCGAAGATCACGAATGGATCGATGTCGACGGCGACACCGCAACCGTCGGCATCACCGACTACGCCCAAAGCCAGCTGGGCGACATCGTGTTTGTCGAAGTGCCCGCCGAGGGCGCCTCGCTGACCAAGGGCGGCGACGCTGCGGTGGTCGAGAGCGTCAAGGCTGCCAGCGACGTCTACTCGCCCGTCAGCGGCACCGTCATCGAGGGCAACCCCGCGCTCGAGGCCGACCCCGCGCTGGTCAATACCGCGCCCGAGGGCGACGGCTGGTTTTTCACGCTGGCCATTTCGGATGCGAGCGAGCTCGACGGGCTGATGGACGAGGGCAGCTACAAGGATTTCGTGGCGGGGCTTTAGGCCTCGCCCTGACCCCGGCGAAGCAGGGGTCTGCCCGAACCGGCACCGACCTGGAACAACGCAATCCCGGCGTTTGCAGGGATGACGAGGTGAATGAATGCGCTATCTACCCCTGACCGATGCCGACCGTTCGGCGATGCTCGATGTGATCGGCGCGCCCGATGTCGACGCGCTGTTCGCCGACGTCGCGCCCGAGCACTACCTCAAGGCGCCGATCGAAGGCCTGCCGATGCATGCCAGTGAGATGGCGGTCGAGCGGCATATGCGGCGGCTGAGCAGGAAGAACCTCGCGGCAGGCGATGCGGCATTCTTCGTAGGCGCGGGCGCCTATCGCCACCATGTTCCGGCGAGCGTCGACCATATCATCCAGCGCGGCGAATTCCTCACCGCCTACACACCGTACCAGCCCGAAATCGCCCAGGGCACGCTGCAGATGCTGTTCGAGTTCCAGAGCCAGGTCGCGCGGCTCTATGGCTGCGCGGTCGCCAACGCGAGCATGTACGACGGCTCGACCGCGTGCTGGGAAGCGATCGCGATGGCCGGACGGGTGACCAAGCGCAGCAAGGCGTTGCTCTCCGGCGGGCTCCATCCGCATTATGTCTCGACCGCAAGGACGATGGCGAAATTCACCGGCGACACGCTGGTCCACTCGGCGCCCACGCTGAGCGCCGAAACAGACTTCGCCGCACTTGCTTCCGCGATCGACGGTGAGACGGGCTGCGTCGTGGTCCAGTATCCCGACATCCTCGGGCGGGTCGGCGATATGACGGCGCTGGCTGAAGCCTGCCACGCGGCAGGCGCGTTGCTGGTGGCGGTCAATACCGAACCGGTCGCGTTGGGCGCGCTCAAATCGCCTGGCGAGATGGGCGCCGATATCGTGGTCGGCGAGGGGCAGTCGATCGGCGTCGGCTTGCAGTTCGGCGGCCCGTATTTGGGGCTGTTCGCGGTGCGCGATAGCAAGCACGTGCGGCAAATGCCGGGGCGGCTGTGCGGCGAGACCGTCGATGCCGAAGGCAAGCGCGGCTTCGTGCTCACCCTGTCCACTCGCGAGCAACACATTCGCCGCGAAAAGGCGACTAGCAATATTTGCACTAATTCAGGTCTTTGCGCGCTGGCCTTCACAGTCCATCTGACATTGCTGGGTGAAAAGGGGTTGCGCGCGCTGGCGGCGGAAAACCACCGCCTTGCCTGTTTCGCCGCCGACCGATTGGCGAAGGTGACCGGCGTGACGGTGCTCAATGAAAGCTTTTTCAACGAGTTCACCGTCGTTCTTCCGACCGACGCGCGTCGAATTGTCCGCGATCTTGCGGAACGCAAAGTCCTGGCCGGCGTGTCGCTCGGCCGGCTTTACCCCGACGAGGCTGCGCTGTCAGGCGGGCTGATCGTGGCGGTGACCGAGACGACGAGCGAGGAGGATGTCGAAACCTTCGCTGTCGCGCTCGAGGAGGCGCTGCGATGACCGCGCCGAACCAGAGCGGCTGGAAGCCGGCGGTGCACGAAAGTGTCAATGAAGCGTCTCATCAGCGCCGAACAGCGACCGGAAACAGGGCGCTGATGCT
>CAWAGD010000009.1:0-23328 GCA_963781525.1 uncultured Alphaproteobacteria bacterium | reverse complement strand
AACGAGGGGCTTACTCGCCTCGGCCTAGCCGGCCGGGGCGCACTGGCGCCGGCGAAGGCTTCGGCTTGGTTGGCGGCCCTAATAACCGCAAGACATTGCACGGCTGCGTATTTTTTCGGCAAGCCGTCGACTTTATACAATTGCGCTCGGGTCAACGGGCCTATTGGCAAGGGGGACGAAGGACCCCTTGCAATGTTATCCATTTTCACCTGGTCCGCCGATTCCGACGACCCGCGCAAGCCCGTTGACCGTCCGACCGAGCGCTCGCTCGAGCGCCCGCCCCGCTTCGAGGCGCAGTTTGCGCGCTCGTATGCCGAGATGCGTGCCCGCCGGCAGTCGGTCTAGCCGCGGATCAATCCCATCGCGCCAAGCCCGGTAAGGGTAAGGCCGATCACGGCGAAAACCAGGAACAAGCCGGTCCACGGCACCCAGCCCACCCGGTCAATCCGTTCGCGCCGTACACGGCGGCGCTCGGCCAAGCTCATGACCGCCGCGAGCGCGAGAAACGCCACGCCCGCGCCGATCGCGACTTCGGCATCGCTCGCAAACAGCAGTGTTTCGGGCAAGTGCATGCGCCGCAATATGGGACGCGTTGCGCCGGCCACCAGTCCGCTTATGGCAGCGGGGTGAGCAACGATGACCAACGCCCCCAGCTCGCGCTGCTGATCCGCCTCGGCGCGGCGGCGGTGCTTTCGGTCATGCTGGTGTGCGTCAAGCTGCTCGGCGAGTCGGGCGTCTCGCTCACCGAGACGCTGTTCTGGCGGCAATTGCCCACCATACCGATTCTGTTTTTCTGGTTCGCCGCCCGCGGTCAGCTTGCCACGCTCAAGAGCGCCCGGCTGCCGGCGCATGGGCGGCGGGCGATGGCCGGGCTGGCCGGGTTGTTTCTCAACTTCGGGGCAGTCACCCTGTTGCCGCTGGCAGAGGCGACTACATTCAATTTCACATCGGCAATATGGGCGGTGATCTTGTCGGCGCTGGTGTTGCACGAAAAGATCGGCCCATGGCGATGGGGTGCCGTGCTGCTCGGTTTCGGCGGCGTCCTGGTGATAGCGCAGCCAGGCGCCAATCACGTCCCTGGGCTCGGCGCGGCGGTCGCGCTGGGTGCTGCATTCATGATCGCGCTGATCTCGATCCAGATACGCGATCTTGCGCAGACCGAGCACCCGCTCACGATCGTGTTCTGGTTCGCGGCCTTCAGCCTCCCGCCGCTCGCAATCGCGCTGCCGTTCGTGATTACCGAGCATACCGCCTATCAGTGGTCGCTCCTCGCGGGGCTGGCGCTGTTCGGCCTGCTCGGTCAGTTTCTGCTGACATCCGCCTTGCGCTACGGCGCGGTCGCCAGCGTCATCGTGATGGATTATTCCTCGCTTATCTGGGCTACGCTGTTCGGCTGGTGGGTGTTCGACCGACTGCCGCCGCATACCACGTGGCTCGGCGCACCCTTGATCGTTGGCGCGGGCATGCTGATCGCTTGGCGGGAACATCGCCTTTCGCTTCAGAAGGCGCGAGCGATGGTTGGTGAATAGGGAACCCGTTGAGACCGAAGTCGTTGAGCGATTCAACCACTCGAAACGAGCCTAAGGAAAACAGCCATGGCCAAGAAACTGATCATCGCCCTCGGCGTTGCCGCGATTACCTTCACCGCGACTGCCTGCAACACCGTCAAGGGCTTGGGCCGCGACGTTGAATTGGTCGGCCAAGCCGGCGATCGCGCCACCTGATAAAAGAGCCCGGAGGCTTTCGAGCCTCACGAGGTCGCAAACGACGCCCGTCGGTTCAGCCGGCGGGCGTTTTGCGTTTTCCCGTCCATCCACCCGGACCGCGCGCCCGCCGCTCGCGCACGAACAACCATGCGAGCAGGCCGGCGGGACCGGCCAGGAACGTCAGCAGCAGGAACGGAACTTGCGTGACCCGTGAAAAACCTTTGGCGTCGGCATCGCGCGCGATCCACAGCCCGGTGAACAAGTCGAGCGCCAGGTAGTGAGTCCAGCCCACGACGATCGCCCCCTCTGAGCGGAACGCGTCCTTGATAACGGCTACCGAATAACCGGTAAGGTCCGTCGCGGGCACCCCGGCGTCGCGTACCGGATCGGCCCAACCCGCGATAAGCGCGGCGACCATCGCAACGTATACGAGGCACAGCAGCGCGACCCCGGCGTAGAGCACCAGCGACAAAGGAAACGGTCGGCGCGGCAGCACGATCAGCACGACCCACATCGCCAGCGCGATCGCGTTCGTCAGCGAGAACAGCGTTGTCCACATGCGCCGCCCCTGTTCGTTCTCAGCTTCCGCCCTGCTCGCTGAGCGAGGGCGATCCCGTGGGGGCCGCCGGTTCCTGCCATGCGAGGACGGGCTTGCGTGCGGCGAGCGTCTCGTCGAGCCGTCGCCGGGGGGCGAAGTAAGGAGCGGTCTTCAGGCTTTCATCCCCCGCCCTCGCGCGCTCGGCGAGGGAGCGCAGCGCCACGATCAGCTGATCGAGGCCCGCCTTGCTTTCGGTCTCGGTCGGCTCGACCAGCATCGCGCCGTGGACAACCAGCGGGAAATACATCGTCATCGGGTGGAACCCTTCGTCGATCATTCCTTTCGCGAGGTCGAGCGTCGAAAGTCCTTCGGCAAAGCCTTTGTCGCTGAACAGCGCTTCGTGCATGCACGGGCCGCTCGCGCCGAAAGGCGCATCGAGCATGTCTTCGCACGAACGCAGGATGTAATTGGCATTGAGCACGGCATCGCCCGAAACCTGCCGCAGTCCATCGGCGCCATGGCTGAGGATATAGGCGAGCGCACGGGTAAACATGCCCATTTGCCCGTGGAATGCCGCCATCCGTCCGAACGTCTGCGGATGCTCCTCGCGGGCGTTTTCTTCCTCGATCAGCTCGATCGTCCCATCGGCGCGGCGCGCGGTGAACGGGAGGGGGCCGAACGGGCTGAGCGCTTCCGACAGGACCACCGGACCTGAGCCCGGCCCGCCGCCGCCGTGCGGAGTGGAGAACGTCTTGTGCAGATTTATGTGCATCGCATCGATGCCGAGGTCGCCGGGGCGCACCCGGCCGACGATGGCGTTGAAGTTGGCGCCGTCGCAATAGACGTACCCGCCCGCCGCGTGGACCGCGTCGGAGATCGCCTTCATGTCGCGCTCGAACAGACCGCAAGTGTTGGGGTTGGTGATCATCACGCCCGCCACATCCGGCCCGAGCCGCGCCTTGAGCGCCGCGAGATCGACCCGCCCTTGCGGCGTCGCGGGAATATTCTCCACCCGGTAACCGGCGAACGCGGCGGTCGCAGGGTTTGTGCCATGTGCGCTTTCAGGGACCAGAACCACCGCCCGCGGATCGCCTCGCGCCTCCAGCGCGGCGCGGATGCACAGGATTCCGCACAGCTCCCCGTGCGCGCCGGCCTTGGGCGTCATCGCGATGCCGTGCATGCCGGTGAGATCGAGCAGCCAGTGGGCAAGCTCGTCGATCACTTCCAGCGCGCCGCGTACGGTGTCGACCGGCTGCAGCGGGTGAACATCGAGAAAGCCGGGCATCCGCGCGACTTTCTCGTTGAGCCGCGGGTTGTGCTTCATCGTGCAACTGCCGAGCGGGAAAAGCCCCAGGTCGATTGCGTAATTCTGACGGCTGAGCCGGGTATAGTGGCGGACCGTCTCGGGTTCGGACAGCCCGGGCAGACCGAATGGTTCGCTGCGCGCCAGGCCGCCGAGGCGGTCAGCTCCGGTCCCGGGTTCGGGGAGGTCGACTCCGGTTGTCTGAGTCGAGCCGATTTCGAAGATGAGCGACTCTTCGAGCATCAGCGCCCTGTTTCCGGTCGCTGTTCGGCGCTGATGAGACGCTTCATTGACACTTTCGTGCACCGCCGGCTTCCAGCCGCTCTGGTTCGGCGCGGTCATCGCAGCGCCTCCTCGAGCGCGACAGCGAAGGTTTCGACATCCTCCTCGCTCGTCGTCTCGGTCACCGCCACGATCAGCCCGCCTGACAGCGCAGCCTCGTCGGGGTAAAGCCGGCCGAGCGACACGCCGGCCAGGACTTTGCGTTCCGCAAGATCGCGGACGATTCGACGCGCGTCGGTCGGAAGAACGACGGTGAACTCGTTGAAAAAGCTTTCATTGAGCACCGTCACGCCGGTCACCTTCGCCAATCGGTCCGCGGCGAAACAGGCAAGGCGGTGGTTTTCCGCCGCCAGCGCGCGCAACCCCTTTTCACCCAGCAATGTCAGATGGACTGTGAAGGCCAGCGCGCAAAGACCTGAATTGGTGCAAATATTGCTAGTCGCCTTTTCGCGGCGAATGTGTTGCTCGCGAGTGGACAGGGTGAGCACGAAGCCGCGCTTGCCTTCGGCATCGACGGTCTCGCCGCACAGCCGCCCCGGCATTTGCCGCACGTGCTTGGTATCGCGCACCGCGAACAGCCCCAAATACGGGCCGCCGAACTGCAAGCCGACGCCGATCGACTGCCCCTCGCCGACCACGATATCGGCGCCCATCTCGCCAGGCGATTTGAGCGCGCCCAACGCGACCGGTTCGGTATTGACCGCCACCAGCAACGCGCCTGCCGCGTGGCAGGCATCAGCCAGCACCGTCATGTCCCCAACCCGGCCCAGGATATCGGGATATTGCACGACGACGCAGCCCGTCTCTCTATCGACCGCTGACGCGAGCGCCGCGAAATCGGTCTCGGCGCTCAATCCGGGCGCCGAATGGATCAGGGCATCGCCAGTGAACTTGGCCATCGTCCTGGCCGTCGAAACGTAATGCGGATGCAGCCCGCTGGACAAAAGCGCCTTGCCGCGCTTGGTCACCCGTCCGGCCATCGCGATCGCTTCCCAGCACGCGGTCGAGCCGTCGTACATGCTCGCGTTGGCGACCGCGCAGCCATAGAGCCGCGCGACCTGGCTCTGGAACTCGAACAGCATCTGCAGCGTGCCCTGGGCGATTTCGGGCTGGTACGGTGTGTAGGCGGTGAGGAATTCGCCGCGCTGGATGATATGGTCGACGCTCGCCGGAACATGGTGGCGATAGGCGCCCGCGCCTACGAAGAATGCCGCATCGCCTGCCGCGAGGTTCTTCCTGCTCAGCCGCCGCATATGCCGCTCGACCGCCATCTCACTGGCATGCATCGGCAGGCCTTCGATCGGCGCCTTGAGGTAATGCTCGGGCGCGACGTCGGCGAACAGCGCGTCGACATCGGGCGCGCCGATCACATCGAGCATCGCCGAACGGTCGGCATCGGTCAGGGGTAGATAGCGCATTCATTCACCTCGTCATCCCTGCAAACGCCGGGATTGCGTTGTTCCAGGTCGGTGCCGGTTCGGGCAGACCCCTGCTTCGCCGGGGTCAGGGCGAGGCCTAAAGCCCCGCCACGAAATCCTTGTAGCTGCCCTCGTCCATCAGCCCGTCGAGCTCGCTCGCATCCGAAATGGCCAGCGTGAAAAACCAGCCGTCGCCCTCGGGCGCGGTATTGACCAGCGCGGGGTCGGCCTCGAGCGCGGGGTTGCCCTCGATGACGGTGCCGCTGACGGGCGAGTAGACGTCGCTGGCAGCCTTGACGCTCTCGACCACCGCAGCGTCGCCGCCCTTGGTCAGCGAGGCGCCCTCGGCGGGCACTTCGACAAACACGATGTCGCCCAGCTGGCTTTGGGCGTAGTCGGTGATGCCGACGGTTGCGGTGTCGCCGTCGACATCGATCCACTCGTGATCTTCGGTGAAATAGCGGCTCATTTGGCAGCTCCCTTGCGATGGTAGCGGTGGGGGACGAAGGGCATTGGCACGACCACGGCCGGCAGGCGCTTGCCGCGCACTTCGAGCTCGAGTTCGGTGCCGGCGGCGGAATGCGGGGCGTCGACGTAAGCCATGGCGATCGGGTGGCCGAGACTTGGCGAGAAACCGCCACTGGTCACTGTACCGACCTTGCTGCCAGCGGCGAACACGTCAGCGCCCTCGCGGGCGGCCATGCGGCCTTCGAGCGCCAGGCCAACCCAGCGACGCTGGGTACCTTGCGCCAGTTCGCGTTGGATGCGTTCCGATCCCGGGAACCCACCTTCGCTGCGGCGGCGCTTGTTGATGCCGAACGTCAGCCCCGCCTCGACCGGCGAAGTGTCGGGAGACAGGTCGTGACCATAAAGTGGCAAACCGGCTTCCAGCCGCAGCGAATCGCGCGCGCCCAGCCCGATCGGCTTCACTTCAGGTTGCCCGCACAGCGCGTCGGCCAGGGTTTCGACATGCTCTGCGGGAACCGAGATTTCGTAGCCATCCTCACCGGTGTAGCCTGAGCGGCTCACGCGCAGCGGCACGCCGTTCCAGTTGAACGGCCCTGCATCCATGAATGTCATCTCCTCGACGCGCGGCCAACCGTCATTCACCGGCTCGAAGCCAAGGCGTGACAGGGCGGCGGCCGCCTCGGGTCCCTGAAGTGCGAGCAGCGCGTCGTCAGCCAAATGGGTAAGCGTGACCTCATCGGGCAAGTGCTCGCGCAGGTGCCCGATATCGTCCCACTTGGTCGCGCCGTTGACCACGAGGTAGTAATGGTGCGCCGCGTTAGTGACCATCAGATCGTCGAGCACACCGCCGTTGTCGTCGAGCAGCAGCGAGTAGCGCTGCCGACCCGGCTTGAGGGTCGCAAGATCGATCGGCAGGACAGCCTCGATCGCTTCCGAGACGCCTTCGCCGGAGAGCTCGAGCTGGCCCATGTGACTGACGTCGAACAGCCCGGCGTGCGCGCGGGTCCACTCGTGCTCGGCGAGAATGCCTTCATACTGGATCGGCATCTCGTACCCTGCAAACGGCACCATCCGCGCGCCGCGCGCGCGATGCCAGCCGTCGAGCGGCAGGACTTCGGGTTCGATCTGATCTTCGTTATCGCTCACGCGCATATCCCGACAGCGCGGCCGATGACCGAAGAGGCCATCTTAGAACCGCTGCCCCCTCTGTCGGGAAACCTGAGAGTTTGGCCTGCGCAAAAGCGAAGGCTTACACCGTCGGTGGCGCCGCCTTGCGGGCGGCGCGCTTTCCAGAGTGTCGCACGGCCCGCCACGGTCCTTGGGCCTGAGAGTTTCCGGGGCGGTTGCTCCTTCGGCGGCCCCGCAACTTGCGAGACGCTCTCCCATGGCGGACGTCGGAACCCCTCCCTTTGGGAATCGCTTCCGGCGACGAGCGCTGCCCTGCGCGAGCAAACGCCCGCGGTCAATTGAGATTGGGCCGCAACCACCGTTCGGCGGTGGCAATGTCCACCCCGCGGCGCTCGGCGTAGTCCTCCAGCTGGTCGCGGCCGATGCGTGCGACGCCGAAATACTGGCTTTCCGGGTGCCCGAAATAGAACCCGCTGACCGCAGCGGTGGGCATCATCGCGAAGCTTTCGGTCAGCACGATGCCGACGCTTTTCCCCACGTCGAGCAGATCGAATAGCACCGGCTTGAGGCTGTGATCAGGGCATGCGGGATAGCCGGGCGCCGGACGGATGCCGCGGTATTCCTCCTTGATCAGCGCCTCGGTGGTGAGCTGCTCGCCTGGCGCGTAGCCCCACAGATCGGTACGAACGTAGCGGTGCAGCGCCTCGGCGAATGCTTCGGCAAGCCTGTCCGCCAGTGCCTTTAGCAGGATATCCGAATAATCGTCCTTGTCGGCTCGAAAGCGCTCCGAATGCGGGTCGATCCCGTGAACGCTGACCGCAAAGCCGCCGATCCAATCGCCCGCCGGGTCGATGAAATCGGCGAGGCACATATTGGCTCGGTCGCGGCTTTTCTTCACTTGCTGGCGCAGGAACGGCAGCGTCACGTGCCGTTCCTCGTCGACCAGGTGAATCACCACGTCGTCGCCGTGGCGCGCGCACGGCCACAGCCCGGCGACGCCTTTGGCGGTCAACCATTTCTCGCCGATGATGCGGTCCAGCATCACGTCGGCATCCGCCTTGAGGCTGCGCGCAGTCTCTCCCACGACTTCGTCATCCAGAATCGAGGGATACGTACCGTGGAGTTCCCACGCGCGAAAAAACGGCGTCCAGTCGATGATCTCACGCAATTCCGCGATCGGCCAGGCGTCGAACACGTGGACCCCGGGCCGGAGCGGCGGCGCCGGCTTGTCGCTCAGGAATGCATCGTAGAAATTGGCGCGCGCTTCCTCGATCGGGAGCAGCACGCTCTGCGCCTTGCCCTCGCGCGCCTCGCGCACCTTGAGGTATTCGTCCGCGGTGTCGGACACGAATGCGTCGCGCTGCGTATCGCTGAGCAGCCGGCTGGCCACCCCCACCGCGCGACTGGCGTCGAGCACATGGATCACCGGGCCATCGTATGCTGGATCGATCCGCAGCGCAGTATGAACCTTGCTGGTAGTCGCGCCACCGATGAGCAGCGGCATAGTGAAGCCCGCGCGCGCCATTTCTTCCGCTACGGTGACCATCTCGTCGAGCGAAGGGGTAATCAGGCCCGAAAGACCGATCATGTCGGCCTTTTGCTCGATAGCGGTCTCAAGAATCTTCGACCACGGCACCATCACGCCCAGATCGATCACCTCGTAGCCGTTGCATTGCAGGACCACGCCGACAATGTTTTTCCCGATGTCGTGGACGTCGCCCTTCACCGTCGCCATCACGATGCGGCCCTTCGACATGTCGGCGAGCCCGCTCGCTTCCTTCTCGGCTTCGATGAACGGGATCAGGTGCGCGACCGCCTTCTTCATCACGCGGGCAGACTTGACCACTTGCGGCAGAAACATCTTGCCCGATCCGAACAGGTCGCCGACCACGTTCATCCCGTCCATCAGAGGCCCTTCGATCACCTCGATCGGCCGGCCGCCGCTGGCCAGCACCGCCTGACGGGCTTCCTCGGTATCCTCGACCACGAACGCGTCGATGCCCTTGACCAGCGCGTGTTCGATCCGGCGGGATACTTCCCATCCGCGCCACTCTTCTGCCGCCTTGTCCTCGGCCGGCGTGCGCCCCTTGTAGCTTTCGGCAAGCGCGATCAGCCGCTCCGTCGAGTCCGGACGGCGCATGAGGATCACGTCCTCGCACGCCTCGCGCAGCACGGGGTCGATCTGGTCGTAAATATCGAGCTGGCCCGCGTTGACGATCGCCATGTCGAGCCCGGCTGGTATCGCATGGAACAGGAAAACGGAGTGCATCGCGCGGCGCACGGTCTCGTTGCCGCGGAAGCTGAAGCTCAAATTCGACAGGCCGCCCGAGCAATGGACGTGCGGGCAGCGCGCCTTGATCTCGACTAGCGCCTCGAGGAAATCGAGCGCGTAGCGATCGTGTTCCTCGATCCCCGTTGCGACCGCGAAGATGTTGGGATCGAAGATGATGTCTTCGGGGGGGAAGCCGATCCCGGTGAGCAAATCGTACGCACGGACGCAGATCTCGACCTTGCGCTCCTTGGTGTCGGCCTGGCCGGTCTCGTCGAACGCCATCACGACCGCAGCCGCGCCGTAATCCATGCACTTGCGCGCATGCTCGAGGAAGGCCGCCTCGCCTTCCTTCATGCTGATCGAATTAACGATCGGCTTGCCCGACACGCACTTGAGGCCCGCCTCGATCACGTCCCACTTCGAGCTGTCGATCATCACCGGCACGCGGGCGATGTCGGGCTCGGCGGCGACCAGTTTGAGGAAGACGGTCATCGCTTCGAGCGAGTTGAGCAGGCCTTCGTCCATGTTGACGTCGATGACTTGCGCGCCGTTCTCGACCTGGTTGCGGGCGACCTCGACCGCAGCGGTATAGTCGCCCGCCATGATCAGCTTCTTGAACACCGCGGACCCGGTGACATTGGTACGCTCGCCGACATTGACGAAGCGAGAGGATGCATTGGTGGTCAAGTTCGTCATCCCAGCGAAGGCTGGGTTCTCGCACCTCGCGGTGCGACCCAGCCGAACGAGTTCCCAGCTTTCGCCAGGACCACGCAGTTGTTGATTAAGCAGCCATTGTGAACGGTTCGAGGCCCGCAAGCCGGGTCGCGGTTGCTGGACGAGGCACCTTGCGCGGCGCCAACGATTGCACCGCCTGCGCCATCGCGGCGATGTGTTCCGGCGTATTACCGCAGCAACCGCCGAGAATGTTAACTTGCCCGTGCTCGGCCCACCGGCGCACCAGCGCGGCGGTGGTCTCCGGCTCCTCGTCGTATTCGCCCAGCTCGTTGGGCAGGCCGGCGTTGGGATAGGCCATCAGAAGCGTGTCGGCAATCGCGCTCAATACCTGGATATGCGGTCGGAGCTGCTCGGCGCCGAAGCTGCAGTTGAGCCCGATCGCGACCGGCTTGGCGTGGCGTACGGCGTGCCAGAATGCCTCCACCGTGTGACCTGACAAATTGCGCCCCGACAGGTCCGTCAACGTCAGCGACAGCATCAGCGGTACGTCGCGGCCGAGATCGCGCGCGAGCTCGCGCACACCCATGATCGCGGCCTTGCAGTTGAGAGTGTCGAACACCGTTTCGACCAGGATGAAGTCCACCCCGCCTTCGATCAGCGCTTCTGCTTGTTCGCGATAAACTTTTTTGACTTCGTCGAATGTGACTTCACGGTAGCCCGGGTCGTCGACCCGCGGGCTGAGCGACAGGGTCTTGTTGGTTGGCCCCATCGCGCCCGCGACGAAGCGTCTTACACCATCGGCGGCGGTGGCCGCATCGATCGCCTGGCGAGTGACCCGTGCCGCTGCAAAATTGATATCGGCGACGAGGTGTTCGGCCCCGTAATCGGCTTGGCTGATGCAATTGGCGTTGAAAGTATTGGTTGCCAGCAGGCTCGCGCCCGCGGCAATGTAACTGTCGCAGATCGAGCGGATGACCGCAGGCTTGGTCAGATTGACGAGGTCGTTGTTGCCCTTCTGGTCGCGCGCCAGCCCGGTGTCGCCGCGATAATCCTCTTCCGACAGCTTCGCGCCCTGGATGGCGGTGCCGTATGGCCCGTCCTTGATCAGGATGCGCTGGGCCGCCTCGGCGAGCAGGTCTTCGCGTGCGCTCATGCGGCGTCTCCGGCGGGTCGGCGACCGAGCAGGTGGCAAATCGCGTAACTCAGCTCGGCACGGTTGAGGGTGTAGAAATGAAACTTGCGCACGTCGCCGGCATAGAGCCGGCGGCACAACTCGGCGGCAACGGTGGCGGCGACCAACTGCCGCGCGGCAGGGCGCTCGTCGAGGCCCTCGAACAGCGTGGCGAGCCACGCGGGGATCGCAGTTCCGCACAGCCCTGACATGCGCCGGACGCTGGCAAAACTCATGATCGGCATGATGCCAGGCACGATTTCAGCCGCGACGCCCGCCGCTGCAGCGCGATCGCGAAACCGGAAGAAGCACTCGGGCTCGAAGAAAAACTGAGTGATCGCGCGGGTCGCACCGGCGTCGATCTTGCGCTTCAGGTTGTCGAGGTCAGCCGCCTCGTCGGACGAATCCGGGTGCTTTTCGGGATAAGCCGCGGTCGAAATCTCGAACGGCGCGACTTTCATCAACCCTTCGATCAGCGCGGCGGCGTTTTCATATCCGCCTGGGTGGGGTCGATATCCAACCGCAGCATCGGACGCATCACCGCGGAGCGCGACGATGTGGCGTATGCCGCTGTCCCAGTATGCTTGGGCGATCGCATCGACCTCCTCGCGAGTGGCATCGACGCAAGTCAGGTGGGCGGCAGCTGGGATGCTGGTCTCGGTGATGATCCGCTGGACGGCGGCATGGGTCCGCTCGCGGGTCGATCCGCCAGCGCCATACGTGACCGATACGAAATCAGGCTCCAGCGGCTCCAGCGTCCGGACGCTGTCCCACAGCGTTTCGGCCATCTTCTCCGTCTTGGGCGGGAAGAATTCGAACGACACGCCGATATCGCCCGGCAGTGAGGCATAAAGCGGTTCGGCCGAGGCGATCGCAGCGTTCATCGCGCGGCTGCCTTCTTGGCCGGGGGCGCGCGTTCGCCGCCGATGCGCGGCACGTGCGGGTCGAGCCGCCGGGCGGTCCAAACCTTGACCGCCAGTTCGCCACCTTCGATGGTCTGGCTCGCGCCCGCTTCGAACCCATGACGCGCGAGCATTTCGACCATCTGCTCTTCGCCAAAGCCTAGCCGTGCGTGCGCGTGGGTGCGGCGCATTTCCTCGCGCTCGTGCGCAGCGAGATCGACGATAGCGATCCGCCCGCCCGCGCGGCATACGCGCGCGGCTTCGGCGAGCGCATAGTCGGGCTCGGTCGCGTAGTGCAGCACCTGATGGAAAACGACCGTGTCGAAGCTGGCCGGCGCGTACGGCAGCGCGGCGAAATCGCCTTGCACCAACTCGACCCGGCCCGAAGGAAGCCCCTGGAGCCGAGCACGGGCCAACCGCAACATCTCGGGGCTCTTGTCCAATCCGGTGACCTTGCCGGCGACCGGCTCGAGCAATTCGGCAATGCGTCCGGTGCCGGTGCCGATGTCCAGCACGTCTCCCAACGCCTGGCTATTTTGGGCCTCGCCGACGAGCGTATCGAGGAGCGCCTGCTCGACCGCGTCGGCCGGCGCGAGCAGCGCACGGAGACGATCCCATTCACTCGCATGACGGGCGAAGTATTCCGCGGCGCTCTTGTCGCGCGCGTCACGAATGGCAGCCAAGTGGCGGCGATCTTCGGCGCAGGTGTGCGCGAAGCCAGCGTCTTCGTCCTCAGCGGCGGCCAGCAGACGCGCGACCGCGCGTGCGGTGCCTTCGCCGCCTGCTGCGGATTGGCGCAAGAACACCCAGCTGCCTTCCCGCCGTCGTTCGGCCAGGCCGGCATCACACAGGATCGCAACGTGGCGCGAAACGCGCGGCTGGCTTTGCCCGAGCGCGTGCGCCAGTTCGCCGACGGCAAGCTCCATCGTCGCGATCAACCGCATGATCCGCAGCCGCGTCAGATCGCCCAGCGCGCGCATGGTAGCCTCGATACCCATGCAGGATATAAAGATATCATTATATGTGAAAGTCAAGGGGCGAATGCGGTCGGCAGTGCTTCCAAGTGCCCGCCAATGCGTCAGAACTCAGCCTTTACCGATCAACTTGCTCGCTTGCTTCCACCCAAGCCAGTTCCGCGGACTCCAGGTCACTTGTCAGCCCCGCTCGGCGTCGCGCTAGCTCACCCATGGTGAGCTTAGCCAAGTCGGATTGCGCGGACGCCGGCTCGAACATCGCCCGATCAACCGCCGCGGCCTGTTCTTGCAGACGAGCGATCGCGCGTTCCGCCTCGAGAACCGCATTACGCGCGCGCTTTGCCGCTTCGCGATCGCGAGCGTTTCCTTTGCCGCCCTTTTTTGCCTTGCCGCCCGCGCCGTCCGGCTTGGGCTGGTTCCTGCCGAGCACGAAGTCGATGTAATCCTCGATGCTCCCGGCGTACTCGGCCGCCGTGCCGTTATCGACCAGCACCAGTCGGTCGGCGACCAGTTCGACCATATGCCGATCATGGCTGATCAGCAGGACCGCGCCCTCGTAATCGTTGAGCGCCTGGACCAGCGCCTCGCGGGCATCGACGTCGAGGTGGTTGGTCGGTTCGTCGAGCACCAACATGTGCGGCGCATCGCGGGTGATCAGCGCCAGCGCCAGCCGCGCGCGCTCGCCACCCGACAGCTTGGCCACCTGAGTGGTCGCCCGGTGACCGGAAAAGCCGAACCGCCCCAACTGCGCGCGGACGGCACCGGGCGTCTTGCCCTCCATCACACGGTTCATATGTTCGAGCGGCGTCGCGTCGGACGCCAGTTCCTCGACCTGGTATTGGGTGAAATAACCGACTTTGAGCTTGCCCGATGACTGCATCTCCCCCTCCATCGGGGCGAGTTGGGAGGCAAGCAGCCGCGCCAGCGTGGTCTTGCCGTTGCCATTGCGCCCCAGCAGCGCGAGCCGGTCGTCGGGGTCGATCCGTAGGTTGAGCCGCTGCAGCACCGGCTTGTCACCATACCCGACCGACGCGTGATCGAGGGTGATCAGCGGGGGGCGCAGTTCGTCGGGATTCGGAAAATCGAAGCTCAGGCTCGGGTCTTCCGCCAGCGCGGCAATCGGCTGCATTTTGGCAAGCATCTTGGCGCGCGATTGGGCCTGCTTGGCGGTCGAGGCGCGCGCGCTGTTGCGGGCGACGTAGTCCTGCAATCGCGCCCGCTGGGCATCCTGCGACGCCTTTGCCGATGCCAATTGGCTGGCGCGCTCTGCTCGCTGACGTTCGAAGCTGTCGTAGGCGCCTGAATAGAGCGCCAGCTTGCCGCCTTGCAGGTGGAGAATGGTATCGACCACGTTGTTCAGCAGATCGCGCTCGTGGCTGATCACGATCAGCGTGCCGTCGTACGCCTTGAGGAAGTTCTCCAGCCACAGCGTCGCTTCGAGATCGAGGTGGTTCGACGGCTCGTCGAGGAGCAAGACATCGGGCGCAGAGAACAGCAGGGCCGCCAGGGCGACGCGCATTTTCCAGCCGCCCGAGAAGCTGTCGAGCGGTTGCGCCTGCGCCTCTTCGTCGAAGCCTAGCCCGCTGAGAATGCGCGCGGCGCGAGAGGAGGCGGTGTAGGCGTCGATCGCGATCAGTCGCTCGTGAACATCGCCGAGGCGGTCAGGGTCCTCGCAGCTTTCCGACTCAGCCAGCAATTGGGTTCGCTCGACATCCGCCGCCACGACCGTATCGAACGGAGATTGCGATCCGCTCGGCGCATCCTGCGCGATGTAGCCAAGCCGGGTCCGCCTGGGTAGCTCGACCGCGCCGTCGTCCGCCTCGATCTGGCCGATCAACACTTTCATCAAGGTGGACTTGCCCGCGCCGTTGCGGCCGATCAGTCCGACCCGCGCGCCCATCGGGATGCTCGCGCTGGCATCGGCCAGGATCGTATTGCCGCCGAGGCGGACAGTCAGGTTCTTGATCGTGATCATGGCGCGGCGCCCCTAGCAGGGGCAGGCCTTGGACCCAACAGGCGATTGGCGGGGAACGCCTGTGCCGCTTTCGCGCTTCCTTTGCCATGCCCGCGACAACCGCACCGTTGACGAGCCGTGCGCGCGAGCAGGCCGTGTGGCGGTGTCTTGTTACGCGGATGGCCCAGTGGGATCCCGATTGGGCAACTCGGATCGGGCTTGAAGCGCCCCCCGCGGTCACCCGCTCGGCCGACGTGGTTGCGCCCATCACCAACCAGGAAGCGTTCGAGGCTTTCGCGGTCGCGCTGCTGTCCGGCAACACGCGGTGGGACCGGATCGAGCGGATACGCGATCAGCTGTCCGAGCCGTTCAACGATTTCCAGCCGGCGGCGTTTGCCGCCCGCAGCGACGGTTCGATCGACAACGAGGTGATGCCGTGGTTTCGCGAGCGCCGCGCCGGCGCGGCGGGCCTTCGGTCAGGCCTGCTGCGGCTGCGGCAAACTGCTGACATGCTGGCCGGCGGCGGTCGCCACAAGTCGGCGCAGGCGTTCATCGCTGCCGCGCTCGCTCAGGCCAACGGTTCACCCGAAGGGCTCGCCATGCTTATCGGTACATCGAAAGAGTGGAAGCTACCCGGCTTCGGCGTCGCGTTGGCAGCGGAGGCGTTGCGGCTGTTGGGCTTCGACATGTGCAAGCCCGACCGCCATGTCCTTCGTGCGATCGGATCGTGGGACTTAGTCCGCTTCGCCCGGTGGGATCGGAAAGGCGAATTCACCGCGCCGCAGGCCCGGCCACCGGAATTGCTCGCGACGATGCTTGCCGTCCGCTCGCTGGCGAAAGCAAACGCGTTGCAAGTAACCAAGGCCAACAGCGTGATATGGACCGCCGGGGCGGTCTCAGGCGCCCGGCTTACCAATGGGGAGTTCGCTGAAATCGGGCGCGGCTGCTAAGCGCGGCGATATTGATGCTGGGAAAAACTCGGCGTGGGCTGTGCGCAGCGCTATCATCTTCGTGGTGCGAACGCGCTTGGCATGTCGGATGCGGCCTGGGCTGCTCGAGCGGCGCGAAAAGCAGGGCGTTCCGATACGCGACCCCAATATTCGGCGATTTCGCCACTGAATTTTCCTTCTAGTCCGAGGTTGCGCGCGAGCAACAACGCGTACCCCACACACACGTCCGCCATCGTGAATCGCCCAGCACACAGCCAGTCGCGGTTCGCAAGCGCGCGCGTGAGGTGGCGCAGGCGCGACAAGAACCACTGCGTGTAATCCTCCACCGCCTGGGGGAGCCGCCGCTCTTGCGCCTCCAGCTGGCTGTAGCGCAGCACGATCGTCTGCGGGAAAGTCAGCGTCGCCTCGCTGCGGTGGAGCCAGTCAAGCCACAGGCCGTAATCGGGCTCGTTGGGGTTCACTGCCAGCTGGGTCGGCCCGTAACGGGTCGCCAGATACTGCGGGATCGCCGCGGATTCGGTCATCCTTACATCGCCATCGATCAGCAGCGGAATGGTGCCGAGCGGGTTCTGCTCGAGATATTCGGGCTGGAGAATGCGCGGCGGGAACGGCAGCAGGTGCAGGCGATAGGGCAGCCCCATCTCCTCGAGCGCCCACAACGCCCGGAACGATCGCGCATCGTGGCAATGGTAAAGTTCGATCATCGAATGAGCCCGCCTCCGCTCACGCTCTTGGCTCACGGATCCTTACTGCGCCACGCCATAACCGCGCGCGCAAAGGAAATCAGCGGTTTTGGAAAAGGCTGGTGCCCCGAGAAGGCCGAAAATGGGCACCCGGATCATTGGTCGACATTGCCGCCCGTCTCAAGCAGTGCAACGGCGAAGCCGACGGGAATTTACCTGTCATTCGTCGTTTTGGCATCCTGCACGTTCTCAATCTCTGGATGCGGGCGAGGTAACTGATAAGGGATACATCAACCAACGCCTGGCGCTCAGCCTGAACGCCGAACAGGGCGATCAGTTGTTCGAGACACAGAATGCGTGAGCAGCGCTGAGTGAAACTTCACGAGAATTGATAGCAGGGAGAGACTGACATGAACCGGAAGCTGACCAAACTTTTGCTGTCCTGCACAGCGTGCGCCGCATGGACGCCGGCCGTGGCGCAGGACTCCGCCGCCGTTGCTCAGGCCGCAGCCGATGCCGATCCCGATGAGATTTTGGTCACGGCGACGCGCCGCAGCGAAGCGTTGTCGGACGTGCCAATCGCAGTTTCCGCTGTGACCGGCGCCACCCTGGAAAAGAGCGGCGCAACCGACATCCGTCAGCTTGGCCAGGTTGCCCCGTCTCTTCTGGTGTCCGGTGCCACCAGCGAGGTCAATTTCACGGCGCGCATTCGCGGCATCGGAACGGTTGGCGAGAACCCCGGACTAGAATTGTCGGTCGGCCTTTTTATCGACGGTGTCTATCGCAGCCGGACCGGCGTAGGTCTTTCGGAGCTCGGCGATATCGAGCGGGTTGAAGTTCTTCGCGGCCCGCAAGGCACCCTGTTCGGACGTAATTCCACCGCTGGCCTCATCAACATCATCACCAAGGGACCCGAGTTCGATCGGATAAGCGCTAAGGGATCGGTTTCTTACGGAAATTACGATTACTGGCGGGTCGACGGCGCAGTAAACGTGCCGCTGGCACCCACGATCGCAGCACGCGTCGACGGCGTATGGCAGAAGCGCGATGGCTTCATAAAGAATGCCACTCCGGGGGAGCCCGACATCAATAATCGCGACCGCTGGCTGGTACGTGGCCAGTTGGCCTTCGAGCCCTCGGACGCGCTGACCGTCCGCATCATCGGCGATTACTCGGCGCGCGACGAGAATTGCTGCGGCGGGGTGCTGCTCAATCCGGTCCGTAGCCTGACCCGGGGCGCTGACGGCTTCCCGGTAGCTAGCGCCAACACCTTGCTGCCCATCCTGCAAGCGCTCGGCGCCGCATACCCCGTGCCCCCTCTCGGCCAGAGCTTCATCCGAACCCAGTCGACCACCCCCGGCGTCGATTATCGTTCGGACACCAGGGACTGGGGTGTTTCAGGAGAGGTCAATTACGATCTCGCTGGCGCTACCCTTACGTCCATCACGGCATACCGCGATTACAAGAATGCTCAGGGTCAGGATGCTGACTTCAATCGCCTGAGTATTTTGCAACGGTTCGACCTCGACCGACGCTTCCGCACATTTACCCAAGAGCTGCGTCTGCAGGGCGAAGCGTTCGGAGGTAGGCTCGACTGGCTGGTGGGCGGCTATTACGCGAACGAGCGGCTCGATGTGGACGACGACCTCGTTTACGGTCAGGACTACGAACGGTTCGCCAATTGTCTCTTGTTTGCCGGGGTGCTTCCGGCAGCACTCGCACCAGCTCCGACAGGAAGCTGCGTTAACGTGCCAGTTGTCCAGGGTACAATCGCCGGATTGTCGGCACTGCCCGCAGGTGACCCGCGGCGTGCGTCAATCCCGGTCCTGTCCGCACTAATCGCCAACCCAGCGCGGCCGGGCTTTGGTTCGCTTGCCGCTGCCTTGGGGCAGCCAGGCCTGCAGCTGAATGGAACGGGGAACAACGGCTCCACCTTCCGGCAGGATAGCCGCAATTTCGCGGTGTTCACGCACAACACCTTCGACATTATCGAGGACATGCTCAGCTTTACGATCGGCGCTCGCTACACCAAGGAGCGCAAGGACCTGGCGGCTGACGCCAATTTCACTAACTCGCTGTGCTCAGCCTTGATCAATTCGCCGTTCCAGGCGTTTTCATCGCTGCCTTGCGTGATCAATGCGACGGCGCCGGACTTCGCCGCGGGAAGCCCCGGCACCCGTTTCTCCGATGACGAATGGACTGGCACTGCGGTGCTCAGCTTCAAGCCAACGCAAGACCTGCTGCTCTATGCCTCTGCGTCCAAGGGCTACAAAGCCGGAGGTTTCAACCTCGATTTCTCGGCACTCGACAAGCCTTGCAACACCGCATTTGACGCGGCGTGCGCCGCACGTCTTGCCCTGCCTGCCAACACATCCGGGAACGGACGTGCCGAGGCGAGCGATCTGAAGTTCGCGAGCGAGAAGGTGGACGCCTTCGAGCTCGGAGCAAAGTTCAACGGGCGTGCGATCGATGTAAACCTGGCCGCGTTCTACCAGCGGTATTCGAACTACCAGCTTAACACTTTCAATGGCGTCAACTTCGAGGTCACGAATATCCAGGCGTGCAGGGATGACCTCGGCACCGGACCTATCGATAACAGCGCCGTGACAGGAGCGTGCGCGGCCGATCGTCTGAAGCCGGGGGTTGTTTCGAAGGGCATCGAAATTGAATTGTTCATGCGGCCGGCGCGGTACCTGAGCGTAAACATGGGCCTGTCACTCACCGACACCAAGTACGATGAGAACCTGGTCGGCACGAATGGTCGGGCGCTGTCCCCGGTGTTGTTCCAGTTGCCGGGACGCAGCGTCTCGAACAGCTCGGCACTCGTGGCGACGGCCGGGTTCAGCTGGACCCCACCGATCGGCGACAGCGGCATGAGCGCGCTCGTCTATTTCGATGGCCGCATGCAAAGCGATACCGACACTGGGTCCGATCTGGACCTGGAAAAGCAACAGGATGGGTTTGCGGTCTTCAATGGCCGCCTAGGGATCTACGGCGCCGAACGTCGGTGGGGCATCGAGCTGTGGGGGCAAAATCTCTTCAATAAGAAGTACTATCAGATTGGCGCGGACATGCCGCTCCAGGGCAGCGGAACGTTTCGTGGAGTTGCGTCACCAGCCGCTCTGGGTTTCCCTGCGACCGCCAACCAACTTTTTGTTGGCTTCCCGGGGGAGCCGCGGACGTACGGCATCACCGTGCGAACGCAGTTCTGAATTGAAGCCCGGCGGGCCCCAGCCCGCCGGGCGCCATACGGGCATGGTTATCTGCTGTCGAACTTCGCTCCCCGCGGCTCTGGGCTTTCGATCCATATGACGCCCGCCGTGGCCCACCACAGCCGGACGATAACGCGCCAGACCAAGAAGATCACTCGCGCAAAATTTTTCGGCCCCCGCAGGCGGTCCGTACGCTTTCCGCTGCCATGCAGAGGATCATGCTGCAGCGAGCAAATCTTCCAAGAGTGAGCGGGTCCGCTCTAGCCGCTCGTCGGGATCGTCAATTGCGTCTTTGAGTATGAGACGGCCACTGCTCATTTCGAAATCCGCGTTATCGGGAGCAGCAAAAGCCTTTCGCGGCGTCAGGGCGATTGCTGCTGGGCCAGCGTCGATCCGCTGAATTTCAGCCAGGCGAGCCAGCATACGGACACGTGACACTTCAACCAGGCGCTCGGCTTCCGATGGAAGGGCTCCGAAGCGGTCATGGATCTCGGCCTCGAAGTCGTCGATGTCAGAAGGCTGGGTGATGCGGGCGAGCCGACTATAAAGAGTGATGCGGACGTCGGCTTCCGGAATCCAGCTTTCGGGCAGACTACCCGAGACGCCCAAGTGCAGCTCTGGTGTCCAGTGCTCGACGGCCTCCCCACGCGCGGTGCGCAGCGCGCTTTCCAACAGGTGCTGGTAAAGATCGACACCGATGAGCTTCACGTGACCAGCCTGGGCATCGCCCAGCAAGTCGCCCGCGCCCCGCATGTCGAGGTCTCGGGCACTGATGGCGAACCCTGCCCCGAGTCGGTCGAACGCCTGGAGCGTGCGCAGCCGTTTGAGCGTGTTTTCAGCGATCTTAGCTTCAGGATCTGTCAGCAGCAGTATCTGCCCACGGCGACTTCCCCGTCCAACCCGCCCCCTCAGCTGATGAAGTTGCGACAACCCGAAGCGATCAGCGCGCCAAACGATCATCGTGTTGGCACGGGGAACGTCCAGCCCTGCCTCGATGATATTAGTTGCCAGGAGCACGTCGCCGTCCCCAGCCGCAAACCGCACCATCGCTTCGTCAATGTCCGCAGCGGCCATTTTGCCGTGAGCCTCGCGGACGCGCAGATCTGGCACCAATTGCGCGAGCTGCTGGGCCATCGGCTCCATGTCCTCGATACGCGAGACGACCACGAAGCTTTGTCCGTGTCGGCCCTTCTCACGCAGCAGCGCAGTGCGAACGATAGAGGGTTCGAACACCCCGACGCTTGTGCGGATGGGCTGCCGCCTGGCCGGGGGTGTTGCAATGACGGAGACCTGCTGCAAGCCCACCAGGGCGGTCTGGAGCGTGCGCGGTATGGGTGTCGCTGTGAGCGTAAGCATGTGGCAATCGGCCGACAGGCCGCGCAGCTTTGCCTTGTCGGCGGCGCCGAAACGCTGTTCTTCGTCGATGACAACAAGCGCAAGGTCTTTGTAAACTGCGCCAGCTAGCGCCCCTGTGCCGATCGCGACATGTATCGTGCCAGCCGCAAGGCCTGCTTTGACCGTCTTTCGCTCCGCTGCGGTGGACAGTCTCGACAGCCCTTCCACCACCACCCCGGTGCCTTCGAACCTTCGGCGAAAGCTCTCCAGGTGCTGCCGCACGAGCACGGTTGTCGGTGCGGCGATGATGACCTGCTTGCCTGCGAGCGCAGTGAGTGCTGCAGCCCGAATGGCGACCTCGGTCTTGCCATATCCAACATCGCCCACGACGAGGCGATCCATCGGCTTACCGGCGGCGAGCTCGGTGCGAACTGCCGCGATTGCACGTGCCTGATCGGGCGTTTCGGTGAATGGAAAGCCGGCGGCGAAGCGCTCATAGTTGGCTGGATCAGGGTCGATCACGACCGCGGATCGACTTGCCCTTTCCGCAGCGAGTGCGGTCAGTCCGCGTGCACTTTCCGCGATCGCAGTATCGATGGCGAGGCGCCGCTTTTCCCAGCTTGAACCGTCCAAGCGGTCTAAAGTCACCGCATCCGCTTCGGCTCCATAGCGCCAAATGCGATCGGCATCGGCAGCTGGCACCAATCGGCGTGTCTCTCCAGCATACTCGATGGCGATTGCATCGCCAGCCCCGTCGGCTCCCGCAACGATCGGCTCGAGACCGACCACACGGCCTATTCCGAAGTCTTCGTGGATTACTACGTCGCCCAGATGGATCTCACCGTTCCCGGCGTGAAGGACGTCCAGACCGGCAGGCGTGTCGCCTCCTGTCGCTGCGCGGCTTCCGAGCAGATCGCTGGCGGCGACTATCAGATTTCCAGGTAGCGACCATCCGCGATCGACCGGCATTTCGAGAAAGGAGACGGTGCCCGCAGCGGCCTCGCGAATCTCACGCCAGCTTTGGACGGTCGTCAGTTCAAATGCTGTCGCTTTGGAAAAGCGGCGGTTGAAGAAGCGCAGGTCGCGCGGTGCGCCCAGAACCGCAACCTTGCCACCGTCGTCAAGCACCCTCCTGGCTGCTCGGCTGAACTCGCGCAAAGGCGCTCGGCTTTCCACAAACCGTCGCCCTTCTTCGGCGACAGGAGCTGAAATCATATCCCTATCAACCAGAACTTCGTCCCACTTGGTTCCGTCGGCTACCGGTGCGCTGCCGGCGACATCGCGCGCCAAAGCCACAAAGCGGTCGCGGCGACGCGGCGCGTCGGGATCGCTCGCTACCGCCGCTCCGGGTAGGTGATCGAATAAGGTGACCCAATCGTCTCCGACTGGCGGCTCGAACACACGGCCGATCTCGATTGATCTAATTTCGTCAATCGTGCCCTGTGTGGCGGGATCGTAGACTCGTATCGAGATAATCCGGCCGTCCTCGACCTCGACGCGGACCGGGTTACTGGCGTCAGCGGGAAACAGGTCGACAACCAGCCCACGCACCGCCATTTCCCCCGGTTCGTCCACCCGGTCGTCCGCAAAGTAGCCAATCTCTTCGAGAGCGGCCGCGAATGTTTTCAAATCGAGTTGCTCATCGACGGCAAGCGCGGGCGGGGCCGCGTCAAACGAAGAGGGAGGGGGATAGACACGCGCTGCTGCTTCGGCCGTCGTCACGAGCGCGATCTTCTGGCGCCCGGCGATCGCCTGGGTCTGGCGCAGCAAGCGCAAGGCGGCCACGCGCCGGCCCACGTTCGCTGGAGATGCCGGAGCGGCTTCTCCGGGAAGTGCGTCACTTGATGGACAGTGAATCACAAGCGCGTCGGGTGCTGCACATTGAAGTGCCGCAGCGACCGCCTCGGCACGCTGTTCGTCCGAGGCGACGAGCATGACGTCTCGGTCGATCAAGGCTTCGGCCAGCGTTACGGCGATCAGTCCGACCGAGGCCAGGGCGGGCCGAGGTCGAGAAATTTCTGGCAGCCCGCTCGAGCTCCCTATTTTGGCGTGCATCGGCAACTCCGGAAGCAACCGGAGGGCTGCGCGCGGTTAACGGGAAATGGCCGGGGCAGTTCCCTTTACCGCTGCTGCTACCCTGCCAGCTGACCCACAGGCCTACAGGCAGCGGACTTCTCGATTAGGTGCGCACCTCGGCTCGACAATTCGGTTGTCGGCCCGGCCGCTGCGCGACAAGTCTCAGCCATTCGAGCAACGCGCAACTTACTCGGAAACGTGCCGTTCGTTCAGTCGGGGCAACCAAGGGTTAGGACATTCGCGTCGCGCGTGATTTCGCGATTGGTGCGAAGCGCCATCAT
>CAWAGD010000008.1:0-533844 GCA_963781525.1 uncultured Alphaproteobacteria bacterium | reverse complement strand
ATCGAGCCGTTGCATCGCAGTAAGTTGCGGCCCGTAAATCGCGTTGGCGCCTCTTGCGCGCCAGCGCCCAGGCCATCACGTCGACATCGTCTTCTTCGAGGAGACCTTCGAACCAGGCAATATCCTCCTCGGACCAAATCGCTTGGTAGCGGTCGAAGAAACCGCCGATCATGTAATCCGCCTCACGCGTGCCGCGATGCCACGCGCGGAAGCGGGCGCGGGCGAGACGGGTGTCATCCGGGGTGGGGTTGGCCATGGCGGGTTATTACCCGCCACGGCCGCACCCGTCACCCCTTCAGTGTCAGCTCGCGTCGGCGTTGACCGCGGTCAGTTCGGCGGCCGGCAGCTCACCGCTTTCGGCCTGAGCCTTGAGCTCTTTCTTGCGCGTCAACATCGGTTTGAGCAGCGCCTTCACGTCGACGTCGCTGTCGCGCACTTGCGCGAAATAGCCGTCACCCGAAGCTTCCTCTTCCTTGACGTGGTGCTCGATTTCTTCCGAAAGCACTTTCACCTTGGCTTCGAAAAATTCGCCCTGGCCGCCGCTTTCCATGATGTCGTTGATCAGCACCTTGGCCCCGTCGTGCTCGACGAACGCCTCGTTGTAGAGATCTTCCTCGACCGCTTCCTCGGTTGCAGGGTAGAAGATCTCTTCCTCGATCATCGAGTGGATCTTGAGTTCGTTGCAGATCTGCTGGGCAATTTCCCACTTCTTGTCCTGGCCGCTCGCCTTTTCGAACTTCGCGAACAGGTCCTCGACCTCGCGGTGATCGTGCTTGAGCAGCATGATCGCGTCGGTGAATTCTTCGGTGGCCATGGTATGCTTCTCCGCTGCGCTGTAGACGTTTTTCCGATGACAAAGCGGCGGACGGGCAAAGTCGTTCCAAGCTGACGACGTTCTCGCCCGCCGGGGGTGACGCGGGCGGTTTAAATTGATTTAAGCGCGCGATGCGACCCGACATTCTCAACCCGCTGTTCGCCGAGGTGCGAAACCCTCGAGGGTGTTGGGCCCAAAGTGCTCAAGCCGCTTGAAAAGCTCGGCCTCACGCGGGTGCGCGACGTGGCCTATCACTTGCCCGATCGCTTCGTGACCCGGCGGCCGGTCGAAAACCTCGACCAGGCGAGCGTCGGCGAGCAGGTGGTCGTAGCGCTGACCGTGACCGAACACCGCGCCGGCCGGTCGGGACGAGGGCCCTACAACGTCCTGGCGCATGACGCGCTCGGCAACGTCTGCTCGCTGACCTATTTCGGCAAGGCGAGCTACACCGCCAAAAAGCAGCTGCCGGTAGGCGAGAAGCGGTGGGTGGCAGGCCGGCTCGACCAGTACGGGCAGATGCTGCAGATCGTGCATCCGGACCATGTGGCGGAGGAAAGCGGCGGCCTGCTTGCGACACTCAACGAACCGGTCTACCGGCTGTCCGAAGGGCTGACGCAGCCAAAGGTCGCCGGGCTCGCCGCGCAGGCGCTGGCGCGGTTGCCGGAGCTGCCCGAGTGGATCGAGCCCGGCCACTTCGAGCGTGCCAAGTGGGCCGGTTGGGCCGATTCGTTGCACCTGGCGCACAAGGGCGAGCATCCCGCCGCGCGCGACCGGCTGGCGTACGACGAACTCCTCGCCAACAGTCTCGCGCTGATGCTGGTGCGGGCCGACAACCGGCGGCGCAAAGGGCAGGCGTTGGCGGGTGACGGGGCCTTACGCGGCAAGCTCGCTTTGCCGTTTCCCCTGACCGGCGCGCAGCGGCGCTCGATTGGCGAGATCGAGGGCGACCTGGCGCAAGGGACGCCGATGTTGCGGCTGCTGCAGGGCGATGTCGGCTCGGGCAAGACGGTGGTAGCGCTCGAAGCGATGCTGATCGCGGTCGAGGCCGGCGCGCAGGCCGCGCTGCTCGCGCCGACCGAAATCCTCGCGCGCCAGCATTTCGAGACGTTGCGACGAATGCTCGCACCGACCGGCGTGGAGATTGCGCTGCTGACCGGCCGCGACAAGGGCAGGGCGCGCGAAGCGACGCTGATGGGGCTGCAGGATGGCAGCATCCCGATCGTCGTCGGCACCCATGCGATCTTCCAGGATACCGTCGCCTATCGCAATCTCGGCCTGATCGTGATCGACGAGCAGCATCGCTTCGGGGTGTCGCAGCGACTGACGCTGGCCAACAAGGGCCGCGTCACCCCCCACACGCTGGCGATGACCGCCACTCCGATCCCGCGCACGCTAACGCTGGCGCAGTACGGCGAGATGGACGTCAGCCGGCTCGACGAGATGCCGCCTGGCCGCCAGGCGATCGACACCGTGGTGATCAGCACCGAACGCACCGGCGAAGTAATCGAACGGCTGGCGGTCCAGCTCGAAAGCGGCGCGCAGGCATATTGGGTATGCCCGATGGTGCGCGAGCTGGAAAACGAGGACATCGCCGCGGCCGAGGCGCGCTACGCAGCCCTGCGCGAGCGCTTCGGGGACGCGGTGGTGCTGGTCCACGGCCAGCTTCGCCCCGAGGCCAAGGACGCCGGCATGGAGCGTTTCGCGCGCGGCGAAGCCAAGTTGCTGGTCGCTACGACGGTGATCGAGGTCGGCGTCGATGTGCCCAACGCTACTCTGATGGTCATCGAGCAAGCCGAACGGTTCGGCCTCGCCCAGCTCCACCAGCTCCGCGGCCGGGTCGGGCGGGGCCACAAGAAAAGCGTCTGCCTGCTGCTGCGCGGAGATGCGCTGAGCGAAACCGGCAAGGAGCGGCTGGCGCTGATGCGCGAAACGCAGGACGGTTTCCGGCTGGCCGAGGAAGACTTGCGCCTGCGCGGCGGTGGTGAACTGCTCGGCACGCGCCAGTCAGGCGACACGCCGTTCAGGGTCGCCGACCTCGAGCAGATCCAGCGCCTGCTGCCGATCGCGCACGACGATGCCCGGTTGCTGATGGAGCGGGACGGGGGCCTCGACAGCGCGCGCGGGCAGGCCGCGCGGATCCTGCTCTACCTGTTCGAGCGCGACTGGGGAGTGCAGTTGCTGCGTGGCGGATAAGCCAACGGATCACGGTTCGCTGTAGCCGAGCACGCGGAGCTTGAATTCGCCGCTGCGTGGATCGGCCGGCAAGAGTATCCCGCCCCGATGCTGCGAATTGCCCGGAACGTAACCGATTGAAACAGTGCTGGAAAGCGGCTCCGCGCCCGGCACCGCCAGCGATGCTTCGATATCGACGTTAGCCGCGGTCCTCGCGCTGCCGTTGCGCGCTTCGAACTCCACGACATACCCGGCGGGCGTGCGATGGACCGCCCCCGCCTCGACCGTGAGCGCGGGCACGCGCGTTTCCGCCTGATGCGCCGCTTGCCACCCGATAAAGCCCGCCAGGCTCGCGGTCAGCGCCAGTCCGATCGCGCCTGCTGTGATCGCCAGCGGCGGAAGTTTGCTGGGTTTGGGATCGGTCGAATCGGCCATGGAACTCCTAAACGATCAGTCGCGCGGTGCCCGCGCCCAGCGCAGCCGGGAAGCCCAGGACGGTTACCATCATTGCAATCTCTCCCGCTGATGCGCCGTCGGTCCGACCGAACGTCCACAGGATATAAAGGCTGACCAGCAGCGCGATCCCGTATCCGGCGATCGTGAACATGAACAGGCCAGCGAGACCACCGACCCCTTCGGGAAGCGTTTCCTCGCCGCGAAAATCGAGCGCATAGACGAACCCGTGGAGAACGAGGATTGACGCTGCGATCATCGCAAGCGCGTGCCACGGCGTCATCTTGAAAGCGATCAGGATTATCTCCTCGGTGGGCGCAAGGTTGAAGGCAATGAACATCGCGCCCACCAGCATCAGGAACAGCTCGCCGGCGTATGAACCGTCCAGATCGGAACTTTCGCCTGTGCCATCTTCATCGCGCTGACCGAACTGCCCGCGCGCGAGCGCGGCACCTATGCTTGCCGGCACCGCTTGGATGGCGATCTTGCCGAGAATCTCGCCGGCCGGCATGTCGATCCTGATGATCGCCATCAACGCCAGGATCATCGCCGAGGCGACGATCGCCACCCCGTAAGCCGTCAGCGCATCCGCGATGTCCTCGGGCCAACTGCTGGTCCGCTCGAAGCCAACGACCCGCGACAGCGGCACCAGCAGCGCCAGGTTAAGCAGGACGAAAAGAAGCAACCGGGTGCGGTCGGCGTAAAAGCCGAGCCACCACATCTCCATCGTCATCAGCAGCGGCAGGGCGAAAATCAGCGCACCTGCGAATGCGCGCGCGAGCCCTCGGGCGAACTCGCGGTCGCTTCCCACTCTGGCGGTCGAGGATTGTCCGGCCATCACTGCGAAACAACTCATCATAGATTAAAGTTTCCGGTTGCCGCTACGCTCGCCCGCGGATGGGGGTTGCGTCAGACCCGCGCTGCGACGAAAAGAGTGCGATGATCACTGCGCCTCTCAGCTTCCGCCGCGCTTCCTCGATCCTGGGTTCCCTGCTGCTCGCGGCGTGCACAAGCGCCGCGCAAGCCACTCCTTATGTGATGTTCCGCGATCCTGGCTGCGGCTGTTGCAGCGAATGGGCCGAGCACGCGCGCCAGGGCCTGGCGCACGAGATGCACGTGCGCGAGGACGAGCCGATGGGCGCGGTCAAGACGCGCCTCGGCGTGCCCGCCGACCTCGCCTCGTGCCATACCGCTGTTATCGATGGATATGTGATCGAAGGCCACGTGCCGGCCCGCGAGATCGTGCGGTTGCTGAAAGAAAGGCCCGCCGGAGTGAAGGGCTTGGCAGTGGCGGGCATGCCGATGGGCTCACCCGGAATGGAAGCCGGCGGCCGGGTACAGCCTTACCAAGTGGTCGCGTTCGGCGATTCCGGGCGAACGGTGTTCGCTCGCTATCCGTAACAGCGAGCCGCTCACGCGCGGTGCGTGAGCCACTATCGCCAGACTGGGGAGCCCACGCGAAACGATCCCGTGGATCGATCGCGATTGGTGAAGTGGTCGGGGAAAGAGGATTCGAACCTCCGGCCCCTGCCTCCCGAAGACAGTGCTCTACCAGGCTGAGCTATTCCCCGACCGATCGTTCGCTGCGGCGCCCCGAAGGATGCCACGGCGAGGCAGGAGCGGGCCTATAGGGAGGGGCGCGCGGGGTGGCAAGCGGGCAATTGGCGGTCTAGGGCTGTGCCATGCCCAGCGCCGTTCCGCTCCGCGATTCTCCCGCCGAACGCCATCCCGAATGGCAGTATCTCGACCTGATGCGCCGCATCTGGAGCGAAGGGTCGGAGAGGGTCGATCGCACCGGTATCGGCACCCGATCGGTGTTCGGTGCGACGTTGCGGTTCGACCTTGCGGACGGCGCGATGCCGCTCATCACCACCAAGCGGGTGTACTGGAAAACCGCGACCCGCGAGCTGCTGTGGTTCCTGACCGGGAGCACCAATATCCGCCCTCTGGTGCTGCAGGGCGTGCATATCTGGGACGACTGGCCGCACGCGCGCTATGTCCGCGAGACGGGCGACGACATGTCAATGAAGCGCTTCATCGAGCGTATTGAACACGATGAAACGTTCGCCGAACAGTGGGGCGATCTTGGCCCGGTGTATGGGAAGCAGTGGGTCGACTGGCCGACCTATCGCTATCGCCCCGATGGGCTGTACGAACCGGGCGAGGGGATCAATCAGATTTCCGAGGTGGTGCGCTCGCTGCGTGAAAATCCCGGCAGCCGGCGGCACATCATCGAAGGGTGGAACGTCGCCGAACTCGATCGCATGTCGCTGCCGCCGTGCCACAAGACGTACCAGTTTCACGTCGCCGACGGCAAGCTGAACGGCCTGCTCTACCAGCGCAGCTGCGACGTCGCGCTGGGGATGCCGTTCAACCTTTGGTCGGCCGCGCTGTTGCAGCGGATGCTCGCCCAGCAGGCCGATCTCGAGCCGGGCGAGCTGGTGTGGATGGGGGGTGACGTGCACCTCTATCTCAATCACGCCGAATTGATCGACGAGCAGCTGACCCGGGAACCGCAAGGCCGCCCGCGCCTTGAGATTATGCGGCGGCCGCCAACGATGTTCGATTACACAATCGATGATTTCGAGGTGTCCGACTACACCCCGCTCGGCGCGCTCAAGGCGCCGGTGGCGGTGTGATGGGACAATCTTGACTCGTCGAGGCGCTTTGAAATAAAATAACGCCGTCGTAAAAGATTGCGTCTTAGGCGGGAGAGAGTCCAGTGGCCGACCGGCCTGAAGGGGTAAGCAAAGCGGGGCACAACCGCCCGGCGCTGAGCTTCCACGTTCCCGAACCCAAGTTCCGGCCCGGCGATGCGGTCGACTTTTCGGATCTCAACATCACCCAGGCCGGTGCGCAGCCGCGGCCGGACGAGACGTGCGCGGCGATCGATACCGTCCCGCTCGCCAACGATCTGATCCGCGTGCTGGGCGATGACAACGTCGCCCATGGTCCGTGGGACCCCAAGCTTGCCCCCGAGACCTTGCGCAAGATGCTGTCGACGATGGCGCTCACCCGCGCGTTCGACGAGCGGATGTATCGCGGCCAGCGCCAGGGCAAGACCAGCTTCTACATGAAGTGCACCGGTGAGGAAGCGACCAGCGTCGCGGCCGGGATGGCGCTGGAAGCCGACGACATGGTGTTCCCCAGCTACCGCCAGCAGGGCATCCTGATCGGCCGCGGCTATCCGCTCACCGAGATGATCAACCAGATCTATTCGAACCGCGGCGACAAGCTGAAAGGCCGCCAGCTGCCGATCATGTATTCGAGCCGCGAGCATTCGTTCTTCACCATCAGCGGCAACCTTGCGACGCAGACGCCCCAGGCTGTCGGCTGGGCGATGGCGAGCGCGATGCGCGGCGACAGCCGGATCGCCGCGACCTGGGTGGGCGAGGGCAGTACCGCGGAGGGCGACTTCCATGCCGCGTGCCTGTTCGCCACCGTTTATAACGCGCCGGTGATCCTCAACGTGGTCAACAACCAGTGGGCGATCTCCAGCTTCTCGGGCTTTGCCGGCGGCGAGCGGGCGACGTTTGCCGCGAAGGGCGTGGGCTACGGCATCGCTTCGCTGCGGGTCGACGGCAACGATGCGCTGGCCGTTTACGCCGCCGAGCAGTGGGCCGCCAACCGTGCCCGCGCCAACGGCGGGCCGACCCTGATCGAACACTTCAGCTACCGCGCCGAAGGCCACTCGACCTCGGACGATCCGGGCCAGTACCGCAGCGCGCAGGAGCGGGCCGAATGGCCGCTCGGCGATCCGGTCATGCGCCTCAAGAACCACCTGATCGCGCTCGGCGAATGGGACGAGGAACGCCAGCAGCAGCTCGATCTCGACAGCGCCGAACAGGTCAAGGCAGCGACCAAGGAGGCCGAGAAGAACGGCATCCTCGGCCATGGTCTCCACCACCCGTTCCACACCATGTTCGAAGACGTGTTCGAGGAACTCCCGTGGCATCTCGAAGAACAGGCCGCGCAGGCGATCCGCGAAAGGGAAATCAAGTGGCCGCAAGCGTGATCGAGAGCGACATGCCCGTCGGTCAAGCCGACGCGCCGCACCGCAACCTCAACATGATCGAGGCGATCAACGACGCGCTCGACATCATGCTCAGCCGCGATCCCATGGTGGTGATCATGGGCGAGGACGTGGGCTATTTCGGCGGCGTGTTTCGCGCCACCGCCGGCTTGCAGGAAAAGCACGGCAAGAACCGCGTGTTCGACACCCCGATATCCGAATGCGGCATCATCGGCGCCGCGGTCGGCATGGGCGCGTACGGCCTGCGGCCGGTGCCCGAGATCCAGTTCGCCGACTACATCTACCCCGGGCTCGATCAGCTGATCAGCGAGGCGGCGCGGCTGCGCTACCGCTCGGCGGGCGAATACATCGCGCCGATGACCGTGCGCAGCCCGTTCGGCGGCGGCATCTTCGGCGGCCAGACGCACAGCCAGAGCCCCGAGGCGATCTTCACCCACGTCGCCGGGCTCAAGACCGTGATCCCGTCGACGCCCTACGATGCCAAGGGCCTGCTGATCGCCGCGATCGAGGACAACGACCCGGTCATCTTCTTCGAGCCCAAGCGCATCTACAACGGCCCGTTCGACGGTTATTACGACAAGCCGGTCGAGCCGTGGAAGAAGCACGCCGACAGCCGCGTGCCCGACGGATACTACCGCATCCCGCTCGGCAAGGCGCGCACCGTGCGCGAGGGCGAGGCGCTGACGGTGCTCACCTACGGCACGATGGTCCACGTGAGCGAGGCGGTTTGCCGCGAGAAGGGCGTCGATGCCGACATCATCGATCTGCGCAGCCTGGTCCCGCTCGACATCGAAGCGATCGAGGCATCGGTCAAGAAGACCGGCCGCTGCCTGATCGTCCACGAAGCGACCCGCACCAGCGGCTTCGGCGCGGAGCTGTCGGCGCTGGTGACCGAGCGCTGTTTCTACCACCTCGAAGCCCCGGTCGAACGGGTGACCGGCTTCGACACCCCTTATCCGCACAGCCTCGAATGGGCCTATTTCCCCGGACCCGTCCGCATCGGCGAAGCGCTCGACAAGATACTGGAAGCATAGATGGGCCGGTACACTTTCAACCTCCCCGACATTGGCGAAGGCATCGCCGAAGCGGAGATCGTCGCGTTCCACGTCAAGCCGGGCGACCGGGTCGAGGAGGACCAGCAAGTCGCCGACATGATGACCGACAAGGCGACGGTCGAAATGGAAAGCCCGGTAAGCGGGACGGTGGTCGAAGTCGCAGGCGAAGTCGGTGACGTGATCGCCATCGGTTCGATGCTGGTGGTGATCGAGACCGAGGCCGAGGACGCGGCGGAAAGTTCGACTCCCGCCGAAGCCGCGCCGGCGCCCAAGGCGACCGAGATCGAACAGCGCATCGAGGTGGAAAACTCCGACGCCGGGGACGCGGACAAGGCGATCGCAAAAGCCGAAGCTGCCCCGCCGCCGGACGCCGACCCCGAACCCCAGGTGGCCGAGGCGAAGAGGGAGCCCGCACCGGTTGCGAAGGCATCGCATGCCAAGGTCCTCGCGACGCCGGCCGTGCGCGCCCGCGCTACCGATCTGGGGATCGACCTGGCCGAAGTCCGTCCGGGCGAGGAAGGCCGTATTCGCCACGCCGACCTCGATGCGTTCATTTCCTATGGCGGCCCCTCGGGCCACGCGCCCGCCGGCAAGGCGCGCCCCGACGAGGCGATCAAGGTCATCGGTCTGCGCCGGCGCATCGCCGAGAACATGGCCGCGGCCAAGCGCAACATCCCGCATTTCACTTTCGTGGAAGAGTGCGACGTTACCGAGCTCGAGCGGCTACGCGAGCAACTCAACTCCGGGCGCGGCGACAAGCCCAAGCTGACGATGCTGCCCCTGCTGATTGCCGCGATCTGCAAGACCGTGCCGCAGTTCCCCATGATCAACGCGCGGTTCGACGATGAAGCTGGCGTGGTCACCCGCCACGGCGCGATCCACCTCGGCATGGCGACGCAGACCGACGGCGGGCTGATGGTGCCGGTGATCCGCGATGCCCAGGCCAAGAACCTGTGGCAGCTCGCGACCGAGATCCGCCGCCTCGCTGAAGCCGCGCGCGACGGTTCGGCCAAGTCGACAGAGCTGTCGGGCTCGACACTGACGGTCACTTCGCTCGGCCCACTCGGCGGGGTGGCAACCACCCCGGTGATCAACCGGCCCGAAGTGGCCATTATCGGCCCTAACCGGATCGTCGAGCGGCCGATGTTCGTATCCGACGGCATGGGCGGCGAGCGGGTCGAGAAGCGCAAGCTGATGAACATCTCGATCAGCTGCGATCACCGCGTGGTCGATGGATGGGATGCGGCGAGCTTCGTCCAGGCGGTCAAGAAGCTGATCGAAACGCCGGCGCTTTTGCTGGTCGGCTGATCGGTTTATGCTGCGCCGGTAATCCGGAGGGCAGCATGAAGACCGACCCGCGCATCGACGATTACATCGCCAAGGCGGCACCGTTCGCGCGACCGATCCTGACGCGGCTGCGCGAGATCGTCCACGCCGCGCTGCCGCAGGCCGAAGAGACGATCAAATGGAGCGTTCCGCACTTTACCGTCGCCGGTAAGAACGTCGCCGGCATGGCGGCCTTCAAGGCGCATTGTTCCTTCGCGATCCACGGCGAGGGGCGACAGGGCGGCGATGCGGGAATGGGCCAGTACGGCAAGATGGCCTCGCTTGCGGAAATTCCTTCCGAAAGCGAACTGGCGCGCGCGCCTGAAGGATGCCGCTCAGCGCATCGCGACGTACGGCAGCGCCACGACCAAGCGGGAGAAGGCTGCACCGAAAGCAGCGATCGCGATGCCCGACGACTTCGCCGCGGCCCTACGAGGCCAGGGGGCGGCGCAGGCTACGTTCGACGGTTTCACTCCGTCACAGCAGCGCGAATATCTCGAATGGATCACCCAGGCCAAGCGAGAGGAGACGCGATCGACGCGCATCGCTCAATCCGTGGAATGGCTGGCCGAGGGCAAGAAACGGAACTGGAAGTACGAGAAGTGCTGAACTCTCCGAGCGAACTCAGGCCAGGCTCAGCGGACGATCGCGCTGTAGGTCATCCGTCCCGCGGGCGTTGACCCGGCAACGCGCAAGCGCAGATCGGTGACGTCCTCTGCCGATGCGTAGCGCCTGCCGACGCGCAAGTCGCCCAGCCGACCCCAGCTCTGCCCATTATCGATGGAAACTTCGACCGCGTCGCTTCCGGCGCGCTGGAAAGCCAGCGGGCGGGGAACGGCGCTTTGCACGGTGAAGCCGCGCCCGGGGGCCTGCGCGCGCCATTCGAGCACGAGGACGACCTTGTCCCCCTTTTTCAGGGTGGTCGCCGGCTCCAGGGCGCGTACGCCGTCGTCGTGCCGTTCGACATACACCGACCGGCCGATATCGACCGCGCTTTCGGCGGCCGCCGCGCTTCCCATCACGCACAGCAGCGCGCCCAATCCCAGTCTCTTTGCCAGTCCCCGGCGCATGCTCGATATTCCCCCCAAACCCCGCGAGCGGGGCGAGTGGAAGATCGCGCGATATGGTTAATTTTCGGTGCACCGCCCAGCCGGCGGCGAACCCCCGGCAGCGCGGTTGACAGCCCCGTATCGACGCCCTAGTGGCGCTGCTCCCAAGCGGCGCAAGCCCCGAATGCGCGGGTGTAGCTCAGTTGGTTAGAGTGCCGGCCTGTCACGCCGGAGGTCGCGGGTTCAAGTCCCGTCACTCGCGCCACTTGGGACCTTATTCAGATCGATTGCGCGGCTCGCTTCCACCTTTTTGGGTGGTAGCGGGCGCGCTCCAGCGGCCGGTTTCCATCCAGATCAGGAATCGCTTGAGCGGCAACAGCCAGATGATGCCGAGCACCAGGTAGACGAGTGTCTGGAGAAGGGTCGGCCAAGCGCCGATCAAGCCAGGTGCGTAGCGCGCGATGATGAGCGCGTAAGCGCCGAGCGCAATCAGCAGCGCAAGGATGCCGAGGGGGATACGCGCGGTGGGCTCCGTCCTCATGCGAATGGTCCGTACAGGCGGGTTGGCGTCACTACCGCGGCGAGAGTGCGATCGTGCGGTTCGTGCGGCAACTCCTCGACCAGCTGGGCATCCCACGCCAGCCCGATCGCGATCGCGTCGGGATGCGCGGCGAGCCAGCGGTCATAATGTCCGCCGCCCTGGCCCAACCGGTGCCCGTCGGCGGTGAAGCCGATCAGGGGCGCGATGACGACGTCGGGAACCGCAGCTTCGGCTTGCGCCAGCGGCTGCAGCAGTCCGAAAGGCCCGGCTTCCAGGTCGCTTTCCTCGAAGGGATCGGTGTGAAGGGCAAACTCCATCGGCGCGTCGCGGTCGGCGAAACGCGGGAGGGCGATCGTGTTGCCGCGCTCGAGGAAATGCCGGGCATAGGCGGCGGCGGGCGCTTCATTGGGACCGGCGCGGTAGAGCCCGATCGTCGCGCCGTCCGGAATAAGCGCGGCAAGCGGCGCGGGCGGCACGCGGAACAGCAGCGCGCGGGTGGCGTCCGGGAGCGCGGCGACATGGCGACGTCGCGCGGCGCGCAAGGCCTGGCGCAACGCGGCTTTGGTCTGGGTCACGCAGGTAGCCTCGGATTGCGACAGGTCGGGTGGAGTGGCGGAACCACCATGGGTCGTTTGCCTTGAGATCCTCTGACGCCTTAGGTCAGGTGGGAACCATGTACCCCGGTCCCCGGGACGAACCCGGTCGCCAGAGCAGGGACAGCTCCCTAGGATTACTTATAGCCCCAGGGATTTTCAGTGGCTCGTACCGGGCAGTCCCGCCAGCACCTACCTAGGCGCTCCGGGCCGGGCTCTCAAGTTTATCTGCGCATTGTTCGAGCATTTGCGCGAGACTTTCGAGCGCGGGCGCCAGATCCCGCTCGGCGGCGCCGTGCGAAGTGGCCGCCGACTGCGGGCGCGCGGCGAGCTCGTCACGCTCGCGCGTCAGGGACTCGATTTGCTCGTGCAGCGCGCTTTCGTTCGACTGGCGTTCGGCCAGCCGTTCGCCGGTTTCTGCAAGCCGTGCATTAGCTGCCTCGAGCGCCTGGGCGGTGTCTTGATAGTCGGCTTGCAGCCGGTCGAATTCGGCATCGCGGTTGGCCAGCGCGGCCTTGAGTTCGTCGCGTTCGCCGGTCGCGGTCTCGGCCAGCGCCTGCGCGGCAGCGATCTCGTCGCTCGAACGGGTGACGGTGTCGCGGCCTTCGTGCACTTCGTCGGCGAGCATCAGCCCGGCGAACAGCAGGTTCTGCGCTTCGTGGCCCGACAGGTTGCCCATCGAGGCGAGCTTGGCGTCGATCACCGCGCCAAGGCGCGAGACGTGATCTTCCTCACCCGCAGCGCAGGCGACGCGATAAACCCGTCCGCCAATCGAAAGAGCGACCTCACTCATTGCTCGAGTTCGCCAATCAGCGCGTCGAGCTCGCCGAGCGCCTGCGCAACGGTCTCGCGCAAGCTTTCGTGACGCTCGACCAGCGCGGATACCGAGGGCGGGGCGGCAGTCGCCGGCGGGCGCGGCCGATCCGCAGCACTCGCGATACGCGCGAGCGCCGCTTCGATCCGCTGCACCGCTGCTTCGGTTCGATCCCCCGTCATGGCAGGCGATTTACCGTCTTTTTCGCGACCACGCAAAGGGTTGTTGCCTCCTGTTGATAACTGGCCTTCACCACGCCTACCGGTGAGCGAGAGGCCGCTCGCCTTGACCTTGCGGGGAGCCTCCGCGAAGGCGACCGCGCGCGCCCGAATCGCCGTAAGGAGTTTGCCTGCGATGAGTCTCGACCCCGCCCGCCTGGCGCAGATGGCCAACGCCATCCGCGCGCTGTCGATGGACGCGGTCCAGGCGGCTAATTCGGGGCACCCCGGCATGCCGATGGGCATGGCCGATGTCGCCACCATACTGTGGTCGAAGTACCTCAAGTTCGACCCGGCCGCACCCGAGTGGCCGGACCGCGACCGCTTCGTGCTCAGCGCCGGCCACGGCTCGATGCTGATCTACAGCCTATTGTACTTGAGCGGTTACAAGTCGCCGACGATCGAAGACATCGCCAAATTCCGCCAACTCGGCAGCGTGTGCGCCGGACATCCGGAAAACTTCCTCGTCGACGGGATCGAGTGCACCACCGGACCGCTCGGCCAGGGACTGGCGATGGCGGTCGGCATGGCAATCGCCGAGCGACATCTAAATGCGGTCTACGGCGACGCGCTGGTCGATCACCACACCTGGGTGGTCGCCGGCGACGGGTGCCTGATGGAAGGCGTCAACCACGAGGCGATCGGGCTGGCCGGGCATCTGAAGCTCGGGCGGCTTAAAGTTTTGTGGGATTCCAACCAGATCACGATCGACGGATCGACCGACCTGTCGACCTGCGAAGACATTCCGGGGCGCTACCGCGCTTCCGGCTGGCACGTGGTAACGTGCGACGGACACGACTTTGCGGATATCGACCGCGCGCTTGGGAGAGGCGGCGGCCCACGATACCTCGCCCGTGCTGGTGGAGTGCCGCACGGTGATCGGCAAGGGCGCCCCGAACAAGCAGGGCACCAGCGCGGTGCATGGCGCGGCACTCGGCACCGACGAAGTGGCCGCGGTGCGGAGCGAGCTTGGCTGGACGAGCGAACCGTTTGTCGTTCCCGACGAGATCCTCGCCGACTGGCGCGCCACGGGCGCACGCGGCGCGGGGGCGCATCGCGAATGGCACGCCCGGCTTGGCGGTTCCGGCAAGGCCGCCGAATTTCGGGCGCGCATGGCTGGCGACCTGCCCACGGACGATGGGCTTGAGGCGTATATTGCTGGCTTGCTCGACGAACCGAAGAAAGTCGCCACCCGCAAAGCGAGTGAGATGGCGCTCGAAGTGCTGACCGCCAAAATCCCAGCGATGATCGGTGGATCTGCCGACCTCACCGGATCGAACAACACCAAGACCACGGCCACCGGGCCGCTCACCGCCGACGATTACGCCGGACGCTACCTTTACTACGGCATCCGCGAATTCGGCATGGCGTGCGCGATGAACGGCATGGCGCTGCACGGCGGGGTCGTGCCTTATGGCGGCACGTTCCTGATCTTCAGCGACTATTGCCGCAACGCGGTGCGCCTGTCCGCACTGCAGCAGACACGCGCGATTTACGTCTTCACCCACGACAGCATCGGCCTGGGAGAGGACGGGCCGACGCACCAGCCGGTCGAGCACCTGATGAGCCTTCGGCTGATCCCCAACCTCAACGTGTTCCGTCCGTGCGACACGATCGAGACCGCTGAATGCTGGGCACTCGCGATGGCGGATAAGGACACGCCGTCGGTCCTCGCGCTTAGCCGGCAGAACTTGCCCCAACTGAGGACGGAGGGCGGGATGCTCTCGGCTAAAGGCGCCTATCGCCTGCGGTCTGCGAAAGCCGCACGAAAAGTGATTTTGATTGCTACCGGATCGGAGGTTGAAGTCGCCGTCGCCACCGCCGACGCGCTCGAAGCGGAGGGCGTCGGCGCTGACGTGATTTCAATGCCTTGCATGGAATTGTTCGAAGCGCAGGCGCAATCGTACAAGTCCGATCTGTTGCCCGAAAACGCCCTGCGGGTGTCGATCGAGGCGGGCGTGACGCTCGGCTGGGATCGCTACACCGCCGGCGGGTTGCAGATCGGCCTCGATCGCTTCGGCGCGTCCGCTCCGGCGGAGGATCTTTACGACAAGTTCGGCATCACCGCCGAGGCCATCGTGCCACAAATCAAAACAAAACTCGGACTTTAGCAGGAGCTTTTACCATGGCGACCAAGGTTGCGATCAACGGTTTCGGACGTATCGGGCGGCTGGTTGCCCGGGCGATTCTGGAGCGCAGCGACCACGATCTGGAGTTGGTTTCGATCAACGATCTGGCCGATACCAAGTCGAACGCTCTGCTGTTCGGCTTCGACAGCACGCACGGGCGCTTTCCCGGTCAGGTCGAGACCGACGGCAACGACCTGGTGATCAATGGACGCCACATCCACGTCACTGCCGAGCGCGATCCGGGCAACCTGCCGCACACGGCCAACGGCATCGATCTGGTGCTTGAATGCACGGGCTTCTTCCAGTCGGACGAAGCGAGCCGGCCGCACCTTGCCGCGGGCGCCAAGCGCGTGCTGATCTCCGCTCCGGCCACCGGCGTCTCCAAGACGATCGTCTTTGGCGTCAACCAGGACACGCTGACGGCCGAGGACCTGATCGTCTCGAACGCCAGCTGCACC
Source organism: uncultured Alphaproteobacteria bacterium (assembly GCA_963781525.1). GTDB lineage: Bacteria > Pseudomonadota > Alphaproteobacteria > Sphingomonadales > Sphingomonadaceae > Tsuneonella. The sequence goes on along the minus strand of CAWAGD010000008.1, from coordinate 518,189 downwards.
ACCAACTGTCTCGCCCCGGTCGCCAAGGTCCTTAACGACACCGTCGGCATTGAGCGCGGGTTTATGACCACGATCCACAGCTACACCAACGACCAGCGCATGCTCGACCAGATCCACAGCGACTTGCGCCGCGCGCGCGGCGGCGCGCAGAACATGATCCCGACCACTACCGGCGCGGCACGAGCGGTCGGGCTGGTGCTGCCCGAGCTCAAGGGAAAGCTCGACGGCAGCTCGGTCCGTGTCCCGACCCCGAATGTCTCGCTCATCGACCTGGTGTTCACGCCGGGCCGCGATACCACCAAAGACGAGATCAATGCCGCGCTCAAGGCGGCTTCGGAAGGCCCGATGAAGGGGGTGCTCGATTATACCGACCAGCCGCTGGTTTCGAGCGATTTCAATCACTACCCGGCGTCTTCTACCGTCGATTCTCTCGAAACCGCGGTGCTGGAAGGCAAACTGGTGCGGGTCGTGTCGTGGTATGACAACGAATGGGGCTTTTCCAACCGCATGATCGACACCGCCGGGGTGATGGCCAAGTTCCTCTGATGGCTTCCTTTAAGACCCTCGACGATCTCCCAGACGATCTCACCGGCCAGGTCGCGCTGGTCCGGGTCGATCTCAACCTGCCGATGAATGAGGGCCGCGCTAGCGACGTGACGCGGGTTCAAGCCAGCGCGCCCACGATCCTCGAACTGGCTGATGCCGGCGCGAAGGTGCTTCTACTGGCGCATTTCGGCCGGCCCAAGGGCGAGCGCTATTCGACCATGAGCACCAGCGTGGTGCAGGGCGATGTCGAACGCGTGCTCGGGCGCGAGGTGATGTTCATCTCCGAACTCAGCGGCCCGGTGGTCGAGCAATCGCTCGGCATCCTGCGACCGGGCGACATCGGGCTGCTCGACAACGTGCGGTTCTGGCCGGGTGAAGAGAGCAACGACCCCGAATTCGCGCAGGCGATCGCGGCGAACGGCGATTTCTACGTCAACGACGCCTTCTCCGCCGCGCACCGCGCGCATGCTACCACCGAAGGCCTGACTCATTTCCTGCCGTCCTTCGCGGGGCGCGCGATGGAAAAGGAACTGAAAGCGCTCGATGCCGCGCTCGGCAACCCGGAACAGCCCGTCGCGGCGGTGGTCGGCGGGGCCAAGGTGTCGAGCAAGCTGGCCGTGCTCGAGCACCTGGTGGCCAAGGTCCAGCACCTGATCATCGGCGGAGGCATGGCCAACACCTTTCTCGCCGCGCGGGGGGTCGATGTCGGCAAGTCGCTGTGCGAGCACGAGCTCGCGCCGACCGTCAACGCGATCCTCGACCGCGCCGATCATGCCGGCTGCACGGTGCATTTGCCCTATGACGTCGTGGTTGCGAAAGAATTCGCCGCCAACCCGCCATCCTTGCGCACTTGCAACGTCCACGAAGTCTCTGCCGACGAGATGATCCTCGACGTCGGCCCGGCCGCGGTCGAGGCGCTCGCCGACGTGCTCAAGACCTGCCGCACACTGGTGTGGAACGGTCCGCTCGGTGCCTTCGAGACCCCGCCGTTCGATGACGCAACGGTCGCACTCGCGCGCACCGCGGCCGCGCTGACGCAGGACGGCAGCCTCGTGTCGGTCGCCGGCGGCGGGGACACCGTGGCGGCGCTCAATCATGCGGGTGTGGCAGACGGGTTCACTTACGTCTCCACCGCGGGCGGCGCATTCCTCGAATGGATGGAAGGGCGCGAGCTGCCCGGTGTAAAGGCGTTGATGCGATGAGCGAGGAGAAAGCCCAGACTTCGCACGGGCCGCTGCTCGTCACCGAAGGCGAATACGCCGGGTGGATGAACTGGCCGCACGATGCGTTCGAGACGCGTGCGGGCCCGTTCTATTTCCGCACCGACGAGAACGGACAGTCGGTCAGCGCCTTCCGCGCCGAGCAGAAGCACATGAACGGCGGCGGCTTCATGCACGGCGGTTGCCTGATGACCTTCGCCGATTTCGCGCTGTTCTCGATCGCGCACGCCGAGCTCAAGGACAACTTCGCGGTCACGCTCAACATGGGCTGCGACTTTCTCGACGCGTCACGTGTCGGCCAGTGGATGGAAGCGCGCGGCGAAGTCACCCGCGCGGGCGGCAAGACCATTTTCGTGCGCGGCACCGTGACCGCCGACGGCAAGGCCGTTTTCACTTTCACCGGCATCATTCGCAAGGTCGGCAAGCGCACCGCCTGACCAGCCAAGTTACAATTCAGAAGCAATCGCACTACGACAGGGAACGCACATGAACACCGACGACATGACCCGCCGCATCGCCACCGGCGAAGGCTTCATCGCCGCGCTCGACCAGTCGGGCGGATCGACCCCCAAGGCGCTGACCGGCTACGGCATCGAGGATGGCAGCTGGTCGAACGACGAGGAGATGTTCGGCCTGATCCACGCGATGCGCGAGCGGATCATCGAAAGCCCGTGCTTCGGCGGCGGCAAGGTGATCGGCGCGATCCTGTTCGAAAAGACGATGGATGGGACCAGCGGCGGCAAGCCGGTGCCCGAGCGGCTGGCCGAACGCGGCGTGGTGCCCTTCCTCAAGGTCGACAAGGGTCTCGAAGACGAAGCCGACGGCGCCCAGCTGATGAAGCCGATGCCCGATCTCGAGAGCCTGCTCGAGCGCGCGCGCGCCAAGGGCGTGTTCGGCACCAAGATGCGCAGCGTGATCAAGTCGAACCAGCCGGCCGGAATCGAGAAGATCGTCCGCCAGCAGTTCGAGGAGGGCAAACGCATCCTCGCCGCCGGACTGATGCCGATCCTCGAGCCCGAGTACGACATCAAGGCCGCCGACCGCGCGGAAGGGGAGCGCGTCCTGCTCGACGCTATCCTCGCCGAACTGGATGCGCTGCCCGAGGGCAAGCAGGTGATGCTCAAGCTGTCGATCCCGGTCGAGGCTAACCTCTACCGGCCGCTGATCGGCCACCCCAAGGTGCTCCGCGTGGTCGCGCTGTCGGGCGGGTATTCGACCGAAGAGGCGTGCGAGAAGCTCAGCCGGAACCAGGGCATGATCGCGAGCTTCAGCCGCGGCCTGCTGCAGGAACTGCGGCACCAGCAGTCGGACGAGGAATTCGATTCGACGCTGGGCGCCGCGATCGACCAGATCCACCTCGCTTCGGTTCGCTGAAGCGAGCGTCTGCTACCTGCCAGTCTGGCTCTGAAAGCGGACTGGCAGGAAGCGACCTAATTGCGGACGTGACTGAGGCACCCTTTAGTATCGAAACACGTCAGGCGCTGCGCTTCATCCGTCGAGGTTGATCCCTTCCTGTTTCGCCTTGACCGGCACCAACATGTAGCGAACGCCATTCGCCTCAGCGGGAGGGAAGCGACCCGCGCGCATGTTTACCTGGATAGACGGCAACAACAGACTGGGTGCAGAAAGACCCGCGTCTCTCTCCGTCCGCATAGCGACGAACTCTTCTTCCGACACTCCATCACGAACATGCTTGTTCATCGCTCGCTGTTCACCGACTGTGGTCTCCCACGCATACTCGTCGCGACCGGGAGCCTTGTAGTCATGGCACATGAACAACCGAGTCTCTGAGGGAAGAGCCAGAAGCCGCCGCATGGAGCGGTAGAGCTGATGCGCATCGCCACCGGGGAAATCCGCTCGCGCAGTCCCATAATCCGGCATGAACATCGTATCGCCGACGAACACCGCATCGCCAATCTTATAGCTTACGTCAGCGGGAGTATGGCCCGGTGTGTAGAGGACTTCTATCTTGAGGTCGCCCACCTCCAGCACGTCGCCGTCACGGAAGAGGCCGTCAAAGTCGCCGCCTTCCGGTTTCACATCTGTGGCATTGAACAGGGGGCGGAAGATGTTCTGCACGTCCTTGATGTGTTCGCCGATCCCGATACGCGCGCCTGTTCGCGCCTTGATGAGGGGCGCACCGCTTAGGTGGTCCGCGTGAACATGAGTTTCGAGCACCCACTTGATTGCGAGGCCCTCTTGTTCAACCGCGGCGAGGACTTCCTCGACAGACTCGGTATCGACCTCGCCTGAGGCGGCTTCGAAATCCAGCACTGGATCAATGACGACCCCTTCGAGCGTGCTCGCATCCCACACCAAGTAAGTCACCGTCTTGGTCGGCTCATCGAAGAAGGCTTTGATTTCAGGCTTGCTCATGTTCGCGTCTCCTTGTCCTTGACGTATATAAGACATCTCTTATATTAGGCAAGTCTAATGAAGGAACGCTCATGGCGTCTGCGCCTCACGACCTCCTCAAGGTTTTCCAAGAACGTGCCGCGGAAGCGGCGGGGCTCCTCCGGCTGCTGGCTAACGAGCAGCGGCTGCTGATCCTGTGTCATTTGCTGACCGAAGGGGAGATGTCGGTCTCCGCTTTGGTTGAACAGATTGGTCTCAGCCAGTCCGCGCTCTCCCAGCATCTTGGTCGCCTGAGGGAGGAGCGGGTCGTCGTCTTTCGGAGAGAGGCGCAAACCCTCTTTTACCGAGTGGATGACGAGAAGGCCGCGCGGGTTCTGGCGCTCCTGAGAGACATCTACTGCCCTGAACTGCTCAACCAAGGATCAGCATCATGAAGAAAGCCCAACCGATCAGCCCTGCGAAAGCCGCCGAACTCATCCGTGAGGGGGCGCTTCTAGTGGACATCCGCGAGTCTGAGGAACGCGATAGCGGCTTCATTACCGAGGCCCGCCACGCGCCTCTCTCGGAAATGAAAGAGGGCTCGGTCCCTTCTGACGACAAGCCCGTCATCTTCCACTGCCGCACTGGGAAGCGCACCGCCATGAACGAGGACCAGCTTTGCGCTGCGACCACCGCAGACGAGGTATTCCTGCTTGAAGGCGGATTTGATGCGTGGGCCACGAGCGGATTGCCTACTGCCAAGAAGGGCTCGTGACATGACCCGAACGATTTCAGCAGAGGAGGTGACCCGGCAGGTCGCTGCAGGAGCGGTATTGATAGACATCCGGGAAGCCGACGAACACAGGAGAGAGCGGATTGCAGGCGCCGTCAACTGCCCGCTCTCATCTCTGGGGCAAGCTCCGCTGACAAGCGAGGCCGTCATCTTTCACTGCGCCAGCGGGGCGCGAACCCAGTCGTCCTACAACCGGTTGGCCGAGTTTGCCGAGGGTCGCGACTGGTCCATATTGGAAGGTGGCCTTGCCGGATGGAAGAAATCCGGCCTGGCCGTCGCAAAGACCGACAAAGCCCCAATCGAGCTTCAGCGTCAGGTGATGATAGTCGCTGGGTCGCTGGTGCTGATTGGAACCTTCCTCGCGGCGCTGGTATCGCCCGGCTTCATCGCGATTCCGATGTTTGTCGGCGCCGGCCTCCTCTTCGCGGGCGTGAGTGGTTTTTGCGGGATGGCGCGGCTTCTCATGAATGCGCCCTGGAACCGCGTGGAGCCCCTTGGTGGTTGACCTTGCGCACCTGCTCGCCGCCGGTGCGGGGTCACTTGTCGGCTTCACGCTCGCGCTGGTTGGCGGCGGCGGATCTATCCTTGCGGTCCCTCTGCTGGTCTACCTTGTGGGGGTAACAAATCCGCACGTAGCTATCGGAACAAGCGCGGTCAGCGTAGCCGTCAACGCGGCGATCAGTCTCATCGGGCGCGCACGCAGCGGAGCGGTGAAATGGCGCTGCGTCATGGTGTTCACCACGATGGGAGTAATCGGCGCATTTATCGGCTCCCTCTTCGGGCGGCAGATCGACGGTCAGGCTTTGCTGGTGCTCTTCGCGATCCTCATGATCGTCGTCGGCGTGCGTATGCTGCGAAAGGGCGAGGACGAAGGCGAACCTACGGTTCGGCTCAGCCGTGATAACTTCCCAAAGCTCGTGGTCTATGGGCTCGGGACCGGACTGCTCTCTGGCTTCTTCGGGATCGGCGGCGGATTTTTGATCGTGCCCGGCCTGATCGCTGCCACTGGCATGCCGATCTGGAACGCGATGGCCTCCTCCTTGTTCGCGGTGACTTCTTTCGGCGTCACGACTGCGTCGAGCTATGCTTGGGCTGGCCTTGTGGACTGGGGAATCGCGGCCGCTTTCATCGCTGGTGGGTTCTTAGGGGGGGTCACCGGAACGGGCGCGGCTAAGAAGCTGAGTTCACGCCGAGGCGCGCTGACGAAGGTATTCTCAATTCTTATCTTTGGGGTAGCAGCCTACATGTTGATGCAGGCGCTCGGCGCTTTCCTGCGGCAATAAGAAGCTTCTGAAGAGCGTCCACAGCATCCGCTTACCACCCAATATCGGTGTCTGATCGTCGGGCCTCCCCACCCCGAAATGATCAGCGCGCCTCGTAGGTGAAGCGGTAGTCCAGCGGCTGGGTCTCGGTCCCGGTGACCTTGTCGGGCCGGACCGAGACCAGCGCGACGACTTTGCCGTGGGTGCCGTAGGGCTCGCCCAGGGTAAGGTCGGCGGTGTCGGCCCAGCCATCGCCGGCGATGGTGGTCTTCACCACCACCCGGCCGGCCCATATGCAACGTGCGTTCATCGGGCAGCGGCTGTCCTCGACCAGCTTCTTCGGCGTGACGAGGAGGTCGCCCACCCGCACCGGCTGACCGAACGGCACGGCGTAGCCGGCGGGCTGCGGCGGGGTGCTGTCGGGCGGCGGCACGACCGCGCAGCCCGCGAGAGCGAGGGGGGCAAGGGCGAGCGCGAAGAGCCTGTTCATGCCGGCACGGTATCGGCGGCGCGGCTTTCGCGGGTCTGAACGCTGCCCGGCAGCGCCTGGCGGACCATCGCGCGCAAGGTCTGTGCATCCTCGATCGCGTGGCCGTGGATGTCGTTGTTGAAATAGGCCCACACGCTGCGGCCGCTCCGCGCCTGGCCGGCAATCCAGTCGGACCATCCGCGCAAGGTTTCGTCGGGATAGCGCCCGACATATTTTCCGGTCGTCCCGTGGAAGCGGATGTAGGCGACCGGACCCATCGCGACGCGCGGGCCGGTCGACCCCGGCATGTCGTGCACGCACAGGCTCGCTCCGTAGCGTTCGAGGAGGATGAAAACATCTTCGCAATACCAGCTCGGCTCGCGAAACTCGAAGACGTTGGCAACATCGCGCGGGATCAGCGCGAGGAAGCTCTCGAGCCGTTCGAGGTTGATCTTGAAGCGCGGCGGCAGTTGATAGAGCAGCGGGCCGAGGGCGGGGCGCAGCGCATCGACCGAGGCCATCATCCGCGCAATCGGCTCCTCGCAGTCCTTGAGCTTCTTCGATTGGGTCAGGTAGCGGTTCGCCTTCACCGCGTAGCAAAATCCCGGCGGCGCCTGCCTGCGCCACGCCTCGAAGGTCTCGGCCGGGGGCAGGCGGTAGAAGCTGTTGTTGATCTCAACCGTGTCGAAGGTGTCGGCATAGTGCGCGAACCAGCGCTTGACGGGGAGGCCTTGGGGATAGAACAGCCCGCGCCAATGCTTGTACATCCAGCCGGAGCAGCCGATGCGCACCGGCACCCCGCCACCAGAACTGCGAGCTGAAACGTGAGCGTCCATACCGACCAGAACGCCAGGCGCGCGCCGCGGTGCCAGCTTTACCTGATCTCGCCGCTCGATGTCGGCGGCGCGTTTCCCGAAAGGCTCGAGCGAGCGCTTGGGGCGGGCGCTGTCGCCGCGTTCCAGTTTCGGGTGAAGGGGATCGACCAGCACGCCGCCGCGGTCCTCGCAGCCCCGCTGCAGGCGATCTGCGCGGCGCATGAGTGCGCTTTCATCGTCAATGACGATGTCGCCCTCGCCAAGCGGCTTGGTGCCGATGGGGTGCACCTGGGGCAGGGCGATGGAGACGTGCGTGACGCGCGCGAGCAACTAGGGCGCGAGGCGCAGATCGGCGTCACTTGCCACGCCAGCCGTGATCTCGCGCTCGAAGCGGGCGAAGCGGGTGCCGATTACGTCGCGTTCGGCAGTTTTTATCCCAGCACGACCAAGCCGAGCGAGCACCGGCCCGATCTCCAGTTGCTCGAATGGTGGCAGACGATGATCGAGATCCCGTGCGTGGCGATCGGCGGGATAACGCCCGCGAACTGCGCGCCGCTCGTGCGCGCTGGGGCGGACTTTCTGGCGGTGTCGGCGGCGGTGTGGGACGGCGACGAAGCCGCGGCGGTGGAAGCCTTCCACCGTGCGATCGCCGAGGCCGCTTCCCAAGCCGAGACGGATGTGCAAACTCCGGAGTAACAATCTGACCGGGGAGACGGGTGATGGCTGAGCAGGCAGGTATCGCACCGCCGCCGCAGCGCGAGATGACGGTTCGCGCGCTCATCATCGGCGGCTTGCTGACTTTCGTGTTCACTGCAGCCAACGTCTATTTCGGGCTGCGGGTCGGGCTCACGTTCTCGACCGCGATCCCGGCGGCGGTCATCTCGATGGCGATCCTGCGCACGCTGGGCGGGTCTTCGATGATCGAAAACAACATCGTCCAGACGATCGGCAGCGCCGCCGGCGCGGTGGCGACGATGGTGTTCGTGCTGCCGGGCCTGGTGATCGTCGGCTGGTGGACGCGCATTCCCTATTGGGAAACGATGCTGGTGTGCGCGACCGGCGGCGTGCTCGGCGTGATGCTGTCGGTGCCGATGCGCCGCGCACTGGTGGTCGATAGCGACCTGCCCTATCCCGAAGGCGTCGCTGGCGCGGAAATCCTCCGCGTGGGCATGGCCGATGCCGAGGGCGCACGTGAGAACCGCGCCGGGCTCGCGACGATCATGTGGGGCGCGGCGGCAGGAGCGTCCTATTACTTGTTGACCTCGATCCGCGTCGCTGCGGCCGAAGTCGGGCGCAACTTCAAATTTGCCGGCGGGGTCAGCGGCGTGGCGGGCTCGACCTCGCTCGGTTTGATCGCGATTGGTCACCTTATCGGCCTGACCACCGGCATTGCGATGCTCGCGGGCGTGATCACCTCGCGCTTCGTCCTGCTGCCGTGGCTGAGCTACGGGGTGGCGGGCCCGATCGACGATGTCGCGGGGACGATTTTCAGCGAGCAAGTGCGCTTCGTCGGCGCGGGCGCGATGGCGGTGGCGGCGGTGTGGGCGCTGGTCCGTATCATGGGCTCGATCATGCGCGGCCTCGCCGGTATTGCCGCCACCGCCCGCGCGCGGCGCGAGGGAGCGGCGATCGACCTGACCGAGCGCGACCTGCCGGGTAGCTGGGTGCTCGGGGTGAGCGCGCTGATGTTCGGGCCGATCCTGTATTTGGTATGGCAGTTCGTGCAGGGCGGTCCGCTCGCCGGCTCGATCGGCGCGGTACTCGCGCTGGCATTCGTGTTCATCGCGGTGGTCGGGGTCTTCACCGCGGTCGTCACCGGATACATGGCCGGGCTCGTCGGAACCTCGAACAGCCCGGTTTCGGGCGTCGGCATCTTGGCCGTGCTGATTGCATCGGTGCTGATTGCGGCGCTGTTTGGCGGTGAAGTGGCGCCCGATCAGCGCGCGCCGCTGATCGCCTTCGCGCTGTTCATCGTCAGCTTCGTGTTCGGCATCGCGATCGTCGCCAATGACAATCTGCAGGACCTCAAGACCGGCCATCTGGTCGGTTCGACGCCATGGAAGCAGCAGCTCGCGTTGATCGTCGGGGTGATCGCTGGTTCGCTGGTTCTGCCGCCGGTGCTGCAGTTGCTGGCCGATACCTTCGGCTTCCTCGGCGCGCCCGGCGCCGGGCCCAACGCGCTCGCTGCGCCGCAGGCCTCGCTGTTCGCGGCTATCGCGCAAGGGGTACTGGGCGGCTCGCTGCGGTGGGACCTCGTCGGGATCGGCGCCAGCATCGGCGTAGTGATCGTGATCATCGACGAAGTGCTCGGCAAGACCGGCAAGGGCCGCTTCCCGCCCCTGGCAGTGGGCATGGGCATATACCTGCCGGTGTCGCTGGTGCTGCCGGCGGTTCTTGGAACCGTCATCGGTCACGTCTGGAACAAGATGGCGGCGCGCACCGAACGGCCCGAATACACCGTGCGCCTCGGCGTGCTGCTCGCCACCGGCCTGGTGGTCGGCGACAGCCTGATGGGCCTGGCGTACGCCGGCGCGGTCGGCGCACTCGGTGATCCGGAGCGTCTCTCGGTGGTTCCGGAAAGCTTTACGCCGGTCGCCGAATGGATCGCGGTGATCGCGCTCGTTGGATTATTGGTGGCGGTCTATTCGCGGACCAAGGCGCAAGCCGCACGACCCGACTGATCGCGCGGATACAATTATCCTATCATGTGTTGTCCTTGGCGAAGGGGCGGGTCGCGTCCCGCCAGTAGGGAAATTCAATGCGTTTGATCTTCGCCGCCGCCTCGCTGCTTGCGCTCGCCGCTTGCGGTATGAATGGAACCGACCGCTACGCCGAAGACGATGCTTCGGCTGACAGGTCGGCCAACGCCACTACGCAGAACCTGGCCGATACGATGGCCTCGCACGACACCGGCGACAGCGGATCGCAAGTGCCCGACATCGCTGACTCAGAAGCACGCCCGGTGATGCAGGCGCAAGTCGTGCTCGACCGGCAGGGCTTCGGCCCCGGCGTGATCGACGGCAAGTTGGGCCTCTCGACCAAAAACGCGCTCGAGGGCTTTCAGGAGGCCAACAACCTGACGGTCAGCGGCAAGCTCGACGAGGCGACCAAGGCCAAGCTCGCTCAGTGGCAGGCGATCCCGGCGACCCGCGTGGTGCGCATTCCCGCCAATTGGGGAACGGACAGCTACCAGCGCACACCCAAAGGTCCCGAAGAGCAGAGCAAGCTCGAACGCCTGGGCTACCAGAACCTCGACGAACGGCTGGCTGAGCGCTTCCACACCACGGCTGACGTGCTCAAGGCGCTCAATCCCGGCGGGAAACCGGCGGGGATGAAGCAAGGGCAGGATGCCGGCACCGCCGCGGCGCGACCGGGCACGACCAGCGCAACGCCGACGCCCGCTCCTGTTCCGACCCCTTCGGCAAGCACTTCCGGCGCGCCCGACACTTCGCCACTGCCTTCTGCGTTCGCCGCGGGGCAGCTGATCCGCGTGCCCAACATCGGCGGCGATCGGATCGCGCCTGGCCTGGTCGACGACGCGGACTGGCAGCAAACCTTGCAAAGCCTCGGCGTGGGTACAGAGCAACCCAAGGTCGCCAAGGTCGTGGTCAGCAAAAGCGAGGACACGCTCAAGGCGTACGATCCGACCGGCAGGCTGGTCGCGTTGTTCACGGTAACCTCTGGCTCGAGCCACGATCCGCTGCCGCTCGGCGAATGGAAGGTCAACGGCGTGGCGCGGAACCCGCCGTTCCATTACAACCCCGATTTGTTCTGGGATGCCAAGTCGACCGACGAGAAGACCAAGTTGCCGCCGGGTCCGAACGGACCGGTAGGCGTGGTCTGGATCGACCTGTCGAAGGAGCACTACGGCATTCACGGCACGCCTGAGCCTCAGACCATCGGTCGCACCGCCTCGCACGGCTGCGTCCGGCTGACCAACTGGGACGCCGCCCGGCTCGCGCAGATGGTCAGCCCGGGCACCAAGGTGCTGTTCGAGGCCTGATGATGGCGCTCGGGGCAATCGACCGGGCGCTGACGATTGTGATCACCGCCACGCTCACTTCGGCGGTGTGGATCGTTGCGGGCGGTACGATCATGGATCGGGCACGCCACGCCAGCGGGGTTGTTTCTCCCAGCGTAGTCACGGCGGCCACCCCGGAGGCAGCCTCGACCGGAGCTCCGTTCGGCGCGGTCGGTCCGGCGCATGCCGGCGCGCCGAGAGCCGGCAGGCTGCTCATCCCGGTGCGCGGCAAGGGGCCGAGAGACCTGATCGATACCTTCACCGCCGCGCGTGCGGGCGGTGCGCGCGTGCACGATGCAATCGACATCATGGCAGGCGAGGGCACTCCGGTGATCGCCGCCGCGCCGGGCCGGGTCGAGAAGCTGTTCCTGTCAAAGGACGGCGGCAAAACGGTCTACATTCGCTCGGCCGATGGGCGGACGATCTATTACTACGCGCATCTGAGGAATTACGCCCCAACCCTGGCGGAACAGCAGCAAGTCGTCCCCGGGCAGCCGTTGGGCGAAGTGGGTCACACCGGCAACGCCAGCACGGATGGCCCGCACCTGCACTTCGCAATCATGCAAACCACGCCGCAATCCAAATGGTATCAGCCCGCGACCGCGATCAACCCGTACCCGCTGCTCGCAAGCAAATAGCTACTGCGCACGGCCAGTCTTGATGCAGCGCATCTTCGCTAACTCGCCGGTGAGATCGAGCCGCTTGAGCGCGCGCACACCGCTGCGCTCGAACCGCGCGCCGCGCATCGGTCCACGGGTGAACACCATGTCGTCCCCGGTCAGCAGGTATGTGCCGTCGCCGCCTTCGGCGACATAGCTCGATGCGTTGATGATATCGAACCAGGCCCCGGCGACCGGGCGCGACGCGGGGCCGGCGGCGTCGCCCGGCAGCTCGCACAGATAGCGACCCAACGGCAAAGTGCCGAGCGGGCCTTTTGCCGAGACCGCGGATGTGGACGCTAGCGCGGCAAGCAACAGGACAGCGCTGAAACGATCGGCGATCATGGGTCGGAATCCTAGCATGACCGTGCCGGTGCCACCACCCACCTTGCCCCTGCATGACCGACCCGCTAAGGCGCCTCGCGTATCGGGCCCCCGGCATACCGGCGCGGCCCGTTTTTCAAGAAGGCTCCTTGAACCATGAAGATCTCCGGCGTGGACATTCGTCCCGGCAACATCATCGAATACGAACGCGGCATCTGGAAGGTCGGCAAGATCCAGCACACCCAGCCGGGCAAGGGTGGCGCCTATATGCAAGTCGAAATGAAGAACCTGCAGGATGGCCGCAAGACCAACGTCCGCTTCCGCAGCGCCGACACGATCGAACGCGTGCGTCTCGACCAGAAGGAATACCAATACCTCTACGCAGACGGCGAGATGCTGATATTCATGGACAAGGACACGTTCGAACAGATCAGCCTGCCGGCCGATCTCGTGGGAGACGCCGCGGCATTCCTGCAGGACGGGATGGAAGTCGATCTGGAACTGTGGGACGAGAAGCCGATCTCGGTCGCGCTGCCGAACCAGATCGAAGCCACCATCGTCGAGGCCGACGCGGTGGTAAAGGGCCAAACCGCGAGCTCGAGCTACAAGCCCGCCATCCTCGACAACGGCGTGCGCGTGATGGTGCCGCCGCACATTGGCAGTGGCACGCGGATCGTGGTCGACGTGTACGAGCGCACGTACGTCGGCAAGGCCGGCTGAGGGCGATACGATGGCAGCCGTATCGGGTCTTATCCGGGTAATGGAGAAAGCCGCGCGCAAGGCGGGCGGCAAGCTGCGGCGCGATTTCGGCGAAGTCGAGCACTTGCAGGTCAGCCGCAAGGGCCCGGCCGATTTCGTGTCCAAGGCGGACCAGGTGTCCGAGCGGACGATCTACGACGAGCTGCTTCACGCGCGGCCCGACTGGGGCTTCGAGCTGGAAGAGGGCGGCCGGATCGAAGGCGCTCCGGGCAGTCCGCGCTGGGTGGTCGACCCGCTCGATGGCACCAGCAATTTTCTGCATGGCATCCCGCATTTCGCGATCTCGATCGCCGCGCAGGAACCGAAACTGGATGGTTCCGGCTGGGGGGACGTCATCGCCGGCGTGGTCTACCAGCCGATCACCGATGAGACCTTTTGGGCCGAGAAAACACGCGGCGCCTGGCTGCAGGACAAGCGCCTGCGCGTCTCGAGCCGCAAGCATATGAGCGAAGCGCTGATCGCCACCGGCATCCCCTATGGCGGGCACGGCGATTTCGCGGAGTGGAGCAGGGTTCTTGCGGCGATCGGACCGCAAGTGGCGGGAGTGCGGCGGTTCGGCGCCGCTTCGCTCGATCTGGCGTGGGTCGCGGCCGGGCGTTTCGACGGCTTCTGGGAAAGCGATCTCGCGGCGTGGGACACTGCCGCCGGGTGTTTGCTGGTGCGCGAGGCAGGTGGCTTTGTTACCGACTACCGCGGGCGTTCGCAGCCAATCTGCGATACGCAAGTTCTCGCTGGGAACGACGGTCTTCACTCCAAGCTTCACAAGGCGCTGGCCGGTTCGATCAAGGTCTGATCCTGGGCTTGCCGCGCTCGCGGGCGGCGGCTATCGCGCCCCCGCAACTCGCCGCGCCCCCGTGGTGGAATTGGTAGACGCGCTCGACTCAAAATCGAGTTCCGCAAGGAGTGCCGGTTCGACTCCGGCCGGGGGCACCAGGCCTTGAAATTGCCACGACGCTCTGTGATCGGCACCCGATGATCGAGGCACCCTCCTGGCACGCGCTCGGCGCGATGATCGTCACAGCCGCCATGTTCGTCGCTTTCGCGCGCGGCCGGCTGAGCACCGAAATCGTGTCTTTGTTAACGATCGCGGTGATCGCGGTCGGGCTGTACTTCCTCCCGCTGCCGCAAGCTCAGCCGACCGACGGCCTGGCGCTCGCGTTCGCCGGCTTCGGCCATCCGGCACTGATCACCATCTGCGCGCTGATGATCCTGGGGCGGGGGCTGGTGGTCACCGGTGCGCTCGACCCGGCGGCGCGGGTGCTCGAGCGCACGTTCAGGTTCAACCAGCAAGTGGGGCTGCTGGTCTCGCTGGTGCTGGCATTCTTTCTGTCAATGTTCGTCAACGACACGCCGGTGCTGGTCCTGTTGTTGCCGATTTTCGTTAGCCTCGCGGCGCGCGGCGGGATGGCTGCGTCGAAGACCCTGATCCCGATCAATGCCGCGGTGCTGATCGGCGGCATGGGGACCACGATCGGCACGTCGACCAACCTCATCGTGGTGTCTCTCGCGCATGACCTTGGGATGCCGCCGATGGGGGTGTTCCAGTTTACCCCGATCGTGATCATCGCCGGGCTCGTCGCGCTGCCCTACCTGTGGCTGGTCGCGCCGCGTCTGTTGGGCGACAATCGCACCACCGACGCGCACGAGAAGCGCCGCTTCGTCACCCGCTTGCGGGTGGGCGAGAACAGCGCGCTGACCGGGCAGGCGCTCGCGTCCATCGTCCCCCGGCTGCCGGCGGAGATCGCTTTCCACGATCAACCCGAAGGTCCGCTGGGACCGCACCATCAATTGACCATGTCGGGCACTCACGAGGCGATCGAGGACGCCTTGCGCACGCTCAAGAGCGAGGTCGCACCCGCCTGGGTTATGGACCGCATCAAGCGGCGGGCCGACGAGACCGGCGCGGACATCGCGGTCGTGGAAATGATAGTCACCGCCGATTCGCGGCTGATCGGGCGTACGTTGCCCAGCTCGGGGATAGCGGATCTTTATGGGGTGGCGGTGCTTGGCATCCATCGGCCGCGACCCTTCAAGGCGGATCCCGACCAGTACAGCCAGGGCGGCGACTTGCGCATCGGCGAGGGCGACGTGCTGCTGACGATGGGCCTGCCCGATACGCTCCAGGCTTTCGCTCGCGGCGACAGCCTGTTGGTGCTCGAAGGGATGCGCGAACTGCCTCGCCGGTCGAAGGCGCTGCTTTCGGCGGCCATCATGGTGGTGTCGGTCGGACTGGCTTCGATCGGGTTGGTCCCGATCGCGATCTCGGCGCTCGCCGGCGCTATCGCGATGTTCGTGACCGGCTGCGTGAAGTTCGACCGGGTCGGCCGCGCGCTGTCGGCGCAAGTCATCGTGCTGGTTGCAGCGAGCATAGCGATTGGGCGTTTGATCGGGGAAACCGGAGCCGCGGCCTGGCTGGGCGAGCTATTGTCGCTCGGACTGCAATTTCTCGCCCCGGCAGCGGTACTCGCGGCGATCATGCTGTTCGTGACGGTGCTGACCAACTTCGCCAGCAACGCCACCGCCGCATCGGTCGGAACCCCGATCGCGTTCTCCATCGCCGAGCGCCTGGGCTTGCCTGCCGAGCCGCTGGTGCTGGCGGTGCTGTTCGGCTGCAACCTGTGTTACGCCACCCCGATTGCCTACCAGACGAACATGCTGATCATGACCGAGGGCAGCTACGAATTTCGCGACTACATCCGCACCGGTGTGCCGCTCGTGTTGCTGATGGTGGTGACGCTATCGTTCCTGCTGGTGACGACTTACCGCATGTAGCGTGAGCTCAATCGCTGGTCGCCTCACCCGAGCGAGCACGCGAGGCCGCGAGGAGTCCGTCGATCTGCGCCGCGCGCTCGGGCGCCTGCGCCGCCGCGCGTTCGGCCTTGCGCCGCGCCATCAGCGTCTGTTTCTGTTCATCGGTAAGCGCAGCCCAAATTTCGGCCGAAACGCCGTATTGGCTAAATCCCGCGGGAGCCGCGCCCGTATCAGCGGAAGCGAGACCGCCCGGGACGATCCCGTCGTGTGCGGCGGCGCCGATGGTGTCCGTCGGGGCGCCAAAGGTAGTGTCGAGGCCCGCATCGCTCGAAAAATGGCCCCGCGCTGCGCTGTCCTTGCGGACAAGCTGGGTCGGGCCGGCATGCGCGGAACGCGGCGCCGCACGCACTTCGCTCGCCACCGCCTTGCGGGTCTCGCCGTCGGCGAACACGCCGACAACCAGGGTAACGGCGACGGTCAGTATCGCAAAGTGGCGATACATTTGCGTGGTGACGGTCGCGGGGGAGCTCGGCGGGCCATGGGAGGCCCTTAGCTCAGCAAGGTTAAACGCCCGGCAACCATCGATGGTTGCAATAGGGTTGACGCCGTATGTTTGACGACCGCCGGAGATGGGGGGATCCCCGGCGGCCGTCTCTCCTCCCCAGGAGACTGTTGTCAGGTGTAGCTGCCCAGCCGGTGGTGCAGAGCGTTGATCTTGGCGAGCTCGTCACGGTCTTCGAGCGTGCGGGCGTAGGCCGTAAGCGCGGTGCGCAGCAGGCGGAAATCGGCGGTCGACAGCAGCGCGCGGGCGCGGCCGGGTTCGTTCGTCGGTGCGGCGGTGTCGGATACCTCGGTCATCGTCGTCATCCTTTAATTTCGTTACGCAGCGGCGAACTGGTTCATGGTATTCTGCGCGCCGCCGGCCTTGAGCGCGGCCTCGCCGGCGAAGTAATCCTTGTGATCGTCGCCAATGTCGCTGCCGGACATGTTCTGATGCTTCACGCACGCAATGCCTTGGCGAATTTCCTCGCGCTGGACGTTCTTGACGTAGCCAAGCATCCCGGCGTCACCGAAGTATTCGCGCGCGAGGTTGTCGGTGCTGAGTGCAGCGGTGTGGTAAGTCGGCAGGGTGATGAGGTGGTGAAAGATACCCGCCTCGCGCGCCGAATCTGCCTGGAAGGTGCGAATCCGCTCGTCGGCTTCGGCGGCCAGCGGTGTGCCGTCGTAGTCGACGCTCATCAGCCTGGCGCGGTCGTAGGCCGTGACGTCCTTGCCCTCGGCCGTCCAGGCGTCGAAAACCTGCTGGCGAAAGTTCAACGTCCAGTTGAAGCTGGGCGAGTTGTTGTACACCAGCTTGGCATTGGGGACCGCTTCGCGAATGCGGCGGACCATGCCGCCGATTTGGCCGATGTGCGGCTTCTCGGTCTCGATCCACAGCAGATCCGCGCCGTGTTGGAGCGAGGTGATCGAATCGAGCACGCAGCGGTCTTCGCCGGTGCCGGCGCGGAATTGAAACAGGTTGCTCGGCAGACGCTTGGGCCGCAGCAGCTTGCCGTTGCGAGTGATCAGCACGTCACCGTTGCCGACCTGGTCTGCGCCGATTTCCTCGCAGTCGAGGAACGCGTTGTACTGGTCGCCGAGGTCGCCCGGCTCTTTAGAAAAAGCGATTTGCTTGGTCAGGCCGGCGCCGAGGCTATCCGTGCGTGCGACGATCACGCCGTCGTCGATGCCGAGCTCGAGGAAGGCGTAGCGGACCGCGCGGATCTTCTGCAGGAAATCCTCGTGCGGGACGGTAACTTTGCCGTCCTGATGGCCGCACTGCTTCTCGTCACTGACCTGGTTTTCGATCTGGATGGCGCACGCGCCTGCCTCGATCATCTTCTTGGCGAGCAGGTAAGTCGCTTCCGCATTGCCGAAGCCGGCGTCGATATCGGCGATAATCGGAACCACGTGGGTCTCGTGATTGTCGATGGCGTGCTGGACGCGCGCCGCCTCGACTTCGTTGCCTGCCTCGCGCGCTTTGTCGAGTTCGCGGAAAAGGCCGCCGAGCTCGCGCGCATCGGCCTGGCGGAGGAACGTGTAGAGCTCCTCGATGAGCGCGGGGACCGAAGTCTTTTCATGCATCGACTGGTCCGGCAGCGGGCCGAATTCGCTGCGCAGCGCGGCAATCATCCAGCCCGACAGGTACAAGTACCGCTTCTTGGTGGTGCCGAAATGCTTCTTGATCGCGATCATCTTCTGCTGGCCGATGAAGCCGTGCCAGCAGCCTAGGCTCTGGGTGTAAGCTGCCGGATCGGCGTCATACGCGGCCATGTCGCTGCGCATGATTTTTGCGGTGTAGCGCGCGATATCGAGGCCGGTCGGAAACCGGTTCTGAAGGCGCATGCGCGCCGCGCTCTCGGCATCGATCGCAGCCCAAGGTGCGCCCGCCTCATCGATCGTGCGGCGATAGTCGGCGATGGCGGATTGATAGGTCATGGTCGAATCCCGTTTTGGAAGGTCTTGGCCGGGATGACACACCGAGCGGGCAAAAGATCACGAAAGTTACAAAAAAACTTGTGTCACCTGGACGATCTAAGCAGACGGTCGTGAAAAGTTGTAAAGGAATTTACAAATGCCGGAGGTCGGGCTTTTTGCCGGGGCGGCGTTGCGACGATTGCGCAAGCGCGAGGGGCTGACCCAGTCAGCGATGGCGGCGCGCCTGGCAATATCGCCGAGTTATCTCAATCTGATCGAACGCAATCAGCGGCCGCTGTCCGCGCGCGTGGTCGTGCAGGTGGTCGAGCAATTCGACTTCGATCCACTCGCACTTCGCGACAACGAAACCGTCGGAGGAGTCGATGGCCTCGCACGGCGAATGGCCGACGAGCGTTTCGCCGACCTCGGCATCGATCGCGACGAACTGGCCGAGTTTCTCTCGGCAGCTCCGCAGGCTGCCGCCGCATTCGCTCGGTTGTACGACAACGCCGCCCCGGCCGAGCGGCGCGACGATCCGACCGACGCGGCGCGGCGTGAGATCGAACGTTGGCGCAACCACTTCGCCGACCTGGACGCCGCCGCCGAAGCCCTTGCCGATGAATTGCGCCTGTCGCGCGGTGATACGTATGCCGCGCTCGCCGAACGGCTGCGGGAGCGTCACCAGCTCGCCATCCGCATTCTGCCGCGTGAAGTGCTGCCCGACGCACTTCGCCGGCTCGACCTCCACGCGCGCCAGCTCCAGCTCAATGAAATGCTCGATCCGGCGTCACGCACCTTCCAGGTCGCCACCCAGATCGCGCTGCTCGAATATCGTGAGCCGATCGCCAATCTTGCCGCAGGCGGCCAGTTCGCGGACCCCGCGGCGCGTGCGCTGTTCGAACGGCATCTCGCGGCCTACCTCGCCGCCGCGCTGATCATGCCATACGGCCGATTTCTGCGCGCGTGCGAAGGGACCGGCTACGATTTCGCCGTCCTGATGCGGCGCTTCGGCGTGGGGTTCGAACAGCTGGCGCATCGTCTCACCACGCTCCAGCGGGTCGGCCAGCGGGGCTTGCCGTTCTTCATGGCCAGGCTCGACCGCGCGGGACAGTATTCCAAGCGCTTTGCCGGAGCGAGCGGCGCCACGCTGCTCGAAAGCGAAGAAAGCTGCCCGCTATGGCACGTGCACCGCACATTCGAGCGCGCCGGCGAGTTGTGCGTCCAGACTGTGCTT
Organism: uncultured Alphaproteobacteria bacterium; assembly: GCA_963781525.1. Lineage (GTDB taxonomy): Bacteria > Pseudomonadota > Alphaproteobacteria > Sphingomonadales > Sphingomonadaceae > Tsuneonella. Next base: position 498,545 of record CAWAGD010000008.1, on the reverse strand, counting down.
CAGGATGGCGCCGGCGCTGCGCCGGCACACTGGTTGACGGTCTCGCGCACGGTCCAGGGCAGGGAGGGCGCACGTTTTGCAGTCGTGCTCGGGATCGAGGCGCGTCTGGCAGGCGATCTCGCGTCCGCGCGCGGCCTTTCGCTGCGTCCCGAAGACGCGACCGGAATTGGTCTTGGCTGTGCCCGTTGCCGGATCGCACGATGTGTCCAGCGCTCGCTGCCCCCGCGCGGCGCGGTGCTGCAGTTCTCAGCGCTCGAAGAGGGCGTCACTCCGTTCCGGTTTACAGGTTAACCATTCGTCGCGGAACCGCCACGCACCACCGGCCGTTTCACAAGATCATGAGGGAGAATTTGCTATGACCGAAGAACGCATCACCGAAGTCGAAACGCCCACTGGCGACACTCACACCACTCACACCATCGTCACCGATACCAACCCGCGCAGTGGCGGTGGATCGGGCTGGCTGATCGCGCTCGTGCTGATCGTCGCGGTGATCGCGGGCATCTGGTTCTTTTCCGGCATGAGCAATTCGGAAGCCGCCAAGGACAACGCCGTCGCCAACGCGGCCGACAACGTCGGCGCAGCGGCCGAAAAGGCCGGCAACGCGGTCGAAAACGCTGCCGACAACGTTACCAACAACAACTAGTCGCTTTAACCACTACAGACGCCGGATTCCTGCGAGAATCTGGCGTCTGTAAAGTTTACCGACATTTCATCTCTCGGCCCTAGGGCTTGCGTTCCAAAAGGAGCGCCCCCGAGCCGAGACGATGATCCGCCTTTTCAAGCACTATATCCCGCATGCGGTGATGCTGCTGGGGCTGTTCGACCTGGCGCTGCTGCTGGTTGCCGGCGAGGTCGCCTGGCAAGTGCGTGCGTCGCAGATCGGCACCGATGTCGGGACGCTGGTCGATCGTTTCGCGATGCTGATCGGGTTCGCCGGCACGGTGTGGCTCGCGATGATCGCGGTCGGCACGTACGGCGCGGAATCGCTGCGCTCGATGCGTTATGCCGGCGCCCGGCTGCTGGTCGCGGTCAGTTTGGGAATCATTGCCCTATCGGTGATCGATTTCATGCTGCCGGGGCACACGTTCTGGCGCTCCACGCTTTTCTACGCGATGTTCTTGAGCATCGGGCTGCTGGTCGCCAACCGGGTGCTGGTCGGCAGCGTGATTGGTACGTCGGCTTTCCGCCGGCGAGTGCTGGTGCTCGGTGACGGATTGCGCGCCAAGCGCATTCGCGAGTTGGCCGAGCGCCCCGAAAGTGGCTTCGCGGTCGTCAGCTTCATCGGCATGAACGAAGGGTCCCCGGTGATCGACGAGGCGATCCCGCGCGCCGCGATCCATGACCTCGGCCGCTTTGTCGAGAATATCGGCGCGAGCGAAGTGGTCCTAGCACTGGAAGAACGACGCAACTCACTGCCGCTGAAGGACCTGTTGCGGATCAAGACCCACGGGGTCCATGTCAACGATTTTTCCAGCTTCCTGGAACGCGAGACCGGGCGGGTCGACCTCGACACGCTCAATCCCAGTTGGCTGATTTTCTCCGACGGTTTTTCGTCCGGTCGGGTGCTGTCGGGCGCCGCCAAGCGCGCTTTCGATGTCATGGCGAGCGGCCTGCTGCTCGTGCTGACCCTACCGGTAATCGCGCTGTTCGCACTTTTGGTGAAGATCGACAGCCAGGGCCCGGCGTTCTTCCGCCAGACCCGGGTGGGTCTCTACGGCCAACGCTTCCAGCTGGTGAAGTTGCGCTCGATGCGCACCGATGCCGAAAAGGACGGGGCGCAGTGGGCGTCGAAGGACGATCCTCGCGTAACCCGCCTCGGACGTTTCATCCGCAAGGTGCGGATCGACGAGCTGCCGCAAGTTTGGACCGTACTCACCGGGCGCATGAGCTTCGTCGGCCCGCGCCCCGAAGTGCCGCAGTTCGTCGGCGATCTGGAAGACAAACTGCCGTATTATGCCGAACGGCACATCGTGAAACCGGGGATCACCGGCTGGGCGCAGATCAACTATCCCTATGGCGCGAGTGTCGAGGACGCGCGGGCCAAGCTCGAATACGATCTTTATTACGCCAAGAACTACACCCCTTTCCTCGACCTGCTGATCCTGTTGCAGACGCTGCGGGTGGTGCTGTGGCCCGAGGGTGCGCGCTGACATGGGCCTGGTGCATGTCTGGATCGTGCTGGCGTTCTTCCTGAACCTTTCGGGTGCGGCCGCGTGCGCGCTGGTGGCGGGAATTCTGTGGCGCAAGGACAGCGCGCGGCGCGAGCGCGGGGCGATGATAGCCGCGCTTGCGGTGACTGCGGTGTGGTGCCTCACCAACGCGGCGTGGGGTTCGGGCAGCGTTGCCGCGAACATGATCGAGAGCGTGCGCAATTTGTGCTGGATCGCGGTCGTCTATCGCCTGTTCGGGAATGACGGCCGCGACCAGAGCCTGGCACCTATCCGCCCGCTGGTGTTCGCGCTGGCCTTCGTCGAATGCCTGCAGCCGGCGATCGTTGTGCTCGACGTGAAGTTTGGCGGCGAGGCGCAGGTGCACGCGGTCGCGTTCTCGATCGCCGCGCTGCTGCGCGCGCTGGTCGCCGTCGGTGCACTGGTGCTGTTGCACAACCTCTATGCCGGCGCATCGAGCGTATCGCGCCAGGTCCTGCGCTGGCCGGCGGGCGCGCTGCTTCTGATGTGGGGCTACCAGCTCAACCTGTTTACGATCGCGTGGTTCGCGCAGGCGATGCCGACCGGGCTGGTTGCTTTGCGCGGGCTGTTCGTGGCGATGACGGCGGTGCTTATCGCGCTCGGCGCCAACGCGCGCGCCGCCGATCTGAAGCTGGTTCCGAGCCGAACCGTCGCGTTTCAGACGCTGTCGCTGATCGTCATCGGTGCATACCTGCTGGCGATGGTGCTGATCTCGCAATCGCTCAACCTGCTGGGCGGAGATTTCGGCCGGCTGACGCAAGTGGGCTTCCTGCTCGCTGCCGCGATCGCGGCGCTGCTGTGGCTGCCGTCCGGGCGATTACGCGGATGGCTGCGAGTGAAAGCGTTCAAGCACTTGTTCCAGCATCGTTACGACTATCGCGCGGAGTGGCTGCGGTTTACCGGCACGATCGGGCGGTCGGGCCCCGACGCCCCCGCGCTGGCGGACCGCGCGGCGCAGGCGCTGGCCGATATCGCTGACAGCCAGGGCGCGGTCCTGCTGCTGCCGAGCGACGACGGAGGGCTGCAGGTCGCCGGCCGCTGGCAATGGCGCGACATCGATGTCCCCGCGCAAGCCTGCCCGGCTGAGCTGGTGGCGATGTTCGAGCGGACCGGCAGCGTAATCGAGCTGGACGAGGTGCGCGCCGGATCAAACGACTTCAGCGAGCAGAGGCTGATCCCCGCATGGATGCGGCAGGATCTGCGCGTCTGGGCACTGGTCCCGCTGCTCCATTTCGACCGGCTGGTCGGCGTCGCGATGCTTGCGCGTCCACCGATCGCGCGACGGCTCGACTGGGAGGATTTCGACCTGCTCAAGGTCGCCGGGCGCCAGCTTGCGAGCTATCTGGCCGAGCAGGCGGGGCACGCCGCGCTTGCGGAAGCCACGCGGTTCGACGAGTTCAACCGGCGGATCGCGTTCGTGATGCATGACATCAAGAACCTGGCGAGCCAGATGTCGCTGCTCTCGCGCAACGCGCAGCGGCATGCCGACAATCCCGAATTCCGTAAGGACATGCTGGTGACGCTGACCAAGAGCGCCGAAAAGCTCAACGCTCTGCTGGCCCGGCTCGGGCGTTATGGCTCGACCGGGAGCCCGGCGCGCGCGACGCTCGACCTCGCGCAACTCGCGCGGCGTGTGGCCGGGCGGTTCGATACGATCCATCCCGTCGAGCTGACTCGCTCGGACCCGTGCGGCGTATTCGCCGATCCCGAAAGCCTCGAACAGGCGCTCGTGCACCTAGTGCAGAACGCGATCGACGCCAGCCCTCCCACCATCCCGGTTTATCTCGACGTCTCGTGCAATGGTTCGCAAGGCCGGGTCGAAGTGGTCGATTCCGGTCAGGGGATGACCCCATTGTTCGTCCGTGAAAGCCTGTTCAAACCGTTCGTTTCGTCAAAGGACGGCGGGTTTGGCATCGGTGCGTTCGAAGCGCGCGAGCTGGTGCGTGCAATGGGCGGGCGGCTCGACGTCGAATCGCGCGAAGGGTTGGGCACGCGCTTCACCATCCTCCTGCCGCTGTCCGCTGCGGCCGGAGGCGCCGAGAAAAGAACCATCCAAAGCCCACAGGAAAGCGAGGTCGCGTGATGCGCGAGGACAAACCCCGGTTGCTGATCATCGAAGACGATGAAGGGCTGCAGGCGCAGCTCAAGTGGGCCTACGAGGATTTCGCCGTGACCGTGGTCGGCGATCGCGACGCGGCCTTGGCCGCCTTGCGGGCCGAAGAGCCACACGTGGTCACGCTCGACCTCGGGCTGCCGCCAGATCCCGACGGGACCAGCGAGGGCTTCGCGGTGCTTGATGCGATCATGGCGCTGAAGCCTGATACCAAGGTGATCGTCGCTTCGGGCCACGGGGCGCGCGAAAGCGCGCTTCAGGCGATCGAGCGCGGGGCCTACGATTTTTACCACAAGCCGGTCGATATCGACGCGCTCGGCCTGATCGTCCGTCGCGCCTGCGCCTTGCGCGAAATCGAGGCGGAGAACCGCCGGCTTGCTGCCAAGGTGGGCGAGGACAAGACCGTGCTCGGCACGCTGATTACCGCCGCACCCGAAATGGCGCGAGTGGCGCGCACGATCGAGCGGGTGGCCAATACCAACGTATCGGTCATGCTGCTCGGCGCGAGCGGGACCGGTAAGGAATTGCTTGCACGGGGGTTACACGAAGCAAGCGACCGCCGCACCGGTGCGTTCGTTGCGCTTAACTGCGCCGCAATCCCCGAAACGCTGCTCGAGGCCGAGCTATTCGGGCATGAGAAGGGCGCCTTCACCGGCGCGGTGCGGGCTAACGAGGGCAAGATCGAACTGGCGCATGGCGGTACCTTGTTCCTCGACGAAGTAGGGGACATTCCGCTGCCGCTACAGGTCAAGCTGCTGCGCTTCCTGCAAGAGCGGACGATCGAGCGGATCGGCGGACGCAAGGCGATCGCGGTCGACACGCGTATCGTCTGCGCTACGCATCAGGATCTCGAAGCGATGATCGCCGCCGGCACCTTTCGTGAAGACTTGTTCTATCGCCTGGCGGAAATCGTCATCAAGGTGCCGACGTTGGCCGAGCGGCCGGGCGATGCAGTGCTGCTCGCCAAGGCCTTCCTCGCGCGCTTCGCCCGGGAGATGAACCCGGCGGTCAAGGGTTTCGCGCCCGATGCATTGGCAGCGATCGATGCGTGGCCGTGGCCGGGCAATGTGCGCGAATTGGAAAATCGCGTGAAGCGCGCGGCGATCATGACCGACAGCAAACTGGTCGGCGCGGGCGATCTCGATCTGGCCGGCAACCCCGAGGCGGAAACCGCCGAAGTGCTGAACCTCAAGAGCGCTCGAGAACGGGCCGATCGCACGGTTATTCGGCACGCACTGGCGCGTAGCGAGGGCAATATCTCGAACAGCGCCAAGCTGCTCGGGATCAGCCGGCCGACGCTGTACGACTTGCTCAAGCAGTATGACCTACACGCGTAAGGGCGCGCTCTCGCTTGCGCTGCTGCTGGCGGCATGCGGCGGTAGTGAGCAGCCGGCGCCGAGCGACTGGCGCACCGCGCTGCAGTCGGGCGATGGCGTGGGCGCGGAGATCGCACTCAAGCGCGAGCTCGCTGCCGGGGTGAGCGAAGCGAACCTGGCGCCGTTCCTGGGCGAAGCAGAACTGGACCAGGGCGACCTTGCCGAAGCGGGCTTCTGGCTGGGCGCGGGAAAGTTCGCGCCCCATGTCGCGGCGCACGGATTTCACATGCTCGGCCGCTTGCGGATGCGCGAAGGCGATCTGGCCGGCGCGGGCCAGGCGTTCGACCGTGCGCTGAAAGGCGCATCCAATGATCCGGAGCTGTGGGTCGACATCGCGCGCCTGCGATATCAGGGCGGCGAGCAGTTGCAGGCGATCGAAGCTTCGCAAAAAGCGCTGGTGCTTGGCCCGGGCAACCCTGCCGCGCTGTTGTTGCGCGCTCAACTGGTGCGTGATTCTGCAGGCAATGCAGTCGCCCTGCCGCTCCTCCAGCGAGGACTCTCCGCCGCGCCTGACGATCCCGAGCTGCTGGCCGAGTATGCCGCGACCCTTGGCGAACTTGGCCGGGTACAAGACATGCTTGGCGCGGCGCGCCGGTTTGCCGCCGTGGCGCCCGGCGACCGGCGCGCGCTCTATCTTCAGGCGGTACTCGCCGCACGGGCGGGTAATCACGATCTCGCGCGCAACCTGCTCCAGCGTAGCGGCGACCTCGACCGCGAGATGCCCGCGGCGATCATGCTGCTCGGGTTGGTAGACCTTGCCAACGGCAACCCGGCGAGCGCGGCGCAAGGCTTCGACCGCCTGCTCGGCAGGCAACCCGATAACGCGCGGGTGCAGGCACTGCTCGCGCACGCGCTCGCCGCGGCCGGTAGCGACCGCGAGCTTGTCGCGCGGTTCGGTGGCGAACGGGAAAACCGCTATATCGCGCTGCTGGTAGGACGTGCGTACGAGCACCTCGGCGACCGCGAGAAGGCCGCGCCTTATCTTGACCGTGCGCTCCGGGGGCCGACAGGAGCGCGCGTGGTGGCCCTGCCGGCTGCCACTTCACTCGACGTGGCGAAGCTGCGCGGTACTTCTGACGGAGCCAATACCGTCGCGCTGGTGCGAGGATTGATCAAGGCCGGCCGGACCGCCGAAGCGCGGGCGCGGGCAGGCGAATGGCTGCGCAAGCACCCCGGCTCGGCCGACGCGATGGCGCTGGCAGGAGACGCATCATTTGCCGCTCGCGATCCACTCGGCGCATTGGTGCACTACCGCTCCGCGGCGGCAATCCGCCGGCCGTGGCCGCTCGCCAAGCGCATGGCCGCCGCGCTCGAGGCTTCGGGCAATATCGCTGCCGCCGAAGCGCTGATCGCAGCGCAACTCGCCAGCGACCCGAACAATACCGAGGCCGCCGCGATGCTAGCCCGCCGCCTGGCCGCGCGGGGCGAGCATCAGCGAGCCGACCTCTTGACCCGGCGGGCAGCCGCGAACGGCGGCTGACGCTCGACAAGCAGCACCGCGCCCGCCACTGGGCGCGCATGTTGCGGCTGTTCTCGAGCATCGACGTCATGGTGCGCCTGCTGGTGCTGGCGACCGTGCTCGCCAGCGTCTCTGCCCGCAACCGGGCAAGCGCGCGGCATTGCGCAAGGCGTGTCGAACGCGGCGATCTTCGTGCTGTTCCTGTTGAACGGGCTCCGCCTGTCGCGCGCCGAGGTGCGGCGCGGAATTGGCCATTGGCGCTTCCTGCTGCCGTTGCTGCTGTGGTGCTTTGGAGCAATGGCGCTGGCGGGCAAAGGGTTTGAAGTGGCGCTTGCGCCGGTGCTGCCGCCGCTGGTCGCGTTGGGCTTCCTGTATCTGGGCGCGCTGCCTTCGACCGTTCAATCGGCTACCGCCTATTCCTCGCTCGCGGGCGGCAACGTCGCCAACTCGGTGGTTGCGGCGGCCTTGCTCAACGTCCTTGGGGTGTTCCTCAGCGCGCCGCTGTTTGCCGCGCTCGGCGGGGGCGGGGCGGCCGAGCTGGGCGCGGCGGGGCTCACCAAAGTCGTACTGATCCTGATCCTGCCGTTCGCGATCGGCCAGGTGCTGCAGGTGCGGCTGGCGCCGTGGATCGGCGACCACCGCGCGCTGGTGACGTGGATGGATCGGCTGTCGATCGCGATCGCGGTCTACGTCGCATTCTCGGCAGCGGTGGAGCAGGGCTTGTGGACCCTGGTGAGCGGGCTCGAGTGGGCGGCCCTGCTCGCCGGAGTGATTACCTTCCTGGTCCTTGGCTTTTCCGGATCATGGGTGCTGGCAGGGCTGATCGGGCTCGACCGCGCGGACCGGATCGCGTTCCTGTTCGGCGGCGCGCACAAAAGCGTGGCGATGGGCGCGCCCCTCGCTGCGGTTCTGTTTCCGCCGCACAGTCGCAGGCATGGTGCTGCTGCCACTGCTGATCTACCACTTGCTCCAGCTGGTCGCCTCCGCGCCGCTGGCTAGTCGCCTCGCACGGCATCCTCGATCGCTTCGGGATGGCGCCGATTGAAGCGCACCGACCACCACAGCGACAGCCCGATCAGAACTGCCCCGATCAGCCCGGTGATCGTTTCAGGAATGTGGAACTTGGCCGACAGCAACATGATCGCGCCAAGGACGATGATGGCCCAGAAAGCACCGTGTTCGAGATAACGGTACTGAGCCAGTGTGCCCTTCTCGACCAAATGGATCGTCATCGAGCGGACGAACATCGCACCGATCGACAGGCCGAGCGCGATGACGATCATGTTATTCGACAGCGCGAAAGCACCGATCACGCCATCGAAGCTGAAGCTCGCGTCGAGGATGTTAAGGTAGAGGAATCCGCCGAGCCCGCTGCGAACCGCCGCGCCCGCGAGACGCTTTTTCTCCTCGCTCAGTTCAAGCATCGTGCTCACCCCTTCGACCGCGATGAAGGTGACGAGACCAAGCACGCCAGCGACGATGAAGGTAAGCGCGTCGGCAGGGTCCAGCATCAGCGAAATGCCCCACACCGCCAACAGGAGCAGCCCGATCTCGGCGGCAGGAAGCGCGGCGAAGCGGCCAAGAAAACGTTCGACCGAACCGATCCAGTGGACGTCCTTCTCGCCGTCGAAAAAGAACTTGAGACCCACCATCGCGAGGAACGCGCCGCCAAACCCTGCAATGCCGACGTGCGCGCCCGATACCAACCGCTCGTATTGCACGGGATCCTGCAAGGAGAGGCGCACCGTTTCGACGGGGCCGATGCCGGCCGCGATGGCCACGATGGCGAGCGGGAACACGATCCGCATCCCGAACACTGCAAAGGCGATGCCCCAGGTCAGGAAGCGCTTCTGCCACACCCTGTCCATGTCCTTGAGCACCGAGGCGTTGACCACCGCGTTGTCGAAGCTGAGCGAAATTTCCAGGACCGAGAGGACAACGATGATCCACAGCATCTTCGCGGTGCCGGAAAGGGTCCCCGTGCTCGACACACCGTACCACACCCCCAGAGCGAGGCAGGCGAGGGTGAAAATCAGCGCGAAGCCGTAAAAGCGCTTGAGCGTGTCCATGCAATGTCCGGTGTGAGTGGCGCGAGGCGCTTACTTGGGTTGGTAGGTTTGGTCGGCGGTAGGGAATGCACGCGAACGCACTTCCGCCGCGTAAGTTTCGGCGGCCTTCGAGATGACACTGGCGAGGTCTTCGTAGCGCTTCACGAACCGGGGTACCCGCTCGAACATTCCGAGCATGTCTTCGGTCACCAGCACTTGCCCGTCGCACTGTGCAGAGGCGCCAATGCCGATGACCGGTATTTCGAGTGACTGGGTCAGGGCGATAGCGATCGGTTCGATAATTCCTTCGGCAACCACGGCGAATGCGCCGGCGTCCTGCACCGTCTCGCCGTCGGCGACGATCTTGGCGTGCTCCTCCTGGGTGCGCCCGCGCGCGCCGTAACCGCCCAACGCGTTGACCGCTTGGGGAGTAAGGCCGACGTGGGCCATCACTGGAATGCCGCGCGAACTGAGGAATGCGATCGTCTCGGCCATCGCCGCGCCGCCTTCGAGCTTGATCGCCGCGCACCCGGTTTCGGCCATGATCCGGCTCGCGCTGGCGAATGCCTGTTGCGGCGATGCTTCGTAACTGCCGAACGGCATGTCGACGATAACCAGCGCGTGGTAGCTTCCGCGCACCACTGCGGCGCCGTGCGCGATCATCATTTCGATGGTGACCTGCAACGTCGACGGCAAGCCGTAGATGACCTGCCCGAGCGAATCCCCCACCAGCAATATGTCGCAATGTTCGTCGAGCAGCTGCGCTTGGCGCGCGGTGTAGGCGGTCAGCATGACCAACGGGTCTTTGGTCGCGCCGTCCGCTTTGCGGCCCTTGATCGCGGGCACGGTAAGCCGCCGCATCGGCTGCGGCGTCGGGTTCGCGCGGCTGGTCGCCGTGTCGAGCTGGAAGGTGGTGGACATCGCGCGATGCTCTAGCCGCGCGACGGAAGCGGGGAAAGCCCCGCGAATTGCCCTTGCCTTGGCCGAACGCGGCGTTAGCTTCGCGCGCCAATGAGGAAGAGGAGCTGCAAGAGCCCTCTTTTTGGGAGGAAACGGGTCCATGCTACTCGACCGGGTCAAGCCGCTCGACGCCATTTTGGCGACGGCGGAAAAGAAATCACTCAAACGCACGCTCGGCTGGTTCCAGCTCACTTTGCTCGGCATCGGTTGTGTCATCGGTACCGGAATTTTCGTGCTGACCGCGGTGGGCGCGCAGAAGGCCGGGCCGGGATTGATGCTGGCTTTCGCCATCGCCGGCGCGGTGTGCATCGTCGCGGCGCTTTGTTACGCTGAGATTGCCTCGATGATCCCGGTCGCGGGCAGCGCTTACACGTACAGCTATGCCACCATCGGCGAGTTCTTCGCCTGGACGGTCGGCTGGGCACTGATCATGGAATACGCGATCGCCGCATCGGCGGTTTCGGTCGGCTGGTCGGGATATTTCGCGGGTACCATCCTGGGCGGGCTGGGCATAAATCTGCCAGCCTGGCTGAGCGCGGGACCGCTGGCTTTCGGCGGGGCCGAGGGCGGCCTGATTAACCTTCCCGCAGCGATCATCGCACTGCTGGTGACCTGGCTGCTGGTGGTTGGCACCAGCGAAAGTGCCAAATTCAATGCGGTTCTGGTCGCTATCAAGGTGACCGCGCTGACGGTGTTCATCGCCATCACGCTGACCAGTTCCGAATTCGACACCGGCAACTTCAATCCATTCCTGCCCGCAGGCGTGTTCGGCGGGTTCGGCACCGGAGTGGGGGCGGTCGGCGCGGCGGCGACGATGTTCTTCGCCTACGTCGGCTTCGATGCGGTCTCGACCGCCGCGGAGGAGACCAAGGATCCGCAGCGCAACGTGCCGATCGGCCTGATCGCCTCGCTGCTGTTCTGCACCGTGTTCTATATTCTCGTGGCTGCCGGCGCGATCGGCACCCTCGGCGGTTTTCCGATCATGGACGCCGCCGGCCTCCCGCTCGAGGCGGGATCGCCCGAACTGGCGCGCCAGTGTGCGATGCCGCAATACGCCGATGCGCTGGTCTGCTCGAACGAGCCTCTGGCGCATGTGCTCAAGATGCTCGGCTACTCGTGGCTTGGTAACGCTATTGGCATTGCGGCCATCCTGGCGCTGCCGTCGGTCATCCTGGTGCTGATCTTCGGCCAGACGCGCATCTTCTTCGTGATGAGCCGTGACGGCTTGTTGCCCGATAAGCTGAGCACCGTTCACCCGCGCTATCGCACACCGCACGTGGTGACGATCATGACCGGCGTGGCGGTGGCGATCGCGGCGGCGTTCTTCCCCGTCGGCAAGCTGGCCGACATTTCCAACGCCGGCACGCTCTATGCCTTCATGATGGTAGCGATTGCGGTGATGGTGCTGCGACGGGCCGATCCAGGGCGGCGGCGCAGCTTCCGCGTTCCGGCGGTGTGGATCATCGCTCCGCTGACGATGGCGGGCTGCGTGTTCCTGTTCCTGAACCTGCCGACCGCGGCGATGCTGTTCCTGCCCGGATGGGGGCTGATCGGGATCGTGATCTACTTCCTCTACAGCCGTGGCCACAGCCATATGGGGAAGGGGATCGTCGAGGTGGTCGACGACATTGGCGGAGAGGAGACGATGGTCCCGATCCATCCGCCCAAGGACTGATCGGCAGAGACAAGCAAAAGGGCCGCTCCTCGCGAGAGGGGCGGCCCTTTTGTAGGGTGACAGGTTCTACAGTGCGGCTTCGGTGTGGCTGCCGGCAACGTCCTGCCGCACGTCCATGCCCATCGCCATTTTGGCGGTTGTGAGCAGGCCCTGGTCGGCGCTCCATAGCTCGGCATTGCCGAGGTCCATCCGGAGCATCAACAGATTGGGATCGTCTTTGCCGCCGGGGAAATAGGCTTCGACGAAGTTTGACCATTGCTTATCGAGCCGCTCGCGGCTGGTTTCTTCGCTCAGCACGCCTTCGAAGCGAGCGAACATGTCGTGCCCCTTGCTGGCGAAATGGCAGGTCGCTTTGCCCAGTTCGGCCAGGTGGTTGTCGCGCCCGGTGAAAAACCAGATTGCGTGATTTGCATCCTTGTCGAGGCTGGCGGTCATTGGGATCGCGTCGTTGGCCGTGCTCTGCAATGAAACGAACACGAACGAGGAATCGGCAAACGCCTTCCAGAATTTCTGCTTGAGCTCGTCGGCGTTGCCGGAATCGTATTTCATCGGTGCTCTCCTTCGTTGATGCGAACGAGGTGGATGGCGCGTGGTTCCGGCGTTGCGAATCGGTCAGTGATGGAACATAACCGGAACAGATGAGTCGTTCTCCCGCCATGTACACCCCTCACGCCCCCGTACCTGCTCTTGTTCCCGCATCCGAACTGGCGCAGGTTTCCGCGCATACCCCGCGCTGGCAGCCGGGACTGGCGCCGACGTATCACAACGAAGTGTTCGGGGCCGGCAGCGAGGCGAGCGGAGCAGCGACTGTCCTGGCGTTCGCCGCCGACGCGCTGCGCAGTGCCGAATTATGCCTTGCCACTGAAACGGAGGACCGCCGCGCGCTGGTGTGGGTGCAGGACCGCGCCGCGCTCAAGCTGGGCGGGCGGCCTTATCGCCCGGGCCTGCCGCCGGCGTTTCGTCGCCGGCTGATCCACGTCGTCTGCGAAAAGCCCGAAGATGCGCTGTTCGCGCTTGAGGAAAGCCTGCGCTGCCGCGACGTCGCGGCGGTGATCGGCGAGGTGGTGGGTAACCCCAAGGCGCTCGATTTCACCGCCTCGCGCCGACTGACGTTGACCGCCGAGCGCCACGGCGTGCCGCTGTGGCTGGTGCGGCTCGATGCACGGCACGACTTGTCTTCGGCACGGATGCGGTGGGAAGTGCGCGCGGCGCCTTCGCCGCTTCCGCGCTGGAACGCCGCTGCCCCCGGCACGCCCGCATGGCAAGCCGAACTATTCCGCGCCCGCCAACACCCCCCCGGCAGATGGACCTTGCGCGATGACGGTAACGTCCTCTCCGCCGATCGCATCGCCGCCAACGAAAGCCCTGCAGAATCGGCACCGCCGTATCCTCTCGGTCTGGCTTTCGCGGCTGGCGATCGATCGCTGGCGGCTTGCTAACGCGCTCACCCCGGGCGAGGGCGCGGATGCCGAGCCGCTGGCGCTGATCACCGACACCGCGCACGGCCCGCGGATCGACGCGGTCAATGCCGCGGGCCTTGCCGCTGGCGCGAGCTTGGGCATGATGCTCGCCGATGCGCGCGCGCTGTGCCCGCGGATCCAGGTCGCTCCCAGCGATCCGGCGGGTGACCGCGATTTTCTCGACAAGCTCGCGGTGTGGGCGCTGCGCTGGGGCCCGTGGTCCGCACTCGATGCACCCGACGGGCTGCTGGTCGACGTCACCGCGGTCGCGCATTTGTTCGGCGGCGAGGCGCGGCTGATCGCCGATGCGCAAGGGTGCTTCGCTGCGCGCGGGCTCAGCGCACGTCTCGCCATCGCGCCGACCGCAGGCGCGGCGTGGGCGCTGGCGCATTATGGTCCGCCGGGTGCCATCCTGCCCCCACAGGATGATTGCGCGGCGCGCCTCGCCGACCTGCCGGTAACGGCGTTGCGGCTCGATGACGACGTGATCACCGTGCTGCGTCGCTTGGGCCTCAAGCGGATCGGTGACCTGACCGCACGGTTCGGCGAAGCCCAGGGGCGCGATGCGCTTCATCGCCGCTTCCGGCGCAAGGCGCCTGCAGCCAACCCGCTCGTGCGCCTCGACCAGCTGCTCGGCAAAATGCCCGAGCCGCTACTGCCGGTAGTGCCGAGCACGATGCCGCTGGTCCAGCGCCGGCTGATGGAGCCGATCCGCCACCGCGAGTTGCTCGATACCGTGGTCGCCGATCTCGCAGATGACATGGCGCATACATTGGAAGGGCTGGGGCAGGGCGCCCGGAAGCTGGAGCTGGGCATGTGGCGGGTCGATGGCGAAGTGGTGATTCGCCACCTCGAACTCGCTGCCGCCACCCGCGAAGCGGCGCACATCACCCGGCTTTTCGCTGCCAAACTAGAAGATATCGATGCCGGCTTCGGGATCGAGACCATCCGTCTGCGCGCCAGCTGGGCCGAGCCGCTCGCGCTGGCCCAAGCCGATATCGAGGTTGCGGCCGAAGAGCACGGCACCAGCCTTGCAGCGTGCATCGACCGTCTGACGGTGCGCCTCGGTCCCGACGCGGTGCGCCGCCCAGTGCCGTACGCCAGCCATATTCCCGAGCGCGCGCAACGCTGGCAGTCGCCACTCGCACTCGAAGTTCCGGTGCAAGGCGAGCTTGCGTTCCACGCGCGGCCCTTGAAGCTGCTCGATCGCGCCGAGAAGATCGCGGTGATCTATCCCACTCCCGAGGGCTATCCCAAGGCCTTCCGTTGGCGCGGCCGGATCCACGAAGTCGTCCGGGTCGAAGGACCCGAACGCATCGCGCCGGAATGGTGGCGCGAGAAAGGCGCCACGCGGCTGCGCGATTACTACCGAATCGAGGATGGCGAGGGTCGCCGCTATTGGATCTACCGCCTCGGCCTGATCGGCGATGGGCGCGGCGGTGCGCCCGACTGGTTCCTGCAGGGACTATGCGCCTAGGGCGTCGGCAAGGCTGAGCGCATCGTTGGTCGCCGCGGAGGACGCGGTGTTGTCGAAGATGCACCACGTCTCGCGGCCCGCCCCGACTTCCGCGCGCAGAGCCTCGGCGTAACGTCCGATGCGGTCGACATAGCTCGATCGGTACATCACCGGTGAGCCGTGCAGCCGCCAGTAACCCAGCCCCCGCCACCCGCCCGGCTCGCCGGCGCCTTCGTAGCGCGCCGGATCCGCCCCCACGCGGGCGACCCGCAAGCCCTCAAGCAATCTGTCGGCATCCTCTACAAACCAGCTCGGATGGCGCGGTTCGCAGGCGATTGCGGCAGGGCTTCGCGCGCTAAGCAAATCGAAGAAACGCTCCGCCACATCGGCATCGAAGGCCAGCTTGGGAGGCAGCTGGACCAGCAGCACCGCCAGCTTGTCGCCCAACGCTCCCGCCTCGCCGAGAAACGTCTCAAGCGCCTCAACACAACCGACCAGCTTCAACTCATGGGTGATCCGCTTGGGCAGTTTGACCGAGAATCGAAACCCGTCGGGCACGCTGTCGCCCCAGCGTTGCCAGGTCGAAACGCGGTGCGGGCGGTGGAACGAACTGTTGATCTCGACCGCATCGAAGCGAGACGCGTAGCGTTCAAGCCCGGCCCCTTCGATGGGAAATCGATCGGCCGCGTCGCGTGCGATGCTCCACCCCGCGGTGCCTATGCGAACCTTGCCCATGCGCCTTGCAACGTCTTCCAGGCGTTCGGGTTGCGCGAAGGCGCGGCGACCGAGAGCGTAGCGGCCGCCACGCGATAGCGGCAGGCCGGGTGCGGCCGGCAGCAGCGCGATCGCAAAGCGACAATATCAGCGTTGGCCTGGCCGCCTCTCCTGCCACGGATAAGCGCGGGCAGGGCAAACGAAAGGGCGCATCCGTTGCGGAACGCGCCCTTCGTCTTTTCGTCCACGTCTTGTCGAGAACGCGATCAGGCAGTTTGCGAGATCGTCCCCCCTTCGGTGGTTGCCGTGGTGCGGTCGCCCTGACCGAGAAAAGTGAGCAAGTCGTCTCCCAGTCGCTCGGTCTGGGTGGCGAACACCGCGTGCGGTTCGCCGTCGTATTCGATCAACGTAGCGCTCGGCACTGCCTTGGCCACCGCGCGGCCGGTCGGATCGATCGGGACGGTCGCGTCCGCAGTTCCGTGGATCACCAGCGTCGGCACCGTCAGGCTCGGCAGGTCGGGGCGGAAATCGGTGGTGGCGAATGCCGCTGCCGATTGCAGGGTCGCGTACTGGCTCGCGTGCATGGTGGTCATCCAGGCCCAGTCCTTCTCCTCTTGGCTAACTTTGTCGGTGAGCACGCCGTCGCCGTAGAAATCAGCGAAGAAGCCGGTGAAGAAGTGCCGGAAATCGGTTTTCATGCCTTCGGTCATTTCGTCGAACGTCGCCTGGGGCACGCCGTCCGGGTTGTCGCCGGTCTGAAGCATATAAGGGACGACAGAGCTGATCAGCGCGGCCTGGGTCACCCCCTTGCCGCTATGCCTGCTCATATAACGGGCGATCTCCCCACCGCCCATTGAGAAGCCGACCAACGCGACGTCTTTGGATGCGTCGGTCTCCTTCATGACGTCGGCCAGATCGTCGGCGAAGGTGTCGTAGTCATATCCCTTGGGCGCATGATCCGAATGGCCGAACCCGCGCCGGTCGTATGCGATCGCGCGGTAACCGGCATTTGCCAGCTTGATCATGATCGGATCCCAACTGTCGGCCGAAAGTGGCCAGCCGTGGATCAGGATCACCGGGCGGCCTTGGCCAAGTTCCTTCCAGCGCAGCTTCGTCCCGTCGCGCGTCGTCGCATATGGCATTGAAATTCCTTTGGGTAACGTCTGCTTACCGAACCGATCGCTGTACCATTGCGTTCCGTGCTGCGACGCGGTGGGAGAAAGATTGTGCAGGACCCTTGGCAAATCTCTGCCGAGAACATATATGGAACAAATGGGCCCGCAGACTGTGATCGAGAAACTCGAAATCCTCGCCGACGCGGCCAAGTATGATGCGTCGTGCGCGTCGTCGGGTACAATCAAACGCAGCTCGACCGGCGGCAAGGGCATCGGCTCGACCGAGGGGATGGGTATCTGCCACGCCTACGCGCCGGACGGGCGATGCATCTCTTTGCTCAAGATACTGCTGACCAACCACTGCGTGTTCGACTGCCATTACTGCATCAACCGCAAAAGCTCGAACGTGCGCCGCGCGCGGTTCACGCCGCAGGAGGTGGTGGATCTGACGCTGAGCTTCTACCGCCGCAATTACATCGAAGGCCTGTTTCTTTCTTCGGGCATCATCAAAAGCTCGAACCACACGATGGAGCAAATGGTCGAAGTGGCGCGGATGTTACGCGAGGAGCACGATTTTCGCGGCTACATTCATTTGAAGACAATTCCCGAGGCCGATCCCGAACTGGTTCACCAGGCCGGGCTTTATGCCGACCGGGTATCGATCAACGTCGAACTGCCGACCGACGCCGGGCTCGTCCGCCTCGCGCCCGACAAGAACGCTCGTCAGATCGAGAGTGCGATGGGTAACGTGAAGAGCGACATCGTCGAGGCGAAGGACGCGCAGAAGCGGTTTAAGCACGCCCCGCGCTTTGCGCCGGCGGGCCAGTCGACCCAGATGATCGTCGGAGCGGATGCGGCAAGCGATGCCGATATCGTCGGCAAGGCCAGCCGGCTTTACGACAGCTTCGGGCTGCGGCGAGTTTATTACAGCGCGTTCTCGCCGATTCCCGACGCCAGCGCGGTGCTGCCGCTGAAGCGCCCGCCGCTGATCCGCGAGCACCGGCTGTATCAATCC
Organism: uncultured Alphaproteobacteria bacterium; assembly: GCA_963781525.1. GTDB lineage: Bacteria > Pseudomonadota > Alphaproteobacteria > Sphingomonadales > Sphingomonadaceae > Tsuneonella. Next base: position 480,962 of record CAWAGD010000008.1, on the reverse strand, counting down.
GACTGGTTGATGCGGTTTTACGGCTACCAGCCCGCCGAAGTGATGCAGGCGACCGAGGCCGACGGCAATTTGCCGCTCGACATCGACCCCAAGCTCGCGTGGGCTTTGAAATTTCGCGAGCGCTTTCCGGTGGACGTCAATCGCGCGCCGAAAGAAGCGCTGCTGCGCGTGCCCGGGCTGGGAGTACGCGCGGTCGGGCGCATTCTCGCCAGCCGCCGCCATCGCACGATGCGGCTGGACGATGTCGCCAAGCTGACCGTCTCTATCGCCAAGGTGCGTCCGTTCATCATTGCCAGCGATTGGCGGCCATTGCTGCTGACCGACCGTGCGGACTTGCGCGCGCTGCTCGCGCCCAAGACGGAGCAACTTGAGCTGTTTGCAGCATGAGTGCGCCGTTTCGTGACATGCGCTTGCCGGGCGCGTTCTGCGTCACGTTACCCGAGGCTGACGACTTCGAGTTCTGGCGCGACCAGGCGCGCGCGCTGGTTCAGTGCGACGTGCCGCCCGACCGGGTTGCATGGGTCGAGCCAGGCGGCGCGGGCGATCTGTTCGCAGGAGGCAGGCGGCGATTGCCAGCCCCACGCTCCGATGCCCGCCCGGTGCGCGCCAGCCGTGCTTTCGTCCAGCTGGCCAAGTCGGCACTCTGCCATTCTGATCCTGATCGATTTGCGCTGCTCTATCGCCTGCTGTGGCGGCTCCAATCAAACCCCCGACTGATCGAAGATGGCGCCGATAGCGATGTGCGCCGGATCGAAGAGTTGGCGAAATCGGTGCGCCGCGACATTCACAAGATGCGCGCATTCGTCCGCTTCCGGTTGGTGGAAGGCGAGGATGGGGACGCCGGCGAACACTACGTCGCGTGGTTCGAGCCCGAGCATCATATCCTGCGCGCCAACGCCGGGTTTTTCGTGCGCCGGTTTGCCAACATGCGCTGGTCGATCCTGACGCCGAAGGGCTCGTTGCATTGGGACGGGCAAGTGCTCGAGGAAGGGCCGCCCGCGCAGCGCTCGGATGCGCCGGCAGGCGATCCGATCGAGGACTTGTGGCGCAAATACTATGCATCGATCTTCAACCCCGCGCGTTTGAAGATCGGGGCGATGCTCAAGGAAATGCCCCGCAAGTATTGGAAGAACATGCCCGAAGCGGCGCTCATCCCCGAGCTGGTCGCCGGGGCGCAAGCGCGGGAGTCGCAGATGGTTGCCGCCGGCACGCTGGACATGGGCGAACGGCCTAGCTCACTGAGCGCAGTCGACAAGGCGATCCACGCCTGCCGCATGTGCCCGATCGGTTTGCTCGATAACACCGCGGTGATGGGCGAAGGGCCGCGCGATGCCGCATTGATGATCGTCGGCGAGCAGCCGGGCGATCAGGAGGACCTGGCCGGCCGGCCGTTCGTCGGGCCCGCGGGCCAACTGCTCGACCGGCATCTGGAACGCGCCGGGATCGATCGGAGCACGGCTTACGTCACTAATGCGGTAAAGCATTTCAAGTTCGTCCACCGCGGCAAGCGGCGGCTGCACCAGTCGCCGACGTCGAAGGAAATCGACATCTGCCGCTGGTGGATCGAGAGCGAGCGCGCAATCGTGCAACCCAAGCTGGTTCTGGCGATGGGCGCGAGCGCGGCGCGCGGAATGCTCGGCAAGACGGTCAGCATCACCAAGGCGCGCGGGGCACCGCATGCGCTCGACGATGGCAGCGAGCTGTGGATCACCGCGCATCCATCGTACTTGTTGCGGCTCGATGGTCCCGCGCGTGAGGAACAAAGCCGGCTGTTCGATGCGGACCTCGCCGCAGTGAAGGAGCGGCTCGAGGAGCTCGCCGGGTGATCGTGTGCCCGAAACCGACCTCCTCATCCCGCGCCGGCGCATCGAGATCGATCCCGATGCCGTAACGCCTCCGCCGCGCGCGCCGTTCGTCGAACTGGGGGTGACGAGCTGCTTCACGTTCCTGCGCGGAGCGTCGGACCCGGTCGATCTGGTACTGGCCTGTCGCGCGCATGGCTACGATGCGATCGGGATCGCCGACGCCAATTCTATGGCCGGCGTGGTCCGTATCCATACCGAGGCGAAAAAGCTCAAGCTCACCCCGTTGATAGGCTGCCGGATCGAGACGAGCGAAGGGCTGGCATTCCTCGCCTACCCCACCGATCGCGCTGCCTATGGACGGCTTTGCCGGCTGATCTCGGCAGGACGAATGAGCACCCTCGATGGCGAATGGCAGGACAAGGGCGCGTGCGAGATCGACCTCGCGATGCTCGCCCAGCATGGCGAAGGCGTGCAGCTGATCGTGCTTCCCCCAGAGGATCTGGATAGCGAATTCACCATCGAGATCGAAAGCAACGTGATCCCCTTTGCCCATCGCGATCCCGACTTGCCGACCAAAGCGGAGGAAAGAAGCCGGATAAAGTTCACCGCGCTATTTCCCGATCTTTTGCCGCATCTCGTCAGCCGCTTGCCGACGCTGCGCCATCTCGCCGCCAGCTATCTTCATACCGGAGACGACATCGCCCGGATTGACCGGCTGGATGCGCTGGCGAGGGTTAACGGGCTGGCGCTGCTCGCTACCAACGATGTGCATTACCACCTGCCCGAACGCCGCCCGTTGCAGGATGTGATGACCGCGATTCGTCACAAGACCACTGTCGCCGATGCCGGCCTTCTTCTCCACGCCAACGCCGAGCGGCATCTCAAGTCGCCCAGGCAAATGGTCGATTTGTTCGCGCGTTGGCCGCACGCGATCGCGGCGACGCGTGAGGTAGCCGAAGCTTGCCGGTTCAGCCTCGACGAGTTGAAGTACGAGTATCCGCAGGAGACTTATCCCGGCGGCATGACGCCGCAACGCTATCTCGAACGACAAGTTTGGGAAGGGGCAAAGAAATGGCGCTATCCCAAAGGTTTGCCTCCAAAAGTTAAGAAGACCATCAAGCGCGAGCTGCGGCTGATCGCCCAGCTCGATCTGGCCCGCTATTTCCTGACCATCCAGGACATCGTCAATTTCGCGCGTAGCAGGGAGATCCTGTGCCAGGGGCGCGGCTCGGCGGCCAACTCGGCGGTGTGCTTTTGCCTGGGGATCACCGCGGTCGATCCAGCCAAGCACCAGCTGCTGTTCGATCGCTTCATCTCGAAGGAGCGCCGCGAGCCGCCCGACATCGACGTCGACTTCGAGCACGAGCGGCGCGAAGAAGTGATCCAGCACATCTACGAATATTACGGCCGCCATCGCGCAGGCCTGTGTGCGACGGTGATCCACTATCGTCCGCGTATGGCAATCCGCGAGGTGGGCAAGGCGATGGGCCTGTCGGAAGACGTGACATCCGCCTTGGCACGCACAGTGTGGGGCGGACACGGCCGGGCAATCGATCCCGCGCACGCCCGCAACGAAACCGGGCTCGACCTGTCCGATCCGTTGCTAAGCCGGGTCATGAAGCTGACCGAACAGATGATCGACATGCCGCGGCACCTTAGCCAGCACGTGGGTGGCTTCATCCTCACCGACGGCCCGCTGACCGAAACGGTGCCGATCGGCAACGGCGCGATGCCCGAGCGAACTTTCATCGAATGGGACAAGGACGACATCGATGACCTTGGCATCCTCAAGGTCGACGTGCTCGCGCTGGGAATGTTAACATGCATTCGCAAGACGTTGAAAATGCTTCAGGACAGTCACGGCGAGAGTTACGAGCTGGCGACCGTCCCCAAAGAAGAGCCGGCGGTTTACGACATGCTTTGCCAAGGGGATTTGCTTGGCGTGTTCCAGGTTGAGAGCCGGGCGCAGATGAACATGCTGCCGCGACTGCGGCCGCGCGAATTCTATGATCTGGTGGTGCAGGTGGCGATCGTGCGTCCCGGGCCGATCCAGGGCGATATGGTTCATCCCTACCTCAAGCAGCGCAGGGAAAAGCGCAACAATCCCAGCGTCGAATTCCGCCTGCCAAGCCCCGCGCCCGAGCACGGCCCGCCCGACGAGCTGTCGTCGATCCTGCAGCGGACTTACGGGGTGCCGATCTTCCAGGAACAGGCGATGAAGATCGCGCTCGACGCGGCCAAGTTCACCCCCGCTCAGGCCAACCAGCTGCGCAAGGCGATGGCCACCTTCCGCTCGCGCGGAATGGTCCATGCGCATCAGGACCTGATGGTCGGCAACATGATTGCGCGCGGTTACGATCCGGAGTTCGCGCAGCGCTGCTTCAACCAAATCAAGGGCTTTGGCGAATACGGCTTTCCCGAAAGCCACGCGGCCAGTTTCGCGCACTTGGTGTATGTCTCGAGCTGGCTCAAATGCCATTATCCCGTGGCGTTCGCAGCGGCGCTGCTCAACTCGCAGCCGATGGGCTTTTACGCCCCGGCGCAGATCGTGCGCGATGCAGAAGAGCACGGCGTTGTCGTCCTGCCCCTCGACGTCAACCATTCGGATTGGGACTGCACGCTGGAGGAAATAAGCGAGCAGGCACAGGCCCGGCCGCGCTTCCGCAAGGACGGCGACCGATGGCGCCATGACAAGGGCCGGGCGCTACGCCTTGGTTTGCGGCAGATCGATGGTCTTCCCGAACATGTCGCGGCCAGGCTGGTCGCCGCGCGGCAGGCAGGCGGCGCTTTTCGGGATGTCCGCGAGCTTCGCGATCGGGCGGGTCTGCCGCCGGCGCATATCGAACGACTGGCGGCAGCCGACTGTTTCGGCTCGCTCGATCTGCCGCGCCGCCAGGCGCTATGGGATGCACGCACTTTGGTGGGCGGTGACGAACTGCCTCTGTTCGCCGCGGCGCGCGAGCGCGAGGAAGGAGCTGAACGGGAGAATACCCAGTTACCGGCGATGGCGCTGGCCGAAGAAGTGGTCGCCGATTACCAGACTCACCGGCTGAGCTTGAAAGCCCATCCGATAAGCTTCCTACGTCCTTCGCTGACGACACGCGGCTTCGTGTGCGCCGAAGAACTGCGCCACCGCAAGTTCCGCTCGATGGTCCAGGTCGCAGGCGTGGTGCTGATCCGCCAGCGGCCTGGCAGTGCCAAAGGGGTGTGCTTCATCACGCTCGAGGACGAAACCGGGGTCATCAACCTGGTTATCTGGCCTGATACGATGGAGAAATACCGCAAGGTGATCATGGGTGCGCGGCTGATGGAAGTGCGCGGGCGGGTGGAATACGACGACGAAGTGATCCACGTGATCGTCCATCATCTGGTCGACGCGACGCACGATCTCCACCGTCTGTCGGACGATCTGATGCCGGTCACCATCGCGCGCGCGGATCACTGCAACAATCCGTTGCCCAGCCGCTGGGGACCGCACGGCGTCCTGCTGAAGGATGACCGGCCCGGCGTGCCCGCCGCGCAGCCCGAGCCCTGGCAACCGCCCGGTCCGGGCAATCGCGATTGCGGTTTCCATGGCCCGGTTTCCGGCGGCCACCCGCGCGACGTGCGCATCGTCCCCAAGCTGCTGCCGCTGCCGCCCTCGCGCGATTTTCACTGATCGCCTGTGCCGTAGCGGGTCGCGGCGAAACTCGGCTGCCTTTGCCCGCTTCGATCGACTACGACGCTCGCAACGAAGGAGTCCCGACCATGCGCAAAGTCACGATAGCGATGGCTCTCGCCGCCGCGACCCTCGGCAGCGGGGCCGTCGCCTATGATCCGATCGTGCTCGACCGCGGATGGTACCGTGTCGCGAGCGGCGAATCCGGCGGCTGCAATGGCGAAGTCGGCACCAACGGCCAGTTCTACGTGCTGTCCATCACCGGCCTCTTGCCCGGCGAGCGCGGCCGCCTGCAACTCTATAACGGCGACATGGTGCCCATCGATTGGGCTATCCGGGCGAACGAGGAGGGAGACTGGCAGCACTATTACATTCCCTTCCGGCCCAATGGCAGCGAGGCAGGGACGGTGTTCGCGCAAGTTTCCACGGCAAGCTGCGCGCTTGCGCTCGAATTCCCGTGGCAGCGCCACAAAGGCTGGGAAGAGCGTCCGCCGCTCGGAAGCCCCTACGCCCGCTGAACGCCCACTTCCGCTGAGGAACGCGCAGTGGCTGGGCTGATTGACATAAAGTGCCCCAGATTCGCGCCTTCTTGAAGATGCCGGCGTTCGATCGCTGGGCGCTCCCGCTGCTGGTGTTCTCGGCGATGTTTCTCGCAGCGCGCGGCTGGCTGGTCGCGCACCCCGAACATAACCCCTGGGCGCCGCTCGATCTCAACGATCCGCCCGGGTGGGCGACCCAGCGCAAGATCGCCGCGCTGCGCGACGATCCCGCGCAATGCCGTGCGGTGCTTGATCGCAGCGCGGTCGCGTTCGCCGCACTCGACCCGGCGGGCGAGGGCAGTTGCGCGCGTCCCGACCGGACACTGTTGACCGACTTTCCCTTGCGACCCGATTCTCCTCCGACGACGTGTGCCGTTGCCGCCGGACTTTCGCTGTGGCTCGATCGTACGGTGAAGCCGGCGGCGCGCGACCTGCTCGGCGCCGACGTCTCGCGCATCGATCACTACGGCGCTTATTCGTGCCGCCGGCTTTATGGGCGCGGCAGCGGCCCGTGGAGCGAGCATGCTACCGGCAATGCGATCGACATCGCCGGCTTCGTCCTGACCGACGGACGCCGCATATCGGTATTGGGCGACTGGCGTGACGACGATGCAGAGGCCGCCTTCCTCCACCGTGTGCGCGACGGGGCGTGCAAGGCGTTCGGAACCGTGCTCAGCCCCGATTACAACGCCGCGCATCGCGATCACCTGCACCTCGACCAGGCGGCGCGCGGCCTTGGCGGGGTGTGCCGCTGAACCGCGCGCTGCCGAGGGGGACGCGAACCGCAGTCGGCTTGCGCGCGCGCCGCCGATGGGGCAACGGCCATCGCGCGATTGCGCATGACTGAAACGGAGTATCGCTGGTGTTCGACTGGTTCCGCCGCCTGGTGCCTAACTCCGCGGATTTCTTCGTCCTGTTCGAACGGCATTCGGCTGCCACAGTGGCCGCCGCGGAAGCACTGTCGCAGCTTGTGCGCGGGGAAGGCGACCGCGCGACGCTGGTGGCGACGATTCGCGACCGCGAGCACGACGCCGACGACATTATCCGCGAAGTGCTGACCCAGGTTCGGCAGACGTTCCTGACTCCGTTCGATCGTGGCGCGATCACCGGGCTGATCGCGGCGATGGACGACGTGACCGATGAGATACAGTCATGCGCATCGGCGATAGAAACGTACGATTTCGAAGATTTCGCTCCTGACATGCTGGAAATGGCCGCGCACATCTGCCGCGCACTTCACAAAATCGATCAGGCACTGCCGCTGCTGCGTGACGTGCCGCGCAATGGCAGCAGGCTTCACGCGCTCACTGGCGAAATCGTCACTGCCGAGGGCGAAGTGGATATCATCCACACGCGAGGACTTAAGGCCAATTTCGCCGCCGCGACAAGCAGCGGCCAGACCGTGCCGTTCATCGTCAACCGCGAGATATTCAAGCACCTCGAAAAGGTCGCTGATGCATTCGAGGATGTCGCGAACCAGATCGACGGCATCGTGATCGATTACGCCTGAGGGGCGACGGACATGCACGAACTCGCGTTGCCGCTGCTCGTCGCGCTGGTCGCGCTCGCGCTTGCGTTCGATTTCCTGAACGGTCTGCACGATGCAGCCAACTCCATCGCGACGGTGGTTTCGACTCAGTTGCTGTCGCCCATACAAGCCGTGGTCTTTGCGGCGGCGGGCAATTTTCTCGCTTACTGGATCGTCGGGCTGCACGTGGCCGAAACGGTCGGCAAAGGGATCGTCAACAAGGATATCGTCACCCCGGCGGTGGTGTTCGGGGCGCTGATCGGCGCGATGTTCTGGAACATCGTGACCTGGATCAAGGGCATTCCTTCGTCATCGAGCCATGCGCTGATCGGCGGGTTGCTCGGCGCAGGCATCGCGGCGAGCGGGTTTGGCGCGGTCGAAACATCCGGCACGGTCAAGACGCTGCTGGCGATTTTCCTGTCGCCGTTGCTGGGCTTCGTGCTCGCCATGGCGCTGATGCTTGTGTCGAGCGTGCTGTTCCAGCGTTCCACCCCGCGCAAGGCGAACAGCACGTTCAAGGTGCTGCACTTGTTCTCTTCGGCGGCTTATTCGATCAGCCACGGCGGCAACGACGCGCAAAAGACGATGGGGATCATCACCGTGCTGCTCTATTCGACGGGGCACCTCGGAGGTGAATTCCATGTTCCCGAATGGGTGGTGCTAAGCTGCTATGCGGCGATTTCGCTGGGGACGCTGTCGGGCGGCTGGCGGATCATCCGCACGATGGGCACCGGTCTCACCAAGCTCAACCATCACTCGGGCTTCTGCGCTTCGACCGCCGGCTCTATCGTGGTGTTCGGCGCCAGCGCGATGGGCATACCGGTATCGACCACCCACGCGATCACCGGCAGCGTGGTCGGCACCGGGGCCGCTCGGCGCGCGAGTGCGGTACGCTGGACGGTCGCCACCCGGGTGGTCACCGCATGGTTCATCACCATTCCGGCAAGCGCGATTGTCGGCGCGGCCTTCTACCTGATTACGCGGTTGTTCTGACAGCCAAACCGTCGTTCTGACTGGCAGTTGTCCTTGCAACTCATAGTGAATTGTGGTTTGGGTGCGCGCGTAAACAGGAGATTCTAATGCGTCTTAAGAAGATTGCGACGGCGATCGCAGCCATCAGCCTTGCCAGCGCACCCGCGCTTGCCCAGTCGACCACCGACAATTCGACCTCGGACACCGAGGAAGGCTTCGGTCAGGGCGGCTATCTCGCGCTCTTCGCGATCGTCGCTCTTGTGATCGGCGTCGGCTTTGCAGGCGGCGACAACAACGATCCTGTCAGCGCGTAAGCTGAGCGTTCTTTAGGGCGTCGCGCAGCTAGCGCGCGCTCTGCCAGATAACCGGGCCCCGTTGCAGCGATGCAGCGGGGTTTGGTCGTTTCGGGTCGTTACAATGGTGTACGACGGGAACTGAAGCGCGACCCAGCCGCAATGAACGCGCTTCGGTACCGCGGTAGCCACCGCGATGTCCGAATCAATCCGCTGAAAAGTGTTGGTGACCCCTACGAGAATCGAACTCGTGTTTCAGCCGTGAGAGGGCCGCGTCCTAACCGCTAGACGAAGGGGCCATCCGTGCCGGACGGCGCGCAAACTTTGGTGACCCCAACGGGATTCGAACCCGTGTCGCTGCCGTGAAAGGGCAGTGTCCTAACCACTAGACGATGGGGCCACGCCCGGAAGCGTGGGGCGCATTAGGGGGGAGGGGGCCGGTGGTCAAGCCCGCGAACGAGCTTCGATCGCTCTATCCTGTGGCCGAGTGGCATACCGCCTGCAGCTTGTTGCCGTCGGGGTCGCGCACATAGGCGCCGTAGTAGTTCGGATGATAGTGCGGCCGCAGGCCGGGCCCGCCGTCATCGGTGCCGCCATGCGCCAGCGCAGCGGCGTGGAAAGCGTCGACGGTTGCGCGATCGGGCGCGAGGTAGGCGATGTGAACACCGTTGCCCGCACGCGCGGCTTGCTGGTCAAACGGGGGGCCAACGAAAGTCTTGGGACCGGTCGGCAGGCCAAAGGCGATCCCGCCCTCGCGCTCGAACATGACCGGTTGCCCGAGCGCCTCCATCACCGCGATCCAGAACGGGCGCGCTGCGCGCCAGTCGTTGGTACCCAGGGTGACGTGACTGAACATCCCAAAGCGCTCCTCATCAGCCTCTAATCCGCCCACGCCGCATCCTCCAGGTGGAGCTCGGCCTGCGGGCGGTCACCCCAATCGTCGATTTTCGCGCGGCCGACGAACCACAAGCTGCGCCCGCGCGATCCGTGCAGCAGCGCCTGGCCCATCGCGCTTTCTGCTGCGCGAAAGGCGATCGCCTTGAAGCTCTTGCCGTCGAGCCCGCTGGCGACCAGCCGAACGTGGTCGGCTCCGACGATTTCGGCTCGAACCAGCCGCACCGGGCCGACCGCGACCCGCGGGCCCGGCCAGCCCATCCCGAACGGTCCGGCGCCGTCGAGCGCCTCGACCAGCTCGGGCGTGAGACCGCCGGGTGCAATCGCGAGATCGATCGGCATAGCGCCGCTGTCCATCGCCTGCATGACTTGTGCCCCGAGACGCGCATCGAGCCAGTCGGCCAGCGCGTCGAGCTTGCTCGTGTCGATCGTCAGACCCGCCGCCATCGCGTGCCCGCCGCCAGCCACCAGCAGCCCCGCCTCGCGCGCCGCGATGATCGCCGCGCCCAGATCGATGCCGGCGATCGAGCGGCCTGATCCTTTGCCCGTATCCCCATCGAGCGCGATCACCACGACCGGCTTGCCGGTTTTTTCCTTGAGCCGCCCGGCAACGATGCCGATCACCCCTGGGTGCCAGCCGCGCCCTGCGAGCAGGTGAACGGCGCGGTTGTGCTGGCCTTCGAGCATTGCCTCGGCCGCTGTCTGCACTTCGCCCTCGATCGCGCGCCGCTCTTCGTTGAGCGCCGAAAGCTGCGAGGCGATCGCGAACGCCTCGTCAGGGTCTTCCGTGATCAGCAAACGCACGCCGAGGGTCGATTCGCCGACCCGTCCGCCGGCGTTGATCCGGGGCCCGAGCGCGAAGCCGAGATCGCTGCAAGCGGGCGCGCGCTTCAGGCGGCTGGCGTCGATCAACGCCGCCATGCCGACATTCGCACGCCGCGCCATGACCTTCAGACCTTGCGCGACGAACGCGCGGTTGAGTCCGCGGATCTGCGCCACGTCGGCCACCGTGCCAAGCGCGACGAGGTCGAGCAGGCTCATCAAATCGGGCTCGGCGCGGTCGGCGAAAAAGCCGCGCGCCCGCAGTGTTCGCACCAGCGCTACCGCCAGCACGAATGCCACCCCGACCGCCGCGAGATGGCCGTGCGCCGCGCCGATCTCGCTCTCGTCAAGCCGGTTGGGGTTCACCAGCGCCGCGGCGAGCGGTAGATCGTGCGCGCACTTGTGGTGATCGACCACGATCACGTCGACCCCGGCGGCGTGGGCCTGGGCGAGCGCATCGTGCGCCATGGCCCCGCAGTCGACCGTCACGATCAGGCTCGACCCTTCCTCGGCAAGCCGCACAAGCGCTTCTCCGCTGGGTCCGTACCCTTCGAGCAGCCGGTCGGGGATATAGTAGCGCGCATCGTGCCCGAGCATTCGCAGCAGCCTGATGACCAGCGCCGCGCTGGTCGCACCGTCGACGTCGTAGTCGCCATAAACGGTGACCGTCTCGCCCGTCATCACCGCCTGTGCCAGCCGCTCGGCGGCGACATCCATGTCGCGAAACTCGGACGGGTCGGGCAGGAACGCGCGCATCGTCGGTGCCCGGTGCCGATCGAGATCGTCGCGCGCGACTCCACGCGACAGAAGCAGCTGAGTGACAACATCGTCGAGCGCGCCGGTACCGCTATCGAGCGACCCGCCTACGTCCATATTACCGCCGCGCCAATGCCACGCCTTGCCCGACAGCGAGCGTTCCACCCCGAACACGCAGGCAAGAGCAGTAGAAGCCATGCCGGCGTGCCTACCGGACCCTGGCCGCCGCGGCAAACCGCCGGCAATTGACAATCGACAGCCGCGCGCGATGCTCGACCGATGGAACGGCACTTGTTGATCGTCTGGCACAGCCGCACCGGCGCGGCGCAGGCAATGGCGCGGGCCGCCCTCGAGGGTGCCGATGGCAGCGCGCTCATGCTTGGCGCGCATGAGGTTCAACCTGACGATCTGGTTGCCGCGGCCGGATACCTGTTCGCGTGTCCCGAGAACCTTGCGAGCATGAGCGGCTTGATGAAGGAGATGTTCGACCGCTGCTATTATCCGGTGCTCGGACAGATCGAAGGTCGCGCTTATGCGACGATGATCGCTGCCGGCTCGGACGGTGAGGGCGCCCAGCGGCAAATCGACCGCATTGCCACCGGCTGGCGCTTGCGGCGGGTCGCCGATCCGCTGATCGTCAATCTGGCGGCACAGACTCCCGAGGCGATCCTCGCGCCGAAAACCGTTCCGGCGGCGCAGTTGGGACAGTGCCGCGAGCTCGGGGCGGCGCTGGCCGAAGGGCTTGCACAAGGATTGTTCTAGACGATTGCACCGGATCGGAGCGATATCCCGGCGCGGGACTCGACGAAGCGCCTGTTTCGCGTCACAAATTCGTCCGAAGGGCGCGATCGCAAAGGTTCTTTTCATTTCCGGGAGTGAGGACACGATAGCTCGCGCGGGCGAGGGCACGTTGCTGATGCTGTTCGCACCCGGGCAGCGGCCGGACCTGCGCGTTCTGCAAACAGTCGCGACCGACACCGATCGCCTGCAAGTGACTAGCGTGCTCGAAGGCGGGCCGGAGTTTACCGGGGTCGAACTGCTGCGCGACGGGATGACGTACGATCTTGTCGGCGCCGCGCCCGGCCGCGCCGTGCCGTCTCCGCAGCTTGTGCATCGCGTCGGCGTCGCGCGTGAACTGGATCAAGCAGAGACGGAGGCGCTCGCGCTCCAGCCGGGGCCACATCTTGCGCCCGGCGCGCGCATCATGCCGGTGGTCCGCACGATGATGGGCGTGGCAGCGATGATGGTACCGCATCTCCCGGGCCTTGTCGCGGTCGCCTGGCGACCAGCCAAGACCATGATTGGCATTGATTTCTTCGTCTCGTGCATGACCGCGTGGCTCGCCGGCGGCGCGTTCCCGGCACTTGGGCTGGCGGCGTTTGCGCCCGAACCCGACGGCGGCTTGCGGAGCGAGGGCCTGGCGTTCTTGACCGGGCAGGAACTGCGGATAGCGCGCGAACTGACAGAAGACCGCGCCGCGGGCACCCGGCTTGGCGTCCGGCTGGTCAACCAGCTGGTTGGGCAGGGCCGGCTCAAGGCGGCCGAGGCGATCATCGGGCCGGATGGCGAACGACTGACGCTCGAGCCTTCCGCCGATGGGCGGACGATCCGCGTTCGGAGGGGATGAGCGGCAGCGAGCTTGAGCGGGCGCGATTGCCTTTCTGCGCGGACAGTCATCCTGGCCGGCCTGACCACGATCCAGCGCTTCAACGCCATCACCAGCTGCCCTGCCAGATACGCGGGCGGGCCCGAGAGACCGGGGAAGAGGCGCGCTATTTCGTCTGGCCTTGCTCGAGCGCACGCTGCGGCGGCGCTTGTTCGATCCGCCCGGCAGGCCGCTGCGGCGCATCCGTCTGGATCCGTTAGGGTGTAGGTTCGATTTTACGCGGCTCGACCCAACGGCCGATACGTTGTCGACAGGACTCAGACGATCTTGGCGGAAAGCTCTTCCTTGGCACGCTGATATTGGGCCTCGAGGCGGTCGACCCGCTCTGCGACGGTCTCGACCGCTTCGACCATGCCAATTCCCTGGCCCGAACCCCAGATGTCCTTCCATGCCTTGGCCTCGGCGTTGCCGCCCGAGCCGAAGTTCATCGTGCTGGGATCGCTCTGGGGCAGGTTTTCGGGGTCCATCCCGGCCGCTTCGATCGACGAGCGCAAGTAGTTGCCATGCACCCCGGTGAACAAGTTGGAGTAGACTATCCCGTCGGCGCGCGCCTCGACGATGGCGTCCTTGTAGCGCTGATCGGCATTGGCCTCGTGAGTCGCGATCCACGGGCTGCCGATATAGGCAAAATCCGCGCCCATCGCCTGCGCGGCGAGCACCGACCGGCCGTGCGCGATGGCGCCGGACAGCGCGACCGGGCCATCGAACCAGCTGCGAATTTCCTGCATCAACGCGAATGGCGACAGCGTGCCGGCGTGCCCGCCCGCGCCGGCGGCCACCGGGATCAGCCCGGTCGCGCCCTTTTCGATCGCCTTGCGGGAAAAGCGGTCGTTGATCACATCGTGCAGCGTGATCCCGCCCCAGCCGGACACGGCGGCGAACACGTCCTCGCGCGCGCCCAATGAGGTGATCACCATCGGCACCTGCCACTTGGCGCAAACGGCCATGTCCTCGTCGAGCCGGTTATTCGATTTATGGACGATCTGGTTGACCGCGTAGGGCGCTGCCGGCCGATCGGGATGATCGCGGTTGTGCGCGGCGAGTTCCTCGGTGATCCGGTGGAGCCATTCGTCGAGCACGCCTGAAGGACGCGCGTTGAGTGCCGGAAAGCTGCCGACGATCCCCGCCTTGCACTGCGCGATGACCAGCTCGGGTCCCGAGACGATGAACAGCGGCGAGCCGATCACCGGCAGGCGCAAGCGATCGAACGGGGCGGTCAGCGGCATGGATGGCGAACTCCGGTTGCGGATTGAAACTGGCCGCTGCCTATCCCGGCTGCATCGCAGTGTCGAGCGTCACGCCGGAAGCAAGTGCTCGAGTCCGTAGACCCGCGCTGCCGTACCGGCGAACAGGTCGCGCTTGTCGCCATCAGAGGCGTCGGCGGTGAGCCGCTTGAAGGCGTTCCAGAGCACCGGGTAGCTCGCGCCCCAGCGATCGACCGGGTAGTTGCTCTCGAACATCGCCCGGCGCGGCCCGAATGCCTCGATGCAGGTCTCGATATAAGGCTGCCACATCGCCGCGAGCTCCTCCGAGCCGCGACCTTTGGCGGGCCCTTCGTCGGGCAATTGACAAAACGCCATCGCCAGCCCGCCGAGCTTGACCGAGACGTTCTCGCACTCGGCGATTTCTTGGATCGCGTTGCGCCAGCGGCCGAAGTTCTCGCCCAGCTTGCCGCGGTGGCTGGCGATGCCGAGCGGCGTGCCGCAGTGATCGAGCACGATCGGCTGCTCGGGGAAAGCGCGCGCGAGATCGAGCACGTCGCCCAGTTGCGGCTCGAGCACCCAGGCGTCGAAAGTCAGCCCGCGTTTGCCGAGCTCGGCGAAGCCCTCGCGGAAGGTGGCATCGCGGTAGAGCCCTTGCGGCGCGTGGAACGGGGGGCCGAGCACATCGGGATCGGCATCCCACGCTGCGGCGTGGCGGATGCCCACGAAACGTGGTGAGGCTGCCTGGAGCGCATCGAGGACGGCGCCGGCCGTGGCGCCGCGCGACAGATCGGCATGGCCGACGATGGCGGCGCACGGGCGGTAATCGCCGTACAGCCCGCTCGCCCCCTGGGCGGCAACGCCGTTCACGAACTCCACTTCGCCGACGACCTTGAGATCCTCGCCCCGGCTGGCGTCGTAGAACGCGCCGCATTCCATGAACACGGTGGCGATCACGTTGTGGCCCGAGCGGGTGTCCGCCTGAAGCTGGTCGAAAGTGTAGTGCGGCGCGCCCGCCAGGGTTTCGAGGAAGGCATGGCGCGGCTCGGGGAACGCGGGCAGGACCGGTCGCAAGTCCCACAGATGATGGTGCGGATCGATGATCGGCAGCCCGGGATCGAGAATGTCTTCGGTCATCGGCGCTTTCCTCTCACGGTTGGGCTTTTCGCAGCCGCAGAGGCCATGCCTGTCCGGACGAGTTAACGCTTCCCTGCCGCGCACGCGCCGCAACGCAAAACGCCGGCCCTTTGCAGGGCCGGCGCATGCTTGAAACGTTGCAAGGAAGCGGAGCTTATCCGCCCTTGGCTTCCTGTTCGTCGGCGGCGTCATCGTCCGGACCCTGTTGGGTCGCGGCGACGCTGCCGGCGTCGGCTTCATCGGCTTCTTCGCCTTCGGCGCGCTTGAGCGCAGAGGGGGCGACCAGCGTGGCGATGGTGAAATCGCGGTCGGTGATCGCGCTTTCCGCACCGGCGGGCAGGGTTACCTCGCTGATGTGGATCGAATCGCCGATTTCCTTGCCGGTCACGTCGATCGTGATCTCGTCGGGGATCTTGTCCGATTCGCAGACCAGTTCGAGCTCGTGGCGAACGATGTTGAGCACGCCGCCCTTCTTGAGGCCGGGGCTGGCTTCTTCGTTCGCGAAGATGACCGGCACCGCGACTTGGATCTTGGAATCCTTCGACAGGCGCAGGAAATCGGCGTGAATCGGGCGGTCGGTGACCGGATCGAACGCGACATCCTTGGGGATCGCGCGAACGGCCTTGCCGCCACCGACTTCGATCATCACGATCGAGTTCATGAAGTGGCCGGTGCCGAGCTGACGGATCAGCTCCTTGGCTTCGACGTGAATGGGAGTGGGTTCTTCCTTGCCGCCGTAGATCACGGCGGGAACACGGCCATCGCGGCGCAGAATACGGGAGGCTCCCTTGCCAGCCCGCTCGCGCGCCTCGGCCGGCAGGGTCAGAGCGTCGCTCATCTTGATGCCTTTCGAATGCGGTAGAGTATCCGGTCCACCACGCCTCCAGGGATGACCATGGCGCCGGAGCCGGGGCCGTTAGCGGAAGCCCCCTCGAAAGGCAAGCTCAGCGCACGCGGGCGACCGTGTAGCCTTTCGCCGCGAGCAGTTCGGGCAAGCCGCCCGGCGGCGCGAGGTGCGCCGCGCCCACCGCCACCAGCGGCCGCTTGCCGGCGGCATAAAGCGCCAGCAGCTTGTCGGCCCATGCGCGGTTCCGGTCTACCAGCAACGCCTGTTTCAATTCAGGGTCGGCGAGCATGCCTTCGTCGCCTTCGCGCGCGATTGCCGCCATGTCTCCCTGAAGCCAGAGCTTGGCGAGCTTGGCGCTGTCGTCGGAGGTCATCGTGTCCTCCTCGACCACCGCGCCGAGCAGATCGCGCTGGTCGGTCTCGGGCAGGGAATCGAAGATCCTGAACTGCCCCTCCACGCCTTCGAACTCCTCGATCGGGCGTGCGTGGAAATCCTTCAGTAGCGCGCGGTCGACCCCGTTCTCGCCGATCGAATCGTCGGCCAGCTGCGCGAGCATGATCGCCGCCGCCCACGTCTCGATCGCCTTGAAGTCCGCCTCGCGGTAGCCGCCCTTGGCCAGCAGCTTGCGCAAGTTGCGGCTTGCATCGAGGCCGGAACCCGCTGCGACAGTGGCGGCAAGGTCGGCGCGTGTGAGACAGGCGGGTGAACGTCGCCGCAAGCTTGCCCGAATCTTCCAGGTCCTTGGCCTCGACCACCAGCAGATCGGCATCCACGATCGCGCTTGATCGATCGCCGGCGTGCGCCATTTCGCCCCGTCGGGCAGCGCGTGGATTGTGCCGAACAGCCAGCCGGCGGGCCGGCCGTCAGGCGCGGTCACCTGCCACAGCGCGGGCGTAGGGAGCGGGCAAGTCGGCGCGCTTGGCATCCTGGCCGCATGCGGTCAGCGCCAGCGCGAGCGCAAAGGCCGCGGCGCGAACGATCACTGCACGCGGCTCACTTCGATTCCCCTGGCAGCGAGATCGGCCTGCACGCTTTTTGCGCCCGCGAGATGCCCCGCGCCCACCGCGACGAACACCGTGCCCGGTGTTTCGAGCCGCTTCTGCGACCCACTCCGCCCAATTGGCGGTTGCGCTGCCACAGCAGCCGATCCATCAGCGCTTCTTCGCCCTCCATGTCCTCGTTCATGAGCCTGGCGAGAGAGTCGGCATCGCCTTCGAGCCATTCGGCCATCATCGCCTCGAGCAGCGCCTTGATGTCGTCGCTGCCCTCGATGGTCTTCATCATGTAATCGATCTGCGCCTCGCGCGGCAGGCTGTCGAAGATCGAAAGCTGGTATTCGACCGTCTCGAGTGCGACGTGCTTTTTGCCGGTGCCGGCGGCGGCATCGAGCCCCTTCTCGACCCCGTTGTCGCCGACGATCCCGGCCTTGGTGAGCGGAATGAGCGCGAACATCAGCGATGCATACCACGGCTCGAACCGGTCGAACGATTCGACCGGCATGCCGAGCTTGCCCAAAGCCGCCTCGAACTGGGCGCGCTGGTCGTCGGTCAGCAGGCCGCGCAAGTTCTGTTCCGGCCGGCAGCACCCCGGTGGCCATGACCAGCTTCTGCATACGTTGCGGGATCCTGCGCGCCAAGATCCACTTCCGTGACAAGGGTGTCCGAAGCCGCCAACGCCGGGCCGATCGCGCCACGCATCCACGGCACGTCCTTGGGCAGTGCGTGGACCGTGCCGAACAGATAGATCGTGGTGTCCTCGTCGGCGACCTTCCACAGGGCGGGGCCCGACACCTTGGGCGCCGCCGGCTGCGGAGAAGTGGTGGCACATGCACCCGCAAGCGAGAGTGCAACTGCGGCGCACAAGCTCCGCGCGAACTTGCGGACGATAAGCATGTCAGGAATCTCGAGAGTTAAATTGCGGAAGGAACGAGGGATAATTGGGTTGGCCGGTTCGATCACGCAAGCGAAACGGAGAAAAACGACCACCCTGCGGATGCGGTCGGGGCCTTGCCGCCGCTTTGTCCCGATAGAGCCACGGCGATGATCGCGGCTGCGGCGACGATCGCACAGATAAAGGCACCTGTCAGAAAAACGCGCGCCGAAGCCCGCCGCGATGGTGCCATTTTACGCCGCACGGTCATCGAAAATCTCCTCGATCGGCATTTCGAACAGGCGGGCGAGGCGGAATGCCAGCGGCAGCGAGGGATCGTGCTTGCCGGTCTCGATCGCATTGACCGCCTGGCGCGAGACACCGAGCCGCTCCGCCAGTTCCGCCTGGCTCCAGTTGCGCATCGCGCGCAGCACCTTGAGCTGGTTGTTCATGCCGCACCTCGCAGCCGCTTGGCGTGGAACCCGGCGAAGAACGCGCCGAGCGCGACGATCATCGTCCAGTTGCTGGAAATGTCGGCCGACCAGGTCGCGCCGCGGTGCCCTTCGAAGGTGCCGAGGTAAATCGGCACGAGCGTGGTCCAGGCGACGATCGCGATGAACGACCATGAAGTGCCGGCCGCCCACAGCTGTTCGAAATATTCGTCGCGCAGGCTGCGCCAGAGCAAGATGAACAGGCTGCCCACCAGGAGCCCCGGGCCGACTCCGCGGACGAAATCGGGCAGGTGCAGCGCGAGCGATGCAGCCAGCAGGACGGTGCCCACGGTCCCGACGTAGGCCGCCATCATGACCATGTTCGCGCGTTTCTCAGGTGTCATGTTCAGTTGTCTCCAAGTAAGGTATGCCTGACAATATGTCGCGAGTCGCTGACCGTGTCAACACTACCTGACAAAAAGTATCGTTCGCTTGTCTAAAAGGGGGTTGGCAGGGGCGGCATTGACGCGTGCGGGCCTGTCCGCCATTTGCCGTGCCGATGACACCGGTCCCGTCCCGCGATCCGAGGCGCAGCTTCCAGGACATGATCCTGACGCTCCATGATTTCTGGAGCGAACACGGCTGCCTGATCCTCCAGCCTTACGACATGCGGATGGGAGCCGGCACCTTCCACACCGCCACAACGCTGCGCGCGCTGGGACCGGAGCCGTGGAACGCCGCGTTCGTGCAGCCCTGTCGCCGTCCGACCGACGGGCGCTATGGCGAGAATCCGAACCGGCTGCAGCACTATTACCAGTACCAGGTCATCCTCAAGCCGAGCCCGCCGGACCTGCAGGAGCTGTACCTGCAAAGCCTGACCGCGATCGGCATCGATCCGCTCAAGCACGACATCCGCTTCGTCGAGGATGACTGGGAAAGCCCGACGCTCGGGGCCTGGGGGCTGGGCTGGGAAGTGTGGTGCGACGGGATGGAAGTGACCCAGTTCACCTATTTCCAGCAGATGGGCGGGTTCGATTGCAAGCCCGTCGCGGGCGAACTGACTTATGGGCTCGAGCGGCTGGCCATGTACCTTCAGGGCGTCGACAACGTGTACGATCTCGCGTTTTCCCAGCCGGCCTCAAGCAGCGAAGCGGTAGGCCAGCAAGGAATCGTCACCTATGGTGACGTGTTTCTCGAGAACGAGAAGCAGATGTCGAAGTGGAACTTCGAGGTTGCCGAGACGGACGCGCTGTTCGACTTGTTCACCAAGGCGGAGGCCGAAAGCCGCAACGCGCTCGAAGCCGATGTGCCGATCGCCGCTTACGAACAGGCGATCGAGGCGAGCCACGTGTTCAACCTGCTCCAGGCGCGCGGCGTGATCAGCGTACAGGAACGCGCCAGCTACATGGCCCGCGTGCGCGATTTGGCGCGCGGTGCGTGCGAGGCCTATGCCACGCGCATGGCGCCCGAGTGGCAGGCCAAGTACCCGGGGTGGACGCTGTGAGCGATTTCCTGCTCGAACTGCGCTGCGAAGAAATCCCTGCGCGGATGCAGGCCGGCGCGCGCGCCGATCTGGAAAAGCTGTTCCGCAAGGAAATGGACGCCGCCGGCGTGTCGCTTGGCGATGTCACCGTCTGGTCGACCCCGCGCCGACTGGCGCTGATCGCGCGCGACCTGCCCGACAGCACGCAGGCGGTGAGCGAGGAAACCAAGGGCCCGCGCACCAGCGCCCCCGATCAGGCGCTCGAGGGTTTCCTGCGCAAGACCGGGCTGACGAAGGACCAACTCACCGAGCGCGACGGCGTGTGGTTCGCGGTGGTCGAAAAGCCCGGCCGCGCAGTGCGCGATGTGCTGACCGAGGCGATCCCGGCGATTGTTCGGGCCTTTCCGTGGCCCAAGTCGATGCGCTGGGGTTCGGACTCGCTGAGCACCGAGTTCTTGCGCTGGATCAGGCCCTTGAGCGGGATCGTTGCCATCTTGGGCGAGGACCTTGTCGAGTGCGCGGTGAGCGGGATCGCCAGCGGATACATGACGCTGGCGCACCGCTTCCACGGACCCGGCCCGATCACCATCGGCGGCGCCTACGACTATCAAGCGAAGCTGCGCGCCTGCCACGTGATCGTCGACCATGCCGAGCGGCAGGACCTGATCCGGCAACGCGCCTCCGCGGCCGCGTCAGAAGCCGGCCTCACGCTGGTCGAGGACGAAGGTCTGGTGATCGAGAACGCTGGCCTTACCGAATGGCCGGTCCCGCTGCTCGGCCGGTTCGATGCGGCCTACCTCGACGTGCCGCCCGAAGTCATCCAGCTCACCGCGCGGGTGAACCAGAAGTACTTCGTCTGCGAGACCGCGGACGGCAAGTTGGCCGACGCGTTCGTCTGCACTGCCAACATCGACGCGGCCGACGGCGGCGCGGCGATCGTCGACGGCAACCGCAAGGTCCTCGCCGCGCGCCTGTCCGATGCGCGCTTCTTCTGGGAGCAGGACCGCAAGACCTCGCTCGCCGACCACGCGAAGAAGCTCGAGCGGATCACCTTCCACGAAAAGCTCGGCACCGTGGCCGACAAGGTCGAGCGGGTCGCCAAGCTGGCGCGGTGGCTGGTCGAGGAAGGCATCGTCAAGGGCGCGGATCCGGACCAGGCCGAACAGGCCGCGCGGCTCGCCAAGGCCGATCTCGTCACCGAGATGGTCGGCGAATTCCCCGAACTTCAGGGCGTGATGGGCGGCTACTACGCCCGCGCCGAGGGCCTGCCCGACGCAGTCGCCGATGCGATCCGCGATCACTACAAGCCGGTCGGGCAGGGCGATGATGTGCCGACCGCGCCGGTGACGGTGGCGGTGAGCCTTGGCGGACAAGCTTGATACTTTGCGCGGCTTTTTCGAGGTCGACGAGAAGCCAACCGGCTCCAAAGATCCCTTCGCGCTGCGCCGCGCCGCGCTCGGCATCATTAGGATCGTACAGGACAACCAACTGCGATTGGCAATCGCGCAAGGCGAGTTGCTGGAATTCTTCGCCGATCGCCTCAAGGTCCAGCAGCGCGAGGCCGGCGTCCGCCACGATCTGATCGACGCGGTGTTCGCGCTCGGCGGGGAGGACGATCTCGTCCGCCTGCTCGCCCGGGTGAAGGCGCTGCAATCGTTCATGGCGACCGAGGACGGCGCCAACCTGCTCGCCGGGTACAAGCGCGCGGCGAACATCCTCAAGAAGGAAGACTGGCGCGGGCACGAAGGCGAGATCGCCCGTACCGGCGAGGAAGACCCGCTGGCGCTGGTCGACGATCCCGATCTCGCGCCGATCATCGCCGCCAAGATGGCCGAGCGTCACGCGAAAACGCTTTCCTACACCCCCGAGCCTGCCGAAGATGCGCTGATCAAGGCGCTCGATGCCGCCGAGCCGACCGCTACCGCTGCGGTCGAGGCGGAGGACTTCGGCGCGGCGATGTCGGCGCTGGCATCGCTGCGCGTTCCGATCGATGCGTTCTTTGACAATGTGACCGTGAACGATCCAGACGCCGGCAAGCGCGCCGCGCGGCTCGACCTGCTGGCGCGGCTGCGCGATGCGGTCCACCGCGTCGCCGATTTCTCGCGCATCGAGGGCTGAGCCTAAGATCACACCAAAGTGCCGGAAATGGCGACGAAGATTAATTAACACAGATACTTGCCGCTCGGCCGATGTTTCTCAAAAGACCCCGGTCAGTGGTCCACGGAAAAAAGGCAACGTGATGCAGACGGTCTACACTTTTGGCGGCGGCGCCCCCCACGATGATCCGCGCCAGAAGGACAAGACCGTTACCGGCGGCAAGGGCGCCAACCTTGCCGAGATGGCCGCTATCGGCCTGCCGGTGCCCCCCGGTTTCACCATCACCACCGAAGAGTGCGTCCGCTACCTCGCGGAAGGCGGCGACTTCTCGGATGAATTGATAAAAGACGTACGTAACGCGCTGACGCATATCGAAAATTCGGTTGGCAAGCGCTTCGGAGATGCGGCCGATCCGTTGTTGGTCTCGGTCCGCTCGGGCGCCCGGGTATCGATGCCCGGCATGATGGACACGGTCCTCAACTTGGGCCTTAACGACGAGACCGTGCAGGGTCTCGCGGCAGCCAGCGGCGATGCGCGGTTCGCCTGGGACAGCTACCGCCGGTTCATCCAGATGTATTCCGACGTGGTGCTCGGGATCGATCACGGCCTGTTCGAAGAGGCGCTCGAGATCGCCAAGGAAGACAAGGGCTTCTACGCCGATACCGAGATGGAGGCTGAGGATTGGCAAGCGCTCGTCGCGCAGTATCGCCAGATCGCCGAGGAGGAACTCGGCAAGCCATTCCCGCAGGACGTCACCGAGCAATTATGGGGCGCGATCCGCGCGGTGTTCGACAGCTGGGATTCGGACCGCGCCAAAGTCTATCGGCGCCTCAACGACATTCCCGCCGGCTGGGGCACCGCGGTCAACGTCCAGGCGATGGTGTTCGGCAACATGGGCGAAACCAGCGCCACCGGCGTCGCCTTCACCCGCGACCCGGCGACCGGCGAGCGTGCCTATTACGGCGAATGGCTGGTCAACGCGCAGGGCGAGGACGTCGTCGCCGGCATTCGAACCCCGCAATACCTCACGCGGGCCGCGCGCGAGAGGGCGAACGCCAAGCCGCTGAGCATGGAAGAGGCGATGCCGGGGGCCTACGCCGAGCTCGCCGGCGTGTTCGATCTGCTGGAACTGCATTACAAGGACATGCAGGACATCGAATTCACCGTTGAGCGCGGCAAGCTGTGGATGCTCCAGACCCGCAGCGGGAAGCGCACCGCCAAGGCCGCGCTCAAGATGGCGGTCGACATGGCGGGCGAGGGACTGATCGACGAGAGGACCGCGATCCTGCGGGTCGATCCGATGGCGCTCGACCAGCTACTCCACCCGACGCTCGATCCCGATGCGCCGCGCGATGTCCTGACCACCGGTCTGCCCGCGTCCCCCGGCGCGGCATCGGGCAAGATCGTGCTCGATGCCAATACTGCCGAGGCGTGGGCAGGGCGGGGCGAGAAAGTGATCCTCGTGCGGGTCGAGACCAGCCCAGAGGACATTCACGGGATGCACGCGGCGCAAGGGATTCTCACCGCGCGCGGCGGCATGACGTCACATGCGGCGGTGGTCGCGCGCGGGATGGGACGCTGCTGCGTATCGGGCGCCTCGGCGGTGTCGATCGACCTCAAGGCGCGGACGCTGCGGATCGCCGGGCGCGAACTGGCCGAAGGCGACACGCTGACGCTCGACGGCGGCACGGGTCAAGTCATGGCGGGCGAAGTCCGCACCATCGAGCCGGTGCTCGCCGGGGACTTCGGCACGCTGATGGAATGGGCTGACCGCCATCGGCGCATGGCGGTGCGCACCAACGCCGAAACCCCTGCCGATTGCCGCATGGCCCGTCAGTTCGGGGCCGAAGGGATCGGCCTGTGCCGCACCGAGCACATGTTCTTCGACGCGAACCGGATCAGCGCGGTGCGCCAGATGATCCTCGCCGATGACGAGCGCGGGCGGCGCAAGGCGCTTGCGCTCCTGCTGCCCGAACAGCGGGCCGATTTCGCGCAGATATTCGAGGTGATGGCAGGCCTGCCGTGCACCATCCGCCTGCTCGACCCGCCGCTGCACGAATTCCTGCCTCACGACGACGCGGATTTTGCGGACCTGTCCGACGCGACGGGCCTGGGGGTGGACCACCTCAAGCGGCGCGCGGCGGAGCTGCACGAATTCAACCCGATGCTCGGCCATCGCGGGTGCCGGCTGGGGATCACCTATCCCGAGATCTACGAGATGCAGGCGCGCGCGATCTTCGAGGCGGCGTGCGATGTGGCGGCCCACAGCGGTGCCGCTCCGATTCCCGAGGTGATGGTTCCGCTGGTAGCGACCAGACGCGAACTGGAACTTCTCCGCGCGCTGATCGACCGGGTGGCTGCCGAGGTGTTCGCCGAAAAGGGGCGCACGATCGAATATCTCGTGGGCACGATGATCGAGTTGCCGCGCGCCGCCCTGATGGCCGGCGACATCGCGGCCGAAGCGCGGTTCTTCTCGTTCGGCACCAATGACTTGACCCAGACTACTCTTGGGCTTTCGAGGGACGATGCCGGGCGATTTCTTGGCCAGTATGTCGAGAAGGGCATTTTCGCGCGCGATCCGTTCGTCAGTCTCGACATCGACGGAGTGGGCGAGCTGGTGCGGATCGCGGTCGAGCGGGGCCGGGCGAGCGCGACCCGACATCAAGCTGGGCATCTGCGGCGAGCACGGCGGCGACCCTGCGTCGATTGCGTTCTGCGAGGAGGTCGGCCTCGATTACGTCAGCGCCAGCCCCTACCGCGTGCCGATCGCGCGGCTCGCTGCTGCGCAGGCGGCGCTGCGCGCCTAGCCGTGCGAAGCGGGCTAATCTCGCCATCCAGTAAGCGTCAGTATTTCGATCGTTTCGACGACCCTGCCGTGCCGGTCGGCACCTTCGAGAAACGCCGCGCGCGCGCGGCCGAAGCCCGCGCGGGTGAGCGGCGGGGCGCTATCGGCCAGGACGCTCGTGAGCCCTTGCGCGCGCAAGTCCGCGATCAGCGCATCGAGCGCGCCGTAGCGCAAGCGCACGGTCCACGCGTCCGCGACTTGCCGAGCGAACCCGGCGCGCTGCAACAGGCCCGCCCCCGAGCGTGCATCGACCGCCGGGTGGAGCCGCGCGGCAGGTCGATCGCCGTCGGCAGCCAGCAGCGCGGAGCGCAGCCGTGGCAGGCTACCCACGCCGATCAGGCTGGCCAGGACGACCCCGCCCGGTGCGAGCGCGGCGCGCTGGTGGATGAGCGCGCCGGGCAGGTCGTTGACCGTATCGAGCACGGCCAGGCCTATGATCAGTCCGAACCCGCCGAACGGGAAAGGCCGTTCGAGATCGAGCGTGCCCGGTTCGGCCAGCGTCACGCGAAAACCCTTGCGCTCGAGCTGGCGGCCAAGCGCGTCACCGCCGGCACCCAGCACCAGCGCGCGGCCCGGCGCCAGCCGCATGAACTCGACCCGTTCGAGTGTATCTTCCACCAGCGATTCGGCCAGCCACTGCGCCGCATCGCGCCGCTGCTGCAGCCGCGCCGCTCGTGCGGCGCGGGCACTTTTGCGGCGAGCGCAGAATATCGTGGGCGGTGCATCGGCGGCCATCGGCGGAGCAACGCACCATCTCGCGTGCGGTTGCAAGTATCCGCGAGATGAGTGCCGTCGCAATCCTGCGCGACGGCTTCGCCCCGCTGCTCGACCTGATCTACCCGCCCCGCTGTCCGCTGTGCGGAGCCGCGATCGGCGCGCAAAGCGGCCTGTGCGCCGCGTGCTGGAGCGAACTGCGCATTCCCGGCGAACCATCGTGCGCCACCTGCCAGCGGCCGTTCGATAGCGCGCGCGTGGACACCGGGGCGCTCTGCGCACCGTGCATGGCCGATCCGCCGCGCCATGACGGGATCGCAGCCGGCACGCTTTATGGCGAGGGATCGCGCAAGCTCGCGCTCGCCTTCAAGCACGGCCGACGGATCGCGCTCGCGCCGATGCTGGCGCGGCTGATCGTCGCCCGGCTGCCCCCGCTTACGAGTAGCGATAGGGGCGAATGGATCGTCGTCCCGGTGCCGCTTCACCGCTGGCGGCTGTGGGCGCGCGGGTTCAACCAGGCAGCGCTCCTCGCGCGGCAGGTTGCGCGATCCACCGGCGCGCGATTGCTCCCCGACGGACTGATCCGCCACAAGCACACCCCTATGCTCGGCGGCCTCGGGCGCAAGGCGCGGGCGCGGGCATTGGCAGGAGCGCTGGCGGCAAACCCGCGCCGGGCACCGTTGCTCGAAGGTGCGCAAGTCATCCTGGTCGACGATGTGTTGACCAGCGGCGCGACCAGCGATGCCTGCGTGCGGGCGTTGAAGCGAGCCGGCGCGGCGAAAGTGGTCATCGCCTGCTTCGCGCGAGTGCTCGATGAGGTCGACGGCACTCGCCCGGAAAACGAAACGCCCGGGGCGTTAACCCCGGGCGTACCGTGACGAAATACATTGGATCCGCCTTTCGGCTACGATGGTCACCCCCATGACCGTCTGGATCCTATCCCTCATCGTCTTCCGATACGATCGCGCCCCATCTGTTCAATGGGCGCGGGGTCCGTATCGGTGGTCCCTGAACCTGGCGCTCTTTCGGCTCCGTCGTTCGCTTCGCGGCCCCCTCGGACTGCGAGCTTCGGTTTCCCACCGAAGCAGTCCTGAGCAAAGCGGCATCTTGCAAGGTCGCTGATTTTGCCCGACATCTGTGACTGTCCTGCAACAAGCGCTTCGCGGGACCAGGGTAGGGGTTTTCGCGATGGAGGAACTGACGGAACACCGCTTCATCCCCAAGTTCGACGACGAGGGCCTGCTCACCGCGGTGGTGATCGATGCCGATAGCAAATCGGTGCGCATGGTCGCGTTCATGGATGCCGAGGCACTCGCTGTAACCCGCGAAACGGGCTTCGCGCACTTCCATTCGCGCTCACGCCGGCGACTGTGGAAGAAAGGCGAAAGTTCGGGCAACGTCCTCAAGGTGGATCGGATCATGGTCGACTGCGATCAGGACGCGCTGGTGCTCGAATGCCGGCCGGCGGGGCCCACGTGCCACACCGGGGCTGATTCGTGCTTCTTCCGGGAGCTCGAAGGCGACGCTCTCCGCCCCGTCAATACTTGACGCGAACGTAAAGCGCGGCGTATTGCCGGGCGATGGCCGAACACGTTCGCAAAGACCAGTCCGCTCCCCCGTCCGGTCACCATGGGGCGCACATCGAGCGCCCCGATCACCTCGAGCGCGAGCAGTTTTCGATCTCCGACCTGACCGGCGAATTCGGCTGCACGGCGCGCGCGCTGCGGTTCTATGAGGACGAAGGACTTATTGCCCCGCGCCGGGTCGGCCTGGCGCGGATCTATTCGAAGCGCGACCGGGCGCGGCTGGCGTGGATCATGCGGGCCAAGAACGTCGGCTTCAGCCTCGGCGAAATTCGCGAGATGATCGACCTCTACGATCTCGGCGACGGGCGGGTCGAGCAACGCCGCGTGACGATCGAAAAGTGCCGCGCTCACGTCGAGCAGATGAAGCGCCAGCGCGCCGATATCGACGCCGCGATCAACGATCTCACCGAATTCATCGCCCACGTCGAACGCGTCGCCGACGAAGGCTAACAAGGATTTCCCAATGCCGAGCTATACCGCCCCCACGCGCGACGCAAAGTTCGTCGTCAACGAGGTCCTCGATTTACCGGGCTATGGCAACTTGCCCGGCTTCGAGAGCGCGACACCCGACTTGATCGACACCGTGATCGACGAATGCGGCAAGTTCGCCTCCGAAGTGCTACAGCCGCTCAATCAGGTCGGCGACCGAGAGGGCTGCACGCGCGCCGCCGATGGTTCGGTGACCACGCCCACCGGGTTCAAGGCAGCGTTCGACCGATATGTCGAGGCCGGCTGGAGCACGCTGTCGCAGCCTATCGAGTTCGGCGGACAGGGTATGCCGCACGTACTGGGTTTCGTGCTCGAGGAGTTTATTTCAAGCGCCAACCAGTCGTTCGGGATGTATCCCGGTCTCGCCAACGGGGCGGTCAGTGCGATCCTTGCCGTCGGCAGCGACGCGCAGAAATCGCTTTACGCGCCGAAAATGATCGCCAGCGAATGGCTCGGGACGATGAACCTGACCGAGCCGCAATGTGGCACCGACCTCGGCCTCATCCGCACCAAAGCGGAACCGCAGGCCGACGGCAGCTATGCGATTACCGGGACGAAGATATTCATCTCGGCCGGCGAGCACGATCTGACCGACAATATCATCCACCTGGTGCTCGCCAAGACACCGGGCGCGCCCGACAGCAGCAAAGGCATCAGCCTGTTCATCGTCCCCAAGGTGCTGGTGAACGACGATGGCTCGCTGGGAGAGCGCAACACGCTTGAGTGCGGATCGCTCGAGCACAAGATGGGCATTCACGGCAATTCGACCTGCTTGATGAACTACGACGGCGCAAAGGGCTGGCTGCTGGGCGAGGAGATGAAGGGCCTCGCGGCCATGTTCATCATGATGAACGCGGCCCGGCTCGGCGTCGGCATCCAGGGTCTGTCGCAGGCCGAAGTCGCCTATCAGAACGCGGTCGCCTACGCGCTTGACCGGCGCCAGGGCCGCGCGCTGACCGGGCCCGCCGAGCCGGAAGCGAAGGCCGATCCGATTTTCGTCCACCCCGACGTGCGGCGCATGCTGATGGACGCCAAGGCTTTCACCGAAGGCACTCGCGCGCTTTACCTGTGGGCAGCGCTGCTGGTCGACCTGACGCACAATGCGGCGACCGAGGAAGAGCGCGCCGAGGCCGACATGCTGCTTGGGCTGCTGACACCGGTGCTGAAAGGATACGGGACCGACAAGGGGTTCGAGACCGCAGTCAACATGCAGCAGGTGTTCGGCGGGCACGGCTATATCGCCGAATGGGGCATGGAGCAGTTCGTCCGCGATGCCCGCATCGCGCAGATTTATGAAGGCACCAATGGCGTGCAGGCGATGGACCTGTGCGGCCGCAAGCTGGCGATGAAGGGGGGAGCGGGCATCCAGCGCTTCTTCGCGCTGTGCGACGAGGAGATTGCGAGCGCAAAAGCTGACGAGGCTTTGGCGCCAATGGCCGCACAATTCGAACGTGCGCTGGGCGAGCAGAAGGCCGCGACGATGTGGTTCATGCAGAACGCGATGGCCAACCCCAACAACCTCGGCGCGGGTGCGCACCATTACATGCACATCATGGGCATCGTCGCGCTTGGGTTGATGTGGCTTAAGATGGCGCGGGTGGCGACGGCACGGGTTGCGGGCGGCACGGACGAAGGCGCCTTTTACAACGCCAAGCTCACCACCGCGCGCTACTTCATGGAGCGGTACACGCCCGATGCCGGCGCGTTGCGGCGCAAAATAGAGACCGGCGCCGACGCGATGATGGCGCTGGGCGAAGACGCGTTCCAGACAGCGGCGTAGCTGTGCCGTCGCGCGCGATCCGCTCGGCCGGGGTAGCCGACGCGGAGGCGATCGCGGCAATCTACGGGCATCATGTTCTACATGGCACTGCCAGCTTCGACACCGACCCGCCATCCGTGGAGTTCTGGGCCGGCAAGATCGCTGCCATCGTCGATCGCGGATGGCCGTTCCTGGTGACCGAACAGGACGGCAAGGTGGTCGCTTACGCGTATGCTTCCCAGTTCCGCGATCGGCCCGCATACGCCGCGACCTGCGAGGACAGCGTCTACGTTGCCCCGGACCAGGTCGGCCAGGGCATAGGGGCCGCCTTGCTCGCGTCTTTGGTAAAGGCAGCGGCGGCGTGCGGGTTCGAGCATGTCATCGCGGTGATCGGCGGGGCCGAGCCCGCCAGCGTCGCGCTTCACGCCAAGGCCGGGTTTGTCGAAGCTGGCCGGATGCGCAACGTCGGGCGCAAGTTCGGCCGTTTGCTCGATACGGTTTACATGCAGCTCAGCCTCTAGCGC
This sequence comes from uncultured Alphaproteobacteria bacterium, assembly GCA_963781525.1. Taxonomy (GTDB): domain Bacteria; phylum Pseudomonadota; class Alphaproteobacteria; order Sphingomonadales; family Sphingomonadaceae; genus Tsuneonella. The sequence goes on along the minus strand of CAWAGD010000008.1, from coordinate 451,046 downwards.
GGGTTCGCACTACGCTGGTCGAGCACGAACGGCTGCCATCCGGAAGCTATGATCAAAGCAGCCGCATTTGCCCGCCGGCCGCGGGCGGCCTGAACCGCGTGCAATCGAGTTCGAACCGCTTCTTGCCGATGCCGGCGCGCCGGGCGGCAAGGCGGAAGCGCGCGCGGAACAAGTCGGCCCACACCCCGCTTGGCTGCATGCGAGTGAAAAAATCGGGATCGTTGTCGCGTCCTCCCCGGATCGAGCGAACGATGCTCATCACTTTGTCGCCGCGATCGGGGAAATGGACCGACAACCATTCGCGGAACAGCGGCGCGACTTCGTGCGGCAGGCGCAGCGGGATCCAGCCGATCGAGGGGACGCCGAGCGCCGCAGCGCGAGCGACGATCTCCTCCATGAAGCAATCGGTAATCGCCGGGATGATCGGCGAGATCGAGCAATGCGTCGGCACGCCCGCTTCGACCAGCTTGCCGAGCGCCGCAAGCCGCTTGGCCGGCGCCGCGGCCCGCGGCTCGAGCTTGCCCGACAGCGCCGGATCGAGCGAAGTCACCGAGATCGCCACGGCGACCAGCCGCTGCGCCGCCATTTCGCGCAGCAGGTCGATATCGTCGAGCACGCGATCGGACTTGGTGGTGATGGTCATCGGATGGCGCGCATCGAGACACACCTCGAGCACTTGCCGGGTGATGCGGTAGTCGCGTTCGATCGGCTGGTAGGGGTCGGTGTTGGTCCCCATCGCGATCGGCTTGGGCCGATACCTGGGCTTGGCCAAAGTCTCTCGCAACAGCCGCGCGGCGTCGGGCTTGGCGAACAGCCTGGTCTCGAAATCGAGCCCCGGCGACAGATCGTGGTAGGCGTGACTGGGCCGGGCGAAGCAATAAATGCAGCCGTGCTCGCATCCCCGGTACGCGTTGATCGAGCGATCGAAGCCGATGTCGGGCGAGCTGTTGAAAGTGAGGATGGTCTTGGGGCGCTCCTCGGTCACGGTGGTGCGGAGCTTGACCGGCGGGCCGTCGAGTAGTTCGACATAATCGCGCCAGTCGCCGTCTGCCTCGCGCTTGGCGAGCCCGAACCGCGACGATGCCGCGTCAGACTGCGCGCCGCGTCCGTTTACCCCAGGATCGAGTCGTCGTTCCACGCGTGAGAACATACGCAGAACATCGGGAATTGGCTAGCGGCTCTCGGGCCGGGATCAATTCGCGGCGGTGAGCCGCACCGCGCCGCCGCCCGCCAGCTCGGGGAACGTCGGCCACATGCCTTGCGCCAGTGCGATGCGGCTGTCGCTCGCGCCGCCGGCCTGCCGCTCGTACATCCAGTAGTTGCGCATCACGATCCCGACGTAACCGCGCGTCTCCCAGTACGGAATGCTCTCCATGTACAGCAAAGGATCGCCCTGGTCGTGCACTTCGGTGTTCCACCGCGTAATTGGCGAAAGACCGGCGTTGTACGCCGCCATTATCTTAGGCAGCAGCCCCCCGGTGGCGGAGCTGTCGCGCAGCATCTCAAGATTTTCCTGCCCGAAGGCGAGGTTGGTCGCCGGATCGGCCAGATTGACGTAACTTGCGCTCATGTTGAGCCGCGGAGCGTGCTGGCGAACGGTGATCGGGGTGATCTGCATCAGCCCTCTGGCCTGCGCGGGGCTGACCGCGTCGGTCTGGAAGCGCGATTCCTGCAGCGTGTGGGCAAAGGCCAGCGCGGGGTCGACCTTCCAACCATCGCTTGGCTGCCAGCGCGGGGCGGGATAGCGCAGCGCGGTCTGCGCTTTCGCGCCGCGAGGGGCGTTGGCCGCCATCCACAGCTGTGTCGAGGGCAGCCCGAGCTCGCGGGCGAGGCGGCTGAGGGCATCGTATTCGCTCGCCGGGCCGATCTTGGCTTCGTGCCGCAGGACCTGGTCGGCGAGGGTATCGCGTCCGATCTCGGCCAGGGCGACCGCGGTGCGCACGTTGGGCGCGTCGCGCAGCCGCTGCCAATCCGCCAGGTTGAAATCGGCACTCCGCGCGCCATCCGGCAACTCCTGGCCGAGCGCTTCGCGCGCCAGCATGCCGTACAGCGTTTCGTCGAGTCTCGCGGCACCGCGCAACTGTTCGGCGGCCTTTTCCGGCTGACGGCAGCGCACCAGTGCTCGGCTCGACCAGTAGTAAGCCGCGGCGGTCAGTTCGAGGTTCTGCGCCGAACGCGAGGCCCGCTCGAAGCCGTCAGCCGCCCCGGCGCAATCGTTGAGGCGCCAGGCGGCGAGTCCTGCGGTCCAGTCGCCTTCGCCGACCCATGCGCCGCTGCCCCCGTCGCGCACGGTATTGGCCATCGCCAACGCCGCTGCATCCTGGTTCTCGATGTAGTAGCTCCACGCGACCCGCTGGCGCCATTCGGCGCGCGTTTCGCTCGACAGGCCGGCGTCGACCCCGTCGAGAAGCACCCGCGCGCTGCCCGGGTCGTCGCCCTTGATCCGCTCGAGGATAGCGGCCTTGACTTCCGCCGGCATGGTGCCGTCGACCACGCTGGCGGGCAGAACCCGGCGCGGCGCGTAGCCTTGCGCCACCAGTCGCTGCTCGGCCGGCAGGCCCGGCATTGAAGTCAGGCCCCGCTTGCGGCCGAGGTTGGCGATTTGGACTGCCTGGGGGAGGTGGGTTCCGTCGGCGAGCCAGCTTTCGATTGCGGGCAGCTCGATCTTCGGGACTCGCGGCATCGAGATAGTATTGCGCCCGCGCCACCTGGTGCAGCGGACCTTCGGGCTTTTCGGCGAACATTGCGTCGACCCGCGTCCAGTCGTGCAGGTCGATCGCGGCGAACAGCGATTTGTACCAGTCGCGGTCGGACTTGCTGAGCAGTTCGGGGACGTTGCTCGAGATGGCGCGGGCGCGGAAGTATTCGGCGGCAGAGCTGTTGGCGAGCGCGGGCGTCGAAACGGCGCAGGCAAACGCGCCTGCCAAACCCCATACCAACCGCGCGCGCCTTGCCGCCATCATCGAATTGTCACCTGTCTGTCCACTCCAGCCAGCGCTTCCACAGGCGGGCTCGCAACTGAGGATTTCCTTGCAGTCGGTCGAGCCCGGCCTCGGCCAGCGCAGGCACCCTGCCGCCTTCATGGTTAAAAAAGGATAACGCGGCAGGACCTTGCGCCGGGTCGTGCCCGCAAAGCGGCAGGATGTTCAGACCGAGGATCAGCAGGCGCTCCGGCTGCACCAGCTGGACGTGGTGGGCGATCACTGCGCCGAGCCCTTCTTCGGCCAGCCCGCGCCAATCGGGCAGGGGGTTATGACGCGGGAGCACGCTGGCGCGGTAGACCTGGCTGTCCGCGAGGCCCGCCGCGCGCAGGAAGCCGCCCAGCAGGTGTCCCTGCGGACCGCCAAGCAGTGGGCCGCTATCGGCTTCCTCCGGCGTAGCGACCAGCACCATCAGCGCCGGGTTCGCCTCTCCGACCGGCGCGATGCGCGGGGCAAGGCCCCCTTCGTCGAGGGTGGGGTCGGTAAGCCACCACTGCCGGAATGCCGCCAGATCCTGCGGCCAGGCCGCCCGCGGGCCGCCGATCTGCCGGGCGGGTGCGGGCGGCGGTTGTTCGGCCGTCTTGGCCGCTTCGATAGCGGGCGGCTCGGCACCGGCGGCTTCGGCCAGCCAGCCGCGTGGTTCGTCGCTGTAAGTCGCATCGACGCCCGCTTCGCGCCACCAGTCGAGCGCGGCGGCGATGTCGCTTGTCAGCGCGGAAGGGGCGGGGCGGGGCATCATTGCGAAGCACAAAGCCTTGACCTGCCCAGCCACTGCAATCAAGCGCTTCATTGACCGTGAAACAGTGAGCTGAAGACCGATGAGCGAACGAGAATCGATGCCGTGCGACGTTGTCATCGTCGGCGGTGGCCCGGCGGGCCTCGCCGCGGCGATCCGCCTGAAGCAAGTCAACGCCGAACTTGAGGTGATCGTGCTCGAAAAGGGCAGCGAGATCGGCGCGCATATCCTGTCGGGCGCGGTGGTCGATCCGCGCGGCCTCGACGAACTGCTCCCCGACTGGCGCGAGACCTGCCCGCTGGCGCAAGTGCCGGTGACCGACAACTGGCACTGGGTATTGAGCAAGAAAGGCAAGACCGGCCTGCCGCACCTGATGATGCCGCCGTTCATGTCGAACGAAGGCTGCTACACCGGCAGCCTGGCGAACATGTGCCGTTGGCTTGGCGAACAGGCCGAGGCGCTCGGGGTTATGGTATTCCCGGGCTTTCCCGCGGCGGAAGTCATTATCGGCGAAGATGGCGCGGTCGGCGGGGTGATCACCCAGGACATGGGCGTCGCCGCCGATGGATCCCACAAGGGCGATTACCAGCCCGGGATGGAAATCCACGCAAAGTACACGCTGTTCGCCGAAGGCGCGCGCGGTCACCTGACCAAGCGGATGAAGGCCAGGTTCGACCTCGAAGCCGATTGCCAGCCGCAAGTGTACGGGCTCGGCATCAAGGAAATCTGGGATATCGATCCCGAGATGCACGTACCCGGCCGGGTGATCCATACCCAGGGCTGGCCGCTATCCGAAAGCGAAAGCTGGGGCGGGGGGTTTCTCTATCACCAGGCGAACGGGCAGATCGCGATCGGTTTCGTCACAGCGCTCGACTATCGCAATCCGTGGGTCAGCCCGTTCCACGAATTCCAGCGCTGGAAGCAGCACCCTGCGATCCGTGAATACCTCGAAGGCGGCAAGCGGGTGGCTTACGGCGCCCGCGCCATTAACGAGGGCGGCTGGCAATCGGTGCCCAAGCTGGCGTTCCCCGGCGGCGCGCTGGTCGGGTGCGCGGCCGGCTTCGTCAACGTTCCCCGCATCAAGGGCAGCCACACGGCGATCAAGAGCGGAATGCTGGCGGCGGAATCCATCGCCGCCGCCATCGCGCGCGGCGAGGAAAAGACCGCGCTGATGGATTACGACGCGGCGGTGCGAGACAGCTGGATCGCGCACGAGTTGAAGCTGGTACAGAACGCGCAGCCCGCGGTCGCCAAGTTCGGCGGCGATTTCGGCACCATCGTCGCCGGGATCGACATGTGGCTGCGCTATCTCAAGCTGCCGATCATCCCGGCGATGAAGCACGAGCCGGACTACGAGTTGACCGGCCGCGCCGACTTGTTCCCGCAGATTGCCTATCCCAAGCCCGATGGGGTCATCAGCTTCGACCGGCTGACCAGCGTCGCCTACAGCTACACCAACCACGCGGAGGATCAGCCCAACCATCTGATCGTCAAGGACCTGCCGCTGCAGAAGACGAGCGAACTCGGCGTCTACGGCGGCCCCTCGGCGCGTTATTGCCCGGCGGGCGTCTACGAATGGCTGATCGACGACGCCACTGGCGAAGCGAAATACCAGATCAACTCGCAGAACTGCGTCCATTGCAAGACCTGCGACATCAAGGACCCCAATCAGAACATCACCTGGGTCACGCCGGAAGGCGGCGGTGGGCCCAACTACCCGAACATGTGATCCGCCTTGCGCGAGATCGCCTACGCCAAGGTCAACCTTGCGCTGCACGTCAGGCGCCGACGCGAGGACGGGTATCACGAGCTCGAGACGCTGTTCGCGTTCGTCGATGCAGGGGACGTGCTGACAGCGCGGCGGGCGCCGCGGGACGAATTGACAGTCTTTGGCGAATTCGCCCCGCAACTATCTGATCCGTTTGGCAATATCGTTGCCAAGGCGTTGGGTAAGCTGCCCCGGACCGACGGGCTTTCGGTATCGCTCGAAAAGGTACTGCCGGTCGCGGCGGGGCTGGGAGGCGGCTCGGCCGACGCGGGCGCCGTGTTCCGGATCGTCGAACAGATGGCCGGATTGCCGGACGATTGGCGCGTCCGGGCCGCCGCGCTTGGAGCGGACGTGCCGGCGTGTGTCGAAAGCAAGATGTGCCTCGGGCGGGGCACGGGCGCCGAATTATCTCACGTCGTCAACGATCTGGATGGGACTCCTGTCCTTCTGGTCAATCCCCGGATTGCGCTGGCGACGGGGCCGGTATTCGATCGATGGGACGGAATCGATCGCGGCCCGCTGCCCGAGGCACCAGCGTCGGTCATCGCACGGGGCGGGCGCAACGATCTCGAGCGGCCGGCGATCGCGATGGTACCGGAGGTGGGCGACGTGCTCGCGGCGCTGGAAAGGACCACGCCGACCCTGGCGCGCATGTCCGGTTCGGGCGCTACTTGCTTTGCACTCTACCCCGACGTCGACGCCTTGCGCGGAGCGTCCGAGCGCATAGCGGCCGAGCACCCCGGATGGTGGCGCATGTCCGGAAGGCTGCGCCCGTGAGTGGATGGCGGCCGTGGCGCCAGCTTGGTCCGCAGGACTTGCGCGGCGGGATCGTCGTGGTGGCCGATCACGCTTCCAACTTCGTGCCCGGCGACATCGACCTCAAGATCGATCCCGCGCTCATGAATGAACACATTGCGATCGATATCGGCGTGGAAGGCGTGGCGGAACGCATGGCGCGACGTCATGGCGTCGCCGCCCACCTTGCTACGGTCAGCCGGTTGGTGTGCGACCTTCACCGCGTGGAGGACAGCCCCGCGGTCGTGCCCGAGGCTAGCGATGGTCACGCGATCCCGGGCAACGTCGGTGCCGATGTCGAGACGCGGCTCGCGCGTTTCCATCGGCCTTATCACGATGCGCTCGGCGCCTGGCTCGATAGGCTCGATCCGCGGCTGATCGTCTCGCTGCACAGCTTCACCCCCAGCCTGCGATCGCGCCCCGACGAGGCCAGGCCGTGGGAGGTGGCGCTGCTCTACAACCACGATCAACGCGCCGCGCGTCACGCGATCCGCCTGTTCGGTGAAGCGGGCTTCACGGTGGGCGACAACCAGCCTTATTCGGGCCGCGAACTCAACGCGACGATGGACCGCCACGCCGAGGCGCGGGGGCGTCCCTATCTCGCAATCGAGGTACGGCAGGACCAGATCGGCGATGCGGACGGTCAGGCGCGGTGGGCGGGGTTGATCGCGGATGTCGCCGGCCGGGTGGCACTTGCGCTTGAGGCCGCCTAAGCAAAACCGCCTTCGCGCCGCGCGGCGATTGGCCTAAGCCCGCCGCGACACCCAGGATCCCTGCCATGCCCGACTTACGTTCCCGCACTTCGACTCACGGCCGCAACATGGCCGGCGCCCGCGGGCTATGGCGCGCGACGGGCATGAAAGACGGCGACTTCGGCAAGCCGATCGTTGCGGTGGTCAATTCGTTCACCCAGTTCGTGCCGGGGCACGTGCACCTCAAGGACCTCGGGCAACTGGTCGCGCGCCAGATCGAAGCTGCAGGCGGAGTGGCCAAGGAATTCAATACGATAGCGGTCGATGATGGCATAGCGATGGGGCATGACGGGATGCTCTATTCGCTGCCCAGCCGCGAACTGATCGCCGACAGCGTCGAATTCATGGTCAACGCGCATTGCGCCGATGCGATGGTGTGCATCTCCAATTGCGACAAGATCACCCCCGGCATGCTGATGGCCGCGCTGCGGATCAACGTGCCGGCGGTGTTTGTCTCCGGCGGACCGATGGAAGCCGGGAAGGTGGTGCTCAGGGGAAAAGAGGTCGCGCTCGACCTGGTCGATGCGATGGTGGCCGCCGGCGACGAGCATTACACCGACGAGGAAGTGGCCGACATCGAGCGCGCGGCATGTCCGACTTGCGGATCGTGCTCGGGCATGTTCACCGCCAATTCGATGAATTGCCTGACCGAGGCGCTCGGTTTGTCGCTGCCGGGCAATGGCTCGGTGCTCGCGACCCATTCCGACCGGCAGGGCCTGTTCGAGCGTGCCGGGCGGCTCGTGGTGGCGTTGTGCAATCGCTATTACCAGGACGGGGACGAGAGCGTGCTGCCGCGTTCGATCGCCAGCTTTGAGGCGTTCGAGAACGCCATGAGCCTCGACATCGCGATGGGCGGTTCGACCAATACCGTGCTCCACCTGCTCGCGGCGGCGCATGAGGCGGGGGTCGATTTCACGATGGCCGACATCGATCGGTTGAGCCGCCATGTGCCTTGCTTGTGCAAAGTCGCCCCGGCCAAGAGCGACGTCCATATGGAAGATGTTCACCGTGCGGGCGGGATCATGGCGATCCTGGGCGAGCTTGACCGCGGCGGGCTCCTCCACACCGCGCTTCCCACCGTTCACAGCCCGACGATGGGCGACGCGCTGGCCGATTGGGACGTCCGCCTGACCAACAGCCCAGCGGTGCAGGATTTCTACCGCGCCGCGCCCGGCGGCGTGCCGACGCAGACCGCCTTCAGCCAGTCGCGGCGCTGGGATGCGCTCGACACCGACCGCCAGGGCGGGGTGATCCGCGCCAAGGAACACGCATTCAGCCAGGATGGCGGGCTCGCCGTGCTCTCGGGCAACCTCGCGCCCGACGGCTGCATCGTCAAAACCGCCGGCGTCGACGAGCATATCCTCACGTTCACCGGTCCGGCCAAAGTCTACGAAAGCCAGGACGCGGCAGTGGCGGCGATCCTGACCGACCAGATCGTGGCCGGCGACGTGGTGGTGATCCGCTACGAAGGGCCGCGCGGCGGTCCGGGCATGCAGGAAATGCTCTATCCGACGAGTTATCTCAAATCGAAGGGTCTGGGCGCCGATTGCGCGCTGATTACCGACGGGCGTTTTTCAGGTGGCACTTCGGGCCTGTCGATCGGCCATGTCAGTCCCGAGGCGGCCGAAGGCGGCATGATTGCGCTGGTGAAGAACGGGGATCGGATTGAAATCAGCATCCCAAACCGCACGATAACTCTCGCGGTGCCCGAACGAGAACTCTCTTTGCGCCGCGCGGCGCAAGCGGAGCACGGGTGGTTCCCCGCCAAGCCCCGCCAGCGGGCCGTGTCGACAGCGCTCGAGGCTTACGCCGCAATGACCACCAGCGCGGCGCGCGGCGCGGTGCGCGATCTCAGCCGGTTGAAGCGCGGCTGATGCGCTGCTGGCCGGCGATTGTGCTGTTGGTCCTGGTCGCCTGCAATCGCGGCGAAGCGCAACCGCAAGCCAGCGAGGGCGCGGTCCGCATCGAGTGCGCGCAAGGCGAAGGCAGCGAATTCGGTCTCGACTGCCTCGTAGAAATGGTCGCCGGCGAGCAGGGCCGCGAGTTCGTCGTGCGCCACCCCAACGGCGCGTTCCGGCGCTTTCGCATCGCGCAGGATCGCCAGAGCATGATCGCCATCGACGGAGCCGACGAAGCGGTCAATTCGCTGCACGGCGATCCGCCCGTGCGCGAGGTCGCCGTTGGGCCCGACCGCTACCGCTTTCCCGCCGACATCGATGCTCGTCCCTGAACAAGTTCTCACCGCAGCCCAGATGCACGCGGCCGAGCAGGCGCTGATCGACGGCGGAGTGTCAGTCGACGCGCTCATGCAACGTGCGGGACGTGGAGCAGCCGAGTGGATCCGGCGTGTCGCAACGGGCCGCTCGGTCACTGTGCTGTGCGGTCCCGGCAACAACGGCGGGGATGGTTACGTGATCGCCGAGACATTGCGCGCGGGAGGGCTTGCGGTGGCGCTGGTCGCGCCCTTGCCTCCTGCGACCGAGGCGGCACACCGGGCAAAAACCGCGTGGCAAGGCGAGGTGCCGACCGGACCAAGCCATCAGCGTGGCGGCGTATTCGTCGATTGCCTGTTTGGCTCCGGCTTGTCGCGGCCGCTGTCGGGCGAGCACGCTACATTGCTGAGCCAGCTTGCCGCGTTGCACGATTTCACCGTGGCCATCGATCTGCCGAGCGGAGTCGCGACCGATGACGGAGCGCTGCTGGGCGCTGTGGTGCCATCCAACCTCACGCTCGCGCTTGGAGCGTGGAAGCCGGCCCATTTCCTGATGCCGGCGAGCGGGCTGATGGGCGAGCGGCGACGGGTCGACATCGGCGTCGAGCCGGTCGCCGGCGCGGCGTGGGTGTTTCCTCGCCCGCACCTGTCGCTCCCGTCGCGTGATGCGCACAAGTACAGCCGCGGGCTGGTCGGGATTGTGGCGGGGGCGATGCCGGGAGCCGCTCTGCTCGCGGCCCAGGCGGCCATGCGGGGCGGGGCGGGGTACGTGAAACTGCTTTCGCCGAGCGAGCAGCCCGCCGCTCCCGCCGCTTTGGTAGCCGAACGATCGCCGCTCGACATAGCGCTGAAGGACAAGCGCTGGTCGGCGCTGCTAGTGGGCCCGGGGTTGGGCCGCGACGACGAAGCACGCAACCGCCTGCACGCCGTGCTGGACCGGGGCGTGCCAACGGTGATTGACGCCGACGCGCTCCACCTGATCGATGATGACATGCTCGAAGGGATCGACGCATCGCGGCTGCTGGTCACTCCGCACGAGGGTGAACTGGAAACGCTCGGCAAGTCGTTCGAGATCACTCCCGGCGGAAAATTGACCCGCGCGTGCGCACTGGCTGAGATGACCGGCATGACGGTGCTGGCAAAAGGCCCCGATACGATCCTCGCCGCGCCGGACGGTCGGGTGGCGTTTTTCCCGCCCGCATCGAGCTGGCTGTCGACTGCCGGCACTGGCGACGTTCTTGCCGGCCTGGCGGCGAGCCGACTGGCGTGCCACGGCGATCCCTTCATCGCCGGCGGCGAGGCAGTGTGGTTGCACACCGAAGCCGCCAGGATCGCCGGACCGGCGCTCACCGCCGACGATCTTTCAAACAGTATTTCAACCGCATATGCGCACTTCTTGTGACCTTGGCTGAACAGATCGTGCGCGTTGCCGCAAAAGGCGACGGCGTGACCGAAAGCGGTCGGCACGTAGCGTTCGCGGCGCCCGGGGACCTCGTGTTGCCCGATGGCAGTTTGCAGCCCGGACCGCACCGCGCCACGCCACCGTGCCGTCACTTCGGGCGTTGCGGCGGGTGCCAGCTCCAGCATCTCGACGAAGCGGCGCTCGCGGCGTTCGTGCGCGACCGGGTGACCTACGCTGCGCAATCACAAGGGATCGAGCCGGAGCAAGTGGCCCAGCCCCACCTGTCTCCGCCGCGCGCGCGCCGCCGGGCCACGCTGCACGCGGCCAGCCAGGGCGGCCGCCCCGTCGTCGGCTTTCGCGAAGCCGGGTCGCACCGGATCGTCGATCTCGCCGAATGCCACGTGATCCGGCCCGAATTGTTCGGGCTGGTGGCTCCCTTGCGGCGTCTGCTCGCGACTCAGCGCGGACGTTGGGCGGTCGATATCGAGCTGACTCTCGCAGACCAGGGCGTCGATTGCGGTCTTAAGAACTTCGCGATGGAAGGTCTGGCGGCCACCGAGGCGGTACTCGAATTCGCGCAAGTGAACACGCTCGCACGGCTGACGGTCGATCTCGGTTACGGCGCCGAAGCGATCTGGGAGCCCGAGCCCGTCACGGTGACCTTTGGCGGCGTTCCGGTGCCGCTGCCGTCCGGCGCGTTCTTGCAGGCGACCGCCGACGGCGAAGCGGCGCTGATGGCAGCGACGCACGAATGGCTGGCCGATAGCGCGTTAGTCGCGGACTTGTTCTCCGGCCTCGGCACATTCGCCTTTGCACTGGGCGGCCGGGTGGCGGCTTTCGAAGCGGCGCGCGATGCCCATCTGGCGTGCCGTCTCGCCGCCACGCGCTCGCGGGCGCCGGTGGAAGCATATCACCGCGACTTGTTCCGCAATCCGCTCCAGCCCGACGAGCTTGGCCGCTTCGACGGCGTCCTGCTCGATCCACCGCGCGCAGGCGCCCGAGAGCAGGTCGCGCGCATTGCTGAAAGCGCCCTGCAACGCATCGTCTATATCAGCTGCAACCCATCAAGCTGGGCCAAGGACGCGCGCGTGCTCACCGATGCCGGTTTCCGCCTCGCCGAGTTGCGCCCCGTGGGACAGTTCCGCTGGTCGACTCACGTCGAACTGGCGAGCTTGTTCGTCCGCTAGTTGAAGCTTTAGCCCCGCAGCATCTCGAGCAGATGGCGATCGAGAAAATCGCGCGCCTCGGGTTCGCCCCATGCGTGCCCCGCACCTTCGCATCGAGCGACCCGGGGGTCGGCTGCGTCCCAACTGGCTGAGAACACTTGCGCCGTGCGGTCGGCCCCGGCGAGTACGATGCGCACCGGCCCTTCGAAGGCTGCGAGCCCTGCAGCCATTTCTTCCGCCAGCGTCGTGCGCGCCGCATTGCGCCGACCCGCGTGGACTAGCCCCTTCGCAAGCTTGCCGAGGTTCACCCCACCGGTCAGCAAGCGCACCACTTCGCGCGGGTTCCTGAGCTTTTCAGCGTAACGCGCCCGGACAGCCGCCGGCGGCGGCGTGGTGTCGTCGTTCTCGATGGTCCATGGGTTGGACAGTACCAGCGCGTCGCATTCGGCGCCGTGGGCCAGCATGAGAGCGCTCGCCGCGTCGCAGTTGCCGAAGCCGACCACACGGTGGACGTTCGGAGCGATCACCCGGAACGCCGCCAGCGCGCTCTCGACGTCCCTGGCGCTGTTGCGGAAGCCTTTGTTCTCCCCGCCGCTATCGCCAACTCCGCGGCGATCGAAGCGGAATACCGGGAAGCCGGCGGCGGAGATCCGTGCGGCAAGCGCAGCTTGACCCGAAAATGCGCCTGAGCGCACCTCATTACCGCCGCTTACCAGCAACAATCCGCTCGCTCCGGAGCCGGTATCGAGCGTGCCGGCGAGGGTCGTGTCAGCAGCCTCGAAGGTCAGGTGAAGCCGGCTCATGCGCCAGTTATGCCCATCGCGAGCAGAGCGGCGAGTGCATCGGCCTGCTCGGGTTCTTCACCGGGCTCCGCGCGTAGCCAGAGGCCCGCTCCGCCAAGAACGGACTGTTCGATCTTGGTCAATCCTGAGCCCGGTTGCGCGGTCTCCAGCGCGCGAAACATCTCCGCTCCGATCGACCATCCGCCCAGCACGATACCCTGCTCACGCGCCCGCGTCTGAACGTCCTCGGCGCGTTCGCGGACGCCGGCTTCGCGCGCCGCGATCGAACGGGCGCGCAGCATCGACCGCAGCACGCGTTTCCCATCGATCGGCGCGTAAGCCCATCCCGGCGGTCCATCAGGGGCCAAAAGAGCGCCGGCGCGCATCGTCAGCACATGGGTCGCGCGGAAGTGATCGCCCGCCGCCACAGCGCAGCTCGCGCCAGCATTGTAGCGTTTGCACGGGAAGCTCCGCTTCGCTTTCGTTGCAGCCTGGCAGGTCCGGCAGAAAGCTGTCGATCCCCGACAGGTCGAGCCGGCGCATCACCTCGACGGTGTGTCGGCGCAGCTTGTTCGCCTCGTCGAACCACGCGGGAAGCACCAGCAGCCGGTGCTCGCGCCCACGATCGAAGACGAGCGCCATTTCCTCGTGCAGCCCGCCGTCGCGGGCAGGGCACGGCCAGTCGATGAGTTCAAACGGGGTCACGCCGAGGCGGCTTTGGCCTCGGCGAAGGCGAGCAAACCGCCGTAAGTCTCGAGCATCTCGCCATCGACATCGTCATCATCGATGATGATGCCAAGCTGGTCTTCCATTTCGGTCAGCAAGCCGGCGACCGCCATCGAATCAAGCTCGGGCAAATGGCCGAACAGGCCGGTTTGCGCGTCGAACCCTGCCACGCGGTCGGCATCGAGACCAAGCGCATCGACCAGAATAGAGCGCAGTCGTGCGTCGATTTCGGCGCGGCTGGCGGCCAGATGGTGATGATCAACCGTCATTTGCGGCTCCGATGCGAAAGCGCGCCGCCCCTAGCGGTAGGCTGATTTGCGTGCAAGCGCGCGCTTTGCGAGCGCCGGCCACGCGCGAGGCTGTGCAGGATCGAGGCAATCTATCCGATACCGCGTCCGGTCGAGTTCCATCCAGTCCCGTTTGTACGCATCGTTGCCGGTACCGAAATCGACGAGATCGACTCTATCCTGGTCGATCACGCGCTCGAACAACGCCGCGCTCAAGGTGGCGCCGGCTGATAACGGCTTGGCGCTTTCGCGGTGTGCAAGCTTGTGGATGTAGGCGGTCCCGTTTTCGACCGTCCAGAATTGCGCGGCCACGGGTTCTCCCTCGGCGCGCGCGAGGCCAAGACGTATGCGACCCGACGCACCTTCGGCTTCGGCAAAGCGGCGCAGCAATGCGGGATCGCCTTCCTCAGGCTTCCAGCTTTCGGAGTAGATCGCCTCGTAAGCCGCCCAGGCCTGCGGATCGAAGCGGTCGAGGATTTCGACAGCGACCTTTTTAGCCTTGCGCTTGAGCGTGGTGCGCATCTGCCCCGGCCGGCAGGCCCAGTATTCGGCAAAGCTGCGGCCTTCGATCGGCAGGACGTGGTTATGATCGCAAGGTTGGCTATCCACCGACCAGCCTGCTTCGTTAAAAGCCACGGCGAGGCGAGTGGCCGAACCGTCCTCGTCCGGCACCGGCCATAACGTCACCCGATGGGTGCGCTGGCGCAAATCGCTTGCAGCCTGGCGCAACAGCATGGGGCTATCGCTGCCGAGCGGACGCCACGTGAAAGCATACCAGTTGCGCAACGGTTCGATGCGCCCGCTGGTCTTGGTGAGCGGTAGCGCGATGGTCTGGTCGCCATCGCTCGCCAGCACGATCAGCGCCGCGGGAGCATCGTCGGCGAGCAGCGCAAACCATTCGGGCCGGTGAAATGGCCCGTCGGGCTTGATCGCGACGCCTTGCAAGACGTTAACCGTGTCGTGATAGCTGACCGCGACCACCGCGCTTCTCGTCCCTTCGGAGTAATCATGCCCACAGCGCTCGATTCGCGACCCCGGCCGCTCGATCATCTCGCCGAGCGGGGCGAGGGGCGGGCGGCGGCACTGATCTTGCGCTCGGCCACGCTTAGCCATCAGGATTTAAGGAACCGTGTCGCGCAGCTCGCGGGCTGGCTGGCGGCGCGCGCGGCGAAAGGCGATCGCGTGGCGAGCTGGGCCGCCAAGGGCGAGGCTACCTGCCTGATGCCGCTCGCCTGCGCGAGGGCCGGCGTGGTGCACGTGCCGATCAACCCGCTGCTCAAGCGCGCGCAGGCGGCGCATATTCTTGCCGACAGCGGCGCCGCCCTTCTGATTGCGACCCGCGCGCGGCTGACCACGCTGGAGGACGGCGATGTGCCCACGGGATGCTCGGTGCTTGCCGAAGAAGAGCTGTGGGGATTGGAGGACGACTGCGAACCTCTTGGTCCCTCGGACCACGATCCCGACGAGCTGGCAGCGATCCTGTACACCAGCGGATCGACCGGTAAGCCCAAGGGCGTCATGCTGAGCCACGCCAACATGTGGCTCGGCGCGGTGAGCGTCGCGCATTACCTCGATCTGGCGGCCGATGACGTGACGCTCGCGGTGCTGCCGCTGAGTTTCGACTACGGGCAGAACCAGCTGCTTTCGACGTGGTACGCAGGGGGAGCGGTGGCCCCGCTCGATTACCTGGTGCCGCGCGATGTCGCGAAGGCTTGCGCAAAGCACGCTGTCACGACACTCGCTGCGGTGCCTCCACTGTGGCTACAGCTAGCCGAGATCGACTGGCCCGAAGACGCCGTTCGCACGATGCGACGGCTTACCAACAGCGGAGGTGCGCTGACCGAGGGGCTCGTGCGCGACTTGCGGCGGATTTTTCCGGCCGCGCGGCTGTTTCCGATGTACGGGCTGACGGAAGCGTTCCGATCGACGTATCTCGACCCGTCGCTGGTCGATCGTCATCCGACCTCAATGGGCAGGGCCATCCCCTTTGCCGAAATCATGGTCATCGACGACGAGGGAGAAGTGGCGGTGGACGGGGCCGAAGGTGAATTGGTCCACGCGGGACCGCTGGTCTCGTACGGATACTGGCGCGACGATGAGCGAACGGCGGAGCGCTTCAAGCCTGCACCGCGCGCGTCGGCTTACGGGGGCATCGCGGTATGGTCGGGTGATCGGGTGCTGCGAGAAGCGAACGGACTGCTCTATTTCGTCGGGCGTCGGGATGCGATGATCAAGAGCGCCGGCAACCGCATCAGCCCCCAGGAGGTAGAGGAAGCGGCGATTGCCACCGGCCTCGTCGCCGAAGCTGTCGCAGTCGGCATACCCGATCCCAAGCTGGGTGAGGCGGTGTGCCTGGCGGTACGTGCAGGCGAAGTTTTTGATCCGGGCGCGCTGAAGAAGGCGCTGGCGAGCGCGCTGCCCAACTTCATGCAGCCGCGCCTCGTGCAGCGCTACGACGAGATGCCGCGCAATCCAAACGGCAAGCTCGATCGCAATGCCATTGCGCGCGAGTTCGCGGCATGAAGCCGTTGGGACCGGTTCCATCAGGCTACGAAGCGCTCGGCGGGCAACTGGCAATCGGCGGCCACACGGCCACCGCGCTGGTGGCCAAGGCCGGCGGCACCCCGCTGTTCGTCTATTCGCGCGCTCACCTCGACCGAAGGATGACGGAATTGCGCGCGGCGATGCCCGATCGGCTTGCGATCCACTACGCAGTGAAGGCCAACTCGTGGCGCCCGGTGCTCGAACATATGGCGGGGCTGGTCGATGGGTTCGACATCGCTTCGGGCGGCGAGCTCGCGATGGTGACTGCGGCCGGGATCGATCCCGCGCTGGTCAGCTTCGCGGGACCGGGCAAGCGCGATGCCGAGCTCGAAGCGGCCATAACCGCCGGCGCGACGCTCAATTGCGAGAGCGAGAACGAAGCGCGCCGTGCGCTTGCGATCGGCGAGCGCCTCGCGATAGCGCCGCGTCTAGCGATCCGGGTCAATCCCGAGTTTGAACTGCGCGGTTCGGGAATGAAGATGGGCGGGGGCGCCAAACCGTTCGGACTCGATGCCGACCGCGTGCCTGCGCTGGCGAAGGAGCTGATTGCTGCCGGCGCCAACTGGCGCGGCCTTCACATCTTCACCGGGAGCCAGGCGCTCGACGCCGAGGCGATCGCCGAGACTCAAGCCAATGTGCTCGATCTGGCCGACCGGCTCACCCGGGAGATCGGCCACGGCCCTCTCCCGAAGCTCAACATGGGCGGTGGCTTGGGCATTCCCTACTTCGCGGGGGACAAACCGGTCGACCTCAACCTTGTCGGCGATCGTCTTGCCGAGCGGTTCGAGCGGCTTCCCCAAACCCTCGCTGAAACTCAGCTGTGCATCGAGCTTGGCCGCTATCTGGTCGGCGAGGCAGGCGTGTACCTTTCCACCGTAGTCGACCGGAAGGTCAGCCACGGCGAGACGTATGTGATCACCGACGGCGGCCTCCACCACCAGCTCGCCGCCTCAGGGAACTTCGGCACCGTGGTGCGCCGCAACTATCCGCTCGCGATTGCGTCTCGCTTCGGTGACGATCCCGAAGAGGAAGCCAGCGTTGTGGGTTGCCTGTGCACCCCGCTCGATCGGCTTGCGGACAAGGCGCATTTGCCACGCGCGAATGTCGGCGACATCATCGCGGTGTTCTGCGCCGGCGCGTACGGGGCGAGCGCATCTCCGGCGATGTTCCTTGGGCAAGGGCCGGCACGCGAGATGCTGGTTTAACCTTTGCCCTAAGGCTGTCCCGTGGCGGGACCGCGGCTTTCAAGCCGCTTCAAACCTAACGGTATGTTCACCAATTTCCGCGAGACAGCGGACCGATACACGCGCCCATCGGTGTGCCGGGTCGCTCCCGGCGCCCTGCATCGCTGGGCCGTCTGCATGCAAGGACTTATCGATGCGCTTTACTCGTCCCTTCCGTATCCTCGCCAGCCTGGCCGCGACCGGACTGGCGCTCAGCGGTTGCGCCACGACCAGCGGCGGGCAGTTGCCGCCGGCGTCGTTCGTCGCGATGCAGGAAGGCCCGGGGGAGGACTATGTGATCGGCCCGCTCGACGAGCTGACGATCAACGTCTGGCGCAATCCCGAACTGAGCGCCGAAAAGATTCAGGTTCGGCCCGACGGGCGCATTACCACCCCGCTGGTCAACGACATGCCAGCGGTCGGCAAGACCCCGGCAATGCTGTCGGAGGATATCCGGCTGCAACTGTCGCAATATATCGAGGATCCGCTGGTCAGCGTGATCGTGACCAATTTCTCGGGCACTTTCAGCCAGCAGGTCCGCATCATCGGCGCGACCGAAAAGCCGGCGAGCATCCCCTACCGCGCCAACATGACCGTTCTTGATGCGATGATCGCGGTAGGCGGCCTAAGTGAGTTTGCCGCCGGCAACAAGGCCAAGCTTATCCGCTTCGACAAGCAGGCGGGCCACCAGCGCGAGTTCGCGCTGCGCCTTGGCGACCTGCTCAAGAAGGGTGAGAGCAAAGCCAATGTCATGCTCCAGCCGGGTGACGTGATCATCATTCCGGAAAGCCTGTTCTGATGAACGAAGTGTTCGAGGAACTGCGCGCGGCGGCGGTATCGGCGTGGCATCGGCGCTGGCTCGTGCTCGGCGTCGCCTGGGGCGTGTGCCTGCTGGGTTGGATGGCCGTGGCCATGATCCCCAACAAGTACGAATTGAAAGCGCGCGTGTTCGTCCAGCTGGACGACGTGCTGTCGCAGCAGCTCAAGATCGCCAACGGCGGCAAGGGCGAGATCGAGCGTGTACGCAAAACTCTCGCGGGTGCGGTCAATCTCGAAAAGGTCGTGCGGGGGACCGATCTGGGCAGGGACATCACCAGCCAGCGCCAGATGGAGCGCACGGTCGCCGGCCTCGCCGAAAGCGTGAAGGTCGAAAGCGTCGAAGACAACTTGTTCACGATCACTGCGCTGGTCGGCAAGTCGAGCCTGTCCGATGCGGAGAACGCCAAGCTCGCGCAGGACGTGGTCCAGAAGCTGATCGACATCTTCCGTGAAGAAAACATCGCCGGCAGCCGAGGTGAAGTCGCCGAAACGGTGGTGTTTTTGGATCAGCAGCTCGAAGCCCGTAAGGCCGACCTGGAAGCGGCCGAAACCAAGCTTTCGGCCTTCGAGGCGTCCCACCCCGAGCTGGTCGGCGGCAGCACGGCGATTTCTGGGCGTCTGGCGGCGACCCGCCAGGAAGTGCGCGGGGTCGATGCCGATCTTGCCGCGGCGCAAAGCGCGCTCGCGGCGATCAACGGCCAGCTCGCCGGCACACCGCGGTCGCTTTCAGGACCCGGCGGAGATGGCACTGCGCTCGGCCAGGCGCAGGCGCAACTCGCAGGATTGCAGGCGCGCGGTTTGACCGACAGTCATCCCGACATCGTCGCGCTCAAGCGGCAGATCGCGCTGCTTCAGCGCGCGGGCGGCGGGGCTGCGGCGGGCGGGATGCCAAACCCGGCGTACAGCTCGCTGGTCTCGATCAAGGCCGAGCGGGAAGCCAACGTCCAGGCTCTGATGGCGCGCAAGGCGGCGCTCCAGGCCGATCTCACCGGCGCGATGGCCGATCAGTCAAGCGAGCCGGCGGTGTCAGCCGAGGCCAATCGCATCAGCCGCGATTATGAAGTGCTCAAGACCAAGTACGACGAGCTCCTGCAGAATCGCGAGGAAATGCGCTTGCGCGGCCAGGTCGAGAGCGAGCGCTCAAGCTTCAAGTTCGATGTCGTCGATCCGCCCTCGACGCCTCGCAATCCCGCTTCGCCCAACCGGCCGTTGCTGCTGTTCGGCGTGCTCCTTCTCGGTCTCGCGGCAGGTGTCGGTACGGCGTTCGGCATCGCCCAGCTCCGATCCACTTTCGCTACCACCGCCGGGCTCGAGCGGGCGCTCGGCCTACCGGTTCTAGGCGCGATTTCGGAGAGCCTGACCGAAGCCGCAAAAGCTTTGCGCAAGAAGCGATTGCGGTTGTTCTACGCCGGCAGCGCCTCGCTTGCGGGTTTGTTTGTGGCGCTGCTGACGATTGAATTCGTCCAGCGCGGGATGGTGGCCTGAGATGACCGAACACAGCAAAATCCCGCTGCCTTCGCAAGGCAAAGCGCCGGCCGATGGCTCGTTGTTCGAGCGCGCCAGCGGCGTGTTCGGGCTCGACCCGTTTCGCTCTGCTCCAGTGCCGGGCTTGCTTGCTGACGCGCCGGTTAAGCGCGCGAGGCCGGTTTCACCCCCGCCGGAAGCGCTGCCGACGCCCGTCGTGCCTCCAGCTGCCCGGATCTCGACGGTGGCTGATGCTCCGGGAGCGCGCGCGTCAGTCGTACCGATTGAGCCGGCGGTGCATTTCACCGGCGCGCGCCACGTGATCGATCGCGAACGACTGCGCGAACGCGGAATGATCGTCCCCGAAGCGGGTGCGACCGAACTGCTCGAGGAATTCCGCATCATCAAGCGGCAGGTGCTCGCGGCAGCGCAAGCTGCCGGAGATGCAGCGGCCCGTCGGATACTGGTCTGCTCTCCGCTGCCCGGTGACGGTAAGACCTTCTGCGCTACGAATCTGGCAATCGCGATGGCGGGGGAGCGCGACGGCGAAGTGCTGCTGGTCGATGCGGATTTCGCCAAGCCGTCGATCCTCTCGACGCTCGGCCTGCCCAAGCGCCCAGGCTTGATGGACGCACTCGCCGACGCTTCGTTGAACGTCGAAGACCTGGTTATGGCGACCGACATTCCCGGCCTGTTCGTACTGCCCGCGGGCGACCAGACGACCGCCGACAGCGAACATCTCGCCAGCGCCCGCACAGCCGAAGTGTTCGACCGGCTGACCCGCGGCGCGCCCGGCCGGATGGTGGTGTTCGACAGCCCGCCGGCGCTGGCCGCTTCACCCGCTGCGGAACTCGCGCGGCATGTGGGGCAGGCGCTCCTTGTGGCGCGTGCCGACCGGACTGGGCGCAACGCGCTCGAGGATTCGATCCAGCTGCTCAGTGCGTGCCCCGACATCAAGCTGCTGCTTAACGCGACGCATTTCAGCCCCAGCGGACGTCGCTTCGGCACGTATTATGGGTATGAGGGGTAAACTCATGAAACCGTGGACATATCGCCTGGCGATAAGCGCGGCCGCACTCAACCTGGCTGCTGCAGCGATGGCGCAAGAGGCCGATGAGGGCCAGCGCACGCACGAAGTGCGTGTGGCTCCGTATATCGAAGCCAACCAGGTCCTCACCACACAGCTGTCACCGGGCAGCGACACGGTGACTTACTCCCAGGTCGCCGCCGGCGTCGACGTCAGCGTGCAGGGCCGCAACAACGGCGGCTCGGCGTCGGTCCGCTACGAGCGGACCATTGGCTATGAAAATGCCGTCGCTGACAGCTCAACCCTGTCGGGGGTTGCCCGCGGATATGCCAGCGTCGTGCCGCACGCGGTGACAATCGAGGGTGGAGCGCTGGCCACGCGCACGCGGGTCGATGCCAATGGTGGCGCGACTGTCGGCGCGGGCCGAGACCGCGACGCGGAAAGCCGCATCTATT
Source organism: uncultured Alphaproteobacteria bacterium (assembly GCA_963781525.1). Classification (GTDB taxonomy): domain Bacteria; phylum Pseudomonadota; class Alphaproteobacteria; order Sphingomonadales; family Sphingomonadaceae; genus Tsuneonella. The sequence continues at coordinate 429,907 of CAWAGD010000008.1, read as the reverse complement.
CGGCTTATGCCGGGCCCAGCGTGCACACCAGCGCGGGCGATGCCGAAATCAACGCCCACTACCGGATCGGCTACACCCGCGTGGAAGCGCCCGATGCGATCGTCGCCGCCCCGGGCGCGCCCACCCTCGATGTGTTCGACGACAGCGTGGTGCAGAGCGCCGGTGTCCACCTTGGGACTAAAGCCGGTGCGCCTCTGCCTGTCGGTCTTGGTATCGGCGGCGGAATCCATCAAGAAGACGTGTCGAACCTCGACCAGCGTGCGCGCGACATGCACGTGCGCGCCGACGTGACCGTACCGCTGACGGCTGCGCTCGCCGCGGTGGGCGGGATCGGTTACGAAGATGTCGAGGTGTCGAGCCGCGATGCCGTACGCGATGGCGCGGGCACCCCGGTGATCGGCGCCGACGGCCGCTTCGTCACCGACAAAAACGCGCCGCGCCAACTTGCTTACGACGTCTCTGGCCTGATTTGGGATGTAGGCGTGATGTGGCGCCCCAGCAGCCGCACATCAGCCGAGGCACACGTCGGCCGGCGTTACGATTTGCTGACTTACTATGGCAGCTTCGCATGGGCGGCCAGCAGCCGCAGCTCGGTCAACCTGTCGGTTTACGACGGGCTTACCGGCTTTGGCGGCCAGCTCAACAACGCGCTTGTCGCGCTGCCGACCGATTTCGGGGTCAATCGCAACCCGATCACTGGCGACGTCACTGGCTGCGTCGCCAGCCTGCAAGGCAACAACTGCCTCACCGGCGTGCTCGGTTCGGTCCGGTCGGCGGTGTTCCGTGGCCGGGGGATCAACGCGAGCTATTCCGAGCGGATCGGCCGGATGAGTGCCGGCATCGGCGCGGGTTACGATCGCCGCAAATTCATCGCCGCACCCGGCACTGTGCTCGCCGCTGCCAACGGTGTGGTCGACGAGAGCTGGTGGTTCGCCGCTTACCTGTCTGGCGAGATAGACGCGCGCTCAACGTTCAACGTCAACGCTTACGCCAACTGGCTCACCAGCGGTTTTGCCGGAGCTGGCGACGCGACCGTGCTCGGCGCATCGGCTGCCTACCGGCGCTATTTGATCGAGGGGCTGTCGGCCAATGCAGCGGTCGGCCTCGACTATCTCGACAGCGCCGCGGCCGGCCAGGATTTGCGAACCGCCTCGGCGCTGCTCGGCCTCCGCTACGACTTCTAAGGGCTAGGAAAAGAGACTGACGATGTTCGACGATTTCTACGGCCTGACCGGACGCCCGTTCCAGCTGACGCCCGATCCGGCGTTCTATTTCGAAAGCGCGACGCATCGCAAGGCGCTGAGCTATCTCGGATACGGCCTCGCTCAAGGTGAGGGTTTCATCGTCATTACCGGCGAAGTCGGCGCGGGTAAGTCCACCCTGGTCGCGCACCTGATGCGCAAGATCGATCCGGCCCAGCTTACCGTGGGCCAGATCGTCACCAGTAACCTCGACGGCGCCGAATTGGTGCACGTCGCGGCGCAAAGCTTCGGGCTAGACATAGACGGCCATGACAAGGCCACGGCTCTGGGCGCCATCGAGGGCTTCCTGCACGACGAAGCGCGCGCTGGACGGCGCTGCCTGCTGGTGGTGGACGAATTGCAAAACCTCAGCGTCGAGGCGCTCGAAGAGCTGCGCATGCTGTCCAATTTCCAGCTCGGCGCGCATCCGTTGCTGCAGACGCTGCTGCTCGGCCAACCCGAGTTCAAGCAGGTCCTCGCGGCCGAACCGACGCTGGAGCAACTGCGCCAGCGCGTAATCGCCGCGCATCACCTCGATGCGATGGGGGCCAGTGAGATCGAGCCGTACATTGCCCATCGCCTGCAGTGCGTCGGATGGGACGGCAATCCCGCCTTCGACCAGCGCGTTTTCGCCGAACTCCACGAAGTAACCGGAGGGATCCCGCGGCGGATCAATCAGATGATGAGCCGGCTGTTGCTGCTCGGCGCAGTCGAGCAGCGCTCGCGGATTGACTCCGCAATGCTGTCGTCGGTGCGCAAGGAAATGGAAGGCGAGAGCGCGTTTCCCGAAGCCGCGCCGCAACCAATGCCAAAGATCGAGGCGGCGTCGGCGTCGATGCCAATCGATCACGAGCCCGCGGCGGCTGCGGTCGAGCAATTGCTCGCGGCGCGCGACGAGCAAATTTGCGCGCTGCAACAGTCGGTCGCCGAGCTTGCGCAAATCGGCCCGGCCGATGTCCAGACACTTTCGAACGAGTGGCTCGAGCGGTTCAAGCTGGTCGAACTGCGGGTCGACGAACAGGACCGCGCGGTGCGTCATGTCCTGACGATGCTCATCGAATGGTTCGAAGGCGAAGCGCCGCGCGAAGCGGCCTGAGAAAGGCGTACAGGCCATGGCGGTGCCCACCGTCCCTCAACGCAAGATCACCAACGGCCTGTCGGTCGACGTGGAAGATTGGTTCCAAGTCGGGGCGTTCGAGGACGTCATCTCGCGCGACGCGTGGGACGGCCTTCCGCTGCGGGTGGCCGACAATGTCTCGCGCGTGCTCGACCTGTTCGCCGAGGCCGACGTCAAAGCGACGTTTTTCACGCTCGGATGGGTGGCGCAACGCAACAGCGCGTTGATCCGAAGGATCACCGATGCCGGTCATGAAGTCGCCAGCCACGGATGGGATCACGCGCGCGTATTCACGCTCGACCGCAAGAGCTTCGGCGAAGACATTGAACGTGCACGCAAGGTGCTGGAGGACGCGACAGGCACCCATGTTACGGGCTATCGCGCACCCAGCTTCTCGATCGATCAGCGCACGCCGTGGGCTTACGAGGAGCTTGCGGAGCAGGGCTATGCCTACAGCTCGTCGGTGGCTCCCATCGCGCATGATCATTATGGCTGGCCGGATGCGCCGCGGTTCGCGTTCAACCCGCTGCCCTGGCATCCACTGATCGAAATTCCGGTGACCACCGCGATCCTGGGAGGGCGGCGCGTCGCGGCGGGCGGGGGCGGTTTCTTTCGAGTGCTGCCGTATGCCTTCAGCCGGTGGGCAATCCGCCAGGTCAATCGGCAGGAACGGCGACCTGCGGTGTTCTATTTCCACCCATGGGAGATTGATCCCGATCAGCCGCGAGTGCCGGGCGCGCCGATGCGTTCGAAGCTGCGGCATTACACCAACCTCGACAAGATGGCCGGCAAGCTGACCGAGCTGGTTCACGAATTTGCTTGGGGACGAATGGACCTCGTTGCGCACCGCGAAGCCGAGCTGGCGACCGGCCAGGCCGCATGAACGCGCCCTTCGCGCCGGTGCGCGAGACCGTAACGCTCGCCGATCTGGCCGACCGGCGTGAATCGGCGCGCATCGAAAACTTTGTGGCCGAGCACGGCGGCACCCCGTTTCATCGCCCGGCATGGATCCAAGCCATCGAGGTCGGGACCGGGCAGCGCGCCTTAGGCTTGATCGCCCAAAAGCGAGGGATGCTAACCGGCTGGCTGCCGCTGACCGAGGTCCGCTCGCCACTGTTTCCTGCTGCCTTGGTGTCTAGCGGCTTTGCTGTCGGCGGCGGACCTTTGGCCGAGTTCGCCGATACTGCGTCGCGATTATGCGAAGCGGCCACGGAATTGGCCGAGCGGCGGTCCTGCGGGACGGTTGAGATGCGCGGCGGTCAGACGCCTGCGAAATGGGCAAGTCACGCCGGCAAGCACGCCAACTTCGCCGCCCCATTGGCCGCGGACCATGAAGCCCAACTGCTTACCATCCCGCGCAAGCAGCGCGCTGAGGTGCGCAAGGCGCTGGAGCGGCCGTTCGTCGTTAGCACCGGCAACGGCGCCGACGACCGCAACGCGCATTATGCTTGCTATGCCGAGAGCGTGCGCAATCTCGGGACGCCGGTGTTCCCGCGCGGGTTATTCGCTGCGGTGCTCGATGCGTTCGGCAGCGATGCTGACATCATGACAGTGCACCTCGATAGTACCGCGATCGCGAGCGTGCTAACAGTCTATCACCGCGGTGTGGCGATGCCCTATTGGGGTGGCGGCACCTTCGCAGCCCGCGCGACCCGCGCTAACGAGCGGTTGTATTTCGAGCTCATGCGCCACGCTCGTGCCCGAGGCTGCCACACCTTCGATTTCGGCCGTTCCAAGGTCGCCAGCGGGGCGTTCGCTTACAAGAAGAACTGGGGCTTCGAACCCACCCCCCTGCATTATTCGGTGTGGCAGGCGCCCGGCGGTGCGGCGCGGGATATCGATCCAACAAGCGACGCCTATTCGGCCAAGATCGCGCTGTGGAAGCGTCTGCCGCTGGGGCTCGCGAACCGGCTTGGTCCGCCTATCGCGCGCGGTCTTGCGTGATGGGGCAGACGTTGTTCATCGCGCACCGGATACCGTTTCCGCCTGACCGGGGCGACAAGATACGCTCACATCATTTACTCAAGGCGCTCGCCGAACTGGGCCCTGTGCACGTCGCGACGCTTGGCGAGACAACCGCGGATTTCGCGGCCGAACCATTGCTGGCCGAGGTCGCCGCGAGTCACTGCCTCGCTCGGCGTCCGCGCAATTTGCCGCTTGCAGGCCTGCGCGCGCTGGCATCCGGCAGCCCCGTGAGCCTGACTGCGTTCAACAGTCCTCGCCTGCGCCGGTGGATCGCGGCAACGCTGGCGACGCAGCCGATCGACACGATCTTCGTGTTCTCAGGCCAGATGGGCCAATACGTGCCGGCGGGTTTTGCGGGGCGGCTTGTGGTCGACCTCTGCGACGTCGATTCCGCAAAGTTCGAAGCGTACGCCAAAGGCCGCGCCGGTCCCCGGGGATGGGTCGATGCGCGCGAGGGCCGGCTCCTGTCAGCTGAAGAAGCCCGGCTGGCCGCCAGGGCCGAGGCGACGCTGCTGATCAGCGAAGCCGAAGCGGGGCTGTTCCGCAACAGGCTCGGCGCTGTGCGGTCCAACGTGGTCGCGGTTGCAAACGGCATTGATACTATGCTGTTCGATCCTCAAACCGTCACCCCGCATCCAGCGCTGGCGACCGAAGGCGGGCCGCATCTGGTCCTTACGGGACAGATGGATTACCCGCCGAATATCGCCGCTGCGGTGCGCACAGCCAAGTGGTTGATGCCGGCGATCCGACGCGGTGCACCCGGCGGCAACGTTTCATGTCGTCGGCCGCGCTCCGGTCGGAGAAGTGCGCGCCCTAGATGGCGTCGGCGGCACACGCGTGTGGGGCGAAGTCCCCGATGTGCGGCCCTTTCTCGCTGCCGCTAGCCTGGTTGCCGCGCCGCTGTCGATCGCGCGCGGCGTGCAAAACAAGGTTCTCGAGGCCATGGCGATGGCTCGGCCGGTGCTGCTCACCCCCGAGGCGGCGACCGGCATTGGCGGGACGGACGGCAAGCACTATGCGGTCGCTGGCGAGAACGGTGAACTGGTCGAGCGCGCTCTTACACTGCTGGCGGACGGCCCCCGCGCGCTCGCCATGGGCGCGGCCGCGCGGCGGTTCGTAATCGAGCACAAAGGCTGGGAAGCCGCGCTGGCTCCGCTCGAAGCTATCGTCGGTAGATCACCACTCGAGGCCCGCGATGCCGCCTGACAGTCCTGCCTTGACCGCGCCCATAGCCGCGCCTCTCGCCGGCCGGTGGCCGATCGCGCTAGTCTGCCTCGCGACCGCCGGTTCGGTGTTGATAGCGCTTATGTTCGCCGAATGGCAGGAGATGGCGCACCAATGGTGGGACATCGACACCTACGCCCACATCCTCCTGATCCCGCCAATCCTCGCGTGGCTAATCTGGGTGCGGCGCACGGAATTGCTCAAGATCGTCCCGGTCGCGTGGGGGCCTGGCCTTGCCGTCACAGCGCTGGGCCTCGCGATCTGGCTCGGGGGCAGGGGCATCGAGACCAACCTGGTGGCTCAGACAGGCGCAGTAATCGCGCTTCAAGGCGCGGTCGTAGCGCTGCTCGGCGCACGCGTTGCCCTCGTACTTGCGTTTCCCTTGCTCTATGGACTGTTCCTCGTGCCGTTCGGTGACGAGATCGTGCCGCCGTTGCAGGAAGTGACCGCGCGCATCGCGGTGGCGCTCACTCAAGCGAGCGGAGTGCCAGCGACGCTCGATGGCTTGTTCATCGACACCCCGGCCGGCCGGTTCGTAGTGGCTGAGGAATGTTCCGGTGTGAAGTTCCTCATCGCGATGGTTGCCCTCGGCACGCTGATGGCGTGGACCGCGTTTCGAAGCTGGAGGCGGCGTGCGGTGTTGCTCCTCGGTGCAGCACTCCTGTCGATCGTCGCCAACGGGGTGCGCGCGTGGGGGACGATCTACGTCGCGCAGTACATCGGCGCCGAACGCGCGGGAGGCTTCGACCACATCGTCTACGGCTGGGTATTTTTCGCGGTGGTCATCGCAACCGTCCTGGCAGCGGCATGGCGCTTTTTCGAGCGGGAACCGGCCGAGGCCGGACTGTCCGCCGAAGAGGCTGATGTGATCGCGCAGCGGTTAGTCGATCACCCCGTCGCCCCCGTTATTGCGCTCGCCGCGATTGTGATCGCCGCAATCGGCTTTGCCGTGCTCGCACGCTTGCTTTAGGCGGCGCTCATGTGCGGCATTGCGGGTATCTTCCATTGCGGCACGCCCAAGCCGGTCGATCCGGCGCGTGTGACGCGGATGTGCGAGGCAATCGCACACCGCGGGCCTGACGGGGAGGGCGTGTGGACCGCGCCGGGTGTCGGGCTCGGCCACCGGCGCCTGTCGATCATCGACCTTGCAGGCTCGCCGCAGCCCATGGCTTCGTTCGATGGTCGAGCGATGCTGGTTTATAACGGTGAAATATACAATTTCCGCGAGTTGCGCCGTGAACTCGAAACGCTCGGTGCGCGCTTTCGCACCCAAGGCGATAGCGAGGTGATCCTTGCCGCATGGCAGCGGTGGGGCGTCGAGTGCCTGAGCCGCCTGCACGGCATGTTCGCTTTCGCGATCTACGACCAAAGTCGCCGCGAGCTCTTCCTGGCGCGCGATCGGTTGGGCGTGAAGCCGTTGTTCACCGCCATGCTCAGTGACGGCAGCCTGACGTTCGCATCAGAACTGAAGGCGCTGCTGGCGCACCCGCTGCTGCGGCGAGAAATCGATCCGCTGGCGGTGGAAGACTACCTTGCCTGGGGCTATGTGCCGGACCACCGCTCGATCTTTGCGGGCGTCGAGAAGCTGCCAGCAGGTCATTATCGTCTATTGAGGCACGATGCGCCGGCGGCAGCGCCGGTACGATGGTGGGACGTCAGCTTCGCCGAGCGCCGGCGCGAAAAGGCCGAAGACCTCGAGGCGGAACTGCTGTTTCACCTTCGCGAGGCGGTCACCAGCCGGATGATGGCTGACGTGCCCCTGGGCGCGTTCCTGTCCGGCGGGGTCGACAGTTCGAGCGTAGTCGCTCTGATGGCCGAAGCTTCGCGCGAACCGGTGCGCACGTGCTCGATCGGGTTCGATGAAACGGCGCTCGACGAGACGTCATACGCGCGCCAGATTGCCACGCGCTTCGCCACCGAACATCGCGAGCGAATAGTCGCAGCCGATGACTTCGCCGAGATCGACCGGCTGGCCGCGATCTTCGACGAACCCTTCGCCGACGCTTCAGCTTTGCCGACGTTGCGAGTGTGCGAACTGGCGCGCGAGACGGTTACCGTGGCCCTATCGGGAGATGGCGCTGACGAGGCGTTCGCCGGTTATCGCCGCCAGCGCTTCCACGCGAGCGAGGAGCGCGCACGCGCGGTTCTGCCGCATGGTTTGCGCGAGCCGCTGTTTGGCGCTCTCGGCAAAGTCTGGCCCAAGGCTGACTGGGCCCCGCGAAGTTTACGCGCCAAGACCACCTTTCAGTCGCTCGCGAGCTCAGGTGAAGACGGCTACGCTCGCGCCTTGGCGGTGACCGGGCCCGAGATCCGGGCCAGCCTCTACACCGACAGCTTCAAGCGTCAGTTGGGCGCTTACCGCGCCGAGCAGCCACTGACGGATCTTATGCGCGCAGCTCCGGCACGATCGGGGCTGGACCGCGCGCAATACGCCGATCTCAAGTTCTGGCTGCCGGGCGACATCCTCACCAAGGTCGATCGCGCCAGCATGGCGGTCAGCCTCGAAGCGCGCGAGCCGCTGCTCGATCACCGCCTGATCGAATTCGCCGCTGCCTTGCCCGAGCGGCTGCGCATTCGCGGAGGGCAAGGCAAGTGGCTGCTCAAGCATGCGATGGAGCGCTACTTGCCGCGCGACGTGCTATATCGGCCCAAACAGGGCTTCGTGACGCCTATCGCCCAATGGCTGCGCGGGCCGCTGGCGGGCGAGGCGCGGGCGATCGGTCGCGGTGCCGCGTTGGCCCGCACAGGGTGGTTCGACAGCAGCCGTATTTCCGCGCTTGCGGAAGCGCATATCTCGGGCCGCAGCGATCATTCGCGACTGCTGTGGCAGTTGCTGATGCTAGACCGTTCGCTCACCCGGCTCGGTGTTGCCTAGCGGAAATCGCCCAGCACGAGTTCCACATCGTGAAGCGTCTGGACCACGATCTCGCGTTGGCCGGTTATGGCAACTCTGTCGCGGGCCTGCGCGTTCTGTTTACCCGCACTCGCCCGCTAATCGGCACTAGGTACTGGTGGCGCGTCGTACTCACGCTGTAATCCGCCGTGTCGCACGCACCGAGTTATGCCGCGAGCACGCTGGCATCGGAGCATCGGTAAGCTTATCCAAGATGCGGTTCGCCGCTCGCCAACGTGACCCAGCCGCCGGAGCGCGCGCCTTTTGCAAACTCGCGCGCGCCCAGGTTGAACTCTCGCCGGCACATGCCGATCACGGGGCAATCCTCCTCGACCGGGTTTTGCTGTCGGGATGCGACCGATGTGGCGAACGATCGCGCAGGTTCAAGCGGTCGTCACGCCGTGCCCCCGCGTCATGTAATCGGCGCTGCGCATTTCCTCCAGCCGGCTTACGGTGCGCGCGAATTCGAAGCTGCCTAAGCCCGCCGTATAGAGCGCTATGGGCTCGGCTGCGGCGGCCGCGAACAGTTTGACATTGTTTTCGTACAGGGCGTCGACCAGCTTGGTGAATCGCATAGCCTGGTCACGGTTGTCGGCGTCCATCACAGGTATGCCGACGACGATCACCGTGTGATAGGCGCGCGCGATCGCCAGATAGTCCGCCGAGCCCCGGTTTTCACCGCACAACCGCTTGAAGCTGAACACCGCGACCCCCTTGAGGCTTTTGGGCACGTGCAGAGTCCGCCCGCCGCCAAGATCGAGCTCGGCGCCGGGCACGTGAGCAGCGTCTTCCGGCTTGTAGTCGGTCAGGCGGAAGAACGCCTCGCGCACCTGGGCGGTTGCTGGCCCTCCGAGTGGAGAGTGCCACGTATCAATCCCTGCGAGGCGATCGAGGCGGTAATCGACCGGGCCGTCGAGCGTTAGCACATCGAGCCGCTGTTCGATCAGGCCGATGAACGGTAGGAACAACGAACGGTTGAGCCCATCCTTGTATAGATCAGCTGGTGGGCGATTACTGGTCGTGACCACCGTCAGGCCCTCGTCGACGATCAGGGCGGTGAACAGCCGCGCCATAATCGCGGCATCGGCTGTGTTGGTGACGGTCATTTCGTCGAAGGCAAGGCAGCGTACATCGGCAGCGATGCGTGCGGCCGCCGGCGCGATCGGATCACCAGCTTCCTTTACGCGCTCCTCGCGGATTAGCCGGTCAACTTCGAGCATGAAGGCGTGGAAATGGGCTCGGCGCTTTTCGGCAATAGCCAGCGTCTCGACGAACAGATCCATCAGCATAGACTTTCCGCGCCCGACGCCGCCCCACAGGTACAGCCCGCGCGGAGACTCGCGCTTGCGCGCGAACAGCTTGCCGAGCAAACCGGTTTCTTCCTGCGCTTCGAGCCGAGCCTGCAACCGATCGAGGGCTGCGGCAGCCCTGTGCTGATCCGGGTCCGGTCGCAACTCCCCCCCGCGACGAGCGCTTCGTAGCGGGCCAGCATGCCTGCCACTACCCGGTCGCCTTGCGCACCAGCCCGGAATAGGCGGCGACGAGATGATCGCCTTGTTCAACGTGACCGCGCATGAAAATCGTGCGGCCCGTCTCGCGCAGCACTTCGACCACCGCATCAAGCGGGGCATCCATCCGGCCAGCGCCGATGAACTGCGTCGACAGTTCGAGCGTTACCGCGCGTGCGCCTTCGTTGTCGGTCAGCGTTCGCATTCCGGCGAACATCGAAATGTCGATCAGCGACAAAGTGACCGCGCCGTGGATCATGTCCTGCAGGTTCGAATGCTTGCGCTCCGGGCTCATTCGCACGCGGCACTTGTCCTGTTCGATGCGCAACATCATCGGACCCATCACCGCGTGATTGAAGCGCGTCTCGTCGATGACGTTCCAGGTGTACCAGCCCGGTTTCTCCGGGATCGGCCGGTAGCGAAAGAAGCGTTCGTCTTCGCTCACGCGATCAGCCGTACTTTTCGACCTGCAGCTTCTTGATCTCCGCAATCGCTCGTGCCGGGTTGAGCCCCTTGGGGCAGGCGTTCGCGCAGTTCATGATCGTGTGGCAGCGATAGAGACGGAATGGATCTTCGAGCAGGTCGAGCCGCTCACCGACCATTTCGTCGCGGCTATCGGCGAGCCAGCGGTAGGCCTGCAGCAGGATCGCCGGACCGAGGAACTTGTCGGAGTTCCACCAATAGCTGGGGCACGACGTCGAGCAGCACGCGCACAGGATGCATTCGTACAGCCCATCGAGCTTCTCGCGCTGTTCGGGGCTCTGGAGGCGCTCCTTGCCCGAGGGGGTCGGGCTGACGGTCTGCAGCCACGGCTTGATTGAGGCATATTGTGCGTAGAAATGGGTGAAGTCGGGGACCAGGTCCTTGACCACTTCCATCGCAGGCAGCGGGGTGATGCGGATTTCGCCGTTGAGGTCCTCGATCGCGGTGGTGCAGGCAAGACCGTTCCGGCCGTCCATGTTCATCGAACAGCTGCCGCAAATCCCCTCCCGGCACGAGCGCCGGAAGGTCAACGTCGGGTCGATCTCGTTTTTGATCTTGATCAGCGCGTCGAGCACCATCGGCCCGCAATCGTCAAGATCGATCTCGAAAGTGTCGTAGCGCGGGTTCTCGCCGCTCTCCGGGTCGAAGCGGTAAATCTTGAACGATCGCACACGTTGCGCGCCTTCGGCCTTGTATACATGGCCCTTGCCATTGATCTTCGAATTCTTGGGCAGGGTGAAGTTCGCCATGGGCGCACCGTTCCTTGAGGATGTTAGGCTTTCGCAAACTCTCTAGCGCCTGCGCCGTCAAGGGCAAGCATGAGACGGATTGGGTAATGGAGGAGCCAACGCGCGCGCTTTCCTTACCGGGAATTTGCCACTAGTGCGCCGCAGCCGATGAGCGATCCGCAGACGCCTCCCCGAAGCATCGATAGCCGCCGCGTGGCGCGCGGGCTCGGCTCCACGGTGCTCGCGCGGATGGGCGCCGTTGTTGAGATCGTGGCGCAACCGCTTTACGTCGTGATGTTCGGGCTTGCCGGTTACGGCATGTACGCGGTCATGTGGGCGACCGTGAACCTGATCGAGAATATCTTCGATCTTGGAATGACGAGCGCAATGCAGCGCACGGTACCCAAATCGGCCACGGATGCCGAGGCGATTGAGGCGTTGCGCACCGCCATCCTATTCGGAGTGGGGCCGTGCATTGTGGTCGCGGGACTTATCTCGGTCTTCGCGCACGAGCTCGCGCCTTATCTCAATGTGGCCGCGGATGACGAACATCTGCTCATTCCTGCGGTGCGAATGTTTGTCTGGACGCTGCCGTTGTGGGCATTTGTCGAGATTACGACGTCGGCATTGCGCGCGCGCATGGTGTTCGGCCCGGAAATCCGCCTGCGGATTGTCTGGGAGCAGGTAATGCGGCTGGTTTTGGCAGGCCTGTTCTTCTTTGCCGGCATGGGCCTGTGGGGCCTGTTTATCGCCCACATCCTGTCGCTGCTGGTGACCGCGATCCTGTGCCTGCGACTGCTCGGGCGCTATTATCGGCTGGATCTGCTGTTCGCGGGAGAGTGGTGGGGTGAGTGTGCGAAACACACTTTCTGGGCCGGACTGTCGGTCCTTCCCTCCAATATCGTGGCGCGCATATTCAGCGATTCCCCCGCGCTAATCCTCAACCAATTGCTGCCTGGAGCAGCAGGCGCGCGCGCTTCGGGGCTGTTCACCATCGCCCGCAAGCTTTCGAGCGTTGTCCAGTTGGTGCGGATCGCATTCGTTTACGTGATGGCACCGCTCGCAGCGAGCGCGGAAAAGGCCGATCGGGCGCAAGTGGAGGCTATCTACAGCTACGCAGTGCGTCTGATCCTGGCGATCGCCTTTCCTTTGGCGGCGGTAATCGCGGCGGGTCGTTTCTCCATCCTCAGCTTGTTTGGCAAGCAGGCCGACGTTGCCGAGGCGGCGGTGGCCATCTTGTTGTTCGGCCGTGCGATCGAAGCGCTATTCGGAATTTCACTGCCGGTTCTGCAGGTGATCGCGCATTATAAGCACCAGGTCACCGCGAGTGTATTCGGGGTCGCGGTGGCGGTGCTCGCGGGTCGCGCCGCGATCGGGCCGCTCGATCCGCTGACCGGAATCACCCTAGCAATGGCGATCGGCTTCGTGGTGATGGCTGCGATCCCGATGGTACAACTCGCATTGGTCGATTCGCTCCATCCGTTCGATCGACATTTCCCGGCCGTCGCCCTCAAAGTGGCAGCCGTTGCGCTGGTCGGCGGTATCGCGGCCCATTTCGCCGATGTTATGCTGACTAACGAACTGGCGATCCCGGCCATCATTGTCATCGCGGCAGCGTCGATCTGGACTTCGTTACGGATTTCATTGCCGGTCGAAGATCGCGCCTCGCTCGGTAAGCTGGCGCGGCGGCTCAGGCTGGTGCCGCCCCAGCCGGTCGGTTGACGCTAGCGCCGGTCGCCAGCTAAGGGCGCGGCTCTATTTATGGCCCGTGCGGGCCTCACCCGAAGGCGAGCGTTCCATGTATCAGCACGAGCTCGCCCGCAGCGGCAAGCGCCTGTTCTTCATCCGCGGGACGTACATCTACACCGTCATCGCGATCGCGGTGCTGATCGCGTGGTGCACGGGTGACGTCGGTCCGTTCAGGTCGATCGAAGGGGACCGTGCGTGGTTTTGGCTGTCGTTGGTGGTAGCCTCCGCTGGCGCGCTTATTCGGGTGTTCACCAGCGGCTGGGCAGCGCTCGGTACGTCGGGCCGGGCCAAGGTCGCCGCCGAAGCGACCGAGCTCAATACCACTGGGCCGTACAGCCTGGTTCGCAATCCGCTCTACGTCGGGCGAATTGTCAACTTCACCGGCCTCGCGATGCTGTCGGGCAGCTGGGTTTTCGGCGCGCTGGTGTTTCTCATTGCGGTGCTCGTCTACGAGCGGATCTCTACGTACGAGGAAGAATTCCTGCGCGAAAAGTTCGGATCGGCTCACGCTGACTGGGCACAGGACGTGCCTTCGCTGCTTCCGCGCCTCCACGGCTGGGTGCCGCCCAAGTATCCCTTCTGGTGGAAGCGGATGATCTGGCGGGAACAGAACAAGTTGTTCCTGCTGGCAACCGCAGTGTTCTTCACCTGGTTTGCGCGCAGCGGATTCGATGCCGATGCGCTCCACGGTCCGATGGAGGGGTGGGTTTATGCCTACGCCGCGCTGGTGGTGGTCCGCTTCGCGATTGGCGGCCTCAAGATGATCGGATTTTTCAAGGAACTGAGCTGAGTGGCGTTGCTCGAGGACGAGCCGCCGATCGCGCCGCTGATTGCGGTCGTCGGAAGCGACGGATCGGGCAAATCGACGCTGGCGGCTGACATCCTCGCGCACATCCGTCAGGGCCGGCCGGCCGAGATGGGTTATCTCGGACTCGGTTCGGGTGAGCAGGGCAGGGCAATCGGACGATGGCCACTGGTCGGCGTCCCCCTACAGCGTTACCTCGAGGGGGTCGCCGACACCCTCCGCGATCCGCAAGCGACTATCCCAAGCACGTTGGCCGCGCGATATGCCATGCGCCGTTCGCGCAAGCGCCGCGCGCGGTTCGATGCTTTGCTGGAACGGCGGCAGCAAGGCGTGACGATCGTCACCGACCGCTATCCGCAGCTTGAAGTGCCGGGATTGCACGACGGGCCGATCTTGGCGGGCCTGGCTCCTAACGAGGCGGTCGCCGCGCTCCAGCGCCGCGAGCGTGCGCTTTACGCGGGAATGGCGATTTGGCTGCCTACGCTGGTCATCCGGCTTAACGTTGATGTCGAAACTGTCATGGCCCGCAAGCCCGATCATTCTCGATCGCTGATCGAGCGCAAGGTAGAGACGGTGCAGCAGCTGAGATTCAACGGCGCGAAGATCGTCGATCTCGACGCGACGATGCCTTACGCGGAGGAGCGGTCGCTCGCACTCGCGGCCGTGGATCGGGCGTTGGCCGACGCCTGACGCGCGACCAGAATTGCCTCGATTACCGGAATGTCGCCGGGCCTGTCGGCATCGATGCAAGCCTCCGGCGCATTCATGGATACCACTTTCCCCGTCAGCCCAAAGCGCTTCGTCACACGAGCGGCAAAAGCGTGAATATCGATGAGCCTTAGGAGCGCGGCCAGCAGCAGGCCCGGTCCGAACGCGCCCACAATCTTCATGCCCTTCTTGCGGTCCTGTTCGAGTCCGCGCCAGAACTCGACCAGTGGCAACGCCTGCGGCCCCCCAAGCAGAAACAGGTTAGCGCCCGACCAATGCCCACCGCGAAATTTAAGCCAGGTGCGCTGTGTCGAGTGACCCGCAGCCTCGACCGCCGACCGCTCGACGAGGCCCACCGAAACATCGCTGTCCGCTGCCTGGTCAACAAATTGCGCGATCATCGCGGGAGTCAGCAGTACGTTGTCTGCAGTGGTAACCAACAGCGGACCAGCCGTCGCTTCCAACGCAGCGCGCACCGCGTCGGCAATGGATCCGGGTGAGTCGCGCCAGTCCACCTGATGAGCAAATTGTGCGATCTGTGGATCGGCGGCTAGCGATTCCGTGCGTTGGGCAACCACCGTGATGGTGCCGATCTCGGGTGCTTCTCGCAGTGACGCGAGGACGTGCGCGAGCATCGGCTTACCGGCGATCTGCAAAAGCGCCTTGCTCGACACCCCCGTGCCCGCGAGCAGAGGGTCTCGCCCCGGCCGCGATCCAGCGAGAACGAGGGTGGTGATGGCGTGGCTCATGATGCGCTTGCGCTCATATCGATTGCGTCCGCCAGCGCCCGATCATGAGTGGCTGCTCCCCCGACCCATTTCGAGCCGGGGGAGTACCGTATCACTCGCCGAAGGTGCGCTGCCACCAGCCGCGCTTATTGCCACCGGTTTCACTCTCGACGCCGGCCGGCACCGCTTCCGTGGCTGGTGCGGTCACCGGATCGGCGCTGGCGGCCGTGGAGGCCTCGTCAGCACGCTCAGTCTTCTTTGCGCGGCTACGCCGCGGCTTGGCAGGTGCCGCCTCGTCCACTGCAGGCGCATCGGCCACGGTCGGAACGACGGCTTCCGCCTCCGGCTCGACTGCCTTTTTGCGACGGCTCCGCTTGGGCTTTTCTTCCGATGCTGCGACTTCAGGAGGTGTGACCGGCCCATCCACAGATGGCGCCTGCTCGACCGCATCAGCCTTTGGCGCAACGGGAGCCTTCTTTCCGCGTGAGCGCTTTTTGGGTTGTTCGTCAGCTGCTGCCTCGGAAGCGGCAGGATCCTCGACGGGACCAGCGACGACCGCCAGATCGTCGGTCAGTTGCTCGCCGACCGAGTCCTGAATCCCCTCGGCATCACCATTGTCGTTGGACACTTCGCCCTCATCGCGACCGCGACCGCGCCGACGACGGCCACCGCGACGCCGACGCTTGCGCGGCTTGTCGTCGTCGCTTTCACCTTCGGCCCGCTCGTCGCGGTGGGTCGTTGATTCCTCGTCGTCTTCGCTCAGCGGTGCCGGCGCGTCAGTCGCAGCCTCCCTGTCGCTGGCAGGTTCCCGCTCGCGCCGGTTGCGACCGCCGCGACGGCGGCGGTTTCTGGACGAACGGTCCTCCTCCTCGGAATCATGCTGAGCCTCGGCGTCGAGCTCTTCTTCCTCCTCGATCGGATCGTCATCGATCTCGTCGACAATCGGCGCAAACTTGGGCGGCGTCGTCGGGCGAGGGCCGCTGCTCGCGACGCGCATCTTGGCACCTTCCTGCTCGCCCTCCGGGTGCACTTCAACCGTCACGCCGTAACGATCCTCGATCTCGGCGAGGTCAGCGCGCTTGGCGTTTAGCAGGTAGATCGCCGCTTCGCTTGAAGCGAACAGGCCGATAACCGAACCAGTGCCCTTGGCAGCCTCGTCCTCGATTAGGCGCAGCGCCGAAAGCCCGGCGCTCGACGCGGTGCGGACCAGCCCGGTGCCATCGCAGTGCGGGCACTCGCGGGTAGTCGCCTCGAGCACACCGGTGCGCAACCGCTGGCGGCTCATTTCCATCAGGCCAAAGCCGGAAATGCGGCCGACCTGGATACGCGCACGGTCGTTCTTGAGCGCATCCTTCATTGCCTTCTCGACCTTCCGGACGTTGGAGCTGTGCTCCATGTCGATGAAGTCGATAACCACCAGTCCGGCCATGTCGCGCAAGCGCAGTTGGCGGGCGATCTCGCGTGCTGCCTCGAGGTTGGTGCTGACCGCGGTTGCCTCGATTCCGTGCTCCTTGGTCGAGCGGCCGGAGTTGATGTCGATCGATACCAGCGCCTCGGTCGGGTTGATCACGAGGTAGCCGCCGCTTTTCAGCTGGACCACCGGATCGTACATCGCGCGCAACTGGTCTTCGGCGCCATAGCGCTGGAACAGCGGCACCGGATCCGAATAGGCCTTAACCTTTCGCGCGTGGCTCGGCATCAGCAGCTTCATGAACTCTCGGGCAAGGCGATAGCCCTGCTCGCCCTCGACCACGACTTCCTCGATTTCCTTGTTATAGATGTCGCGGATCGCGCGCTTGATCAGGTCGCTGTCCGAATGAATCAGCGCCGGGGCAACCGATTTCAGCGTGCCCTCGCGGATCTCGTCCCACAGGCGCGCGAGGTAATCGAAGTCGCGCTTAATTTCGGGCTTGGTGCGCTGAAGGCCGGCGGTGCGTACGATCAGGCCCATCGCCTTGGGCAACGCCAGATCGCTGACGATGGACTTCAAACGCTTCCGATCGGCGGCCGAGCTGATCTTGCGGCTGATGCCGCCGCCGTGGCTGGAATTGGGCATCAATACGCAATAGCGGCCGGCGAGGCTCAAGTAGGTCGTCAGCGCCGCGCCCTTGTTGCCGCGCTCTTCCTTGACGACCTGCACCAGCAGCACCTGGCGGCGCTGGATGACGTCCTGGATCTTGTAGCGGCGGCGCAGCGCCATGCGCTTGGCCCGGACTTCGTCTACTTCCTTGGCACGGCTGCGGCCACCCTTGCCCTGGCGGCGACCGCGCCCACGGCCCCGCGAACGGTCGTCGTCGCCGTTCCGCGCGTCTTCTTCGGTCTCGTTACTTTCGCCGTCGTCGAGATCGCCATCCTCGAACTGGCCGCCCTCCATAGTGGCGACATCGTCCTTCTCGCTAGTGTCGATTTCCTCGACGCCATCCTCAGCGATTTCCTCGACCAGCAATTCGCCGG
This sequence comes from uncultured Alphaproteobacteria bacterium, assembly GCA_963781525.1. GTDB lineage: Bacteria > Pseudomonadota > Alphaproteobacteria > Sphingomonadales > Sphingomonadaceae > Tsuneonella. Next base: position 412,304 of record CAWAGD010000008.1, on the reverse strand, counting down.
TCTCGTCCTCGGCGTCATATTCGTCACCGGGGGAGTGACCTTCCTCTTCCTCTTCGGCGCGGAGCTTGGCCTCTTCCTCGGCCGCCTCGGCCTCCTCGGCGAGCAACTGTTCGCGATCCTCTTTGGGGATCTGGTAATAATCGGGATGAATCTCGCTGAAGGCGAGGAAACCGTGACGATTACCGCCGAAGTCGACGAATGCTGCCTGCAGGCTCGGCTCTACCCGAGTGACCTTGGCGAGATAGATATTACCCTTGATCTGCTTGTGTTCGGCAAATTCGAAATCGAATTCCTCGATCCGGTTACCTTGAAGTACCGCGACCCGGGTTTCTTCCGGGTGGCGCGCGTCGATGAGCATGCGCGTTGCCATAAATATTTCTCCGTGCGCGTGCCGGCTGGGCTCGATTGCAATCGAGCGAAGAGCGAGGCGCGCGCGCTGTTGGTGAACCGTCGATCGGCATCGGTTGCCGGGCGACGAAAGCGAACCGGCCCGCGCGCTGTGCAGCGGCGGGCCGGGATGATGTGTCTGCAAGAATGCGCTGGTGCGCGGGGTACGCGCCCCGGCCGGCAGTGCCCGCACGACCGCCCTCAAGCGGCGTCGAGGTCTGCAGGGAGGGAAGGCTCATCGCTTGCGTCAACCTGGTACTTGACCGGAGCGAAAGGCCACGGTCGGTGTCCGGGTCGTTCCCGGCCGACGCATCGGAATGCGCTGTGGCTGGCACGAAGGCAGGGCGCCCCGGTCGATGCGCTTGCTAGCATCGTGGGTTAAACCGGGCAACCATATTGCGCGCAGGTGACGCAAGCCACTACCCTTCGTGCGATGTCCCTGCGCGCCCAGCTCTGGCTGATCTTTCTTGCCCCGGTTGCGGTGCTCGGCGCGCTTTACGCCTTCGGGCTCACGCTGCCTGTGCCAGCACTTGGTCGGCGCTACATCGTCCGCTTCGTCCTTCCCCCCGCGGGTGAGCCGATCGACCTGCCACGGGTTTACGGGCCACCGGACAAGTCGCGCCCGCTGGTGGTCATCGACGCCGGCCATGGCGGGCACGATCCCGGCGCAAGCGGGCAGGGCCTGCGCGAAAAGGATCTCGTCCTCGGGCTGGCCAAGGCGCTGCGAGACGAGATCGTGAAGGAGGGCGGGGTCAGGGTGGCGCTGACCCGGAATGACGATCGTTTTCTGGCCCTTAACGAGCGCTTTGCGATTGCCCGCGCGCTGGACGCGGACCTGTTCCTGTCAATCCACGCCGATTCCGCCGGCACCGAAGATCAGGTGGAGGGCGCGAGTATTTACACTCTGTCGAATGAAGCGTCCAGCCAAGCGGCGGCTCGGTTCGCCGCGCGCGAAAATGCGGCTGACAGCATCAATGGCATCGCGCTGTCGGGCCAAAACGACACGGTCAATTCGATACTCGTCGAGCTCTCGCAGCGGCGCACCCAGGGCGACAGCGCCGAATTCTCGCGCTTGATTGCGCGCGAAGGCAACGGCGTGCTGCAGTTTCATCCACGAGCGCGTCGTTCAGCCGGGCTTGCCGTGCTGCGCGCGCCCGATGTTCCTTCGGTGCTCTATGAAGCGGGATTTATCTCCAACGCAAACGAGGCAAACCAGCTCGCCTCACCGGAGGGCCGCGCGGAATTCGCCGACGTGCTGGCACGAGCGATCCGCATCTATTTTGCGCGGCAGTCTAACGCTTCGTAGTCTTTTGCGGGCTGGCGCGTCGCTGAATCCCCATGCTAAGGCGCGCGCAATTCATGGCCGAAACCACCACCCTCGAACACTTCCGGTACCGCATTCGCCGCGACACGCATGGCGCGGCGCAATGGTTTCGCGGCAACTGGCGCGAACGGCGCTGGTTTCGCTGGCTTGCCAGCGTAGCGGGTGGGGGGCTTTTGCTCATGATCGTGGGTTGGGCGCTACTCGCCAAAGACCTCCCCGACGCCGACACTTTGCTCGATTACGAACCGCCGCTCCCCACCATCGTGCGCGGGGTCGATGGCGAGATTGTCCACTCGTACGCGCGCGAGCGGCGCGTGCAGCTGCAATATGCCGATTTTCCGCAGGAATTGATCGAATCGTTCCTCGCGGCAGAGGACAAGACGTTTTTCAGCCACGGCGGCGTTGACGTCACCGGCACGCTATTCGCGGTGTTCGATTATGCCACCAAGTTTGGTTCGGGCGAGCGCGCGGTCGGCGGATCGACCATTACGCAGCAGGTCGCCAAGAACATTCTGCTGGGGGATGAGTATTCGGTGACCCGCAAGCTGAAGGAAATGATCCTTGCCCGGCGGATCGAAGGCGCATTGACGAAGCAGCAGATCCTTGAGCTTTACCTGAATGAAATTCCGCTCGGCCGGCGGAGTTACGGCGTGCAGGCCGCCTCGCGCGCATATTTCGACAAGGACGTCGGGGATCTTGATCTCCATGAGATGGCGTTCCTGGCTATCCTGCCCAAAGCGCCCGAGCGCTACGGTCGCAAGAAGAACGAGGCTGTGGCGGTTGCCCGCCGCAATTTTGTGCTCGAGCAGATGGTCGCCAACGATTTCATCACGGCTCAGCAGGGCGGGGTCGGCAAGGCGCAGCCGCTCGGCCTCAAGCCTTCGCGTTCGGCAGTGCCCTCGGTCGACGCAGGCTATTACCTTGAGGAAGTCCGCCGCCAGTTGATGGAAAAATTTGGCGAGACTGCCGATGACGGCAAGAACAGCGTCTATGCCGGCGGCCTGTGGGTGCGTACGTCGCTCGATCCCAAGCTGCAGATCGCTGCCCGCGATGCGCTGCGGGGCGGCATCTTGCGCTACAGTGCAGGCAAGGCGTGGGGCGGCCCGCTCGCACGCATCGATGTGTCGGACGACACCTGGCAGTCACAACTTGCCGCCTCGCCGCTCGGCATCGGGTACAAGGACTGGCGCATCGGCGTTGTTACTCAACGCAGCGGATCCCGCGCGCAAATAGGCTTTTCGGACGGCGACACCGCCCCGCTCACCGGGCTGCCGGATGCGCTGAGGGCGGGCGACGTGATCGCCGCGGCGCCGACTGGTAGCTCCTACGCTGTGCGCACAGTGCCTGAAGTGTCAGGCGGGTTCGTTGCAGAGGAGCCCTCGACTGGCCGCGTGATGGCGCTCCAGGGCGGGTTCGATTACCGCCTGTCGGATTTCAATCGCGCGACCCAGGCACTTCGCCAGCCGGGCTCGACCATCAAGCCGTTCGTCTACGCGACCGGGCTCGACCAAGGCATGACCCCGGCGACCGAAGTGCCCGACCAAGCTTATTGCTTCTACCAGGGCGCAGCGCTGGGCGAGAAATGCTTTCGCAACTTCGGCGGCGGCGGCGGCGGGGTGCACACCATGCGCTGGGGACTGGAGCAGAGCCGCAACCTGATGACCGTCCACATCGCGATGGACGCCGGCATGCCCAACGTCGTGCGCACTTTCGAACGGATGGGCATCGGCTCGTACAAGCCTTACCCTGCGTTTGCGTTGGGGGCAGGGGACACCACCGTACTCAAGATGGTCAACGCCTATTCCACGCTGGCGAACTTCGGCCGGATGCATGCTCCTTCGTTAATCGATTACGCCCAGGACCGCCGGGGCAAAGTCATCTGGCGGGCTGACAAGCGCGATTGCAATGGCTGCAACATGGCCGAATGGGACGGCAAAGGGATGCCGCGGATCGGCGCTTCGGGGCGACAGGTGATGGATCCCCGGACCGCGTACCAGGTGATCCATATGCTCGAAGGAGTGGTCCAGCGCGGGACCGCTGTTCGAGTGGCTTCGCTCGGTTTGCCGCTGTTCGGCAAGACCGGCACCACCACCGGTCCCACCAACGCGTGGTTCGTCGGCGGATCGCCGGACATCGTCGTGGGGACGTACATCGGCTTCGATAAGCCGCGCAACCTTGGCGGATGGGTTCAGGGAGGCAACACCGGGGCCCCGATCTTTATCGATTTCGTCAAAGCCACCCGCGATAGGTGGTCGGACGAACCATTTGTCGCGCCGCCCGGGGTCCGCATGGTCCGCATCGATCGTCAGAGTGGCAAGCGCGTCTTCGATGCGTGGCCCACGGGCGATGCCAAGGCCTCGGTCATTTGGGAGGCCTTCAAGCCGAGTACCGAGCCCCCCCGAGCCACCCGGCAGGACGAGGTCGCCGCGCGGCGCAATGAAATTCTCGAAACGATTCGCCGCGGCCGTCAGGTCAGGGCAAAAGCAACCGTGACGCAAAAGCGTGAAGAGACGCAGAAGAAGGACTTCGTCGAGGATCAGGGCGGGATCTACTGACTACGGGCTGCGCCGCGATGACCAGAGGAATGCTACGATGAAAAAGTTCGCTGCTTTCGCCGCCGCCCTGTCGCTCGCGTCCGCGCCGGCAATTGCGCAGCTGCCAGTAGGTGCCAAGGCGCCCATGTTTTCGACGCAAGCCGCGCTCGCCGGCAAGTCGTTCGGTTTCAACTTGCGTACCGCGCTGGCGAAAGGCCCGGTGGTGCTCTATTTCTACCCCAAGGCGTTTACCAAGGGATGCACGCTGGAGGCGCACGAATTTGCGGAGATGACGCCTGAATTCGCCCGGCACGGCGCGACGGTGATCGGCATGTCGAACGACGACATCGGCACGCTGAAGCGCTTCTCGAAAGAAGTATGTCGTGATCAGTTCGCGGTCGCCGCAGCGACACCCATGATCGTAAAGGCGTACGACGCCGCCCTCGTCTCCGACGGAAAGAACACCGGACTGACTGAGCGAACCAGCTACGTCATCGACCGCGAGGGGCGGATCGTGTTCGTCCACTCCGATCTTGACTACAAGGACCATGTCCGACTGACGCTCGAAGCGGTCAAGAAGCTGAAAGCAGGCCGCCACCACTGACGCTCGGCTGCGCGGCACCTTTCCCTACCCACCGCCGTCGGCTAAGCGGCGGACCGATTTCCGCTGGAGTGTATAGTATGCGTGCCGAAGGGCAGGCCCATATCGATCGTATCCAAGCGGCACTGGCGCTCGTGCGCCAGTCGCTCGACTGGGATCGCGCCCTGCGCCGGCTCGACGAGCTTAACGCGCGGGTCGAGGATCCCAAGTTGTGGGACGATCCCAAGGCCGCCGAAGCGGTTATGCGCGAACGCCGCCGACTGGAAGCAGCAATCGGCACGGTCAACGAGATCGGTGCCGAAATGGCCGACGCGGTCGAGTTTGTCGAGCTAGGCGAAGCTGAGGGCGACAGCGAAATCGAGGCCGAGGGCCTGGCGACGCTTTCGCGTCTCGCCGACCGAGCGGATGCCGACAAAGTTCAGGCCCTTCTATCTGGCGAAGCCGACGCCAACGACACCTATCTGGAAATCCACGCCGGCGCGGGCGGCACTGAAAGCCAGGACTGGGCCGAGATGCTTCAACGCATGTACACCCGCTGGGCCGAGCGCCGTGGCTACAAGGTCGATTTGGTCGACTACCACTCGGGCGACCAGGCGGGGATCAAGAGCGCAACGCTGCAGATCAAGGGCGAGAACGCGTATGGTTATGCGAAGACCGAGAGCGGTGTGCACCGCTTAGTCCGCATCAGCCCTTACGACAGCTCCGCACGTCGGCATACCAGCTTCAGCTCGGTATGGGTTTACCCGGTAATCGACGACAACATCGCGATCGAGGTCAACCCCGCGGACTTGCGGATCGATACCTATCGCGCGAGCGGCGCGGGCGGACAGCACGTCAACACCACCGACAGTGCGGTGCGCATTACGCACGTGCCCAGCGGCATCATTGTCGCCAGCCAGATCGACCGCAGCCAGCACAAGAACCGCGAGATCGCGATGAACATGCTCAAGGCGCGCATGTTCGAAGCGGAATTGCGCCGACGAGAGGAAGCCGCTTCCGCCGAGCATGCGAGCAAGACCGACATCGGCTGGGGCCACCAGATCAGGAGTTATGTTCTGCAGCCGTACCAGATGGTGAAGGATTTGCGTACGGGGCATACCTCTCCGGCGCCCGACGATGTGCTCGACGGGGCGCTCGATCCCTTCATCTCAGCTGCGCTAGCCCAGCAGGTCACCGGCGAGAAGGTGGACGTCGAGGACGCGGATTGATGCAGCGCGTCGTTCATTCGGTCGCGCTCGTTGCAGCGCTCATGCTGGGCGCCTGCAAGTGGGTAGATTCCAAAGCCGACGCCAGCCGTCCCGAAACCTCGCGCGACTTTCCCAAGGCCCAGCGGGCCGTGTCGGGGCTGGGATCAAACCAGTTCTCGACGGAAATACAGCGCGACAGCGTCGGAGAGGCGCAGAAAGTGATGGACCTTGCCGAGATCAGGCCCGGCATGACGGTGGCTGATCTGGGCGCCGGCGAGGGATACTATACCGTCCGTTTGGCGGAAGCCGTGAGCCGCCAGGGGCGGGTGCTGGCTGAGGATATCGACCGCGCCGCACTCGATCGCCTCGGCCAACGGGTCGAGCGCGAGCGGCTCGACAATGTCTCGATACGCCTCGGCACGCCCGACGATCCTAGGCTACCCGACAACAGCTTCGACCGCGTGTTCATGGTCCACATGTATCACGAGGTGCAGGAACCTTATGCGTTCCTATGGCGGCTGTGGCCAAGTTTGCGTGAAGACGGCCGCGTGATCGTAGTGGACGTCAACCGTCCGACCAACCAGCATGGGATCGACCCACTGCTGCTGAGCTGCGAGTTCGAACGGGTCGGCTTTACGCTTGACGCATTCAAGGATGCGCCTGAGTTGGCAGGGTACTATGCACAATTCAAGCGCGCGGCTACGAGACCCAAACCGCAGGCGATCGAGCCATGCAAGCAGCAGTCGGGAACGACCGGCGGCGCGGTGCGCTGAATTTTCTGCCCTAAACCACGTACTGGGAAAGCGACTGGCCTGATGGCGTTCAAGGGATTGCAACCGATATTGTACGGCGGACGCGAAGTCTGGCCACTGGTCGAGGGCGGCAAGGGCGTGTCGGCGACCAATCACATGAGCTCGGGTGCGTGGGCTGCAGCCGGCGGGATCGGCACGGTGAGCGCGGTCAACGCCGACAGCTACGACGCCGAGGGCAAGATCGTCCCGCAGGTTTACGATGCGCTTACCCGCAAAGAGCGCCACGAGCAGCTAGTGCGCTACGCGATCGACGGCGCCGTCGAGCAGGTCAAGCGCGCGCACGAGATGGCAGGCGGAAACGGCGCGATCAACATCAACGTGCTGTGGGAGATGGGCGGCGCGCAGGAAGTGCTCGAAGGGGTGCTGGAGCAAACCCCGGGGCTGGTCACCGGGGTCACCTGCGGGGCGGGGATGCCCTACAAGCTCGCCGAGATCGCCCAGCGGTTCAACGTCCACTACCTGCCGATTATCAGCTCGGCGCGCGCGTTCCGCGCGCTATGGAAGCGCAGCTACAGCAAAGTGCCTGAACTGATGGCGGCGGTGGTCTACGAGGACCCGTGGCTTGCCGGTGGCCACAACGGGCTCTCGAACGCAGAAGACCCGCTCAAGCCCGAAGACCCTTATCCGCGGGTAAAGGCGCTGCGCGATACCATGCGCGCCGAAGGGGTGTCCGAGGATACCGCGATCGTGATGGCTGGCGGCGTCTGGTTCCTGCGCGAATGGAACGACTGGATCGACAACCCGGAGCTGGGCAAGATCGTCTTCCAGTTCGGCACCCGGCCGCTCCTGACGGTCGAAAGCCCGATCCCGCAGGATTGGAAGGACGCCCTGCGGACGCTCGACGACGGCGACGTGCTGCTGCACAAGTTTTCGCCCACCGGGTTCTACAGTTCGGCGGTAAAAACCGACTTTCTGTGGGACCTAATCCACCGCTCCGAACGGCAGATACCTTTCAGCAAAGTCGCCGCCGGTGAACACACGCGCCAGCTCGATGTTGGCGTACGGGGCAAGAACTTCTGGGTAACGCCCAAGGACTATGAACGCGCCTGCGCCTGGTTCGGTCAAGGATATACCGAAGCCCTCAAGACGCCCGATGACACTATCGTTTATGTGACGCCGGCAAGTCGCGACACGATCCGGCAGGACCAGAAGGACTGCATGGGCTGCCTTTCGCACTGTCAGTTTTCAAGCTGGAAAGACCACGACGATTATACCACGGGGCGGCTCGCTGACCCGCGCAGCTTCTGCATCCAGAAGACCCTGCAGGACATAGCCCATGGTCAGCCGGTAGCTGAAAACCTGATGTTCGCGGGTCACGCGGCCTACAGGTTCAAGCAGGATCCGTTCTATTCCAACAACTTTACCCCGACGGTGAAGGAACTGGTAGACCGCATTCTTACCGGAGACTGAGGCGGCCGCTGGCAACTTTCATCGCCACAGTTGCATCGAGCGGACCGCCGGCGGGAACTGCTCGTCCTTGTCCGGTCGCGATAGGACGCGCTCGACCAGCCGCCATTTGCGCCGTACCGAGGTGCGGTCCCACAAGTCCGTCACCCATGCCGCGCCGACCCATTCTTCGTCGCCGATCGATGCTTCGATCGTCAGCGGAGCGGCGAATACCGCCGAAGAGCCGTGCCGCCGAATGTAGATTTCGCCGAACCGATAGGATGTGCAGCGGAACCGCGTCGTGGCCGCTTCCAGCCAACTGGCGCGATCGAGCAGGGCGGGCTTGGTCGAACCAAGCAAGAAGATGAAATCGCGCGAGGCGAGCGATTTCATCGCATTGCGGTCGCGCTGTATCCACGAGCGCATCCAATGGTGCTCGAGAGTTTCGATCTTGGCGGCAAACTGATCCATTGCTTCCAGCTCTTACAAGGCAGCCGGACTGCGGCAAGCTTTTGCCGAGAGCGGTAGCTAATCTTCCTCGTCGCCTATCCATTGCGATTTCTGGTCGAGAAAATGGCGTTCGACGAATACGCGATACGCAGCGAAGCGCACGAGGGCCTGCAGCCGGTCGGCACTGCGGTTTTCTGCTGCTTCAGCCTGCACCTCCCGGGCCAAATCCACGATGCTCAAGCCTGGGGGCAGCACCTCATTTACTCGCGCGCGCATCGCCGTTGCCTGATCGACCAGCGCATTAGCGGTATCGGCCTCAACGGTCCCCTCGATCAGGCCCTTGAGAACTTCGCAGCGGTAATCGCTGCATCTTGAGGGACGAATGCTGTAAATTGCGCAGACCGGACGGCTGTAATGAGGGCACGGATGGGGCAAGCGGCTAAGGCTTGGCAGTCCATTGGCTTCGAGACGTGCGCTATCCTCGGGTGTCAGCTTGACCGCAGCAAACAGACCGCCATCGCAACACAGCCCGCATGACAGGCAAAGCGCGCTAGCCGGATCGACCGGCAGTTCCGAGACAGGTGCCGTAGCGATGCTCAGACGAGTCCCTCGAGGACCTGGTCTGGCGGACGATGCCCGTCCGCCCAGAACCGGATGTTGGCGATGACTTTTTCGCCCGCCGCCTCGCGGCCCTCGATCGTCGCGCTGCCGATATGCGGCTGGGCAATTACGTTGGGCAGCGCGACGAGCCGGGCGTCCACTTTCGGCTCTTCGGGGAACACATCGAGGCCGGCGCCCCCGAGATGGCCACTTTCAAGGGCACCGATCAGCGCTTCGTAGTCGATCAAATCGGCGCGCGCCGTGTTCACGATCGTGGCGCCGGGCTTCATCGCGGCGATCCGCTCTGCGCCGAGCATGCCGCGGGTGGCTTCGGTCGATGGGCAATGGAGTGTGACGATATCGGACTGGCGTAGCAGCGTGTCGAGATCATCGACGTATTCTGCGCCGAACATGCTTTCGGCCGCAGGCGGCAATCGGTGCCGGTTGTGATAGCGGATCGTCAGCCCGAAGGCACGGGCGCGCCAGGCTACCGCCTGTCCGATCCGGCCCATCCCGACAATGCCCAGCACTTTGCCACTCAGTTTACGCCCAAGCAGCGATAGCGGGGCCCACCCGGTCCACTCGCCGCGCCGGATCAACGAGGTGCCTTCGCGCAGGCGTCGGGGTACGCCGATGATCAGCGCCATCGTCAGGTCCGCAGTGTCCTGGGTAAACACCGCTGGCGTGTTGGTGACGATAATCTTTCTTGCGCGAGCGGCAGCAAGGTCGATGTGGTCCACTCCAGCGCCGAAACTGGCGATGAGGCCGAGCTGAGGGCCCGCCTGCTCGATCAGCGCAGCATCGATCAGATCGGTGACGGTTGGAACCAGGACATCGTTGTCGCGCATCCCTGCGGCGAGCTGGTCTCGGTCGAGGGGAACGTCCTCGGTGTTGAAAGTTGCCTCGAACAGCTCGCCTAGTCGCGCCTCGATCGAGGGCAGCAAGTGGCGGGTTACCATCACCTTCGGCTTGGCTGTGCGGCGCGGTGTGTGGGGGGGCGCGTAGGGGGCCGGGCTGTCGCTCATCAAGTGTGGGCTAGTGGGTCGGGGGCAGGGCGGTCAAGCACGTCTAGTTGTGAAACGGCCGCTTGAAGCGGGCGGGGTGAAAGAGCTATCGCAATTCCCGCCATGCGTCTTATCCTGCTTGCCATTCTTCTCCTGATCGCCGGTCCGCTCGCCGCGCAGGACCGCGAAGTGCCATATTGGGCGTCGATCAAGACCGAGAAACTCAATTTGCGTGCTGGGCCTGGCCGCGATTACCCGGTGCGTTGGGTCTACCACCGTGCTGGCCTGCCGTTGAAAGTGATCCGGGTGCACGAAGGCTGGCGCCTGGTGCGCGATCCCGCTGGGGACGAAGGCTGGGTCACCGCCAACCTGCTCAGCAAGGATCGCGGCGGCCTTGTCATCGGCAAGGGATTGGCAGCCATTCGCGCCGAGCCATCCGAAGGCGCGAGGCTCAAGTGGAATGCAGAGCCTGGAGTCGTCGCCAAGGTAGAAGCTTGCGAGGATGGCTGGTGCCGGGTCGATGTCGGCGGACGCAAGGGCTTCATGCGCGATGACCGGCTATGGGGCGCCGGAGAGCCTTGAGGCGAAAAAGGGCGACCTTCATTTCCGTCAAAGTATTACTTTGATGGGCGCCTGTCGGAGCCGCACTTGATCGTTTGCCCGGGCGGATCAGGTAGCTGCGGGCGCCGGGGTCGCTGCCATGGTTGCCGTAGGCGTAGTGCCGGTGCGCGTCACGGTCACGGTCGTTTTCCCATCTGGCGTGGTCGCGGTGAAGCTGCCGTCCGCGCCGGGTGAGGTGACAGTCCAGCACATTTCGGCCTCATCGCCTTCGGGATCGAAGCAATCCTTTCCGTCCCTGCGGGCGAAAGTCCCCTTGATCTCCTTGCCGTCTTTGTCGGTGTCCACGTAGGTACCGTCCGCATTGATGACCGTCTTTCCGGTCGTCCCATCGGCCATTTTGACGTCGTAAGTGCCCGCTCCGTTATCGGCCATCGGGGTTGCTTCGGACATAGCGGTCGCGTCACCCGCCACCGGAGCTTCATCGGTTTTCTGATTGCATGCGGACAACGCGGCGACTGCCGCGAGCAGAACAAGCTGTTTCATGTTTTTCCCTCCCCAGGGTTTGGATGGGACCGAAATACGCTTGTCAAAAAGCCGCCGCAATCGGATTCGATCAAACCAGTTCGACCGCCACCGCTGTCGCCTCGCCGCCGCCGATGCACAGCGATGCGACGCCGCGCTTCAATCCCTTTTGCTTCAATGCATTGAGCAGGGTGACGATGATCCGCGTCCCGCTCGCGCCGATCGGATGCCCGAGCGCGGTTGCGCCGCCGTGGACGTTGACCTTGGCGTGATCGAGCCCGAGATCCTTCATCGCGAACATTGCGACGCAGGCAAACGCCTCGTTGATCTCGAACAGGTCGACGTCGTCTTTGGTCCAGCCGGCTTTCGCGAGCACTTTCTCGATCGCCCCGACCGGCGCGGTCGTGAAATCCTTGGGCGCCTGCGCGTGCGCGGCCATGGCGACGATCCGCGCGACCGGAGCGAGTCCCTTGTCCCTCGCAACGCTCTCGCGCGCCAACACCACCGCGGCGGCACCGTCACTGATCGAACTGGAAGAGGCGGCGGTAATCGTGCCGTCCTTGGCGAATGCAGCGCGCAATGCGCGCAGCTTGTCGGGGTTGCCCTTGGGCGGCTGTTCGTCGGTGTCGACCGTGGTCTCGCCCTTGCGGGTCGTGAACGTCACCGGCACGACTTCGCCGGCGAAAGCGCCGCCGGTGATGGCTTCGTTGGCGCGGCGCAGCGATTCGACCGAATAGTCGTCCTGCGTCTCGCGGGTGAGCTGGTATTCGTTGGCGGTGTCCTGAGCGAATGTGCCCATCGCGCGGCCCGTTTCGTAAGCGTCCTCCAGCCCGTCGAGGAACATGTGGTCGTAAGCAGTATCGTGGCCGATGCGCGCGCCCGAGCGGTGCTTTTTGAGCAGGTACGGCGCGTTGGTCATGCTCTCCATGCCGCCCGCGACCGCGAAATCGAGCGACCCGCTGGCGATCGCCTCGCTTGCCATGATCACCGTCTGCATGCCGCTGCCGCATACCTTGTTGACCGTGGTTGCCTGCACCGAGGTAGGAAGTCCGGCCTTGATCGCGGCCTGGCGCGCAGGCGCCTGGCCGAGCCCGGCGGGCAGCACGCAGCCCATATAAATTCGTTCGATGTCTTCGCCGGCAACGCCCGCGCGCTCGACCGCGGCCTTGACGGCGGTGGCGCCGAGATCGGTGGCCGACACGTCTGACAGCACGCCCTGCATTCCGCCCATCGGCGTGCGAGCATATGAGAGGATGACGACGGGGTCGGCGGCGGAGAAGGTGGGCATGAGGCGGCCTTTCTGTGTGCGTATGCGAGCGATCTAATGTTGCGCTGCGGCAAAGGCAAACGACCTACTCTTTGTGCCGCGAAAGTTCACTCAAAGTTCACTCGGAATTGGGGCTTAGGTCGGTGGTCGGGGTCCGTTTGACCAATCGCGCGTATCGGTAATCTTGCCTGCCCGACGCTTCAACTCGTCATGGCACAGCACACCGGTTGTAGGACAGCGCCAATCGAGGATGCCGCCTGTGGCAGATGACCCGAACCCGCTTGCCAACCGACCCGGTATCGCCGAAACCGGTGGCAAATCGAGACGGAGGATTACGTGGCCGAAGACCGCAAGACCGAGCTCGCCGCTTTGCTCGCCAAGCAGCGCGCCGCGTTCACCGCTGCCCGGCCGGAGCCGCTCGATGCGCGACGCGACCGGGTCGAACGCGCGATCGCGCTGCTGAAGGAGCACGGCGAGAAGCTGTGCCGCGCGATGAGCGCCGACTTCGGCAACCGCAGCCCGCATCAGTCGATGATCACCGATATCGCCGGAACGATCGGGTTCGGCCGATACTGCCTCAAGCATCTGGACAAATGGTCCCGAACCGAGCGTCGCAAAGTGCAATTTCCACTCGGCCTGTTGGGGGCCAAGGCTGAACTGCGCTACGAACCCAAGGGCGTGGTCGGCATCCTCGCGCCGTGGAATTTCCCGGTCAATCTCAGTTTCGGTCCGTTGATGCAGGTCTTCGCGGCCGGCAACCGGGCGATGATCAAGCCGAGCGAATTCACCGAGCGCACCAGCGACCTTATGGCCGAGCTGGTCGACAAGCGCTTCGACGAAGCCGAGTGTGCCGTGGTCCTCGGCGGACCCGAAGTGGCGCACGCGTTCTCCGAGCTCCCCTTCGATCACCTGGTGTTCACCGGCTCGACCGACACCGGGCGCAAGGTCATGGAAGCAGCGGCCAAGAACCTCGTCCCGGTGACGCTCGAACTTGGCGGCAAAAGCCCGGTGTTTCTGGGTCGCGGCGCCAATCTCGCCAAGGCGGGCGAGCGGATCGCACTCGGCAAAATGATGAATGCCGGGCAAATCTGCCTCGCGCCGGATTACCTTCTTGTGCCCGAGGACATGGAGGAAGGCGCGGTCGCCGCCGTCCAGCTCGGCGTGCACAACATGTACCCCACCCTGCTCGACAACGAGGACTACGCCAGTGTGGTGTCCGATCGGCATTTCGATCGGCTGCAGGGCCTGGTCGCCGACGCGCGCGAGAAGGGCGCCGAGGTGATCGAGGTCAATCCGGGCGAGGAAGACTTCGGCTCGTCCAACGCTCGCAAGATGCCGCTCACCATCTTGCGCAACGTGACTGACGACATGAAAGCGATGCAGGAGGAAATCTTCGGTCCCGTGTTGCCGGTGAAGACCTACAAGGTCGTCGACGAGGCGATCGACTATGTGAACGAGCATGATCGGCCGCTGGGCCTTTATTACTTCGGCGACGACTTCGCGGAGCGCGAGAAAGTCCTGACCGGAACGATCTCTGGCGGCGTGACGGTCAACGATGTGGTGTTTCACGTGTCGATGGAAGACCTGCCGTTCGGCGGGGTCGGACCGTCCGGAATGGGCAGCTATCACGGCATCGAAGGCTTCCGCGAATTCAGCCACGCACGCAGCGTCTATAGCCAGCCAAAGATCGACATTGCGAAGCTGGGCGGGTTCAAGCCGCCGTATGGTGCCGCGACCGTCAAGGCGATCAAGGGGATGATGAAATAAGCGCGCCAATGCCGGGGATTTTTGCAACCTTGCAGCCTTGCACGTGCCGGGTGCGGGGCCTAGAGGCGGGCCCGCAACCAAGCCCCTGAAGCGGGCCCGCAACTGGAATCATCGTGGTCGATCTCAGCCAGTACCTGCCGATCCTCATCTTCCTCGGCATCGCCGTGGCGATCTCGACTCTGTTCGTGTTCCTGCCGATGGGCGTTTCGCGGCTTACCGGCACGCATAACCCGAACGCGGAAAAGAACTCCGAATATGAATGCGGCTTTCCCGCCTTCGAGGATCCGCGAAGCCAGTTCGACGTGCGCTTTTATCTCGTTGCGATCCTGTTCATCATTTTCGACCTCGAAGCGGCATTCCTGTTCCCGTGGGCTGTCAGCCTCGAAATGACCGGATGGCCGGGCTGGATCACGATGATGGTGTTCCTCGGGGAACTCGCGATCGGGCTCGCCTATGCATGGAAGAAGGGAGCGCTCGAATGGGAGTAGATCGCCAGCCTTCGCTTAGTCATCAGCTCGCCAATCCCGCCGCCACGACCGTGAGCGGGCCCGGTGAGAACTGGATGCTGCATCCGGATTCGCGGCTGCCCGATGAAGGGTATGCCAACGCGCTGTCGACCGAGCTCGACAACAAGGGTTTCCTCGTGACTTCGACCGAGGACCTGTTTCAATGGGCGCGCACGGGCAGCTTGTGGTGGATGACCTTCGGGCTCGCATGCTGCGCGGTCGAGATGATTCACGTCAACATGCCGCGTTATGACATGGAGCGGTTCGGCGTCGCTCCGCGCGCGTCCCCGCGCCAGAGCGACGTGATGATCGTCGCCGGAACTCTCTGCAACAAGATGGCCCCGGCGCTGCGCAAGGTTTACGACCAGATGTCGGATCCGAAGTACGTCATCTCGATGGGCAGCTGCGCCAACGGCGGCGGATATTACCACTACAGCTATTCGGTGGTGCGCGGCTGCGATCGCATCGTGCCGGTCGACATCTACGTGCCCGGATGCCCTCCGACCGCCGAAGCGTTGCTCTACGGCGTGATGCAGCTCCAGCGCAAAATCCGTCGTTCGGGGACGGTCGAGCGCTAGCATGGCAACGGTCCTTCATCCGGCCCCCAGGTTCGCCTCGAACGAAGGCGTAAGAGATGCGCTCTCGGCGGCGCTGGGTCCCATGCTGGTCGAAGCGCATGAGGAGCATGGCGAGATCCTGCTCACCGTTGCGCGCGATTCGATCGAAGACGCGCTGCGCCTGCTGCGCGACGAGCATGCCTACCAGCAGCTGATGGAGATCGCCGGGGCCGACTATCCGAGCCGCCCCGAGCGGTTCGAAGTGGTTTACATGCTGCTGTCGCTCACCAAGAACCACCGCATCATGGTCAAGTGCACTGCGGGCGAAGGCACCCCGGTTCCGACGGTGACGACGTTGTGGCCGAACGCCGGCTGGCTCGAGCGCGAGGTGTTCGACATGTTCGGCGTGCTGTTCGCAGGCAACACCGATCTGCGCCGCATCCTCACCGATTATGGGTTCGAAGGGCATCCCTTCCGCAAGGACTTCCCGCTCACCGGCTACACCGAACTGCGTTACTCGGAAGACGAAAAGCGGGTCGTGTACCAGCCAGTCGAATTGCCGCAGGACCTGCGCCAGTTCGATTTCATGAGCCCGTGGGAGGGTGCCGACTACGTCCTGCCGGGCGACGAGAAAGCGACCTCCGTCCCGCCGGCGCCGCAGCCCAAGCCGGTGGTCGAGGCCAGCGGGGCGGTGAACAGCAAGGCACCCGAAACCCGCGGCGGCCCCGATGTCGATGAAGTGAAGACCACCGACCGCCCCGGACAGACCGGCGCGGGCGAGGCGACCGACAAAAAGGCCGCCGAGCGCGTCGCCGACAGTTCGACAAGCGGCACGATAGCTGGTCAGGGGCAGGGCGAGCCTGTCCCCAAGGAGACCGCGATCGGCGAGCCGGGCGCGCCCGAGCCGACCGAGAACCGTCCGGCCCGCGAGCCACGTAAAGCGACCGCGCGCGACACCAAGCCTGCGACTACACCTAAGGCTACGCGTCCCCGCAAGCCGAAAGGTGGCGGCGCATGAGGCTGGCGTTGACGGCTGCCTGCATCGCGGCGCTGGCGCTTGCCGGCTGCTCGAAGGGCGAAAACGCCAAGGGCGATACGAGCGACGATTTCGCGGCGCGCACCGGGGTCGGCGCTGCCACCAGTGCCGTGCCGACGGTCGCCGAAATCAATGCTCAGCCGGTGGTTGCACCCACCGGCCAAGCGCAGCTTACGCCGCTCGCCGCCAACGCGCCCAAGGCGCTCGGCAAAATCAAGGGAGGCTGCTCGTTCATTTACCAGGGCCGCTCGCTGCTGGTCGTGGGCGCGCCGGATACGACCGATGCGTCGGGCAACGGCGTACTGGTTATCGACGGTCGGCAGGTCGTGCTGCCCGGCGCCAATGCGGGCGGACCCCAGGTGGTCGAATCGGGACCGACGCTGTCGGGCGGCGGCTTTACAGTGACGGTCAATCGGGCCGAAGGCGCGCCGCGCCTTGTCGCCGGCCGTAACGCGTGGAGCGCCGAGCTGGTGGTTGCCGGCCCGGGCGGCGAGACCAAGTTCAGCCCCGGCACATGGAACTGCACCCCATGAGCATGCAACTCGAGCACTCGCCGACCACCGGCGACGAGGTCATCACCAACTACACGATCAACTTCGGTCCGCAGCATCCGGCGGCACACGGCGTGCTGCGCATGGTGATGGAGCTCGACGGCGAGATCATTGAGCGGATCGATCCGCACATCGGACTGCTCCACCGCGGCACGGAGAAGCTGATCGAGCACAAGACCTACCTGCAAGCGCTGCCGTACTTCGACCGGCTCGATTACTGCAGCCCGATGTGCATGGAGCACAGCTACGTCCTCGCGGTCGAGAAGCTGCTCAACATCGAGGTACCGATCCGTGCGCAGTACCTGCGGGTGCTGATGGCCGAGCTGACCCGCATCAAGAATCACATGCTCAACTTGGGCAGCCACGTGATGGACGTCGGGGCGATGACGCCAAACCTGTGGCTGTTCGAATTGCGCGAAGACCTGATGAACTTCTACGAACGGGTCTCCGGCGCGCGGATGCACGCGGCGTGGTTCCGCCCGGGCGGAGTGCACGAGGATATCCCGCTCAAGGTGCTCGCCGACATCGGCGATTGGCTCGACACCCGCCTCCCGCGCCTGTTCGAGGACGCGCTGAGTCTCGTGATCGACAACCGCATCTTCAAGCAGCGCAACGTCGATATCGCCGTGGTCAGCCGCGACGACGCGATCGCATGGGGCTTTTCCGGCCCGATGATCCGCGCCGCGGGCATCCCGTGGGATTTGCGCAAAAGTCAGCCTTACGACGTCTACGACCGGATGGATTTCGACATCCCGGTCGGCACCAATTCGGACTGCTACGACCGCTTTATGGTCCGCTGCGAGGAAGTGCGCCAGTCGGCGCGCATCATGAAGCAGTGCCTGGCCGAAATGCCCGAGGGCCCGGTGGCAAGTACCGACCGCAAGATTGTGCCCCCCAAGCGCGGCGAGATGAAGCAGTCGATGGAAGCGCTGATCCACCACTTCAAACTGTACACCGAGGGCTTCCACGTGCCGGCGGGCGAAGTCTACGTCGCCACCGAAAGCCCCAAGGGCGAGTTCGGGGTCTATCTGGTGTCGGACGGGTCGAACAAACCCTACCGCTGCAAGATCCGCCCCACCGCGTTCAGCCACCTCCAGGCGATGGACTTCATGGCCAAAGGCCACATGCTGCCCGACGCGACCGCCATCCTCGGGGCGATCGACGTGGTGTTCGGGGAGTGCGATCGATAATGGCCGACCGCGCCCCGCATCCCGACACCCCCGAACTGCGCGAGCGGTGGGGCAATTTTGCGTGGACTCCCGGCAACGCGGACGAGGCGAAGACGATCGTCGCGCGTTATCCCGAGGGGCGGCAGCGCTCGGCGGTAATGCCGCTGTTGTTCCTCGCCCAGTACCAGGTCGGCGCCGAGACCGGCACCCAAGGCTGGTTGCCGCTGCCGGTAATCGAGTTCGTCGCGCGCGAGCTCGATATGCCGGTGATCCGCGTGCTCGAGGTCGCGACGTTCTACACGATGTACAACATCGCCCCTGTGGGCCGCTTCCACGTGCAGGTGTGCGGCACCACGCCGTGCATGCTGCGCGGATCGGACGACATCTTCTCCGCCTGCGAGAAGCGCGGGATGGCCAAAGGCCGTACCACCGACGACGGAATGTGGACCCTCACCGAGGTCGAATGCCTCGGCAACTGCGCCAGCGCGCCGATGGCCCAAATCAACGATGCCAATTACGAAGACCTGACGGCCGAGCGTTTCGACCACGTGCTCGACGAACTTGCCGCCGGAAGGTTTCCGAAAGAGGGCACCCAGGACCCTGCACGTTTTACGGTCGAGCCGGTCGGTGAACCCACCAACCTCGCGGCCATGATCGGCGAGAACCACGACTACCGGAGCGAGTGGTGATGGACATCGTCACGATTATCGTTGCCCTCGTGCTGATCTTAATCGCTTGGAAGGTCGTGAAAGGCGTCATCAAGTTCGGCCTGATCGCGCTGATCATAGTCGCGGCGATCTATTTCCTCTCGCAGGGGGGGATGGGCTGATGCTCGCCGACAAGGACCGCATCTTCACCAACCTCTACGGCTATCAGGACTGGCGCCTGAAGGCGGCGGAAGTGCGCGGCGATTGGGACGACACCAAGGCGCTGATCGCTCGCGGTCAGGATTCGCTTATTGACGAGATCAAGGCTTCGGGCTTGCGCGGGCGCGGCGGCGCGGGGTTCCCGACCGGGATGAAGTGGTCGTTCATGCCCAAGGAGAGCAAGGACGGCCGCCCAAGCTTCCTGGTGATCAATGCCGACGAGAGCGAGCCGGGTAGCTGCAAGGATCGCGAAATCATGCGCCACGATCCGCACAAGCTGATCGAGGGCGCGCTGGTCGCCGGCTTCGCGATGCGCGCGCGGGCGGCCTACATCTACATACGCGGCGAATATATCCGCGAGGCCGAGACGCTGTTCGCCGCGGTCGCCGAGGCGTACGACGCGGGCCTGATAGGCAAGAACGCGGCCGGTTCGGGTTACGATTTCGACGTGTTCGTCCATCGAGGCGCGGGCGCTTACATTTGCGGCGAAGAGACCGCGATGCTGGAAAGCCTCGAAGGCAAGAAGGGCCAGCCGCGGCTCAAGCCGCCGTTCCCGGCCGGCGCGGGCCTGTACGGCTGCCCCACTACCGTCAACAACGTCGAGAGCATCGCGGTCGTCCCGACGATATTACGGCGCGGTGCGAGCTGGTTTTCCAGCTTCGGCCGTGAAGGAAACAAGGGCACCAAGCTGTTCCAGATCAGCGGCCACGTCGAACGCCCGTGCGTGGTCGAGGAAGCGATGAGCATCCCGTTCCGCGAGCTGATCGAAAAACATTGCGGCGGCGTCACCGGCGGGTGGGACAATCTGTTGGCGGTGATCCCCGGCGGTTCGTCGGTCCCGCTGGTCCCGGCGGCCGAGATCATGGACTGCCCGATGGATTTCGACGGGCTCAAGGAACTGGGCTCGGGCCTCGGCACCGCGGCGGTGATCGTGATGGATAAATCAACCGATATCGTCCGCGCAATCAGCCGCATCAGCTATTTCTACAAGCACGAAAGCTGCGGCCAATGCACGCCCTGCCGCGAGGGCACGGGGTGGATGTGGCGCATGATGGAGCGCCTGCGCACTGGTGACGCGGACATCTCCGAGATCGACATGCTCCATGAAGTGACCAAGCAAGTGGAAGGCCACACCATTTGCGCCTTCGGCGACGCCGCTGCATGGCCGATCCAGGGCCTGATCAAGCACTTCCGGCCCGAGCTGGAGCGGCGCATCGCAGAGACTGGCAACATGGCGGAGGCGGCCGAATGAGCCGCGCCGCGCACAATGCCGTAATCCCCGCGAAAGCGGGGGCCAGGCTTCTCTTCTGCGACTTGTTGGCATGGACCCGCCGGCAAGGGCAGGCGAGCACCGGACCGAGTCTGGGGCGGCGGCCCAAGGAACACGGCGGGATGATCTTTGGCCGAACCTGCAAAAAGGCACGTGAATTGGCTGTCGTGGTAGTTCGCCCGGTCATTGCCGCAAATCTGATTTCAGGCGCTCTTGTCTTCGCCTGTGCGGTTGGAGCGATCGCGGGCGCCGCGTCGGCTGACGATCGCGGCCCGCTCAAGCCGGTCGTCCCCACCGGCAGCCGCATCGCGCGTGAAGCGGAGGAAATCAAAGGCCGGCGGCTCAACCAGTTTTTCGACAACATGGCGCGGTGCGTGGTCAATCGCGCACCGGCAAAAGCCGATTATTTCCTCCGCATGAGCGATGACTTCGGCATGTCCGACGCGGTCGGCGACGTGACCGAGTTCCTGCCCTTGGTGTCATGCGTCGGCGATTCCGCGGATGTCGCTTCTCTGGGGACCCAGGCCCGATTCACGCCGATGGCGCTGCGCAACTGGTTGTCGGAGAAAGCCTATTTGGAGCAACACAAACAGTTCACTGCGGTCGCCGCTGACGCACCGCCCGTTCCCGAGCGGAGCTATTACTCGCGCGCCGGTGTTATGAAGGGGCAAGCTTATGGGATCTTCTCCGATTGCATCGTGAAAGAGGACGCGTTGGCCGCCGACGCCTTGGTGCGCACGCAACGTGGGTCGCCCGACGAGCGCGCGGCCGCCGCGGCCCTCGTCCCAGCGATGAGCGCGTGCCTACCCGACGGACAGACGCTGACGCTGGACCAACAGATCATTCGCGGGCTCGCCGCGCAAGGGCTGTGGCAGCGCTATGAAGCGCCCAAGCCTGTCCAATACAAGGCCAAGCGGTAATGCCTAAAGTCACCGTAGACGGCGAGGCGATCGAGGTCCCCGACGGCGCGACCGTGCTGCAGGCGTGCGAGCTCGCCGGCAAGGAGATCCCGCGCTTCTGCTATCACGAGCGGCTCTCGATCGCCGGCAACTGCCGGATGTGCCTGGTCGAGGTGAAGCCCGGTCCGCCCAAGCCGCAGGCGAGTTGCGCGCTGCCGGCCACGGAAGGCCAGGAAATCCGCACCGATAGCGAGATGGTCAAGAAGGCGCGCGAAGGGGTGATGGAGTTCCTGCTCATCAACCATCCGCTCGACTGCCCGATCTGCGACCAGGGCGGCGAATGCGACTTGCAAGACCAGAGCCTCACCTATGGCCGGGGCGCCTCGCGCTATCACGAGAACAAACGCGCGGTGACCGAGAAGTACATGGGCCCGTTGATCAAGACGATCATGACCCGTTGCATCCACTGCACCCGCTGCATCCGCTTTTCGGAGGAAATCGCCGGGGTGGACGAGATCGGCGCGCTGTACCGCGGCGAGAACATGCAGATCACGACGTATCTCGAGGCCGCATCGAAGCACGAGTTGTCGGCCAACGTGATCGATTTGTGCCCGGTCGGCGCGCTGACCAGCGCTCCGTATGCCTTTGAAGCGCGCCCGTGGGAGCTCAAGAAAACGCTCAGCATCGACGTCAGCGACGCGGTCGGCGCCAACATCCGGCTCGACAGCCGCGGCCGCGAAGTAATGCGCGCGCTGCCGCGCAACAACGACGACGTCAACGAAGAGTGGCTGTCCGACAAGGGCCGCTACATGATCGATGGGCTCACCCGCCGGCGGCTCGACAAAGTGTGGATCCGCAAATCAGGCAATTTGCAGGCGGCGACATGGCAGGATGCATTCGCAGCGATTAAACGCGCCAAGCCCGGCGCCAGTATCGCCGCGATCGCGGGCGACATGGTCGATTGCGAGACGATGTTCGCGGCCAGGACGCTGCTCGGTGCGATGGGCTCGAGCCTGCTCGAAGGCCGGCAAACGGGCATGGACTATCCGGTCGACAACCTCGCGGCGGTGAACTTCAACTCGACGCTGGCCGGGATCGAGACTGCCGATGCGATCCTGATCGTCGGCAGCCACGTCCGCTGGGAAGCGGCACTCGTCAACGTGCGCCTGCGCAAAGCGGCCAAGCGCGGAGCGAAAGTGTTTGTCGTCGGCCCGTATTGGGAGACAACCTTCAACGCGGAATTCCTCGGCGACGACGCTGGAGTACTGCACGACCTGCCAGGACATGTCGCCGAGGCTTTCGCGAAGGCGGAACGCCCTGCGGTGATCGTCGGCGGCGCGGGGCTGGCGGCGGGCGCGCTCGACGCGGCACTTGCGCTCGACACTCAGCGAGACGGCTGGAACGGCTTCAACGTGCTGCACATGGCCGCAAGCCGGATGGGCGGGCTGATGCTCGGGTTCGCGCAGAAAGGCGGGATCGCCGACCTTGTCCGCGCGGCGCCGAAAGTTGTCCTCGCGCTCGGCGCAGACGAAGTCGACTGGTCGCAATTCGGACAGAGCCTGAAGGTGTACATCGGCCACCATGGCGACAAGGGCGCGCACGCGGCGGATATCATTCTTCCCGGCGCTGCTTACAGCGAGAAGGACGGCACTTACGTCAATACCGAGGGCCGGGTGCAATTTGCCGAGAAGGCCGTTTTCGCGCCCGGTGACGCGCGCGAAGACTGGACGATCCTGCGCGCGCTGGCCGATACCTTTGGTGTAAGCGTCGGTTTCGACAGCCTTGCGCAGCTTCAAGCCAACATGATCGCAGAAGTGCCCGCGCTGGGCGTTGAAGGTCTTGCTGATTACGGTAAATTGCCCAAGCCCAAGGCCTCGAAAGGCGCCAAGGGATCCCAAAGCGCAATCCGTTACCCTATCCAGGACTTCTACCTAACCAACCCGATCGCCCGCGCGAGCGTGGTGATGCAGCGCTGTTCGGCCGAACTGCTCCATGGCTATGCCCAAGCGGAGGCCGCGGAATGACCGAGACCTTTCAGTCCTGGGGCATGAATTCCGACTGGGCGTGGTTTGTCGCGACCGTCGCGGGTATCCTGCTGATCGCACTGCCGCTGATGTTGGCGGTGGCGATGATCATTTACGCCGACCGCAAGATCTGGGCAGCGATGGCATTGCGGCGCGGGCCCAACGTTGTCGGGCCGTTCGGGCTGCTGCAGAGCTTTGCCGACGGGCTTAAGGTGTTCCTCCAGGAAACCATTATCCCGAGCGCAGCGAACAAGGGCCTGTTCCTGATCGCGCCGATCATCACCTTCACGGTCGCGCTGATGGCGTGGGCGGTAATCCCGTTCAATTCGGGCGCGGTGCTGGCGGACATCAACGTGGGCCTGCTCTATGTGCTCGCGATCAGCAGCCTGGGCGTCTACGGGGTGGTCATCGCCGGATGGGCGTCGAACTCGAAGTATCCGTTCTTCTCGGCGATGCGCGCGGCGGCGCAGATGATCAGCTACGAAGTGTCGATCGGCTTCGTGCTGATCTGTGTGGTGCTGTACGCCAACTCATTCAACCTCAACACAATCGTCGAGGCACAGCGCGGACACGGGTTCGGGATCGTCAACGGCTTCTGGTTCAACCTCCTGCTGTTCCCCATGTGGGTGGTGTTCCTGATCGGCAGCATGGCCGAGACCGCGCGTGCGCCATTCGATTTGACTGAGGCCGAAAGCGAACTCGTCGCCGGGTACCAGACCGAATATTCCTCGATGAGCTTCGCGCTCTACTGGCTCGGCGAATACGCCAACGTGTTGCTGATGTGCGCGCTCAACGCGGTGCTTTTCTTCGGCGGCTGGCTGCCGCCGTTGGAGATTGGCTTCCTTTACTGGATCCCCGGTTGGCTCTGGCTGTTCATCAAGATCCTGTTTTTCTTCTTCATCTTCAGCTGGGTGAAGGCCACCGTCCCGCGCTATCGCTATGACCAGCTGATGCGCCTGGGGTGGAAAGTGTTCTTGCCATTGTCGCTGTCGTTCGTGGTGCTCGTTTCGGGCTGGTTGATGTTCACGAGGTACGGATGAGCATTGCCCATCTCATAAAGTCGTTCACGCTGTGGGAATTCCTCAAGGCGCACGCGTTGACCCTGAAGTACTTCTTCAAGCCCAAGGCGACGATCAACTACCCGTTCGAGAAGAACCCGCTCAGCCCGCGCTTCCGCGGCGAGCATGCGCTTCGCCGGTATCCCAACGGCGAGGAGCGCTGCATCGCGTGCAAGCTGTGCGAGGCGGTCTGCCCGGCGCTGGCGATCACGATCGAGAGCGAGCCGCGCGAGGACGGCAGCCGCCGAACCACGCGCTACGACATCGACATGACCAAGTGCATTTTCTGCGGCTTCTGCCAGGAAGCCTGCCCGGTCGATGCAATCGTCGAGGGGCCGAACTTCGAGTATTCGACCGAAACGCGCGAGGAGCTGCTTTACGACAAGGCGAAACTGCTGGCCAACGGGGACAAGTGGGAGCGGGCACTCGCCGCGAACCTTGAAGCCGATGCGCCCTACCGATAGGGGGCGCGCCAGCCGATGATCCATGTCCTCGCCTTTTACCTGTTCGCGGCGCTCACGATCGCCAGCGCGGTGTTCGTGATCACCGCACGCAACCCGGTGCATTCGGTGCTGTGGCTGATCGTGGCGTTCTTCAACGCCGCCGGGCTGATGGTGCTGGTGGGCGCTGAGTTCATCGCGATGCTGCTGGTGATCGTCTACGTCGGCGCGGTCGCGGTGCTGTTTTTGTTCGTGGTGATGATGCTCGACATCGATTTTGCCGAGTTGCGCGCCGGTTTCGTGCGCAACTTCCCATTGGGCCTGGCCATCGCGGGCGTGCTGCTGGCAGAGCTGGTGTTCGGCATCGGAGCGTACCGTGCGGGCTCGATCGAGCTGGCAACGGAAGCGGGTGCTCAGTCGGCGCCGATGGCTGCCAGCAACACCGCGGCGATCGGCCAGGTGCTTTACGGCCAGTACCTGTTCCTGTTCGAAAGCGCGGGCATCATCCTGCTGGTGGCGATGATCGGCGCGATCGTGCTCACCCACCGCGACCGCAAGGACAGCCGCCCGCAGAACATCGACAAGCAGAACCGCCGCCGGCCACAGGACGCGACGGTCAATCTGCGCCCCGGAATCGGCGAGGGCATGAAGCTGTGATCGGGATCGAACATTACATCGTCGTCGGCACGGTACTGTTCGTGCTTGGCGTGCTGGGCATCTTTCTCAACCGGAAGAACGTGATCGTCATCCTGATGGCGATCGAGCTTATCCTGCTGGCGGTGAATATAAACCTGGTAGCGTTCAGCGCATTTCTCCACGACCTGACCGGGCAGATTTTTGCGATGTTCGTGCTGACAGTCGCCGCCGGTGAAGCGGCAATCGGATTGGCGATCCTGGTGATCTACTTTCGCGGTCGCGGCACGATCGCGGTCGACTTGGTCGACCGGCTGAAGGGATAGCGACCCTTGCATCCCATCATTCTCATCGTTTTCGCCCCTCTGGTAGCCGCCCTCGTCGGCGGACTGGGCAATCGTGCGCTCGGCAACACGGTCGTCAAATCGCTTACCACTGCCGCTTTATTCCTGTCGTGCGCGCTGTCCTGGCCGATTTTCCTCGGCTTCATAAACGGGACCGCCGAAGCGAGCGTGGTGCCAGTGCTGCAATGGGTACGTTCGGGCGATATGGCGTTCGACTGGGCGTTGCGGGTCGACACGCTGACCGCGGTCATGCTGGTGGTGATCACCACCGTCTCGGCGCTCGTCCATCTCTACAGCTGGGGCTACATGGACGAGGACCCGGACCAGCCGCGCTTCTTCGCCTACCTCAGCCTGTTCACATTCGCGATGCTGATGCTGGTGACGGCCGACAACCTGGTCCAGATGTTCTTCGGATGGGAAGGGGTGGGGCTCGCAAGCTACCTCCTGATCGGATTCTGGTTCCGCAAGCCCAGCGCCAACGCCGCGGCGATCAAGGCGTTCGTTGTCAACCGGGTGGGCGACCTCGGCTTCATGCTCGGCATCTTCGGGACATACCTGGTGTTCGGCACCGTCTCGATCCCCGAGATCCTCGCAGCAGCGCCGGGCATGGCGGGAAGCACGATCGGCTTCCTCGGCTACCGCGTCGACACGATGGACGTGCTGTGCATCCTCCTGTTCATCGGGGCGATGGGCAAGTCGGCGCAACTCGGCCTGCACACATGGCTCCCCGACGCGATGGAGGGCCCCACCCCGGTGTCGGCGCTGATCCACGCCGCGACCATGGTGACTGCCGGCGTGTTCATGGTCTGCCGCCTGTCTCCCATGTTCGAGGCGGCGCCGATCGCGCTGATGTTCGTCACCTTCATCGGCGCAGCGACCTGCCTGTTCGCCGCCACCGTCGGCACCACCCAGTGGGACATCAAGCGGGTCATCGCCTATTCGACCTGCAGCCAACTCGGCTACATGTTCTTCGCCGCCGGCGTCGGCGCGTACGGGGCGGCGATGTTCCACCTGTTCACGCACGCATTCTTCAAGGCGCTGCTGTTCCTCGGTGCAGGAAGCGTGATCCACGCGATGCATCACGAACAGGACATGCGGTATTATGGCGGCCTGCGTAAACAGATCCCGCTCACCTTCTGGGCGATGATGGCCGGTACGCTGGCGATTACCGGCGTTGGTATCTACTGGCTGCACGCAGGGTTCGCGGGCTTCCATTCGAAGGACGCTATTCTCGAAGCCGCCTGGGGCCGCGGGACGGAGATGGCGCATTTCGCATTCTGGCTCGGTGCCTTCGCTGCGCTTCTGACCAGCTTCTATTCGTGGCGGCTGATCTTCCTGACATTCTTCGGCAAGCCGCGCTGGGCCGCGAGCGAGCACATTCAGCACGCGGTGCATGACGGCCATGACGAGCCTGACGAAGCGAATCCGCCCGCGCAGGAAGACGCTGGCGATGACGCCGCGCATCATGTCCCGCAACCCGACCACGGCGACGGGACCGCAGGTTACCATCCGCACGAAAGCCCGCTGACGATGCTTGTCCCGCTGGGCGTGTTGTCGCTTGGCGCGGTGCTCGCGGGATACCTGTTCAACCACGCGTTCCTTGACGACGCGGGCTTCTGGCAGGGTTCGATCTTCTACAACGAGGGCCTGATCCACGCGATGCACGGAGTGCCGCTATGGGTGAAGCTGACCGCGACGATCGTGATGCTGGTCGGGTTCGCCATCGCCTGGCTCGGCTACATTCGCGACACCGGCATGCCCGAGCGGGCAGCGAAGCAACTTGGTCCGGTGTACAGTTTCCTGTTCAACAAGTGGTACTTCGACGAGCTTTATCACTTTCTGTTCGTCCGTCCGGCCTTCTGGTTCGGCCGGCTTTTCTGGAAAACGGGCGATGAAGGGATCATCGATCGCTTCGGACCCAACGGAGCGGCCTGGGCGGTTGCGCGTGGCGCGGATGGAAACGCGCGGGTGCAGTCGGGCTACCTGACTTCTTACGCACTGTGGATGCTGGTCGGCGTCGTCGGCGCGGTGACCTGGGTGCTGCTGTGATGGAAGGCGTTCCCATCCTCTCGTTGATGCTGCTTGTCCCGCTACTCGGCGCGCTGGCGTGTTTCTTCCTCGAGGCAAAGACCGCACGCGTGGTCGCCTTGGCCGCCACCCTGATCGACCTCGTGCTCGGCATTCTGCTATGGGTGAATTACGACGTCGGCGGCGCGCAGTGGCAGTTTACCGAGCGCGGCACGCTGTTCGCGGGTTTCCAGTACGCGCTGGGGATCGACGGTATCGCGCTGCTTCTCATCGTACTCAGCGTGTTCCTGATGCCGATCTGCATCCTCGCCAGTTGGGACAGCATCGAGAAGCGCGTTGGCGAATACATGGCCGCGTTCCTGTTCATGGAACTGCTGATGATCGGCGTGTTCGCCGCCCAGGATCTGCTGCTGTTCTACATATTCTTCGAAGCCGGCCTGATCCCGATGTACCTGATCATCGGCATCTGGGGCGGGGCGAACCGCATTTACGCCAGCTACAAGTTCTTCCTCTACACGCTGCTCGGTTCGGTGGTGATGCTGGTCGCGATGCTGTGGATGATCAACCACGCGGGCACGACCGACATCCCGACGCTGATGCAGTTCGATTTCCCGAGCGGCGCGCAAACCTGGCTGTGGCTGGCGTTCTTCGCCAGCTTCGCGGTGAAGATGCCGATGTGGCCGGTACACACATGGCTCCCCGATGCGCACGTCCAGGCGCCTACTGCAGGCTCGGTGATCCTGGCTGGCGTGCTCCTCAAGATGGGCGGCTACGGCTTCATCCGGTTCAGCCTGCCGATGTTTCCCGAGGCGAGCGCGCAGTTTGCCTGGATCATCTTCGCGCTGTCGATGATCGCGGTTGTGGTGACCAGCCTGATTGCGCTGGTGCAGAGCGACATGAAAAAGCTGATCGCCTATTCCTCCGTCGCGCACATGGCGATCGTTACGATCGGCCTGTTCGCGTTCAACGTGCAGGGCCTCGAAGGGGCGATGATCGTCATGCTGAGCCACGGGTTGGTGTCGGGCGCACTGTTCTTGTGCGTCGGCGTCATTTACGATCGGCTGCACACGCGCGAGATCGATCGCTACGGCGGCCTCAGCATCAACATGCCGAAGTACGCAATTTTCTTCCTGTTGTTCACGATGGCCAGTATCGGCTTGCCCGGCACTAGCGGTTTCGTAGGCGAATTCCTCAGCCTGGCTGGCATCTACCGGGTCTCGACCTGGGTGACGCTGGTGTGCACCACCGGCATCATCTTGGGCGCGGCTTACATGCTCTACCTCTATCGCCGCGTCGCGTTCGGCGTGCAGAAGAACGCCGATGCCGCTGCCATGTCCGACTTGAACGCACGCGAATGGCTCATGCTCGGACCGATTGCGGCCGCTGTGCTATGGATGGGCGTCTATCCCGAAAGCTTCCTCGCCCCGATGCGCAAGGACATCGCCGCACTCGATGCACGGTTGGCGCGGGCAGCACCTGCCGGCGACAGTGGGCTAGCTGCTCCGCGGCAAGGCCAGGCCCGCACCCACGCGGCCAATGCGATGGAGCATCATCAGGCCGGTCCTGCCAGTGATGCAGGGGAGGGCCACTGATGGACTTTACCCATTCCCTGCGCCTGATAGCGGCCGAAGAAATACTCAGTGTCGGTGGGCTCGTCCTCCTACTGGCTGCCGCTTGGCTGGGCGACAAGGCCAGCCGCGCGATCTCGATCGCTGCCGTTGCGGTGCTCGTAGCCGCCGCCGCGTTCACGGTGCCGACGCTCGCCACGGGCGCCATGGGCGCCGATACACACGCGTTCTTCGGCCAGATGCGGGTCGACGCCTTCGCCGCGTTCGCCAAGCTGCTGATTTACATCGCTGCGGCCGCCTGCCTGATGATTGCGCCGCGGTTCTTCGATCGCTGGAATGCGATGAAAGCGGAATATCCGGTCCTGGTCCTGTTCGCCGTGCTCGGCATGGGCATCATGGTGTCGGCAGGTGACCTGATGACGCTGTACATTGGGCTCGAGATGAACAGTCTCGCCGCTTATGTGTTGGCTTCGTTCCTGCGAGTGGACGGGCGATCTGCCGAAGCTGGCCTCAAGTATTTCGTACTGGGCGCGCTCGCCAGCGGCATCCTGCTCTACGGCATGAGCCTGACCTACGGCTTCACCGGTACGACCAGCTTTGCCGGCATCCGCGCCGCGCTTGACGCTGATTCCGGGGGCGATCTGTCGACCGGCGCGCTGTTCGGGTTGATCTTTGTGCTCGCGGGCCTCGCATTCAAGATTTCGGCGGTGCCGTTCCACATGTGGACCCCAGACGTCTTCGAAGGCGCGCCGACGCCGGTGACGACATTCTTCTCCAGCGCACCCAAAGTCGCCGCAATCGCGCTGACGATGCGCGTAGCGCTCGATGCCTTTGGCCCTCAAGCCGATGCCTGGCGCCAGGTGGTGGTGTTCGCCTCGCTTGCTTCGATCCTGATCGGCGCTCTGGGCGGGATCGGACAGGACAACATCAAGCGGATGTTGGCCTATTCGTCGATCAACAATGTCGGTTTTATCCTCGTCGGCCTTGCGGCTGCGACCCCCGAGGGGGCCAGCGCCATGCTCGTCTACTTGGCGATCTACGTCGCGATGACCATCGGCAGCTTCGTCGGCGTGTTGATGCTGCGTGATGCGGACGGCAACCAGGTCGAATCGATCGCCGCGATGGCCGGCCTGTCCCGGACCAACCCGGCGCTCGGGTGGTGCCTGTTGCTGCTGATGTTGAGCATGGCCGGGATACCCCCGCTGTTCGGCTTCTGGGGCAAGCTGGTCGTATTTCGCGCCGCGGTCGATGCCGGGATGGTACCGCTGGCGGCGCTCGCCATCGCCGGCAGCGTGATTAGCGCATTTTACTACCTTAGGGTCTGCAAGGTCATGTTCTTCGATGAGCCGGCCGGCGTCATCGAAGGACGCAACGATGCGACGCATTGGACATTGCTGGTCGCCAGCACGGTCTTCAATTCGCCCCTCGGTTTCCTGCTGACGGGCTGGCTGGGCGCGATGGCGGCCGCCGCAAGCGCCGCGCTGTTCCTCGCCGCTTGATCCGACAGGTCGCCGAAACCGGATCGACCAACGCCGATCTTGCCGCCGCATTGCGCGCCGGCGACCGTTTGGCCGAGGGCGATTGGCTTCTCGCCGATCGCCAAATTGCCGGGCGCGGGCGGCAGGGCCGCGAATGGTTCGACGGTGCTGGCAACTTCATGGGGTCAACCGTGGTCCACCTGGGACCGCACGATCCGGCGGCACCGACGCTGGCGTTGATGGCCGGCCTCGCGCTGTACGAAACCGTCAGCCAGTTGCTTGCCGATCCCGCCGCGCTTTCGCTCAAGTGGCCCAACGATCTTCTGGTAGGCCGCGCCAAGCTTGCCGGGATACTGCTCGAGCGCGAAGGCGACGCGGTGATCGTCGGGATTGGCGTGAATCTCGCCGCCGCTCCGCAAGTTGCCGGACGCGAGACCATCGCGCTGGCGAACCTTGGCCCCGCACCGCCGCGCGACGACTTTGCAACAGCGCTCGCCAAGACCTTCGATCGGGAGCTTCAAAGGTGGCGCGGCGCGGGCGTCGAGCCCCTTCTGCGCCGCTGGCAAGCCGTCGCCCACGCGCTGGGAACGTCGCTGACGGTGCACGAACCGGGCGGTCAAGCCGTGGTCGGGGCCTGCGCCGGCCTCGCTCCCGACGGTTCCCTGTTGCTGCGCTTGGAAGACGGGACAACCCGGCCTATCCACGCTGGCGATGTCTCGCTCGGCTGAAGGAACACCCAAATGCTGCTCGCCGCCGATGTCGGCAACACCAATGTGGTCTTCGCGCTGTTCGACGGCCGCGAGATCAAGGCGCGCTGGCGCATCGCCACCGATGCGCGCCGTACCGGCGACGAATACGCGGTCTGGCTGCTCCAGTTGCTGTCGATCGAGGGGTATGCGCGTGAGGACGTGACCCAGATCATCGTCGGCTCGGTTGTGCCGCGCGCGGTTCATAATATTACCGTGCTGGCCGAAAAATACTTCAAACTCACCCCGCTGATCGCCGGCGAAGGCGCGGCGAAATGGGGCTTTTCGGTCGATGTCGACGAGCCCCGCTCACTCGGTGCCGACCGCGCGCTCAATGTCATTGCCGCGCACGCCAGGTACGAAGGCGACCTGATCGTGATCGATTTCGGCACCGCCACTACTTTCGACGCGATCGATTTCTCGGGCGCCTACAAGGGCGGCATCATCGCGCCGGGGATCAACCTGTCGCTCGACGCATTGGTCGGCAACACCGCAAAGCTGCCGAGGATCGCAATCGAAGCACCGCGGACCAACAGCGTAATCGGCACCAACACCGAAGATCAGATGCTGATCGGGGTCTACTGGGGATACGTCGCAATGATGGAAGGCCTAATCGCCCGCATGCGCGAGGAAATCGGCCGGCCCGCCCGGGTCGTGGCGACGGGTGGCCTGGCTATCCTGTTCGACCAGCACACAACCATCTTCGACGCGGTCGATGCCGACCTGACGCTCGATGGACTGGCGATCCTCGCCCAGCGAGCGGCAGCATGAAGAAGGACTTCACACCCGAAGACGAGCTGCTGTTCCTCGCGCTCGGCGGGTCAGGTGAGATCGGCATGAACGTCAACCTTTACGGCTGCCAGGGCAAATGGCTGATGGTCGACCTGGGGATGACTTTCAGCGGCAACGAGTACCCCGGCGTCGACCTGGTGTTCGCCGACCTGGAATTCATCGAGGATCGCGCGGACAAGCTGATCGGCATCGTGCTCACGCACGCGCACGAAGACCATATTGGCGCGGTGCCGTACTTTGCCGCCGAACTTGGAGTGCCGCTTTACGCGACACCGTTTACCGCCGACCTGGTGCGCCGCAAGCTCGCGGAAGCGGGGCTGGTTGACCAGATCGAGCTCATTGTGATCGAGCACAACGACAGCTTCGCGCTCGGACCGTTCGACATTGCTTACGTCCCGCTCGCACACTCGATCGCCGAAGGTCACGCCCTGCTGATCGACACGCCATACGGCAGAGTGTTTCACACTGGCGACTGGAAGCTCGACGAAGAGCCTATCATCGGCGAACCGACCACCGAAGAGGAACTGCGCGAGATCGGTGACGAGGGCGTGCTGGCGATGGTCTGCGATTCGACCAACGTATTCAACCCGGAGGCGAGCGGTTCCGAAGGCGCAGTCTATCGCGCTCTGCACGAAGAGGTCGCCAGGTGGGACGGCCGGCGGGTGCTGGTCACCACCTTCGCGAGCAACGTCGCGCGGCTGCACACGCTCGGCGCGGTCGCGGAGGCGACCGGGCGGCAGCTGTGCGTCGCGGGCCGTTCACTCGATCGAATGATCGAAGTGGCGCAGGATAATGGCTATCTCACCGACTTCCCCGAACCGGTTGATTTCGACACCGCGATGAGCCTTCCGCGTGGTGAAGTGCTGATCGTCGCAACCGGCGGGCAGGGCGAGCCGCGCGCCGCGCTATCGCGGGTGGCCGAAAAGCAGCATCAGATCGAGCTCGCTGAAGGCGACGTAGTGTTATTCTCAAGCCGCCAGATACCCGGCAACGAGATTTCGGTCGGCCGCATCCAGAACCTGCTCGCGGCGCGGGGAATCATTGTGGTGACCGACCGGCAGAGCGCGATCCACGTCTCGGGCCATCCCGGAAGACCGGAGCTTGAGGCACTCTACGCGTGGCTGCGCCCCCAAATCCTCGTCCCGGTTCATGGCGAGGTCCGCCACATGAAGGAGCAGGCGCGGTTGGGGGTGGCGAGCGGTATTCCGCACGCGGTGTTCCAGAAGAATGGCGACCTCGTGCGTCTCGCCCCGGGCAAGCCTGGCAAGCTGGCCGAAGTTCGGGCCGGCAGGCTGATACTCGATGGCGACATCATCGCCTCCGCCGACGGCGAATTGATGGCGATGCGCCGCCGTATGGCGCGTGAAGGGCTGGTGATCGTCGCGCTGGGCCCGAACGGTAAGGCTCAAGTCGAAGGCGTCGGGCTACCGCTTGACGAGGACTACGAGGCGTTCACTGCTGAGGCGCAGATCGATATCAGCAACGCGATTGGGAAACTGAAAGGTAGTGCTGCGCGTGACACCGCCAGTGTTATCGAGGCCGCCCGCCTCGCTGCGCGCCGTGCCGCTACGCGGTGGTGCGGCAAGCGTCCCCAAGTCCGCGTGCTGTTGGCCGGAGGCTGACCGCGATGGAATGGAGCTCGATCGTCGCCATCTACTTCCTGTTCTGGGTGGGGAGCGCGTTCGTGCTGCTGCCGTTCGGAGTGAAAACGCACGAAGAGCTGGGGCTGGAAAAGGTGCCTGGCCAAGCCGACAGCGCGCCCGCTAATTTCCGCCCCGGAAGACTGCTGCTGCGCGCAACGGTGCTGTCAGTATTGCTGACCGCGCTTTACGTCGCCAACTACGTCTATGGATGGATCACACCCGACATGCTGATGAACGTGGCGTAGTCACCGCCGGCGCAAATCAGTCGCGCAGTCGTTCGATCGCCTGGGCCAACGCGACGTACAGCTTGCCCATGTCACTGCTCAGCAGCGTCACGCCGATCGCGTGTCCGTCGCGGGTCGACAGCATCGAGCGCAACATCGCCTCGAAATCGTGAATGTAACGGCTGACGTGCTCGCGGAATTCGCTGTCGCTTTCGAAAAGATCGGCGATCTCGCGCGCTTGGGTATTGTCGATAAGCCGTACCGCGCGGCGGGTGAAGATACCGCGGTCGCCGCGCAGATAACTTTCCCACGCGGTATCGGTGACCTCGCTCGATAGCGCCTTGGCGATATCGATAGCGTTTGAATTGAGGCTTTCGGTGATCAGCGCGACCCGGCGCGAGAAGTCGGTGTCGATCTGCTCTTCCGCTTGCCGGCGGGCATGCGCGACGCGGCTTTCAAGATTGCCTGCCAATTCATTGACCCGAGCAAGCTGGTCGCGCAGCTGCACTGCCGCTTCGCGCCCTGCGTCTGCCGCGCGGGCGGCGCTTTGATCGAGTTCCGCCATGGCGCTGCCGACATGCGCCTGGAGCGCACGATCGATCGCACTCGTGGCTTCGCTGCCGATCTTCCCTGCCAGCGCCTCGATCTGGCCGGTGCTGTCGTCCTGCAGAGCAGTTATCGCCTCGCGGGCGGAAGTTTCGAGCGTGGCGATCGCCGCGCGCAGCGGCCCTTGAGCCTCGCTCGCAGCCGCACGGCTGTCTAGCGCCAGCGCCTCGAGCTGCGCCCGCAACTCGGTCACACGCTCGCCATTAGCGTTGTGGGCGGCCGCAATCTGACCTTGCATTGCCTTGAGGTCGCCCATCGCGGACGCACTGTCGCGAGTAGCGTTGATCACGTATTCGGAAAGTTCGCGGCTGCGCTCGCTGGCAGCGCCGAGCATCATGCTCAACCTCTCGCCGCGTTCGCCCAGTTCATCCAGCCGAGCCTCGGCATTGCCGAGCGCCGTCGGCAAGTCGGTTCGCGTATGTTCTGCGCTAGCCCGGATCAGTTCGAGCAGACGCACGCTGGCATCGGTCAGTTCAGCCACCGCCCGGTCGCTGTCGGCCAGCGCATCGCGGCTCGCAGACAGGCGCGCGGCAAGCGCGTCGATCGAAGCCGTGAGACTGCCTTCGGCTTGTCGACCCTGGTCAGCCGCGCGCTCCATTTCGCTTCCGAGCGCGTCGAGCCGGGCACCGATCGCCGCGCTCTGTTCGGTCAACGCAGCGGACTGAGCTTCATGCGCAGCGCGGCGCTCCGCGATCCCGGCATCGAGTTCGGCGAGGCGCGTTCCGATCTCTTCGGCCTGCGTGGCGGCAATCTGGCCGATTTCCGCCCGTCGCTTCTCGACTTCGGTCACGAACAACGCGTGCGATTCGGTCAGCTTGGAATCGACCAGTTCGGCTTCCTGGCGGATCAGCCGCAGACGTTCCACGGCGCCCGCCTTGGCATTGTTGTCGATCGCCTCGACTTGGCGGATCGCCGCCTCCAGGTCGGCCTTCATCGCTTCCAGCCGCTTACTCCAAGCGGCGGTCGCCTCACGTTCGGTCCCGGCCAGACCGGTCCCGATGGTGGCCGCCCCGTCGCGCAACGCGCCAAGGCGCGCCTGAAGCGACTTGAGCAGTTCTTCTTCCTGCGTTTCAAGTGAAAGCGCCGCTACGGCGACTTCTTCGCGCAAACGTTCCGCGCGATGGCGCATCGCTGCCAAGGCGTCGACTTCGCGTCCGTCGAGTTCCGCACGGAATGCGTCACTTTTCTCGCGCAGGGCGGTGAAGCGGGTTCCGGCGATATCGTCCAGCTGGACAGCCTGGGCCTCGAAACCGGCGATCGCTGCATCGACTTTGGCCCGCAGCGCGCCGACCTGGCGCTCGCTGGCTTGGCCGAACTCGTTGAGACGGTTGAACCCGGCGACCAGCTCGTCGAGCTGCGAATGAGCGGTGTTACCGGCATTGCCGATTTGGTTGGACACGTCGCGCGCCGCATTGGCAATCACCGGCAAATCGTCGCGCAGCTTGTCCATGTTGGCAAGCGCCGTGCGGCTGACCCCGGCGATGGCTTCGACCTGCGAGCCGTTGTCGCGCACCAGCCCATGCAGCCGGTCGGCGTGCTCCGAAAGCCGTTGCGTCGCCACCCGGCCAAGCGAATCGAGCTCGAGAGCCTGCGCGGCGAGAAATTCGCGCGCCAGGCTCAACTCGCGATTGACCGCTGAAAGCCGGACCTCGAGCGCGGCGCTTTCGTTGCGCAAGGATATGGCGACTTTGCCGAACCGGCTTGCTTCTCGCCGGCTGTTACGCATGGCCAGCAGCCACAGCGCGATTATCAGCAAAGTCGGTACCGACCAGTCGATCACCAGCTGCGAACCCGCCTGTGGGGTCAATCCACCGCGCAGTTCACCCAGATGCGCCCAACCGAAAAACGCCGTCCAGCCGGTGACCGCCAGAACCGCTACGGCGGGCGCCAAAAAGGCCGAGCGATTGCGCGGAGCGGGTGTGTCCCAATCTTCGTCGTACGCGGGTTCCTCGGCCCAATTCTCGTCCAGCGTCAGCGGCTCATCGCCGTGCTGAACGTCTGCGCCTGACGCTTGCGCGCCGCTTTCGGAACCGATTGCCCGAATGTGTGAACCCCCGCTCATGGCGCATGAAATACACCAATGGGTTATGGTTAAACAGTCTCTTAATGATCGGGCGCCTATCGCTGACGGCGATGGCATACGAACAAGGTGCATTCGACGCGACTTTGACGGCAGCGGCGGGGCGCGATCCTGCGCTGTTCGCCGAGCTGCGCGCTGCGTTTGGCGAAAGCCTCGATCGGCACCTCGACTTGCTCAAACGCGCGCGTTGTGACGGGAACTGGACGATCGCCGCACAGCGGTTGAAAGGCCTTGCCGCAAGCTTCCACGCCGGCGAGCTAATCGATCTTGCCGATGAAGCTGTCGCAGCGGCTCCCGGGGAACCGACCGTGGTCAAACGGATCGAGCTTTTCCGCGACCGGTTCGTCGCCGGCTGACCCCCGCGCAGACCTAGCCAACCCGTCGATCACCCCCTAGTCCGCGCATGAACGGCGGAAGGGCTTGCTCGCGTTGCGCATCGCGTTGATTTCGATGTTGGGGGAGGGCACGGCCGACATACGCCTGGCCGGTCACTCGATTGCCTGGCATCAGTTGCAGGCGGCGCTCGCGCTCGCGTGCGAGCGCATCGTCTGCTTGACAGAAGCACCGGGGGCCCAGCTCGCCGCGCTTCAGCGTGGAGCCGAGCGGCGGGGAACCACGTTCCACGCAATCGCGCATCACCGTGGGCTATCCGGCCTCGTGCGCGCAGCCGACACGCTGCTGGTGTTCGCCCCCGGCGTGCTGCCGGACCGGGATTGGCTCGCGCAAACGTTCGCCGCTCGCGCAGCGGTTGCAGTGCTTCCTGCCGACGGCGCTGTGGAACAGGGTTTCGAGCGGATCGACCGCGATCGCGCATGGGCGGGCGTGCTGGCGACGCGCGGTGATGCGGTAGAGGCTTTGTCCGTTCTTCCGCCCGACGCCGATCCGATCGGGGGGTTGCTGCGCGTCGCCCTTCAGCGGGGCGCCGGCGGGGTCGCAGTCCCCGAAAAGTGGCTCGACGACGGCCGTTGGGCGCTGATCGCGAGCCCGGCAGCGGCCGAGCGCTATCAGGCCGGATGGTATCTCAGGCACATGCCAGCACCTGCGTTCGACCGCCCCGGAGCGGCGTTCGCGCATCGGATTGCCCGCGCGCTGGTAGAGCGGATAGCCAACGCCGCACGCACAGGGGGCGGGATGGTTGGCGGGGGAGTCGCCATCGCGCTGGCAAGCGCGATCGGGGGATACCTCGGCCAGTCGACCGCAGGCCTCGCAGGCCTCACGCTGGCGAGTGTGCTCCTCGCCATCGGCGCGGTGCTCGGCCGCCTGTCGCGAGCGGGAAGTGGAGAGGTTGTCCGCACCTGGCCGGGAGAGGCGCGCAGGGCGCTGCTCGACTTGTCACTGCTTGCGGTGGCCGCAAGTCCGGACGAATTTGAAGGGTGGACCGCGGTGTTCGCCGCGCTTGTGCTGGTCGCGGTCATCCGCTTGGCGGGGGATGATGGAGCGCTGCGGGTTCTAAGGCCAATGTCCGATCGTACCTTGGTATTCGCGCTGCTGACGGGAGCGGCGGCAGCAGGCCTGTTTGCACAAGGAACGGCCGTACTGGCACTGCTTGGACTGGCGCTGCGTCTTTTTTGGCCGAAACAAAGCAGCTAACGCAGGTTTAACCACGGCCTGCTAGGCGTGCGCGATGAACGACGCGGTCATAACCCAATCTTCCGAAGCCCCTGTAGAAGCGATTCTGCGGGACGAGCTTGCGCACGGCGACGTGGTACTCGGCACGATCGGGCCAGTGCTCGGTCACCTGCTGGCCAATCACGATCATTCGCTGTTCAGCGACGAGATCGTCAGCCGGGTGCGCGGCATGATCGGCGATATCGCGCGCCAGATGCTGACCGCGCAAGCGGAAGCCGCCGAAGCCAGCGACCCGCGCGGGTTTGCTGACCGCCAACAGGCTGCATTGACTGCGGCGCTGCTGACCGAAGAACGACTGGTGGCGCACTGTCACACGCTCGCGCTCGAATGGCAGCTGACGGCGCGATTGGAAGCGCGCAACGCGATCGATCCCGTCCTCTCGCCGCTGTTGCAGGCATTGATCGCTTCTGACGACGCATCCACCGCCGCGACTGCGATGGCCGCGCTGGCTGCGCAGGCGCGCTTCGTCCAACGTCAACGGCGGATGGAGCTGCCGCTGGGCGAATTGCCGGCGGACCATTTTCACCTGGCGCTGGCGACGTGGGTTGAGCAGATCGTCGCCGAGGATGCCAAGCCGGCGATGCTGGCGGCGGCCAGGCTGCGCGACGATTACGACGAGAGCTCGGGACGGCTCGGGTTGCTCGCGCGGCTGGTCCACGCAATGGGGGCAGGCGCGCTGGCTGCCCTGTCGGTCGGTCACGCTGGTGTGGCGATTTTCCTGAGCGCGCTTGCCGAGGCATCGCACCTGGATCGAGAAATCGCGGTCATCGCGACCAATGATCGGCAACTCGCACGCCTGGCGTTGGCGCTGCGCGCCGCGGGCCTCAAACCCAAGGAAATAGAAGAGCAGTTCCTCACCATCCATCCCGACATCGCGCTGCCCGATGGCTTCGATGCGCTCCGCGCCGATCGCGCCCAGGCGTTGCTGGCCTCGTCGGTACGGGCCTCGATCGCCTGATCATGGCTTCTCACAAAGCCGTGCTCGCCCGTGCGCGAACCGATGCCGACGATCGGATGATCGAAGCCGACGAGCTGATTGCCGGGCTGCAGCGACGATGCGGGGGCGATCTGCCCGGCACTGTAGCGGTACCGCAATTGCTCGAAGTTGTGCGCAAGTCGCGCACCCTCGGACTTAAGCTCGCCCGCACGATTGTCGCACTCGACGGCGAGGAAACCGTGCGCGCGTGGGTCGAGATTGCCCCCGATGCCGGACCGGGTGGGGGCGGCTGTTCAATCGCCGTCGGTGCCTGGTCAAGTGCGCCAAACCCGGTCGAATTGGACGAGACCATCGCGGCGCGCCGGATCGCGATCGATCGCGAGCTGGCTGAGTTGACCGCGCGCCTCGATCCCGCACAATGCGCGGTCGCAGTGGAGACCCAAGCGCCCGACCTGGCCGAACTGGCGCGCATGATGGGCGAAAACCAGAATGCGTCGTGGATCGAATTCGTTACTTTCCCGGATCTTACGCATCGACAGCCACTCCATTGGCGGCTGCTCGACGGAGCGCGCTGCCTCGCGCCGGGTTCGAGCCGCGCGTGGACTGTTACATTGATTCCACTCGGCCGCCCCGAGCCCGGCAGCGCCGGTTTCGAATTGCTGCTGGTGGCCGACGCGCCGCTGGCCGGCACTGCAGAGCAACCTGCACAGAAAGCGCCGATCTCCCCGGCGTTCGGGCGGGAACTCACTCCGGTCTTGCGCCAGCCAATCGCCCGTATCATCGCCAACGCCGAGACGATCCGCGCGCGCCTCGCAGGGCCGCTCGCCGACGAATACAGCAATTACGCCGCCGACATTGCGTCAGCCGGCCAGCACTTGCTGTCGCTGATCGACGACCTGTCCGATCTGGAAGTCGTCGAAGCGGAAGATTTTGCGACAGCCCCCGACCGGATCGACCTCGGCGATGTCGCGCGCCGCGCAGTGGGTATCCTCGGGGTGCGTGCTCGGGCGAAAGACATCACGCTTGTCGCGCCTGAAGACAGCCTGTCCGCGACAGGCGAATTTCGCCGCGTGCTACAGATCCTGCTCAATCTGGTCGGCAATGCGATTTGTTATTCACCCAGCGGTACGCAGGTTATGCTCGCGCTTCACGGCACGGACGGTCGCGCCCGGGTCACCGTGGCCGACGAGGGCCCAGGTCTTTCTGCCGAGCAGGCAAAAAAAGTATTCAACCAGTTCGAGCGGCTCGGGCGCAGCGGCGACGGTGGATCCGGCCTGGGATTGTACATTTCGCGCAAGCTCGCCCGCGCGATGGACGGCGATTTGAAGGTGGAAAGCGCGCCGGGCGAGGGCGCGCGCTTCATTCTGGAACTGCCGGCCGGAAACTAGGGCGGGCGCGGAGGGTCCGCCAGAAAAGCAGCGCGCCGACCGCGACGACGATGCCGCCGTAACGCGTCCAGCTGGGGTCAGCGAGCATAAAGCTGTCTGCCGGCCACATCACCAGCCCGAGGCCCTGCAAGGCAAACAGTCCGCCGAAAGCGATCAGAAGAACGCCCGGAACCCCTGCCAGAACTTTGGGCGGACGAAGCTCAGCGCTTACCGACCGACACGTAATCGCGCTCGGTGGGCCCGGTGTAAAGTTGGCGCGGACGCCCGATGACTTGCGCGGGATCCGAAATCATCTCGTTCCACTGCGCTACCCAGCCGACCGTGCGCGCAAGCGCGAACAACGCGGTGAACATCGTCGTCGGGAAACCTATTGCCGACAAGACGACGCCCGAATAGAAATCGACATTCGGAAACAGCTTCTTCTCGATGAAATACGGATCGTTGAGGGCCATTTCCTCGAGTTGCAGGGCGACTTCGAACACCGGGTCGGAGACCTTGAGTTCCTCGAACAGTTCGCGCACCGTCTGCTGCATGACTGTCGCACGCGGATCGTAATTTTTGTACACACGGTGACCGAAACCCATCAGGCGGAACGGGTCGTTCTTGTCCTTGGCCCGTTCGATATAATGCGGAATCCGGTCGGGCGTGCCGATCTCATGCAGCATGTTGAGTGCCGCCTCGTTCGCGCCGCCGTGCGCGGGCCCCCACAGGCATGCGATACCCGCGGCGACGCACGCGAACGGGTTCGCGCCCGACGATCCTGCAAGCCGCACGGTCGAGGTCGACGCGTTCTGCTCGTGGTCGGCGTGGAGAATGAAAATACGATCGAGCGCGCGTTCGACGATCGGGTTCACTTCGTAGGGTTCGGCCGGTACGCCGAACGTCATGCGCAGGAAGTTGCCGGTGTAAGACAGCGAGTTATCGGGATAGAGGAACGGCTGCCCAACCGAGTATTTATACGCCATTGCCGCAATCGTCGGCATCTTGGCGATCAGCCGGTGGCTGGCGATCGTGCGCTGCACCGGGTCGGCGATGTCGGCACTGTCGTGATAGAACGCGCTCAGCGCGCCGACCACGCCGCACATGATCGCCATCGGGTGCGCGTCGCGCCTGAAGCCGCGGTAGAAAGTCGAAAGCTGCTCGTGCAGCATCGTATGACGGCTGATCGTGTAGGTGAATTCGTCGAGTTCTTCCTTTGAAGGCAATTCGCCGTTGAGCAGCAGATAGCTCACTTCCATGAAGCTCGACTGCTCGGCAAGCTGGCCGATCGGGTAGCCGCGATGAAGCAGAACGCCCTCGTCGCCGTCGATGTAAGTAAGCGCGCTTTCGCAGCTACCGGTGGATTTGTAGCCTGGATCGTAAGTGAACGCGCCGGTTTGCGCGTAAAGCTTGCGAATATCGATCACCTCGGGGCCGACGCTGCCTTCGAGGACCGGCAGATCGATGCTCTTGCTGTCGTAGGTTAGCGTCGCCTGCTTGTCGGCCATTGTCGGTCTCCGTTAAACTTGATGCGCTGCCTCGGCCGAGGTCGCCTGCGCGTCAAGCCGTGCAAGCGATTCCTCCCGTCCGAGAAGGGCCAATACATCGAAAATGCCCGGTGAAGTGGTCGTTCCGGTCAAGGCCGCGCGCATGGGTTGCGCGAGCTTGCCGAGCCCCAGCCCAAGCTCTTCGGCGAATGCCTTGAGATTGTCTTCGAGCGCCCCGACCGTCCAGTCGCTTTGGGTTTGCAAACGGGCAGAAATTTTTGCCAGCAGCGCCCGGGCCTCGGGAGCGTCGACGAGTGGCGCCGCCTTTTCGTCGAGTACGAGTGGACGCTTCTTGAACAGGAATAAGGCGCCGGCCGCCAGCTCGTCGAGGTCTTTTGCACGCAATTTCATTTGCGGCATCGCCTGGGTCAGCAGGCCGATATCGACTTGCTCCTCAATGCGCGGTGCGACCAGCGCGGCGAGCCTGGCGTCGTCCGCTTCGCGGATATAGTGCCCGTTTAGGTTGTGCAGCTTTTTCAGATCGAAGCGAGACGGGCTCTTACCCACGCCGGCCAGGTCGAACAGTGCGATCGCTTCGTCGCGGGTGATTTCTTCCCGGTCGCCGTGGCCCCATCCAAGCCGCAGCAGGTAATTGAACAGCGCTTCCGGCAGGATTCCGAATTCGTCCCGATACGTCTCGGCGCCGAGAGCCCCGTGGCGCTTCGACAGCTTGGCACCGTCGGCCCCGTGGATCAGCGGGATGTGCGCGTAGACGGGCAGAGGCCAATCCATTGCGCGATAGATCGGCAGCTGGCGAAACGCATTGTTGAGATGATCGTCTCCGCGGATCACATGCGTCACGCCCATGTCGTGATCGTCGACCACCACTGCGAGCATGTATGTCGGAGTGCCATCCGCGCGCAGCAGAACGTAATCGTCGAGCTCTTCGTTGCGAACGGTGACGCGCCCCTGCACGAGATCGTCGATCACGGTTTCGCCGTCGTCGGGAGTCTTCAGGCGGATGACAAACGGCGTACCGGCAGGCGCATCCGCTGGATCCCGGTCGCGCCACCGCCCGTCGTAACGAAGCGGCTGCTTCGCGGCCCGTTGCGCCTGGCGCATCGCCTCGAGTTCATCGGTAGTCGCGTAGCACTTGTACGCTTGCCCCGCTGCCAGCAACTGGTGGGCGATCTCGGCGTGGCGCGGCGCGTTCGCGGACTGGAAGACCGGCGCCGCGTCGTAATCGAGCCCCAGCCAGGTCAAGCCGTCCAGGATCGCGTCGATCGCCTCGCTGGTGCTTCGCTTCTGGTCGGTATCCTCGATCCGGAGCAGTGCCTTGCCGCCGTGGTGGCGCGCATAAAGCCAGTTGAACAGCGCGGTGCGCGCGCCGCCGATATGGAGGAAGCCGGTTGGCGAGGGCGCGAAGCGAGTAACCACTTCTTCGCTATCG
This sequence comes from uncultured Alphaproteobacteria bacterium, assembly GCA_963781525.1. Taxonomy (GTDB): domain Bacteria; phylum Pseudomonadota; class Alphaproteobacteria; order Sphingomonadales; family Sphingomonadaceae; genus Tsuneonella. The sequence continues at coordinate 368,514 of CAWAGD010000008.1, read as the reverse complement.
CTTGCCATCCGAAATCGCTTCCTTATCCAATGATTGCATGGCCACCCGCACTGCGCCGCTCGTGCCGTTGGACGGCGATCCAGGCGATGCTGCAGTGCAGCAGCAGCTTTGGCGCAAGGCACGCCGGTTGTCCAGTCTTGGAGATGCCATGGAAGGCTGGCTCGAGCGCGCGGGCTTCGATCGCGCGCCGTGGCTGGCAATCGCTTTGGCGGGCGGAATTGTTGGATGGTTCGCATTACCCGGACCCGCCTGGTGGGTGGGCGCGATTGGAGTGGGTCTGCTCGCCAGTCTCGCCGCGCTGGCGTTCTGGCGCGATTGTGACACCCGCCAGCAGTTGCTCCGGGCGGTGGTGACGATCGGGCTTCTCACCGCGTTCGGGACAGGATTAGTTTGGACACGGTCGGCTATGGTCGGCGCCGAGCCTACCAAGCGCCCGCAAGCCCCTTGGATCGACGGCCGCGTGCTCGTGCGTGAAGACCAGCCCGCCGAGGACCGCGTCCGACTGACGCTCGCCTATCGCGAAAGCGCCTCGGGGGCGGCGCGAAAGGTCCGCATCAATGTTGCAGCCTCCGCGATGACTCCGAAGATCGTCGAAGGTGCGCGCGTACGGTTGCGGGCGCGCTTGATGCCTCCCGCCCCGCCGATGGTGCCGGGCGCTTACGATTTTGCGCGGACCGCCTGGTTCGCTGGCCTTTCAGCAACCGGCAGCGCTATCGGTCCGGTAACCTTGATCGAGGGCGGGCGAGGAAGCGGCACGCTGGCGGCAGCGCAACGAGGTCTTTCAAGTCACGTCCGTGCGCGGCTCGATGGTTCACCAGGTGCTATCGCGGCGGCCTTTGCCAGCGGCGACCGCGGCGGCATCTCGCCTGACGACGAGCAGGCGATGCGCGATTCCGGATTGACCCATCTCCTTTCGATCAGCGGATTGCACGTCAGCGCGGTGATTGCCGGGGTTTATCTGCTCGCTATGCGCGTGCTGGCGTTGTGGCAGTGGCTGACCCTGCGGATCCGGCTTCCGCTGGTGGCGGCAGCCTGCGGAGCGGCCGCTGGGATTGGCTACACTTTGTTGACCGGCGCCGAAGTGCCGACTGTGCGCAGCTGCGTGGGTTCGCTGCTGGTGCTGGGTGCATTGGCGTTGGGCAGAGAACCGCTGTCGTTGCGAATGGTCGCGGCGGCGGCGTTAGTGGTCATGCTGGCGTGGCCCGAAGCAGTGGTCAGCCCGAGCTTCCAGATGAGCTTTGCCGCGGTGATCGCAATCGTCGCACTGCACGAGGCCGCCGCGGTGCGCGCATTCCTCGCGCCGCGCGAGGAGAGCGGGCTGGTGCGCCTTGCGCGACGAGCCGCAATGCTGTTGCTCACCGGCCTGGTAATCGAGATCGCACTGATGCCGATCGTGCTGTTCCATTTTCACCGCGGGGGACTCTACGGTGCGTTCGCCAACGTCGTCGCTATCCCGCTGGTGACTTTCGTGTCGATGCCACTGATCGCGCTTGCGCTGTTTCTCGATCTTGCCGGCCTGGGCGCGCCGGCGTGGTGGCTCGTCGGCCAGTCGCTCGAGTTACTGCTGGGGCTCGCGCATTTTACCGCGGCACAACCCGGCGCGGTCAAACTGATGCCGCAGATGGCGGGGGGAGTTTTCGCGCTGTTCGTCGCCGGCAGCCTTTGGTTGGCCCTGTGGCACGGTCGCCAACGATTGTGGGGCTTCATGCCGATCGCCCTGGCGAGCATCGCGCTGGCGACCACTGCGACTCCAGATGTGCTCGTTTCCGGAGATGGACGACATGTCGGCATCGCCGGCGAGGGCGATCGCCTGCTCGTTCTGCGCGAAGGGAAAAGCGATTTCGCGCGCGACAACTTGCTTGAAATGGCCGGCATGGGCGGCGATCCGATCGCGCTGCAGCGATGGCCGGGCGCAACCTGCAGCAGGGACTTTTGCAATCTATCGATCGAGCGCGAAGGACGCATCTGGCAAGTGCTAATGGCACGCAGCCGCTCGCGGATCGAAGAGCGGGCCCTGGCTGCCGCATGCGAACGTGCCGACGTGGTGGTGGCCGAGCGCTGGCTACCGCGCAGCTGTCGTCCGCGCTGGCTCAAGGCCGATCGGCGCTATCTCGAAGAGAACGGCGGTCTTGCACTCTACCTCGCCGATGAACGGATCACGACGGTCGCACAAGGACAGGGCCGTCACCCGTGGTGGGTCGCCCACCACCCATAATTGACCACGGGCGCTCAATGATAACGGCGCAGCAAACCTGCGAGCTTGCCCTGTACCTTGACTTCGTTCGCGCGGTAGATCTGCGGTTCGTAAGCTCCGTTCGCCGGATCGAGCCGGATCATGCCGTCTTCGCGCTGCAAGTACTTGAGGGTCGCTTCCTCACCGCGCACCAGCGCAACGACGATCTCGCCATCGCGCGCGACGTCGGTCTTTCGCACGAGCGCAAAGTCGCCGTCGAAAATCCCCGCTTCAATCATTGAATTGCCTGATACTTCGAGCGCGTAATGTTCGCCGGGCCCAAGCAGGGCGGCAGGAACGGGCAGGGTGGACTGGCCTTCGAAGGCTTCGATCGGCACGCCTGCCGCGATGCGGCCATGCAATGGCAGCTCGACCACGTCATTGGCGTGCGATCGCACCGCAGCGGGACGACGTAGCGGTACCACGTTGTCGTTTGCGCGACTGCGTGGTGCCGCGACCGAATCTTCCGGTTGGCGGATCACTTCAAGCGCGCGCGCCCGATTGGCCAGGCGGCGAATGAAGCCCCGCTCCTCAAGAGCCGAGATCAGGCGGTGGACGCCGGACTTGCTCTTGAGATCGAGCGCTTCCTTCATTTCCTCAAACGATGGCGAAATGCCGCTATCTTCGAGGCGAACGGTAATGAACTGGAGCAGTTCGCGTTGCTTGGCAGTGAGCATGCGCGTTCCTTCGTTAAGCCGTCCCAATTCGGGAACGAACGCGGAACAAGTAGGCAACTTCGTGCCGGCCGTCAAGCACCCTGTATTATGTTCCAGCTGCGCGCCACGGCCCGGACTTGCCGCCTGTTTTCTCGGTCAGCCTGACTTCACTGATTACCATACTTCTATCGAGCGCCTTGGCCATGTCGTATATTGTCAGCAAAGCGATGCAACACCCCGTCATGGCTTCCATTTCCACGCCCGTGCGGCCCACCAACGAAGCGGTGGAATGCACCCGGATACCGTCGGCCTCGAACTCGAAATCGATAGCAACGCTGGTCAGCGCCAGCGGATGACAAAGCGGGATCAATTCGGCGGTTTTTTTGGCAGCCATGATCCCGGCGATCCGCGCAGCGCCCACGACGTCGCCCTTGGGGCCGCTGCCGTTCGCCACCGCATTTAGCGCAACAGCGTTCATGTGAATACGACCCGTTGCCGTCGCAGACCTCGCCGTCTCCGCCTTGCTGCCGACGTCGACCATTCGCGCGGCGCCGTCATCATCCAGATGAGTTAAACGAGTCATGCGCGCCCGAGCAGTTGGCGTGTCGCGGCTTCGAGATCCGCCTGGCGCATCAAGCTTTCTCCGACAAGGAAGGTGCGCACCCCGGCGCGCGCAAGGCGTTCGCAATCGGCATGAGTTGCGATCCCGCTTTCCCCGACCAGCAGGGCGCCTTGGGGCGCCAACTGGGCGAGCCGCTCGGTCGTGGCAAGGTCAGTACGGAAGGTCTTGAGATTTCGGTTGTTTATCCCGATCAAACGCGACTGTAGCAGCGCCGCGCGCGCCATTTCCGCCTCGTCATGGACTTCGACAAGCACGTCCATGCCGCGCTCGATTGCCGCGGCTTCGATCTCGCGCATGGTCACGTCTTCGAGTGCGGCGACTATAATAAGTATCGCATCGGCGCCGATCGCGCGGGCCTCGGCCACCTGCCACGGGTCGACCATGAAGTCCTTGCGCAGAACCGGCAGGCTGCAGGCGCGGCGTGCGTCGGCGAGGAAGTCCTCGTGCCCCTGAAAATACACTGAATTGGTCAGCACCGAGAGGCAGGCCGCGCCGGCGCGCTCGTAGGCAACTGCATGTTCGGCAGGGCGGAAATCGGCTCGGATCAACCCTTTGGAGGGTGAGGCTTTTTTGATTTCTGCAATCAGGGCGAAGCCCTGAGCCACTTTTCGTTCGAGCGCGGCGCGAAACCCCCGGGGAGTAGACTGTTCGCGCGCCAACCGGTCCAGGTCGTCGATTGTCGCTCGAGTTCGCCGCGCCGCTACTTCTTCACGCTTGGTCGCGCAGATTTCCTCGAGCTTGTTCACTGGGCCAGCTCGATCCAGCGGGCGAGTAGGGTTTCCGCGCGGCCTGAATCCAGTGCCTCCGCAGCGAGCGCGGCGCCTTCGGCGTAATCGGTTGCTTTGCGGGCGATCATCAATGCGGCGCCGGCGTTGAACAGGACCGCGTCGCGATAAGGTCCAGGTGCTCCCATCAACAGCGCCTTCAACGCCTTTGCGTTGTGCGCCGCGTCGCCGCCCCTTATCGCTTCGACGGGCGCGGTCGGAAATCCCGCGTCGGACGCGCGAGCACGGCGCATCTCCCATCCGTGCCCCTGCACGTCGGCTACTTCGTTGCCGCCCGCAAGGCTCAGCTCATCGAGCCCTTCATCACCCGAGACGATGAGCGTGCGGACCGTCCCTAGCCGTGCCTTGGCATCGGCATAAATCGGCACGTAAGCCGGGCGGGCAATGCCGATCAGTTGGCTTCGCACGCCAGCAGGGTTCGACAGTGGGCCCATCAGGTTGAAGATAGTCCGCCGCCCGAGCCGCTGGCGGATCGGCTGGATGCGACGCATCGCCGGGTGGTGATTGGCGGCGAACAGAAAGCCAATTCCCAGATCTGCCAATGACTTTTCGGCAGTTCTTCCAGCCGCTTCCATGTTCAGCCCGAGCATTTCGAGCGTGTCCGCGGCGCCCGCCTTGCTGCTTGCCGCACGGTTGCCGTGCTTGGCCACCGGGACGCCGGCGGCGGCCACGATGAGGCTGACCGCGGTCGAGACGTTGAGCGTGTGATGTCCGTCGCCGCCGGTCCCGCATACGTCGATCGCATCGTCGGGCGCGGTGACTGGAATCAGGCGTGCGCGCAACGCTCGCGCTGCGCCCGCGATCTCATCGGCGGTTTCGCCCCGATCGGACAAGTCGCACAAAAAGCGGGCAATCTCGTCTTCACTGACTTCGCCATCGAGCAGCGCGCCGAACACTTCTTCCGCCTCGCGTTCATCGAGGTGCGGCCCGGGCTGGGGCAGGTTCTTCACACGCGCTCCTCGACTACGATCCCGCACAAGTGCAGAAAATTGGCGAGTAGCGCGTGGCCATGCTCGGTAGCGATGCTCTCGGGATGGAACTGCACACCATGGATGGGCAACTCGCCATGGCGGAAGCCCATGACGTGCGCATCATCGGCGGTTGCGTTGACCTGCAATGCCTCGGGCACGCGCTCGACCACCAGGCTATGATAGCGCGTTGCAGTGAAGGGTGACGGCAGTCCGGCGAATATGCCGGTTCCGTCGTGGCTGACCGGCGAGGTCTTGCCGTGCATCAGCCCGCCGCGCACCACCCGCCCGCCGAAATGCTGGCCGATCGCCTGGTGGCCAAGGCACACGCCCAGCAGTGGCTTCCGCGCGTCGGCGCACGCGGCGACGAGATCGAGGCTGATGCCGGCTTCATTGGGCGTGCATGGGCCCGGGCTGATCAGGAAGCCGCTCGCGCCACTGGCGATCGCTTGCGCGGCGGTAAGCGCGTCGTTGCGCTCCACCCGAACCTCTGCGCCCAGTTCCATCAGGTAATGGACCAGGTTGAAGGTGAAGCTGTCGTAATTGTCGACGACGAGGATCATTGCGCCCTGCTAGCGAACCGGTCGGTTGCGCGCACGAGGCCGTCGGTGATGCCCGGCTCGGAGAACAAGTGACCGGCATCGGGCACGATCTGCAGATCCACCTCCGGCCAGGCCTTCTTGAGAGCCCACGCCGCCGAGGGCGGGGTGCAGCAATCGTGGCGCCCCTGAACGATCACGCTCGGGATGCCCCGAAGCCTGGCCGCGCCGCGCAGCAGTTGCCCCGGCTCGAGCCAGCACTTGTTCCCGAAATAGTGCGTTTCGATCCGCGCGGTGGCCACAGCGTTCTCGCCATCGGCCATGTGCTCGATGGTCGCTTGTTCCGGCAGCAAAGTGACCGTGACGGCTTCCCAACGGTTCCACGCGCTCGCTGCCGCCTTGCGCACTTGCGGGTCTGGATGATCGAGCAGCGTGGTATAAGTGGTCAGCAAGTCGTGCTCGCCGTGCGTTGCGGCATGGGCGACGAAACGCTCCCATTCTTCGGGATAGAGTTCGCTCGCGCCGTATTTGTACAGCCAGTCGAGTTCGTTGTCCTCACACAGAAAGATTCCCCGCATGATGATTTCGGACGCGCGACGGGGATGCGTCTGGGCGTAGGCGAGCGACAGTGTCGAACCCCAGCTACCGCCGAACACTTGCCATTTTTCGTGGCCGCACATCTCCCGCAACCGCTCGATATCGGCGACAAGGTCCCAGGTGGTGTTGTGTTCGAGGCTGGCAAACGGGGTCGAGCGGCCGCAGCCGCGCTGGTCGAACAATAGCACATCGTAGCGAGCCGGGTCCCACTGGCGGCGATGGTCGGCGCTGCAACCGCCGCCCGGGCCGCCGTGGAGCATGACCGCGGGCTTCGCACCCGGCGTGCCGACGCGCTCCCAGTAAATGCTGTGTCCTTCCCCGACATCGAGCATACCCGTCTGATACGGCTCGATCGGCGGGTAAAGCGTTCGGCGTTCTGTCATGACGGCTTCTCCTCGACGACGATCATCGGCCCGATCGGCGCGCGCGAGTCCATGCGCTCGGCAGCGGGATTCCACAAACCGGAGACCGAACCATCGAGATAGAGCGCGTTTGGCGTTTTGAGCACATCGCGGAAGTAACGCGCGAGCTTGCCGAAGCTCACTGGACCTTCGCTGATGACGAAATGCGCGCGGCCGCCGGAGTCGATGCCGATGCCGTTGCGGATCGTCCGGCTCGGTCCGTCGTTGGTGATCTGCGGATGGAGCTTGCCGTCTACCAGCAACATCGGTCCGCTTTGGGTACCGAATTCCGGCCTGTCGCCTACTTGCGAGTAAAACGCGTCGGCCGGCATGACGCGCCACTTGCCGCCGGTGCCAAAAAATACCCCGTTGGGCTTCATGTGAAAGTTGCCCGCCCCATCGTTTCGGTTGAGCTCGTGTCCTCGCTCCCCGTCCTTGACGTAATAGCCGATCGGCTTGCCGGCATCGTCGAACATGCCGGCGTTCATGGCAAATGCCACCTTGCGGGCGGTGGCGGGCCGCGCTTCGGCAAGCGCCTTGAAGCCCCGATAAGGCGGGTTGCCGAGAACGGTGGTGATGCGGTGGCGTGACGGATCTGCGACACAATGGGTCAATGTAGAATTATCGAACGTGACTGTCTCGCACGCCGAGGCGATCGTTGGCGTCGGGGCAGGGGCGGGGGGAGTATCGCGACCCGGGTTTTCGAGATCGATGCGCGTCACCGGTTCGCCGCCGGCTTGCTGGTTGCAGGCGGCGAGGGCGGCCAGCAGAAAAAGGACCGAAAGTCTCATTGCGCGAACGCCGGTTCCTGCGCGATCCGTGCCGCTTCGCGCGCGGCGGCAATCAACGCGCCCGCTTTGGCCAAACATTCGCGAGCCTCGTATTCGGGATCGCTGTCGGCGACGATCCCGGCGCCCGCCTGAACGTGGAGCGTGCCATCCTTGACCACGCCTGTGCGCAGAACGATGCACGAATCGAGCGTGCCGTCTGGCGCGAAGTAACCCACCCCGCCGGCATAGGGCCCCCGTGCTTCGGGCTCGAGCTCGGCGATGATCTGGCACGCGCGCACCTTCGGCGCGCCGCTGACTGTCCCGGCGGGAAACCCGGCGAAGAGCGCATCGAGCGCGTCCTTGCTTGGATCGAGCCGACCGACGACGTTGCTGACGATGTGCATCACGTGACTGTAGCGCTCCACACCGAAGCTATCGGTCACTTCGACCGTGCCGCGCACGGCCACCCGGCCTACGTCGTTGCGGCCAAGATCGAGCAGCATCAGGTGTTCGGCGCGTTCTTTCGGGTCGGCCAGCAGGCTCGTCTCCGCCGCACGGTCGGCCTCCGGCGTGGAACCGCGCGGACGGGTCCCGGCGATCGGCCGGATGGTCACCTGGTCATTGCGCACCCTAACGAGTATTTCAGGGCTCGATCCCACGACCGCGAAACCCGGCAGGTCGAGAAAATAGAGGAATGGGCTCGGGTTTACCCGTCGCAGCGCGCGGTAGAGCGCAAACGGCGGCAACGGAAAGGGGCAGGTGAAGCGCTGCGCCAACACCACCTGAAACACGTCGCCAGCTTCGATGTAGTCCTTGGCGCGCAGCACCATCGCACGATAGTCGTCCGGCGAAACGACCGGTTCGAGCGCAAGTTCGGGCAAGGCAGGTGATCGGCTGGCGGCAGGCGCCGCCTGGGCGAGCTTGCGCAAAGCATCGTCGATTTGCTCGCCTGCGGCTTCGACAGCGGCCTGCGGTTCCGCGCCGCCGGGCCATAGCGGAGCGATGCAAAACAGATCGTCTCCCAGCCGGTCGAACACGAGGATCAGCGTGGGACGGACAAATAGCATGTCGGGCAAGCTCAGTCCGCAGCCTGGCGCGCGTGGCAACCGTTCAACCAGGCCGATCGTCTCGTAGCCGAAATAGCCTACCAGACACGCGATCGGCGGCAGACCCGCAGGTACCGTGATACGGCACGATTCGACCAGCTTGCGCAGTGCGGCAAGGGTGCGCTCCTCACAGGGCTCGAATGCAGCGCGATCGGAGCGCCAATTGCGATTCAACTCGGCCCGTTCGCCATCGGCTCTGAATACCAGGTCGGGATTTAGGCCGAGCAGGCTGTATCGCCCACGCACGTCTCCGCCTTCGACCGATTCGAGCAGGAAATCGCCGCGTTCCGGCTCGATCAGCTTGAGCGCGGCGCCGACCGGCGTCTCGGTGTCGGCAACCACGCGCCGCCACACCAGCGCCGGATGGCCATCGCGCAAAGCGGCGCGCGCCGCTTCGGCGTTCTGAGGCGCAGCGCCGCTCAGCGGAGCCGCCCTCAGTTTTGGCCGACGAGGCGCTTGCGCACCGCGGCAATGGCATCCTGGTTCCGCTCGACGCCGATGTCCTTGCGGATCGCCGCGCGCAATGCGTCGCCATATTCGCGGCCCATCAGCTGGCCGAGGCTTTTCGAAGCCTGCGCCATGATCGGGTCATTCGGAGCGATTTTGCCCGGTTCGATGGCGTTGACGGTCACCACGTACCAGCCGGCGCTGTTGGGCGCTTCCAGTCGCTTGACACTGTTCCTTGCCATCGAGAACAGCAGCGCGAGCGGCGGCGGCACCCGTTCTCCTTGAGCAACGAGCTGCTCACGCGTCATATCGATCGCATCGGGGGACGGCAGCGAAACCTTCTCGTCCGCGAGTGCCTGCGCGAGCGACTGTCCCTTGGCAACACGTGCTACGACGCGGTCGGCGGCGGCCTTGGCAGCCGCCGAACCCGCCGTCCGCCGCCACCCGGCGACCGCATCGCTGCGAATTTCCGCCAGTGGCGCAGCGGCCGAAGGCGTGATCCTGCTGGTTTCGTAAACCAAATAGCTATCGCCACCAGGGATTGCGGCAATCTGTGGCTGGCCTTCTTCCATCTCGAACGCGCTCGCCAGCGCGGGGACCAACACATCGGGCGCACGCTCGGTAGCGGAACCGTAAATACGGCCATCGGCGACCACTTGCCGGGTGGTCTGAACATCGACTTTCAACGACTTTGCGATATCGGTCAGTGCGTTTCCTTCATCGATCTGCTGCTCCACCTCGCCTGCCAGCTCGGACAATGCCCGGGTGCGCTTTTCGATGCGCAACGCGCTGGCGATCTCGCTGCGAACCTGCTCAAGCGTCCGGGCAGGCTTCGCCGCAACCTCGTCGACCCGTACCACAAACCAGCCCAGGCCACCGCGCGCGGGTGCGGCGATCGCCCCGCGGGCGGCCGAGAACACCGCTTGGGCGACGGCTTGCGAGCTTTGGCTGGCATAAGTCTGCTGATCGACCGCGGTGATCTTGCTCGTTTCGAGCCCCGCTTCACGCGCCGCGGTTTCGAGCGAGCCGGCGCCGCGCTGGGCAATCGCCTGGGCCGCTGCGCGGGTCGGCACGATCAACTGGGTCAGCGTGCGCTGCTCGCGGGCGGCATAATTTGCTCGATCGCGGGTATAGAGCGCGGCGATCTCCGCATCGGTCGGCTCGATGTTGCCGAGCGACTTGTCGTCGAACACCACGTACCGCAGTACCCGTCGCTCGGGGCGAATGAACTCAGCTTTATGGCTGTTGTAATAGGCGTTTATTTGCGCCGGGGACGGATCCCCCTTTGGTGCGAACGCTGCGCTCGGAATCACCACGACCCCGCCTTGCCGGCGCTCCTTGGCGAGCGCAGCATAGCGCAACGCGATTTTCTGCGGCATCCGCGCGCCGAAAGACGCGGGCACCAGAACTTGCTGCGCGAGCAAACCATCTGCCAGATCGCGGCGCACGATCGCATCGGTCAGCTTTTGGGCTGCGATCGCCTGCTGATAGGCTGCTTCGCTGAATTTGCCGTCTGGTCCTGCAAAAGCGGGAATGCGGCGGATTTCGCTGTTGACCAGGTTTTCGCCTGCGCGAAATCCGTGGTCGCGCGCCCAACTGCTGATCGCACGGCGATCGAGCAACTGGTCAAGCACGTCGGTCAACCCGCCTTGTTCGATGAACGCGGCCATCGATACAGTGGGATCCTGCCGGCGAATACGATCGACCGCGTTGCTCGCCTCTTCGCTCAATTCGGTGGCGTTGATCTTTTCGTCGCCCACCACAGCCACCCGGTCGCCACCAGCGATGCCGCCACCAAACGAGCCGTTGCCCGCTACGTCGCCGACCGCGAAAGCGATGCCGATGATGCCGATGAAGACGAGCGTGAAGAGCACGCCGTATTTCGACTTGAAGATGTTGCGGAAGAACTGGAGCATGAAGAGGGAATGCCTGGCCGGACAGAGGAGACGCGCCGCGGTAGCGCGGAACGGCGGGAACCTCTAGAGACCCTGCGACCTTGCCGCAACAGGTGCTGCGCCGTTTTGACGCAGTCGCTTTTGCGCGCTAGCAGGTCGGCCGCGTCGGCCTCTATAACCCGTCCGGACGTCCCATCAGCGACTATCTCGAGGAACTCTCATGGCCCTGCGGCCCTACGTCGTCGGCAATTGGAAGATGAACGGAACGCGCGCGATGCTCACCGAAGCGCGCGCGATCGACCGTTCGGCACAACGCCTGATGAAGGTCGAGATTGCGTTGGCACCGCCGTATACGCTGATCCATGCGGTGCACCGCGAAGCCGAGCAGATCGGCATCGGTGCGCAGGATTGCTCTCCGGAAGGGGACGGCGCGTTCACTGGCGATATCTCGGCGACGATGGCGGCCGATGCCGGCGCCAAGTTCGTAATCTTGGGACATAGCGAACGGCGCATGACGCACGGCGAAAGCGACGCACTGGTGCAGGCCAAGGCCGACGCCGCGCTCGCCGCCGGTCTCAAGCTGATCGTGTGCTGCGGCGAAAGCGAGCAAGTTCGCGACGCGGGCGGGGCGGAACGCTTCGTCACCTCGCAACTCAGCGCGTCCTTGCCCGACGCGATCGAGGGGGCAGGCGAACGCCTGGCGGTGGCGTACGAGCCGATCTGGGCCATCGGCACCGGTCGTACCCCGACCGTCGGCGAGATCGGCGCGATGCACCGTTCGATTCGCGCACTGCTCGTGGCGCGCTATGGCGAGGAAGAGGGTGGGGCCGTCCGCATCCTCTACGGCGGGTCGGTCAAACCCGAGAATGCGCGCAAGCTGCTCGCGGCCGACGAAGTCGGCGGTGCGCTGGTGGGTGGCGCAAGCCTCACTGCCGAAAGCTTCCTCGGCATCGCGATGGCGACTGTCGACCTGCAGGAAGCCTGAAGAGCCAAGCTTGCGGGAACCCTTGCCGTTATTGCCTGCCGGGCCTAAGTCGCGCGGGCTCCCGCAACGAGCTCAAACCAACCGGATCGATCCACACCCATGTCGCTGTTCATCTTTCTTCTCGTCATCCAGGCGATCGTCGCTGCCGTACTCGTAGGGGTGATCCTCATCCAGCGTTCGGAAGGCGGCGGTCTCGGTATCGGCGGCAGCCCGAGTGGAATGATGAGCGCACGCGGCGCGGCCGATTTTCTGACCCGCGCGACGCGTTGGCTGGCGGTGATCTTCGTAACGCTGTCGATCATCCTGGCGGCGATCGCAGCCAAAAGCGCCGGTGGCGGCGTGTCGGTCGAATCGACGCTCGATCGCGCAGCGCCGGTCACGGCGCCGCCCTCGCAGGCGGCCCCCGCCGCACCTGCGGCTGGCGACGACCCCTTGGCCGGCGTCACCAACTAACAGTACGCAAGCCAAACCGGTTGTGGATTGCGGCACGCCGCCGCGCCAAGCCGCTTGCCCAACCCCCACAGACAGGCTTAAGGCCCAACTCCCATGGCGCGGTATATATTTATCACCGGCGGCGTGGTCTCCTCGCTCGGCAAAGGTCTCATGGCAGCGAGCCTCGCGGCACTGCTGCAGGCGCGCGGATTTCGCGTGCGGATTCGCAAGTTCGATCCGTACCTCAACGTCGATCCGGGCACGATGAGCCCATACCAGCACGGCGAAGTCTACGTCACCGACGACGGAGCGGAGACCGATCTCGACCTCGGGCACTACGAGCGGTTCACCGGCGTTTCGGCGCATCAGGGCGATAACATCACTTCGGGCCGAATCTATCGCGACATCATCGCGAAAGAGCGGCGCGGCGATTATCTCGGCGCGACAGTCCAGGTGATTCCGCACGTCACCGATGCAATCAAGGAATTCGCCCAGGCCGACACCGACGGGCTCGACTTCGTACTGTGCGAGATCGGCGGTACCGTCGGCGACATCGAAAGCCTGCCGTTTATCGAAGCGCTGCGCCAATTGCGCAATGAACTGGGGCGCGAGAACACCTGCTCGGTCCACGTCACGCTGGTGCCGTATATCGCGGCCGCGGGCGAGTTGAAGACCAAGCCCACTCAGCATTCCGTGCGCGAGATGACCGGTCTCGGCGTCCAGCCCGATCTCCTGTTGTGCCGTTGCGAAAAGCCGTTGCCCGAAAGCGAACGGGCCAAGATCGCGCTGTTCTGCAACGTTCGCAAGGAAGCGGTCATTCCCGCGCTCGACGCGAGCAGCATCTACGCTGTGCCGGTGCAGTACCACCGCGAAGGGCTGGACGATGAAGTGCTGCGTCACTTCGGGATGACCGCACCCGAACCGGACCTGGCGCGCTGGGAAGACATCCTCGATCGCTATGAACACCCCGAGGGCGAAGTGACCATTGGCGTCGTCGGCAAGTACGTCGGTCTGCCCGACGCATACAAGTCGCTCAACGAGGCGCTCGTTCACGGCGGAATGGCCCACCGGGTGAAGGTCAACATTCGCTGGATCGACGCCGAGCTGTTCGAAAGGGACGACGAGGACATCGCCGCCCAGCTTGAGCCGCTGGACGGCATTCTCGTGCCCGGCGGCTTCGGCGAGCGAGGGTCGGAAGGCAAGATCGCCAGCGTGCGCTTTGCCAAAGAGCGCAGCGTGCCGTTTCTTGGCATTTGCCTCGGCATGCAAATGGCTTGCATCGAGGGGGTACGGTCAGCCGGGCACGAGCGGGCGAGCTCGACCGAGTTTGGCCCAACCGATGAGCCGGTGGTCGGCATCATCACCGAATGGATGAGCAAGGAGGGGCTGCAGAAGCGCAGCGTGGAAGGCGATCTCGGCGGGACGATGCGCCTCGGCGCGTACGAGGCGAAGCTTTCGGGCAACAGTCACGTCAGCACGATCTATGGCGGCGCCACCTCCATCAGCGAGCGGCATCGCCATCGCTACGAGGTCAATTCGGCTTATCGCGGAGCGCTGGAGAGCGGCGGGATGGTCTTTTCCGGAATGTCGCCCGACGGGTTGCTGCCCGAGATTATCGAGCGCCCAGACCACCCGTGGTTTATCGGCGTGCAGTTTCATCCCGAGCTCAAGAGCAAACCGTTCGATCCACACCCGCTGTTCGCCGGTTTCATCGGCGCGGCGCTGCAACAGGCGCGTCTGGTCTGATTCACGACCTGAGCGTAATTTTCCTGTCCCGAAACGATATTCGGGTTATTTCATACAAGCGCAGCGTCCAAAATTGGAATATATCTTGCCAAATGCGCGGGTGCCCTTAGGGGGCGGCATTCGTGCAAACATTACCTTTTGCTAAGTTTGGGACGCATGAGCGGCACGCGGCCGCCGCCGTCCCACCGGCAGCAAAAGCAAATGGCTTGGAGCGTGTTTGATCGTCTTCTGCGACCCGGACGGTCAAATTCGCCCGAGGCGGCGTTCACGTCGCGGGGGCGGGCCTAACGGCCCGCCCCCTATCGTTTTCACTACAGGTATGAAGCCTAAACTCAGGCCGCGTTGGCTTCGCTATCGCCCGTGTCGTCGTGCTTGACGACTTCGAGCGAAGGCTGCCCGCCGACATGGATCTTTTTGGGCTTCATCGCCTCGGGCACTTCGCGCACGAGGTCGATCGTCAGCAACCCGTCCGCCAGGTCGGCATTGCCGACGCGAACGTAGTCGGCCAACTCGAACCGGCGTTCGAACCCGCGGTTGGCAATGCCCAGATGGAGCATCTCGCCGTGCGCGGTCTCGGGGCGTTTCTTGCCCTGGACCACGAGCAGGTTCTGCTGCGCGGTGATGTCGATATCGCTGGCGCGCAAGCCGGCGACCGCGAGTGTGATGCGGTATTCATCCTCTCCGCGGCGCTCGATATTGAACGGCGGGTAGTTGTCACCGGCGTTATTGCGCACCTGGCTCTCCAGCAGATCGAACAGCTTGTCGAAGCCGACGGTCGTCCGGCGATAGGGAGTAAAATCAAGACGTGACATGAAACAAATCCTCCAATGAGCAATTTGAACCAAAGACGGACCCGCCGGGCGGCGTCCGCCGAGATTGCCAATCAGCCCGCCATGCGGCACGGATCGGCTATCTAGAAATAGTTGTCCTCCACACCGGTTCCAAGAGGGGGCACGCATCAAACGAGGACGAAAAATGACCGCCCCCGAAGTTTTGATCTACACCAAATTCGGCTGCGGATTCTGCTACCGCGCCAAGAGATTGCTCGATCAGAAAGGGGTCGCCTACACCGAGCACGACATCACCATGGGCGGTCCCAGGCGCGAAGAAATGATGGCCCGAGCACCAATGGCCCGCACCGTGCCGCAGATATTCATCGGCGAGACGCACGTCGGCGGATCGGACGATCTTCAGGCGCTCGATGCGTCGGGCAAGCTCGACGAGCTGCTTTCCAGGGCATGACCCGCATCGCGCTGCTGCAAATGACCGCCGGCATCGATCCGGCTGCCAATGCGCGCGCGATCGAACTCGCTGCGGGCGAAGCGGCCGAAGGTGGCGCAGCAATGCTGTTTACGCCCGAAATGAGCGGCCTGCTCGACCGCGACCGGAAGCGGGCTGCGGCACACATCGTCGCCGAGGCTGAAAACCCTGTACTCGAAGTGGCGCGTGAAGCGGCTGAGCGACATGGCTTGTGGATCGCGCTCGGATCGCTCGCCATCGCCCTCGAGGATGGAAAATGGGCCAACCGGTCGCTGTTGATCGATGCGCGCGGCACGATCGCGGCGCGGTACGACAAGATCCACATGTTCGATGTAGATCTCGCCACTGGTGAGAGTTGGCGCGAATCCAACGCCTATAGCGCGGGCAACACGGTGGTCACGGCGGATGACACTCCGCTAGGGCGCCTTGGGTTGACGGTGTGCTACGATATTCGTTTCCCCGCGCTGTTCGAGGCGCTCGGGCAGCGCAGGTGCGACCTGATCGCGATTCCCGCCGCATTCACGGTCCCTACGGGCAAGGCGCATTGGCACTTGCTCCAGCGCGCCCGCGCGGTCGAGGCGAGCGCGTGGGTAGTCGCTGCCGCGCAAGTCGGCGCGCACGCGGACGGCAGGCGCACTTATGGCCACAGTCTGGTGGTCGATCCATGGGGCGACGTCGTGCTCGATATGGGCGGCGAGGTGCCCGGGGTCGGCTTCGCCGAGATCGATCCTGACCGCACCGCAGCCGTACGCTCGCAGTTGCCTAGCCTTGCGAACCGTCGCGAAATTGCCAACTGACAAATTATGATCGTGTTCGACCTCAGTTGCGCCGAAGGGCACCGGTCCGAAGGATGGTTCGCCTCATCGGCGGCTTTTTCCGATCAGCTCGCGCGGGGCCTCGTCAGCTGTCCCTACTGCGGGTCGGCACAAATGGCGAAGGCGCCGATGGCACCGGCGGTAGCTGCTAAAGGCAATACCCGCGCCGATTTGACGGGGCCGGCCCGGTCGGTGACCGGCAAGCTCCCGCATGAGGTCGCCAAGGCGATGCACGCTCTTGCTCAGGCGCAGGCCAACGCACTCAAGGACAGCACATGGGTCGGCAACCGCTTCGCTGACGAGAGCCGCGCCATGCACTACGGTGAGCGCGACCAGGCCACGATCCACGGACAGGCTACGCGCGACGAGGCCTTTGCGCTGGCGGAGGAGGGGATCGCCGTGTCGCCGCTGCCGTTTCCCGTCGCGCGGCCGGATGATGTCAACTGACGGCATCGATGTCTGCGTCCCTCGATCAAGCCGAACCACTCGAAACGCTGCTTGAAAACATCCGCGGTTGCCGCGCTTGCGGCGATCACCTTCCGCTCGGCCCGCGCCCGGTGCTGCAGATTTCACCGACCGCGCGCGTGCTGATCGCAAGCCAGGCCCCCGGCACCAAAGTGCACGAGAGTGGCGTGCCGTTCGCAGACGCCTCGGGCGATCGGTTGCGCGAATGGATGGGCATTTCGGCGGACGCTTTCTACGACGCTAGCCGGATCGCGATCGTTCCCATGGGACTGTGTTATCCCGGCCGAGGCGCGAGTGGCGACGCGCCTCCGCGTCCCGAATGCGCGCCCTTGTGGCGGAGCCGTATCATGGACCAGCTTCATGATTTGCGGCTCACGTTGCTCGTCGGCAGCTACGCGCAGGTCCACCGGCTCGGACGCGGGCCAATGACCGAGCGGGTGCGCGGATTTCGCGAATACCTGCCGACGGTTCTGCCCTTGCCGCATCCTTCGTGGCGCTCACAGGTGTGGATGAAGCGCCATCCATGGTTCGAGGCAGAGGTTATTCCTGCGTTGCGGACTGCAGTGCGCGAGGCGCTGGCGTGACGAGCGCGAACGCATTGCCGGTCTTTACCGTCGGCCACTCGACCCGCACGATCGTCCAATTCGTCGAGCTCCTGCGCGCAGGACAAGTCGATATGTTGATCGATATCCGCAGCACGCCACGGTCGCGAACCAACCCGCAGTATAATATCGACGCACTGCCCGAAGCGTTAGCCGCCTGGCAGATCGGCCATATCAGGATCGACGAATTGGGGGGGCGCCGCCGAAAATCGAACACCGTGCCGCCCGAAGTCAACGCATTCTGGAACAACCAGAGCTTCCACAACTACGCGGACTATGCACTGTCCGGCGACTTCTGTCGCGGACTGGCCCAGCTCCAGGCGATCAGCGCCGAACGGCGGTGTGCGGTAATGTGCTCGGAAGCCGTGTGGTGGCGCTGTCATCGACGGTTCGTTGCCGATTACCTCCTTCATGCGGGACGAGCCGTGTTCCATCTAATGGGCAACGAGCGGGTCGAACCGGCCAAGATCAATCCGGCAGCCCGGCCGGCAGGGCAAACGCTGGTCTATCCCAAGGAAGACTGATGTTGGTGCGCCCGACGGGATTCGAACCCATGGCCCCCAGATTAGGAATCTGATGCTCTATCCGGCTGAGCTACGGGCGCGCCGGTTTCGCGCATAATCGCTGGCGCCCGGGCTGACAACGACAGGTTTGTCCGGCGGTCCAGATCCAAGCTTACGGCTTGCGCGCCCTCTGGCAGGCGCTAGTCAGGCGCGATGGACGAACGCGAGGACCTGGCGGAAATACGCCGCGCGGTGCGGGCGCTGTGCGCCGAGTTTCCGGGCGAATATTGGCGGGCGAAGGATCGCGAGCGCGCATATCCGGCAGAGTTCGTCGATGCTCTCACCCGAGCGGGTTTTCTCGCGGCGTTGATCCCTGAGGAATACGGCGGAAGCGGCTTGAAGCTCGACGCGGCGGCGGTAATCATGGAGGAAATCCAGGCAGCCGGATGCAACGGTGCCAGCGCTCATGCGCAAATGTACATCATGAACACATTGCTGCGGTACGGCAGCGCCGAACAGAAGGCGCAGTACCTGCCGCGGATCGCGAGCGGGGAGCTGCGGCTGCAGGCGTTCGGCGTTTCGGAGCCGGCTAGCGGGACCGACACCCTGTCGCTCAAGACCCGCGCGGTCCGTGACGGCGAGTGTTATGTCATCAATGGCCAAAAGGTGTGGACCAGCCGGGCGGAGCATTCCGACCTTATGCTGCTCCTTGCCCGCACCACCCCGCGGGAGCAGGCGGCCAAGCGCACCGAGGGGCTGTCGATTTTCCTCGTCGATATGCGAGAAGCTGCGGGTAATGGGCTGACAATAAAGCCAATCCGCACACTCATGAACCACTCGACGACGGAGCTGTTCTTCGAGGACCTGCGGATTCCCGCTTCGGCCTTGATCGGTGAAGAAGGGCAAGGCTTTCGCTACATCCTCTCGGGCATGAACGCCGAGCGGATTCTGATCGCTGCCGAATGTGTCGGCGACGCGAAGTGGTTCATCGACAAGGCGACCGGCTATGCCAAGGAGCGCGAGGTGTTCGGTCGCCCGATAGGACAAAACCAAGGAATACAGTTCCCTGTCGCGCGTTGTTACGCCCGGATGCGAGCGGCCGAGCTGATGGTTCACCACGCGGCTCGAGTCTACGACACGGGCGACAACGCCGGCGAGCAGGCTAATATGGCCAAGCTGCTGGCGAGCGAGGCGAGTTGGGAAGCGGCGGATATGTGCGTCCAAACCTTTGGCGGGTTCGGTTTCGCCGAGGAGTATGATGTCGAGCGCAAATTCCGGGAGGCGCGGCTGTACACGGTCGCTCCGATCAGCACGAACCTGATCCTGTCGTATCTGGCCGAGCACGTGCTCGGCCTGCCGCGAAGCTATTGAGCGGTCATTTGCGCCGCTGCTTTGCGCAAGGCGGTTTCGGTGGCTGCGACGGCGGCGGGATCGTCGACAGACACGCCGCCCCTGACCACGCGCAAGTGCCAGCCACCGCGCTCGTTGCAGGCGATGCCCGAAGTACCTGTCGCTAGGAACGCGCGACACGGGACTCCAGCGACATCTCGAAATGCCACGATTACTCGCATGCCTGGGGTATGCACGTTGCGCTCGACGGCCTCTGCAAGGTCGTCCGAGGCGAATGTGAGACCATTGCGCTGGACAGTGTCGCTGCCTTCAAACACCCGAATCGCGACCACCACGCCGACGATGACCAGGGCGGATATCATCCAGCGAAAGACCCGGTTATGCGTCATGACGTCAACTTTACCGGTTCACCGTTCCCCGAACAGCACAATTTCGCGCTGCTTCAACCAATTTGATAATTCGCCGACACAAAGCGCTTGAAACGCGCTGTTAACTGTGATTTTGTCTCCTTCATGACGCGGGAAGGCCATACCATCACTTCGCCGAAGGAGCGGTTGACGCAAGGCATAGCCTTGTCGGTCTTGCTGGTGCTAGGCGGACTGTCGATCGCGGGGCCCAGCGGTCTGCTCGCGTGGGGTGAGAACTTGCGCTTGCTCGATCAGCGCCGGGCGCAGATTGCGCAGCTCTCGCACCACCGCGACGAACTCAAGCTGCAGGTCGATGCGCTCGATCCCAACCACGCGGATCCTGACCTGGTGGGTGAACTGATCCGCAAGAATTTGAACGTCGTGCACCCCGACGAGGTCGTCATAACCCTCACGCCTGCGCGCTAGTCACAGGCTCGCTCGGCTGAGCGAGACTTCCCGACGGCAATTTCATTTCCGCCCGGATTGCACCCGGGGGGGGCATGCGCCATAGGCTGAGAGACGCGACCCGCCACCTCCCCGGCGAGACAAACAACGAGGACCTGCACCTTGGCCAATACCGCCAGCAAGGGCAAAGCCGGCGCTCCGATCCAGCCCGGCGTTTCGACCGGCGATGCTCCGCGCAAAGACGAATTCGAGCTCCATTCGCTCCAGCAAATTCATGCGAAATCACCGCGTTACCAAGCAAGCGACGAGGAACTTCTCAAGTTCTACGAGCAGATGCTGTTGATCCGTCGGTTCGAAGAGCGGGCAGGGCAGTTGTACGGCCTCGGCCTGATCGGCGGGTTCTGCCATCTCTATATCGGCCAGGAAGCGGTTGCGATCGGACTCCAGAGCGCGCTCGATGGCGAAAAGGACAGCGTGATCACCGGCTACCGCGATCACGGCCACATGCTCGCCTACGGGATCGATCCCAAGGTGATCATGGCCGAGCTGACCGGGCGCGAAGCCGGCATCAGCAAGGGCAAGGGCGGGTCCATGCACATGTTCTCGACCGAGCATAAGTTCTACGGCGGGCACGGAATCGTCGGCGCGCAAGTCTCGCTGGGTGGCGGTCTCGCCCTGGCGCACCAGTACCGGGGCGATGGCGGGCTGTGCCTTGCCTATTTCGGCGACGGTGCTGCCAACCAGGGACAGGTCTACGAAACCTTCAACATGGCAGCGTTGTGGAAGCTGCCGATCGTGTTCGCGATCGAGAACAACGGCTACGCGATGGGCACCAGCACCGTACGATCGAGCGCCGAGACCGAATTTTATCGCCGCGGTACCGCGTTCCGCATCCCCGGCATGGACGTCAACGGAATGGACGTGCTGGCAGTCCGCCAGGCAGCCGAGGTCGCCTTCAAGCACGTTCGCCAGGGCAACGGCCCGGTCCTGATGGAACTCAACACCTATCGCTATCGCGGCCATTCGATGTCCGATCCGGCCAAGTACCGCACCCGCGAGGAAGTGCAGGACCAACGCGAGCATAACGACCCGATAGAGCGGGCCAAGCTGGAACTTCTCGAGCGCGGCAAGTCCGAAGAAACTTTGAAGGATATCGACAAGGCGATCCGCGCGCGAGTCTCCGAGGCCGCCGATTTTGCGGAAAGCTCTGCCGAGCCGGCGCCGGAAGAACTCTACACCGACGTATTGGTGGAGACGTACTGATGGCACTCGATCTCAAGATGCCGGCGCTGTCCCCGACTATGGAAGAGGGCACGCTCGCCAAGTGGCTGGTCAAGGAGGGCGATGAGGTCCGCTCGGGCGATATCCTAGCTGAAATCGAAACCGACAAGGCAACGATGGAATTCGAGGCGGTCGACGAAGGCACGATCGGCAAGATCTTGGTTCCGGAAGGCACCGAGAACGTCAAGGTGGGTGAAATCATCGCGACGATGGCGAGCGAGGACGGCGCCGAACCTTCGGCCCCCACTCAACCGGCCACCGAGCAAAAGGTGGCCGAATCCGAAGCGCCCGAACCATCCGCATCTGCCACACCGCACCGCGCCGAGATCGAACACAAGTTCGACAACGACGGTCCCGCGCGCGATCCCGCGGTTCCGGCCGGCACGCCGATGAGGACCATCACGGTACGTGAGGCGTTGCGCGACGCGATGGCAGAGGAGATGCGCCGCGACGACCGCGTGTTCGTGATGGGCGAGGAAGTCGCCCAGTATCAGGGCGCCTACAAGGTGACCCAGGGGCTGCTCGACGAATTCGGCCCGAAACGCGTGATCGACACGCCGATCACCGAGTATGGCTTTGCCGGGATTGGCGCCGGCGCCGCGATGGGCGGGCTGAAGCCGATCGTTGAGTTCATGACCTTCAACTTCGCGATGCAGGCGATCGACCACGTCATCAACTCGGCCGCCAAGACAAACTACATGTCGGGTGGCCAGATGCGCTGTCCGATCGTGTTTCGCGGCCCCAACGGCGCCGCCAGCCGGGTGGGTGCGCAGCATAGCCAGAATTACGGCCCGTGGTACGCCAGCGTACCTGGCCTAATCGTCATTGCGCCTTACGACGCGGCCGATGCCAAGGGCTTGCTGAAGGCCGCAATCCGCACCGAAGACCCGGTCGTCTTCCTTGAAAACGAGCTTGTTTACGGCCGGAACTTCGAAATCCCGGACCTCGACGATCACGTGCTGCCGATCGGCAAGGCGCGGATCGTGCGTGAAGGCACCGATGTGACCATCGTCAGCTATTCGATCGGGGTCGGCCTGTCGCTGGAAGCAGCCGAGAAGCTGAGCGCGGAGGGGATCGAGGCCGAAGTGATCGATCTCAGGACGCTGCGCCCGCTCGACAAGGCGACCGTGCTGGAAAGTCTGGCCAAGACCAATCGCATGATCGTCGCCGAGGAAGCGTGGCCGACCTGCTCGATCTCATCTGAAATAATCGCCATCGCGATGGAGGATGGCTTCGACGATCTTGACGCGCCGGTGCTGCGGGTGTGCGACGAAGACGTGCCTCTGCCTTACGCCGCCAACCTCGAAGCGCTCGCTTTGATTAACAGCGATGCGATCGTCGCGGCTGCCAAGAAGGTCTGCTACCGCCCGTAGTCCCTAGCCGTAATAGTCCGCGATCCCTTCGTACCTGTCGCAGCTGGCGACAGGATCGGGCGCGCTCGGATCGCGTTGGTAGATTTCCGTCAAGTCGCGGTTCTCGCGCACGTTGAACGCCGCGGTGGACTTGAGCTCGTCGGCGCTGGTGAACGCGCTCGAGATCAGCGGCTGGTAGACAAAGGCGACTTCGACGAACATCACCGCTTCCTCGTCGAAGGCGACGATCTCCTGCCCCGCCGGGCCCATGCCAGCGAGCGTGCCATCGAGGCCGTCACCGGCGTGGCCGTAAGTAGACAATTTGCGCAATTCCCCCATGCACCGCTGCCAGTGGATGTATTGGTGGCCTGGGCTTCCTGGCACCACTTCGAGGCTGGACAGGATTACCCGTCCGTGGCCGTAAAAGTTGAATGCTGTCGCCGCCCTGGACGTGCGCGCCGTAGAGCACGTCGTTGATGTCGCTTTCGTAGATCTGCGCCTTGCCGAGCAGCGAGTTCTCGCCGACGCGCGACGCGTTATCGGCGATCAGCACCGCGATCTGGTTGATCCGCATCTGCACGATCGCCTGGTTCGCGGTTTCCACACCCCAAAGCCCGACGCCCATCAGCAGCGGCGCCGATAACGCAAACTCGGTCAGCGCCACACCCGAATGGTGGCGCAGCAGCCGCACAATCTGCCTGGCGAAGCGCTTCATGGGCAGTTGCCCACACCGCTGCGGACTTCTTGCGCGTCCCACGGTTGGTTGCGCAGCACGGTGACGGCTTGCGTGGTAAAGGTATCGGACAGACCGACCATTTGAGCGGCTGCGAACGCCCGCGGATAGCTTACCTGGACCACGAACAGGACTGCGTCACGCGCACCGCCGCCGCCGGTCGCCCCGCGATCCTGGTCCCACAAACCGTTGCCGTTGGCATCTTCGAACGGCTCGCCGTTGTTGCACGCGCCGTCCTTGTCGATGTCGGTGTAGTCTTCGGCGCGGCGCACGTCGCTGAAGCTGGAATAAGCGCGGCGCGAAAATGTCAGGGTCGCGTCAGGGACGATGGCGTGCACTGCCTCAGCCACGTGGGCGTCGATCGCGGACGTATTGCTGGACGCGGTCGCCACGCTTGAATCGCGCGCCGCCTTCTGCACCGCGCCCTGCAACTGCGACTGCATGTAGTAGTTGTAGCCCATCTCGAACATGCCGAGCAGAAGCATCAGCAGCACCGGCGCGATCATCGCGAATTCGACCAGTGTCGCGCCGCGGCTGTCGCGCAACAGGCGGATCGGCAAAGTCACCGTTCGATCCTCAGCCGGCTCATGTTCTTGGCGATCGCGGCGAAAGTTGCGTTGAGCTGCGCCGCGTCGGCCGCCTCGAAGAAATGCCCGGGCCCCGCACAGTCCTTCATGATGGGGTTGAGCGAAGTGCCAAAGCCGATCACCCAGACGGTGACGTTGCGCTTCTTCACTTCGTTGCAGGCAAACGCGAAGCGCCGTTCGACATGCTGTGTGAGCGTAAGCGCCGAGCCGGCCGACCAACGCCGCTTGTCGATCGGCTCGAAACCATAGCTCGAATAGCTCAGGTCGTAGGGCGCGGTCTCCCCGTCAGTCAGGAAGATCAGGTTGCGGTTGGTCGGCGCGCTGGCGCTGATATCGACATTGTCGTCGGCGAACAGGCCGGTTGGAGAAACGAGCCGGCCGCCCCAGATCATTCCGATGTCGTGGTAGGTGCTGCCGTTGGCCGTGAGCGTACGAAGGTAATCGTCGATCTCGCCAGGATCGAGTTCCGTCAGCTTCAATGCGGGGGGCGGGCAGGCGGCGGTGCCGAGCCCTTGGGGAGCGACGAATTCCTTGTCGGTGCTGACGGAGTTGGCGGTCAAGCTGCCGCTGCCGCTCCATTCGAGCGCGCGGGCATAGATCAGGCCCGGATACATCGGGCGCCACTGCGTGCTCGGCTTGCCGGCGGTGGGCACAAGGTCGATGTCGAGATCGAGCGCCTTGGTCAGATTGACGTTATTATAGTCAGCGATTTCGTAAGTATCGCGCTCTTCGATACAGCCGTTGCCGTCTTCCCGCCAGTTGGAGACATCGTAGGCGTACTGTTTGTAAGTCCATTGGGAATCTGTTCCAAGCGCGGGCTCGGTGATCTTGTCGTAAGTGTCCTTGTAGTTGGTGTAGGTCGTCTTTCTGACCAGGCAGGTGGTGTCCTGCAGGCTCACGCTGTAGGCCGCGCCATTGCTCGTTCGCACGTAGGTTTCTGTCGTCCTGACCCCCGGCAGGGGGCTGGTGACAACTTCGGTCTTCGACGACGAAGTCGTGGAACTCGATACGCTGTTGCCAGGCTTGGTGGGGCAATAGTACCCTTTGCTCTCGCTGAAACTCGCGGCGTAGCTTGAATATGCATCAGTCGTGATCGTGCCGGAGACGTACCTGGTCGACGAATACCGCGTGAACTGGATGATCGTGGTGGCCGTGCTCTTGAGCTTGCGCGACTGGTAATTCCAGTTGTCGACGACCCAGTCGTCATGCAGCAGCCCGCCGACGTTGACGTTGGTTGCGTAAGGGACGAATCCATAGCGGATACGCGTTCCCGCGAGCGCGGCTGCTTGAAGCTGAAGATAGAACCCTTTTACTGTCTGCTTGAGGGTGTCGATCTTGCTGAGGCTGTCGCCCGGGTTGGTCTGCGCCATCGAGCCGGTGACATCGAGCACCATCATCACATCGGTATTGCTGAAGTTGATTTGCGCCTCGCAGTTCACCGCGATCGGCACCTCGTTGAAGCCAAAAACACGCATGATCGTCGTCGGCACGGTTACGTTCGCCACGCCGGAGATCGCGAAGTTGTCCTCCAGCGTCATCGTGAAGTTGCGCCCGGTGGAACCGTAGGCGCCATCGCGAAAGTTGATGTTGAAAAATCGCTGGCCGATCTCGCCGGTGGCTTCAGGGATGGCGCCGGTTACCGCGGCTTCGGAACCGAGCCGCTTGCGAGCCGCCAGCACACCCGCGTCGCATGCCTGCTGGAGGCGGGCCTGCGCCATGTAGGAGCGGCCCATATCGACCCCGCCGCCGACCATGGCCATGAGCGGCGCAATCGCCGCGGCGATCATCGCCAGCGTATTGCCGCGCCGATCGCGGGCAAGTTTGCCGAGGAAGCCGCGAACGGCGCGCGGGATGCAAGAGAAATCGTTTTGGCTCACGCCTGCATCGTACGAGCGAGCAGGTAAGAACAGCGCAAACGGACAAGGTTAATTAGTTAGGTTTGCAACTGGTCGGGCTGCTTCAGGTCTTCAGAACGAAGATCGGCCTTGAATGCTGCAGCGTGAAGGCGTCGACCTTGATCCCGCCGACAAGCTGCGGCAACGCATAGGAAAGATTGAGCGTGAACTGGCGGGCACCGTTCACGCTGCTCGGGGTCACTTCGGTCACTTGCACGGTCAACTGCGAAGCTTGCAGGAAGTAAGGCGCCGAGACACCCATCGACTGAACGTTGTTCTCGATGGTAGTTGCCGAAACCTGGTTGTTTTTCTGATATTCGACGGTCGTGAAGCGGCTTGCATCGGTCGCCAGCGAGCGCACGGCGTTGTAGTTCTGCATGTAGATGCCGATTGCCATCACACCGAACAGCAACCCGAAGAAAAGTGGGGCCAGCAAAGCGAATTCTATCGCCGACGCGGCTCGCGAATTGCGCCAGACACGCAGAAGGAAGGCACACCGCACGGTCATGATACCTGGACCGTTCGCACGATGTTGTAATTTACCGGTGAACCGATGCCGAATTGCGTCCACACCGGATTGTATGTCTCGGTCAGCGTCAGCTGGATGTACGAGAAGACGGGCTTCGACGGAGGGCAGGTAGTTGGCGGGGAACTGACCAGTGTGGTCGCGTCGTCGCATCGGTAACGTGCCACAATCGTCAGCTGCCCCGGGCTCAGGCCGAGCGAACTATCGATAATCGACTTGAGATTGGCGGAAGACACGCCCGAGCCGCCCGCTGCTGCCAAGACGATTTCGGATGCCTCGTTCGCAGCGCTTTGAAGCTGCTGCTGGCGCGACAAGATCCGGCTGGCGTCGAACGCTCCCAGCGCAAGGGTTGCCAGAACGGGAGCGACGATAGCGGTCTCGACCGCCATCGAGCCCGTCCGATCGCTCACGAAGCGCCGCAGTATCGACAGGCAGACCATCAGACGACAAGCCTCACGCCGCCGGCGCTGGCACCCGCAGCGTTGGTCTGGCTACTGGTGCACGTGGTCGAGATGCTCGTGTTGCCGCTGATCGACAAGGTCGAGGCCCACAGCTGGAAACACAGCGGGGTCGTGTTCGAATTGCCGTTTACCGTCAGGTCGCCATTGGGCAGATAAAATGTGCCGCGGACCGAAACATCGGCGTTACCGTTGAACTTGTGCGCAACGGACGACGTTTGACCGGTATTGTCTTCGTAGACCAGCATGCCGGCATACAAATTCTTGTAGGGTTCGTTTGCAGTGCCGACGAAGTCCGCCGCCTCCAGGGGGCTGAGATTGACGTAGCCCCCGTTACCGCTGCCACCCATGGACAACTGTGCACCGTTTCGCAGCACGAACATGACGCCGGTTCCCGTGATGTCGCCTTTGTTGCTGGTAAGATCGAGAACTCCCCCGTCGATGACATAAATGCCCTTCGCCATGGTCACTTTGCAGGTGACATTGAAGCCGCCCGTGTAGCGACCGGGAGTTATGTTCTGAGTGCCTTTGCCGCTGGCGGGACAGCTAAGCGATTTAGCGTTCTCGCTCGGCGGAACAGGCGCTGGCAACCCTTCGAACGGATTTTCGATTCCGTGGGCGTTATCGGTCACCTTGCTCTGCAAATTCGTCGGTACGTCGGCGGTGCCGCAGGTTACGATCGTATCGGTGGTGACCGAACTCGACCCGCCGATCGTGATTGCGCTCGGCTCACACGACAGTGCGCCCAGCCCGCATGAAGCGTTCACGGTAGCACTTCCACCCACTGTAAAGGTGTGACCGACGCCTTTCTTGAGCGTCATCAGGCATGCTTGGTAGGTGCCGCCTTTGGCAAACGTCGCTTGTGCGTTCACGGCGATGGTGAGCGATTTGTTGGTCAAAAAGCCCGAGAACGGCAGTTTCTTGGTGACCGAGGACGACACGATCACGCTGTTGTTGGTTCCGCTGCTGTAGCTACCTAACTGGATGCTGGGGGTGGCGTCGAAATCCTTGGTGTAGATTTGATTGGCGTCGTATTCCTGAAGCGCTCGGGTTGTGTAGTTGTTCGCGTTTTTATTGTACGCAAGCGTCCACGCTGCAGCGATCGCCGCCTGATCGACCGAATGCTGAAGCTCGCGTTTCCACACATAGAGCTGCGCCATATCGACAGCGTAGCCGGCAGCTCCGATCAGCGCGGGCATGCCCACTGCCACGATAATCATCGCGTTGCCGCTGGTGCTGCGCCGCAAGCGCGTCAAAAAGGTGGAGATCGCCCGCATAAAGGCTGTCCTCGCAATGAAAAAAAGGGCCGTTCCGGACAGCACATAGCGGAGCCAGGGTAAGCGCTTCGCCAAGCTTCATGGTTAACCAGAAGTTGCACCTGTTTTTTAGCGCCCCGAGCTTCTTGCAGCCGGCGGCGCGATCGGACATCCCGGGCCGGTGAATGAGCCGCGACCACTCAACCCGGCGACCGCGATTGCGCTCGCGTGGCAGCCAAGAGCGAGCCGGCGCGCATTGGCTGCGCTGTTCGATCTGGATCGGCGTCTGGCTGGCCTCGTCGCGCGCGCGCGGGAACCGCTGCTAGCGCAAATGCGGCTCGCTTGGTGGCGCGATCGGCTTGTCGAGACGGTTGGGGCGGCCCCGGCTGGCGAGCCGCTTCTCGGCGAGCTCGCCGAACAGTGGGGCCAACGCACCGGAAGTCTGCGGCCGCTGGTCGATGGGTGGGAGAACCTGATCGGCGAAGCGCCCTTATCCTGCGCGGCTATTGCCGATTTCGCCGCCGGACGTGGCCAGGCGCTGGCCGCGTTCGCAGAGCTGGCCAACGCCGGCGAAGATGCGCCCGCGGCCCTCGCAGCCGGGCGCTGCTGGGCTTTTGCCGACTTTGCTTCGCACAGTTCGGATGCTCGCGAGCGCGAAACGGCGCGGGCGCTTGGCCGGCAGGTCGATTTGCCGCGCATCCGCTCACGCAACCTGCGCGGCCTCGCGGTCCTTGGCGGCCTTTCGCGTCGAGCCGTGATCCGCGGCGAGCCGCTGATGCACGGTCGGGGCGCCGCGCTGGCCGCGAGCAGGCTTGGCATGCTCGGGCGTTAGCTTATGAACACGGATATGGGTCGAGGGCGTGCGCGATGAATCGGTTGGTTCTGGGGGCTTTCCTCACGCTAGTGCTGGTCGGCGTGGGGCTGTTCTGGTGGCAAGGACGGGCCGCGGTCGAGCAAGGCGCGCCGCCGCCGATGGCGCAACCGGAGAAACCTTCACCTGAGGACTTGCCGACCGCCGCTGCCCGGGACTTGCGCGGACCCGCGCCGCCCGAGGCGACCGAACTGACGCGCGAGGAGCAACGGTTCTTCCGCTATGACCGCAATCGCGATCGGCGGATCACCCGCAACGAAATGCTGTCGACCCGCACCGAGGCATTCCGCAAGCTCGACAAGGACGGCAACAATCTGCTCGACTTCGAAGAATGGGCGGTCGCCACAGCCAAGCGCTTCGACGGCGCAGACCGCGATCGCAATCGAGAACTCGATTTTGCCGAATTCGCCACCACTGCGCCCAAGGCGGCGAAGCGCAGGCCGGGCTGCAGCTGCTAGGCCAGCTCGACCGCGCGATCACCGATCCATTCGCGCAGATCGATCTTCGCGCGCTGTGTATACGCTTCCTTTCGAGACTTCTTTTTGACGTCGGTCAGCGGCGGGAACAGCCCGAAATTTACGTTCATCGGCTGATAGGTGTCCGCCTCGGCGTCGCCGGTGATGTGCGCCAGCAATGCGCCCAGCGCGGTCGTGCGCGGGGGCGAGCGCCACGCCTCGCCGCCCAGTTCCGCCGCGGCCATCATTCCTGCCATGAGCCCGATCGCAGCGCTTTCGACATAGCCTTCGCAGCCGGTGATCTGGCCGGCGAAGCGAATGTGCTCGGCGCCCTTGAGGCGGAGCTGCCGGTCGAGCACCAGCGGCGAATTGAGAAAGGTATTGCGATGGAGTCCGCCGAGCCGCGCGAACTCGGCATTCTCCAGGCCGGGGATGGTCCGGAACAGGCGGACCTGCTCAGCGTGCTTCAGCTTCGTCTGGAAGCCGACGATGTTCCACAGCGTGCCTAGTTTGTTGTCCTGCCGCAGTTGGACGACGGCATGAGCCCAACGGCCATTGGGATGCTCGTCTGTAGCCCAGTGCGGATTGTCGAGCCCGACCGGTTTCATCGGGCCGAACCGCAAAGTCTCGGGTCCGCGCGAAGCCATCACCTCGATCGGCATGCAGCCGTCGAAATAGGGCGTGTTGGCTTCCCATTCGCGAAACTCTGTTTTCTCGCCATCGAGCAGTCCCTGAACGAACGCCTCGTACTGTTCGCGGTTCATCGGACAGTTGATGTAGTCCTTGCCGCCTTTGTCCCATCGCGCGGCTTTCCAGCACACGTCCATGTCGATACTGTCGTGATGAACGATCGGAGCGATCGCATCGAAGAACGCCAGGCTGTCCTGGCCCGTGGACGCGGCTATGCTGGCGGCCAGCGAAGCGGCAGTCAGCGGGCCGGTGGCAACAATCACGGGTCCTGAGGAGGGCAGGGCATCGATCCGCTCGCGCACGATCTCGACGTTGGGAAGCGCTGCAAGTTCGCGCTCTATACCGGCGGAGAACACGTCACGATCGACCGCCATCGCGGAACCCGCCGGCACCCGTGCGACCTCCCCTGCGCGCATTACAAGGCTATCGAGCTGGCGCATCTCGTGGTGCAACAGCCCGACCGCGTTCTTCTCGTCATCGTCCGAACGGAACGAGTTCGAGCACACCAGTTCGGCCAGGCCCTCGCCCTGATGCGCTGGCGTGCTGTCACCGCTCCCGCGCATTTCCGAGAGACGAACATGGTAGCCGCGCCGGCCGAGCTGCCAGGCCGCCTCGCTGCCCGCGAGCCCGCCACCAATTACGTGGATGTCATGTGTCATGCGCGTCCGCCTAATGCTTGCACCGGGGCAAGTACAAGGGCAGTCGAGCGTATTAAAACGGGGGTTAGGTGTTGCCGAAGCGGACTTTGATCGAGCACCGGCCGTGGCTGGTGGCCGGAATCGCGATGGCAATCGCCTTCTGGATGCTGTCCGACAGCGCGTTTGGCGGGCTGTTCCTGATCGTGCTCAAAGGCGGGTCGGTCGCCGCGCTGGCGGGTTATGCATTGTCGCGCAGCGGGGTGCCTGACGCGCGCCTGATTGCCGCCGTGATGGCGATCGGCGCTACAGGCGATGTCGGGATCGAACTCGACATACGGGTCGGCGGCGGACTGTTCCTGTTGTCGCACCTTGGCGCGATCGCGCTTTATCTGCGCAACCGACGCTCCCATCCTGCCGCGACGCAAAAAGCCGCCTCCGTGGCGTTAATTATCGGTGTGCCGATGGCAGCGTGGCTGCTGACCGGTGATCCGATGGCGGTGATCTATGCGGTGGCGCTCGGCGGGATGGCGGCAGCTGCGTGGATCAGCCGGTTTAGCCGCTATAATGTCGGCATTGGTGTCCTGCTGTTCGTTGTTTCGGACTTGCTGATCTTCGCCCGGCTCGGAGCCATGCTCGAGCAATCGCTGACCGCGTGGCTAGTCTGGCCGCTGTATTACGCCGGGCAGTTGCTAATCTGTACCGGGGTCATCCGCACCCTGCGTCGCGATCATCAGGCCTAGGCCGTTGCCGCGATCGTAGTCCGGTGCAGTTCGCGCCGGTATCCTTCGTACCCGCCGGTCGCGCGATGCAGCACCGCGCGGTTATCCCAGATCACCAGCATGTCCTGTTCCCACCGGTGGCGATGCACGAACTCGTCGCGGGTTTGCCATTGGTACAGTTCGCGCAGCAGCGGCAGCGCCTCGAGATCATCCATTCCCTCGATCCCGATGATGTAACCGAAGGCGCTGAAGAAGCCGCGCCGCCCCGTTTCCGGGTGGGTCCGGACGAGAGGGTGGGGCTGCGTGGCCATCGCGGCTTCGCTTGGCCGGATGTCCATCGAGCGGCCTTTGTCGTTCTCTCCGTAACTGCCCTGCGGAGCATAAGCGTAGCGCGCGCTGTGAATCGCGATAAGCCCCTCGAGCTCGCGCTGCCGGGACGAGGACAGGGCGTCCCACGCTGCGTGCTGGTCAGCGAACAGCGTGTCGCCACCGACAGGGGGAATGTCGATCGCAAGTAGACAGGTGCCTGCCGGCGGCTGCGCGAGAAAACTCCAGTCGCTGTGCCAGTTTTCTGCAAACAGCGGGGTCGTTTCTTGGGCTTCGCGCCGGACTGCGGCAATGTGACTGCGGCCCGCGATTGGAGCGAAGAATGGGTCATCGCCAAACCCGCCCATGGCTTGCGTGAATCGCTCGAGCGCGTCGTCGTCCATCGATTGGTCGCGGAAGGCGAGCACGCGGTGTTCGAGCCAGGCAGCGCGAATCTCTGCGACGAGCTGAGGGTCGAGCGGGCCGGACAAATCGGCGCCGGTAACACTGGCACCGCACGCCTCACCGGAGGGCTCGACCCGCATCCTACTCGTCTGGCTCGCCGGCGATGTCCGAATCGCTTTGCGGGGTGGTCTCGGGCTGAATCTCCACCGTGCCGCGCAACAGAATTTCCTCGGCGATCGCTTCTTCGGCCACGTTTTCTGGTTCCTCGTCCTCGTCGAGACGCACCGCGCTGACAACGTGCTCGTTGTCCGCAACATTGAACAACCGCACGCCGGCGCTGTTGCGGCCGATCACCCGCAGCGAGCTGAGCCCGATGCGGATCAGTTTGGCCTGGTCGGTCACCAGCATCAATTGGTGGCCCTGCGTAGCCGCGAAGCTCGCTACCACCGGTCCGTTGCGCTCGACGTTATCGATGTTGGTAATGCCCTGGCCGCCCCGATTGGTGCGACGATATTCGTAGGCCGAACTCAACTTGCCGTAGCCGTTCTGGCAGACCGTCAGGATGAACTGTTCCTTTTCGGCCATTTCGGTAAACCGCTCGGGCGAGATATCGGGTTCGCCTTCCTTATCCGGCTTCCACGGCGCGAATCGGAGGTAAGTCTCACGTTCTTCCGCCGATGCTCCGACTTTGTGCAGAATCGATAGTGAAACGACCTCGTCATCGGGACGCAGCCGCATTCCGCGCACACCCGTGCTGGTGCGGCTGACGAATTCGCGGACATCCTCGCCGTCAAAGCGGATCGCCTTGCCCATCCGGGTCGCTAACAAGACGTCGTCGCCGGGTTCAAGGAGAGCCACACCGATGAGATGGTCCTCGCTGCCATCTTCAAAGCGCATTGCGTATTTGCCATTGGTCGGGATGTTGGCGAAGGCATCCATGTTGTTGCGACGCACGTTGCCGCGGGCGGTGGCGAACACCACCGTCAGCGCGCCCCAGGTGTCTTCGTCTTCGGGCAGGGGCAGCACCGCGGCGATGGCTTCGCCCTCGTCGAGCGCCGGAAGCAAGTTGACGATCGGGCGACCGCGCGTCGTCGGTCCGCCTTCGGGCAGGCGCCACACCTTGAGCCGGTAGACCTTGCCCGCCGTCGAGAAGAACAGGACCGGATTATGGGTGCTGGTGACGAACATGTTCGACACCGCGTCTTCCTGCTTGGTTGCCATGCCGGCGCGGCCCTTGCCGCCCCGGTGCTGGGCGCGAAAAGTCGAGAGCGGGGTGCGCTTGATGTAGCCATCGAGAGTGACTGTAACGACCATCTCGTCGCGCTCGATCAGGTCCTCGTCCTCGAGCCCGTCCCATGCCGGCGCGATCTCAGACACGCGAGGGGTGGCATAAAGATCGCGGATCTCGACAAGTTCGGCACGCATCACGGCGTAAAGCCGCGCACGATCGCCGAGGATCGCGAGGTATTCGCCGATATGGCCCGCCAGTTCTTCCAGCTCGCCGCCGATCTCGTCACGGCCGAGCGCGGTGAGACGGTGCAGCCGCAAGTCGAGGATTGCGCGGACTTGCCGTTCGGACAGGCGATAGGTGCCCCCTGACTGCTCGGCATCCGGTTCGATCGCTTCGACCAGCGCGATGTACTGCGCGATGTCGCCGATCGGCCATTCCTTTTCCTGCAGCCTGGCGCGCGCTGCCACCGGATTGGGCGCCCCGCGGATCATCGCCACGACTTCGTCGAGGTTCGATACCGCTACCACCAGGCCGAGCAAGATGTGCGCGCGTTCGCGCGCCTTCATCAGTTCGTACTTGGTACGCCGGGTGATCACTTCCTCACGGAAAGTGATGAACGCCTGCAGGATGTCCTTCAGGCCCAGCGTCTCGGGCCGACCGCCGCGAATTGCCAGCATGTTGGCCGGAAAGCTTGCCTGCGCAGGGGTGTGACGCCAAATCTGGTTGAGCACGACTTCGGGCGTCGCGTCGCGTTTGAGTTCGACCACCACACGCACGCCGCGCCGGTTCGATTCGTCGCGGATGTCGGAGACGCCTTCGATCCGCTTGTCCTTTGCGGCATCGGCGATTTTTTCGACCAGTCCGGCTTTGCCGATCTGATAGGGGATCGAGGTGAACACGATCGATTGCCGATCGCCGCGCCCCGTCTCGATGACGTGACGCGCGCGCATCAGGATCGAACCGCGCCCGGTCATATACGCCGCGCGCGAGCCCGACTGGCCCAGGATCAGCGGCGCGGTGGGGAAATCGGGTCCGGGAATGATCTCCATCAGCGCTTCGGACGAGGTCAGCGGATCATCGATAAGTGCCAGGCAGCCGTCGATCACCTCGCCCAAGTTGTGCGGCGGGATGTTCGTGGCCATGCCGACCGCGATGCCGCCGGCGCCGTTGACCAGTAAGTTTGGGAAGCGCGCTGGGAGAACGGTCGGTTCACGTCGCGATCCGTCGTAGTTTTCCTGGAAGTCGACCGTGTCCTTGTCGAGATCGTCCAGCAGGCTGTTCGCGACTTTCGCCAGGCGCGCCTCGGTATAGCGCATCGAGGCCGGGGCGTCCGGGTCCATCGAGCCGAAGTTGCCTTGGCCATCGACCAGCGGCACCCGCATCGACCAGTCTTGCGCCATCCGCACCAGCGCGAAGTAAATCGCGCTGTCGCCGTGAGGGTGGTAATTGCCCATCACGTCGCCGACGATTTTGGCGCATTTGCGGTACGGCCGCCCGGCGACCATGCCGCCTTCCTGCGCGGCGAACAGGATGCGCCGGTGGACCGGCTTCAACCCGTCGCGCACATCGGGCAGCGCACGCGCCACGATCACGCTCATCGCGTAATCGAGATAGCTCGTCTTCATTTCGTCGACGATGTCGACACGCGCATATTCGCCCATCGGGGAGGGCGGGCTCAGAGTTTCGATATCGTCAGCCAAATTTCTTGCATTTCTGATGGCGCGCCAGCGGCGCTGCGGTGGCTCAAAGCCTAGGGGAAGGGGCCGCAAACCGCCAGTTCGCGCAGCTCTGCGAGGTGGTGGTCGAGGCGGTTGTCCACATAAGAATGACCGCAGCTCGGCGCAACCTCTGACCGGCGCCTTACGAGCCCGTTCAAAGCGCGTTCACGGCCGCGGCAATAGAGACAATTGCATTGTTCGGCGTCAGGCGTCAGTAGCGCCGTTGTCCGGCAACAGGGCCGCAAGACCTGGCCGTCCATCCACTCATGGGAGACCACTCAATGACCGTTTTCCGCTCTGGCGCCGCGTCGCGTCTGGCCCTCGCATTTGCCCTTTCGTCGGGCGTAGTGCTTGTTTCCTCCGTTCCTGCCCACGCAGCCAAGAAGCAGCAACAGACCCGCCGCGCCTAAGGCCAATTATTCGAAGGGCTTCGCCGCCGTCTACCAGCCCTTCGCCGACAAGGTGAAGGCAGGCGGAGACCTTACGCCGTTGAAGGCCGAGGTCGCTGCGGTGCAGGCCGCCGCAACGACCGCCGACGACAAATACGCCGCCGGGCAGGTCACCTATAGTGTAGGCGCGCAAACCAAGGACCTGGCCCTTCAACGCCAGGGCGTGACGCTGATGGTTGACAGCGGCAGCACACTCGCCGGGGCCGAACGTGCCAACCAGCTTTATGCAGCCGCCCAACTTGCCTATCAGGCCGGCGATTGGACTGCCGTTCGCACGCGCGCGGAACAGGCGGTTGCAGCCGGCTACGCCGAGGACGTCAATCTCATGTTGGCGGAGAGCTACTTTGCCCAGAAGCAGGACGCTGTCGGGATTGACTTGCTTGACAAGGCGATCGCGAAGAAGATTGCAGCCGGCCAGCCCGTTCCCGACATCTGGCTGAAGCGTGGCCTTGCGACGGCGTATAATGCCCAGCTCGTCCCTCAGGCCGCCAAGTTCGCCGCGATGTATGCGCAGTATTACCCGTCTGAGAGCAGTTGGGGCGATGCAATCGCTATCCAGCGCAACCTCAATAACTACGATGGACAGGATCTGCTCGACCTGATGCGGCTGGCCCAGCGCACGAACGCTTTGCGCAGCGAGCGCGACTATGTCGATTACATCTCCGCGTCCGACGCACGCCGGCTTCCGGGCGAAACGCAACGCATCCTCAAGGCCGGCATCGCCGCCGGCTTGCTGAAGTCAAACGATGTCTTCGTATCGGAAGCGAACACGATCGCCGCCGGCCGGGTACAGGCCGACACCGCCGACTTGCCGAAGCTGGCCAGGGATGCCCGTTCGCCGGGCGCCACGGTCGCGACGCTGATGGCGGCCGGCGATGCCTTTCTGAGTTATCAGAAGCCCGCGGAAGCAGAGGAGTTCTACGCCCTTGCGCTCGCCAAACCGGGTGTCGACACACCGCGGGTGCTCACGCGTCTCGGCATCGCCCAAGCCGACCAGGGCAAGTCGACCGAGGCGCAGGCGACCTTTACCAAGGTCGAAGGCGCCCGGCAGGCAATCGCGCGCCTGTGGGGAATCTATGCCGGACAGGCCGGCAAGCCCGCTGGCACGACCGCGCCGCCGG
This sequence comes from uncultured Alphaproteobacteria bacterium, assembly GCA_963781525.1. Taxonomy (GTDB): domain Bacteria; phylum Pseudomonadota; class Alphaproteobacteria; order Sphingomonadales; family Sphingomonadaceae; genus Tsuneonella. The sequence continues at coordinate 331,834 of CAWAGD010000008.1, read as the reverse complement.
TCCAGTAATCGCTCAGGTGCAAAACAGAGGGCGCGGATCCAGCCGGATTCGCGCCCTTGTCGTGTCAGCGCAGGCGCTTGACAAACAACTCGGCGCCTTCGCGGCGCTCGACCTTGAAATTGGGCAAGCTGCGGAACATCGCCGACAGGCTGCTGAAGCCATAATTGCGTACGTCGAAGCTTGACCGGTTGCCGGCAATCTGGCCGACCTGCTGGACCCGCGCGTAACCATCCTCATCGCGCTTGGCTTCCTTGTAAGCGGCGCCGATCAACTCCATCAGCTCGGTGTCGGCGGCGGCGGTTTCGGCAAACTCGCCGCTGGTCGATGCGGTCTCGATCGCCTCGGTCGTCTTGATCAGCTGGTCAACGTCGATGAAGCGGGTGCAGACCGATTTGAACGCCTGCGGTGTCTTGGTGCTGCCGAAGCCATAAACGACAATCCCATCCTGCCGCAGGCGGGTGACCAGCGGGGTGAAATCGCTGTCCGAGCTCATGATGCCGAACCCGTCGACCTTGCCCTGGTTGAGCAAGTCGATCGCATCGATCGTCATCGCCATGTCGGTCGCATTCTTGCCCTTCGAGACATCGAACTGCTGCTGCGGCCGGATGCCGTAGCGATTGGTGATGGTGTCCCACTTGGTGAGCGCCTGCTTGGCAAAGTTTCCGTAAGCGCGGCGAATGTTGACCTGGCCCAGCTCGGCCATGACCGTCAGCACCGGGTCGATTGCCGCCGGATTGACGTTATCGGCGTCGATCAGCAACGCGATGTTTTTAAGGTTTTCGTTGGTTTCCATGCGCGGCTAGATGGGCCGCGGCACGTGATTAGGCAACCGGTTCGAACTCGCCGCTGTCTTCGTCAAGCAGATGGAGCAGGCCATCCGAAATCGCGAAAAACGCGCCGCGTAGCCGCAGGCTTCCGCGTTGCTCGAGTTCGGCAACGCATGGGAATGTACGAAGGTTGGCGAGGCTGACCTTGACGCCGGCCTGCTCCATCGCGCGCTCGGCCTCGCGCCCCTCGGTGCCATGCTCGGCGACCACTTGCTCGCGCGCCTCGTCGAGCATTTCGATCCAGTCGGCGATGAAGCCACCCCGGCCGGGCTCGGTCCCCTGCAGGCTTTGCGTCAACGCAGCCTTGCATCCACCGCACATGCCGTGGCCGAGCACCACTATCTCCCGCACCTTGAGCACTTGAACCGCATATTCGAGAGCCGCTGACACGCCGTGATGACCTGGGGTGGTCTCGAACGGAGGAACCATCGCGGCGATGTTGCGGATGGTGAAGATTTCGCCCGGGTCGGCGTCGAACACCAATGCAGGGTCGGTTCGACTGTCGGCACAGGCGATGACCATCACGCGCGGTTCCTGCCCTTCGCGAAGCGCCGCCCACCGCTCGCGGCGGGGTTCCCAGCCGGTTTCGCGAAACCGGCGATAGCCTTCGATGAGGCCGGCGAGCTCGAGCGAAGGTGCGATCGTCATGGCCTGCCGATGCCGCATGGCATTGCCTATGACAAGACCGCTGACTAGATGGGCGGCGATGAACGATCTCGCTCCGACGGCCTTTGGCGCACCGCAACCGCAACGCCAGCGCAAGCCCGACTGGATCCGCGTCAAGGCGCCGGTTAGCAAGGGTTATCACGAAACCCGCCAGCTGATGCGCGATCTGTCGCTCAACACCGTATGCGAAGAAGCAGCGTGCCCCAACATCGGCGAGTGCTGGACCAAGAAGCACGCGACAGTGATGATCTTGGGGGATGTATGCACCCGCGCCTGTGCGTTCTGCAACGTCAAGACCGGGATGCCGCGTATCGTCGACCCGCTTGAGCCTGAGCACGTCGCAACCGCTGCGAGCAAGCTGGGGCTACAACACATCGTCGTCACCAGCGTCGACCGCGATGATCTGCCAGACGGCGGCGCGTCGCAGTTCGTCAAGGTGATCCAGGCGCTGCGCCGCGAAACGCCCGGCACCACGATCGAAATCCTTACCCCTGATTTCCGCAACAAGATGCGTCCCGCGGTCGAAGCGATCTGCGAGGCGGGGCCGGATGTCTACAACCACAACCTTGAAACTGTGCCGCGGCTTTATCCGACCATCCGCCCGGGCGCTCGCTATTATGCGTCGCTGCGGCTCCTTGAAGAGGTAAAGGCGCACGATCCGCTGATCTTCACCAAGTCAGGCGTGATGATGGGGCTCGGCGAGCAACGGCTCGAGGTTCATCAGGTGATGGACGACATGCGCAGTGCCGACGTCGACTTCGTCACCATGGGGCAGTATCTCCAGCCGACCCCGCGCCACGCTAAGGTCGAGGAGTTCGTCACTCCCCAGGCGTTCGCGGCTTACGGTGCGATCGCGCGCGCCAAGGGGTTCCTGCAAGTCGCGGCAAGCCCGCTGACCCGTTCAAGCTATCACGCGGGCGACGATTTCGCGGCGATGAAAGCGACACGCGAAAGCAGGCTCGCCAAGCTGCCCCGCTGATGCCCGGAATTCACGAGGTCCGGCGGTTGCCCTACAGCGTCGAGCAGATGTTCGACCTGGTCGCGGATGTCGGCCGCTACGGTGAATTCCTGCCATGGGTGGTCGCGACGCGGGTTCGCTCGAATAGCGAAACCGAATTGATCGCCGACATGCTGGTAGGCTTCAAGCACTTGCGCGAGAAATTCACTTCGAGAGTTGAGAAAGAACGCCCGAGGCGGATCGAGGTTCATTACCTTGACGGGCCGATGAAGGATTTGGACAACCGCTGGCTGTTCACCTCCACGCCCGATGGCGGCTGCGAGATCGACTTCTGTGTCGATTTCACCTTCCGCAGCAGCGTATTCGAAGCGCTCGCGGGACAATATTTCGACCGCGCGTTTCGCAAGATGGTCGCCGCGTTCGATGCCCGCGCGCACGAACTTTACGGTAGCAGCAGTTCTAGCGCGACGAGCGTCGCCTGACGGCGGATTTCGCTGCGGCTACCGCCGCCGAAGTGCCGCATCTCTCCTTCGGGCTCGCTATCGCCGGAGCGGCGCGCGCGCGCGAAAACGACCGTGCCGATCGGCTTCTGTTCGCTGCCCCCGTCGGGTCCGGCGATCCCGCTGATGGCGACCGCGATATCGGCACTGCTGTGCTGGATCGCGCCTTGCGCCATCGCCCAGACGCACGCGATCGAAACCGCGCCGAAGGTCTCGATAATGTCGCTCGAAACCGACAGCGATTGCTGTTTCGCCTCGTCCGAGTAGGTGACGAACCCTCGATCGAGCACCGCTGACGAACCGGCGATCTCGGTCAGTGCCGCCGCCACGAGGCCGCCAGTGCAGCTTTCGGCCAAGACGATGCGGCGGCCGATCGCGGCGTTTTCCTCAACCACTCGCTGGGCGAGCGCGACTATGTCGCTTGGCAGCAGGCTCTCACCCACCCCGGCCAACCATGGGCTTCTTGCCGCGCTGCGACATTTCGAACAGAAATCCGGCCAGACCGGCGATGTTTTCCGGCGGCAGTGGCGCAAGCAGTTCGAGCCCGCGCTCGATTTCGCCGCAGTCCGCGGTCTTGACCTTCGTGGCGACCATCGAGGAAATCGTCGCGTCCACGAAAGGCCTCAGGGCGGAGTCCGGCATCTGAGCGAACATTTGCGCGATTTCGGGTTTCTTGTTGGCGCCAAGCGCCATCAGCGCTTCGCGCGCGGAGGGCCAGGCAGCGGCGGACCCTTGCGAGTAGCGATCAATCATGGCGGCGCCATTTCGCGCAAGGTAGCCATCGCGCGGCAGTTTCGGCCCGCATGTGGAGCGAAAGCCAGCGATGAGATGCGGCAGCGCATAGCGGACCGCCGCTTGGGTCGCTTCCGGCGTCATGGCGCTGCGCGCTTGCCCAGCGCCAGGAATTGCAAGCGCGGTGAAAGCGAGGGCGGCGGCGAAACATTTCATGGACAACCCTTTCAGAAGCGAACGAGCAAGGCGACCGCTTGCGCCGCGATCCCTTCGCCGCGGCCGGTGAACCCCAGCCGCTCGGTCGTAGTGGCCTTTACATTTACCGCCGCTAAATCAACTTCTGCAAGCTCAGCAAGCCGCGTGCGCATCGCGTCGCGGTAGGGGCCTATCTTCGGCTCCTCGCAGATCAGCGTCAGGTCGATATTGCCTACGCGGTATCCTGCATCACGAACCAATGCGATCGCGTGCTCTACGAAACGCGACGAGGGTGCACCCTTCCACTGCGGATCGCTCGGGGGAAAGTGCCGTCCGATGTCGCCTGCGCCAATTGCACCGAGCAGCGCATCGACCACGGCGTGCAGCGCGACATCGGCATCGCTGTGTCCGGCGAGGCCCAGTTCGTGTTCGAGTTTGACGCCGCAAAGCCATAGCTCCTCACCCGGTGCCAGTCGGTGGACATCGAATCCGGTCCCCATGCGGACCGGCGGCGCAGCGTCCCTGAAGTCGTCTGCGAAAGTAAGTTTTGCCAAGCACTCGTCGCCGATGATCATTGCTACCGAGCCGCCCGCTGCGGTCAAAACTTGCGCATCGTCGCCTGCCGCAGGCTCGCCAAGCCATGTACGGTGCGCGGCGATGATCGCTTCTGTACGAAACGCCTGGGGGGTTTGCACGCGGCGTAAAATTTCGCGGTCGGCCGAGCCGGCCATGACGCCGTTCTCCTCTACAGCCAGGCTATCGACCACCGGAAGGACAGGGATCGCACCGGGGTGGTCGTCGAGGGCGCTGAGCAGCCGTTCAATTACCGAAAACGGCAGTACCGGCCGCGCCGCATCGTGAATGAGCACTCGCTCGCTGTTCGCCACCGCACCCAGCGCGCTGGCGACCGATTGCTGGCGAGAGTCTCCGCCTGGCACCAACTGAACCGCGAGACCGGCAAGCGCCTCGCGGGCCAGCACATCGCCCCCTTCGGGTATTGCGACAACCACGGGATCGGCGCCAGCTGCCAGAAGCGCTTCGACCGAATGACGCACCACTGGCTTGCCGCGCCATCGTGCGAATTGCTTTGGCACTGCCTGACCGGCGCGCAGACCTTGGCCTGCGGCGACGACCACTGCCGCGAAAGGGGGGAGGGGACCCGTCACTGGCGAGGCGCTACCGCCTTGTGCCCAGACCATCAATCCACTATGCGCTGCCCAAATTTTAGGCATCCATGTCCAAGCTTCCCGATCCACCTATCCCCAAGCCGATCGAGATCGGTCCGCTGACGATCGCGACGCCGGTGGTGCTAGCGCCGATGACTGGCGTCACCGACCTGCCTTTCCGCGCGCTCGTGCGACGTTATGGATCGGGACTCAATGTAACCGAGATGGTTGCCAGCGAAGCGGCGATCCGGGAAACCCGCCAGTCGATCCAGAAGACAACATGGGCGCCGATCGAGGATCCTGTGTCGATGCAGTTGGTCGGTTGCGATCCAGTGTCGATGGGCGAGGCCGCCAAGCTTGCCGCCGATCGTGGCGCCGCGATTATCGACATCAATTTTGGCTGCCCGGTGCGCAAGGTGGTTGGGCAATTCGCCGGCTCGGCGCTGATGCGCGAAGTGCCCTTGGCGATCGAGCTGATGAAAGCCTGCGTCAGGGCGGTCGATGTGCCGGTGACCGTCAAGATGCGCATGGGGTGGGACCATGACAGTCTCAACGCGCCCGAACTCGCGCATATCGCCGAAGACTTGGGCATCGCTATGGTTGCGGTGCACGGCCGCACCCGCAATCAGATGTACAAGGGCAGCGCTGACTGGGCGTTCGTACGCGCGGTCAAGGACGCGGTGTCCATCCCTGTCATCGTCAACGGCGACATCTGCACCATCGGGGATGCCGCCTGCGCGCTCGAGCAGTCCGGTGCGGACGGCCTGATGATCGGACGCGGCGCGTATGGCCGGCCATGGCTGTTGGGGCAGGTGATGCAATGGTGGCAGACCGGCAAGAAGCGCGCCGATCCTGAAATCGATGAACAGCACGCGGTCCTCGTCGAGCATTATCGCGCAATGCTCGACCATTATGGCACCGACACCGGGGTCAAGATCGCGCGCAAGCACATCGGCTGGTATACGAAGGGGCTGCCCGGCTCGGCCGAGTTCCGCAACAAAGTCAATTTCGTCAACCAAGCCGATCAAGTTCTCGGTGAAATTGACCGCTTTTATGAACCGTTGCTCCGCCGGCAGGCGGCGTGAAGGGACAAGGCGACGCACCATGCGGGGGCGCGCAGATCGCCGGGCTGGCTTTCGCCGTCTTGTTACTCGATCCCGAGATGGCCATCGCGCAAGCCAATTCAGCGAGCGAGGAAATGCTTGGCCGCAGCGCGCAGCGGTTGATCGGCCGCCGCCTGTTCGATGTCATCGAAGTCGGCGACCTGCGGGTAACCGCGCATTCGCGCGAGGATCACGCTCCGCTGGTTGCCCGTGACCTAGTCATCCGTACGGCCGACGGACGTCTCCGGGTCAATCTGACCATGTCTCCGCTGGCCACCCATCCCGGATGGCGCGTAGTGACATTGTCAGAGGCAGGGCCAGACGATGCCAACGACGGAGACCGCAGCCCTTCTGCGCTTGGCGCGCCCGCCGTGCTCGCCCACGAGATCAAGAACCCGCTTGCCGCGATCCGTGGGGCGGGGCAACTTCTCGCGCGCAAGATCGCCGACAAGGATCGGCCGCTCACTGATCTGATCGCCAGCGAAGTGGCGCGGATCGCCTCGCTGATCGACCGCATGCAACGGATCGGCGCACGCGATGCAGAGCCGAATGCGGCGCTCAACCTGCACGAAGCGGTGCGCGATGCGATCGCCACGGTGCGGGGCGCCGGGTTCGGCGGGGCCGAGCTGGTGGAAGAGTTCGACCCTTCGCTCCCCCCGGTACTGGCCAACGGACCGGCGCTCGAGCAGGTAATCATCAACCTGCTGGCCAACGCGCGCGAGGCCGTCGCCGACGTTAAGAAGCCAAAGGTGACGGTGCGTTCGCGCTATGTCAGCGGTGTTATCTACAATGCCATTCGCCCCGGTCGCTCGGTCCGCCTACCGGTCGAATTGACCGTTAGCGATAACGGGCCTGGTATCGCGCCTGAGCTGCGCGATCACGTGTTCGAACCGTTCGTCAGCAGCAAGAAAGGCGGGCAAGGCCTGGGCCTCGCGCTCGTTCGCCGCCTCGTGCAGGATATGGAAGGGCGCATCGTGCATGAACGCGATGAAAGGTCGGGCCTGACCCACTTCCGCATCCATCTTCCGCTGGCCAAATAGGAAAGCGTATGCGCGGTACCATCCTGCTGGTGGAAGACGATACGGCGATTGCCACCGTGATCACCACGGCGCTCGAGGACGAGGGATTTGTCGTCGACCGAACCGACTCGATCGCGGGTCGCGACCACTTGCTCGAACGCGCCGAATACGTGGCCATGCTTACCGACGTCGTGCTTACCGATGGAGACGGGATTGCCAGTCTTTCGACGGTACGTGCGCGGCGGCCCGAGCTTCCTGTAATCGTGCTGTCAGCGCAGAACACGCTCGACACCGCAGTGCGCGCGACCGACGTCGCCGCATTCGAATACTTTCCCAAGCCTTTCGATCTTGAAGAACTCGTGCGGACCGTGGTGCGTGCCTCCAGTCAGTCTGCGGGAAACTCGGAATTCGTCATGGCCGAGGTAGACGAAGCGTTGCCGCTGGTCGGTCGCAGCCAGGCAATGCAGGGCGTCTACCGGATGATCACTCGCGTCCTGCGCAATGATCTGACGGTGCTGATCCTCGGTGAATTGGGCACTGGCAAGGAGCTTGTCGCCGAGGCAATCCACCAGCTCGGGCAGCGCCGCACTGGCCCTTTCATCGCGGTAAACGCGGCGGCGATCCCGCGCGACCTGCTCGAAAGTGAGCTGTTCGGTCACGAGAAGGGCGCGTTTACCGGCGCCGTTGCGCAGGCCATTGGCAAGTTCGAACAAGCGCACGGTGGCACCCTGTTCCTCGACGAGATCGGCGACATGCCGCTCGAAGCACAGACCCGGCTGTTGCGCGCGCTGCAATCGGGCCGCATCCGCCGCGTCGGGGGGCGGCATGAGATCGGCGTGGATGTGCGAATCGTCGCCGCGACCAACCGCGAACTGGGGCCGATGATCGCCGCCGGTACGTTCCGCGAGGACCTCTTTTATCGCCTCGCGGTCGTCCCGATCGAGTTGCCGCCGCTGCGCGACCGGCGCAGCGACATAGCCCCGCTGACACGGCATTTCCTCGCGCAGGCGGCCGCGGAAGGGCTGCCGAAGCGGCAGATCGGTCCAGATGGCGCAACCGCGCTCGAAGCCCGTCCTTGGCGCGGCAATGTCCGTGAATTGCGCAACGCGGTCTACCGGCTCGCGCTGATGGCGCGCGATGATATCATTGACTGCGGTACGGTCGAAACCGTGCTCGGTGCGCCGATCGAGCCTGCGGGCGCGGCCCCGGCCAGTCTAGCGGAGGGGCTCGGAGCGTGGCTGCGCGATGCCCGGCCGCCCGAAGGCGGGCTCTACGACGCAGCGATCGCCGCGCTCGAACGGCCACTGTTCGCGCATGCGCTGGCCGTGACTGGCGGAAATCAACTGCGCGCTGCACGTTTGCTCGGGATCAATCGCAATACCCTGCGCAAGCGGTTGAACGATCTCGCGATCGATCCCGACGCCTCCACACGGGTCGACTGATCGACTTGGCGGATCGACGATTAACGCTTGCAAATTTATCACAGGGCAGTTGTAACCGCGCAACGATGGCTTCTTCGCCGCCCATTGCCGCGCCGGCTAGTTCCGCCCGGCGCAGCCCGCGCTGGTGGCGCCGCTTTGTTGTGTCGAGCCGACGCGCGAACTTTTACCTCATACTAGAACTGATCGCAGCGGTCGCATTTCTGGGGATGGTGTCTAGCGCATGGTATACCTTCACCAGCGCGCCGCCCGACGGGCAGTTGCTGCCGTCGCGTCAGGTCGCAGTCCTGCTTATCGGCACGCTGGTGCCGGCGATGGGACTTGTCGTCCTGTTCGGTCGCCGTCTGGCGCTGCGCCGTGCAGAAGGCAGCACCGCGCGGCTTCATGTCCGTCTGGTTTTCTTCTTCTCCCTGGTCGCGGCGGTGCCCACCCTGCTGGTCGCGGGCTTTGCGGCGATCCTGTTTCAGTCAGGGGTCGACTTCTGGTTCTCGGATAATTCGCGCGGGCTGATGCAGAACGCCAACGCCTTGGCGCGCGGCTACTACGAGCAGAACCAGGTCCAGGTCGCCAATCAGACAGTCGCGATGGCAAGCGACATGCAGTACTATCTGCAGAGCTTCAAGCTCACGGACCCGGACCTGGCCGACATCTACGTGTTGCAAGTGAAGCAGCGCGAAATCAACGAATCCGCGGTCGTCCAACAGGTACCGGACGGTTCCATCCGCATCGCCGCGGTGATCGACCTCAATGCCGACAATCGGCCAACCGCGTTTGCCGCGCAGGCAGTCCCGAAGCTCAAGAGCGGTGATCCGGTCGTGGTCAGCGGGAATGCCAAGCGGATCGAGGCGATCGCGCCGATCGACGTCAAGAGCGGAATTTTCCTCTACAATGCCCGCAATACCGAAGCACTCGGGTTCAGCCAGTGGTCGAACGCGCAGTCGATCGTCGGCGCCTACGATGTGCTGACCAAGCGCGCTCGCGCGCTGCAACTGCGCTTCAACCTTGCGCTGTTTTTCGTCAGCGTCACGCTGGTGATCGTGGCCGTGTGGTTCGCGCTGCGATTTGCCGACCGGCAGGTGCAGCCGCTCACCGAGCTCGTCTCGGCGGCCCGCAAAGTCGGCGCGGGCAACTTCGCCGTGCGTGTCGAAGGGCGGACCGGGCCCGATGAGATCGGTATGCTCAACCGCGCCTTCAACCGGATGGCGGCTCAGATCGAAAAGCAAACTGACGCGTTGGTCGGCGCCAACCGGCAGCTCGAGGAGCGACGCGCATTCATCGAGGCGGTCGTCGAATCGATATCCGCAGGGATCGTGACGGTCGACCGGTCGGGGCGCGTTCTGCTGATGAACAGTTCGGCGCAGGTCCTCTTGCTGGGCGCGAAGGGGCCGGTGCCCGCCGGTTCGAACCTAGCCGATCTCGCGCCGCAATTTGCCGCGCTAGTGGAAGCGAGCCTGTCGAGCGGTATCGTCAACTGGACCAACGGCGGCGAACTGCTGACGCTGGCGGTCAAAGTCGGCGATGCGCCCGAGGGACGGGTGATCACGTTCGAGGACATCACTCGCCAGATCCTGGACCAGCGCCAAGCCGCCTGGTCGGATGTCGCGCGTCGCATTGCCCACGAGATCAAGAACCCGCTTACCCCCATCCAGCTCGCCACTGAACGGTTGAAGCGCCGCTACCGCAAGCAGATCGAAAGCGATGGCGAGCTGTTTGACGAGCTTACCAGCACGATCGTTCGCCAGGTAGGCGACTTGCGCAAGATGGTGGACGAGTTTTCAAGCTTCGCCCGCTTGCCAAAGCCCGTTTTCCGGCCCGAGCATGTGCATGATCTCGTCAAGCAAGCGCTCTTTCTGCAGGAAGTCGCGCATCCTGAAATCGATTTCCACCTGTCGTCCGAAGGCGAGATCGAGTTGCAGATCGATTGCGACCGTCATCAGGTCGGCCAAGCGATGACCAACGTGCTCAAGAATGCCGTCGAGGCGATCGAGGCGCGCGCACGCAACGCAGAGCCGGACTATCGCGGGCGGATTACCGTCACGATGACCGCGACCCCGGATGTCCTCACCGTAGCCGTGGAGGACAACGGCGTGGGCCTTCCACAGGACCGCGAGCGGATCGTCGAACCATATGTGACGACGCGCGAGAAGGGCACCGGACTCGGTCTCGCGATCGTCAACAAGATCGTCGAGGAACATGGCGGGGACATGACCTTCGGCGGGGCGCCCGGGGGCGGCACGCGCGTGACTTTGCGCTTCGCGCGCGATCCGCTCGCCGCTGGCAAGGTAGCGGCAGAATGACAACCCGAAAGGACATGCCGTAATGGCGCTCGATATCCTCATCGTCGACGATGAACGCGACATTCGCGACCTCGTCGCCGGGGTCCTCAGCGATGAAGGCTACGAATGCCGCACGGCAGCTGACAGCACCTCGGCGCTCGCCGCGGTCGATGCGCGCCGGCCTAGCCTGGTGCTGCTCGACGTGTGGTTGCACGGCAGCGCGATGGACGGCCTCGAAGTACTCGACGAGATCAAGAAGCGAGAGCCCGAACTGCCGGTGATTATTTTCTCGGGCCACGGCAACATCGACACCGCGGTATCGGCTGTCAGCCGCGGGGCGATGGACTTCATCGAAAAGCCCTTCGAGGCCGAAAAGCTGCTGATGCTCGTCCAGCGCGCGACCGAGACCGAACGTTTGCGGCGCGAGAACACACGGCTGCGCGAAGGCTTCACGCGTGGCGAGGAATTCACCGGCAATTCGATCGCGATCAACGCGGTCCGCGCTACGCTCAAGCGGGTAGCCACCACCGGCAGCCGGGTGATGATCAGCGGCCCTGGAGGTTCGGGCAAGGAAGTTGCCGCGCGGCTGCTTCATGCGTGGAGCACCCGGGCGGACTCGGCTTTCGTCATCGTCAATTCGGCGCGCATCACGCCCGAGCGGTTCGAGCAGGAATTGTTCGGCGAGGAATCCGACGGCAAGCTCGTGCGCCCCGGTCTGCTTGAGCTGGCCGACGGCGGTACGCTGTATCTCGATGAAGTAGCTGACATGCCGCTGTCGACGCAGGCCCGCATCTTGCGGGTGCTGACCGAGCAAAGCTTTGTGCGGGTGGGCGGCAATCGGCAGATCGCGGTCGACGTGCGGGTGGTCTCATCCACCTCGCGCGATCTTGCAGGCGAGATGGAGGAAAAGAACTTTCGCGAGGATTTGTTCTACCGTCTGAACGTCGTGCCGGTGGCGATCCCGTCGCTGGCCGAGCGGCGTGACGATATTCCTGCGCTCGCCGATCATTTCTTCACGCGCTACGCCGCTGAGCAGGGTATCTCGCCGCCGGACATATCCGTCGACGCGGTTGCGGCGCTGCAATCGTATGATTGGCCGGGCAACGTGCGCCAGCTTCGCAACGTCGTCGAACGGACGGTCATTCTCACCCCGCGCGATCGGTTGTCGACCGTCGAGGCCGACATGCTGCCGAGCGAAGTCACCGGCGGGCGACTGGGCGGCGGCTCGGGCATCTCGGCGATGATGGGGGTTCCGCTGCGCGAGGCGCGTGAAAGTTTTGAGCGCGAGTACCTGACGATCCAGATTCGTCGGTTCTCGGGCAACATTTCCAAGACCGCGAGCTTCATCGGCATGGAGCGCTCGGCGCTGCATCGCAAGTTGAAGCTGCTCGGCATGGGCGATCGGCGAGACGAAGAATAGGCCCACCGTCAACGGAACGCAGGTGTAGCGAAAGCATTTGCGAATTGAGGCAAACGCCCCATAATCAGTTGTGATACCCGGTCAGCGGTTCTTCAAATCGCTTGCCAGATCGCGACCGCTAGGGCGGGACGCCAATAAAAACGGAGATCACGTGAGTGTCTACACCCCGCACGTTGACGGCGCGCCCCCGTCCAGAGCCGGAACCCGAGCCTGCTGCGCTTCCCAGCGGTGGGAAGCAGCAGAGCTTGCAGGACGCCTTCCTCAATCTGCTACGCAAAAGCAAGACTCCGGTGACCATGTTTCTGGTCAAGGGAGTCAAACTCCAAGGTATCGTCACCTGGTTTGACAATTTCTCGATCTTGCTGCGGCGCGACGGGCAATCGCAGCTGGTCTACAAGCATGCCGTTTCGACCATCATGCCCGGCCAGCCGATCGACGCCGGGCAGTTTGCAAGCCAGGGTTCGAGCGCCAAGCAGCGCCTGTTGCAGGACGTATTCCTCAGCCGCGTGCGCGAAGCAGAAGTCCAGGTGACCATGTTCCTGGTCAACGGCGTCATGCTTCAGGGCAAGATCGCGGCGTATGACTTGTTCTGCATGCTGCTCGAACGTGAAGGTTACGTCCAGCTGGCCTACAAGCACGCGGTTTCAACTATCCAGCCGGCAACCGCGGTCGATCTGAGCGGCGAATTCGAAGGCGAAGTCGACTGAGCTTCGACGATGACCTGATGGGCGAAGTGTCGCGCGGCGCGCGCGCGCTGGTCGTATGCCCTGACGTGCGTACGCGGCACCAGGCTCTCGAACCCGAGGCGCGGCTGGAGGAAGCTTGCGGGCTGGCGCAGGCAATCGGCATCGTCATTGCCGATGCTTTCGTACTGCCCGTACGGCAGGTGCGGCCCGGCACGCTGTTTGGATCGGGCCAAGTCGATAATATTGCGACCGCGTGCGAGCAGAATGAGGCTGAACTCGTCGTGATCGACGGCGCGCTTACTCCGATCCAGCAGCGTAACCTGGAAGAGCGGTTGAAGCGCAAGGTTATCGACCGTACCGGGCTCATACTTGAAATCTTCGGCGAGCGCGCGGCGACCGCCGAGGGCCGGCTGCAGGTCGAGCTGGCGCACCTCGACTACCAGCAGAGCCGGCTCGTACGATCGTGGACCCACCTCGAACGCCAGCGCGGCGGGTTTGGCTTCCTCGGCGGGCCGGGTGAGACGCAGATCGAAGCCGATCGTCGCATGATCCGCCAGCGGATGGGCCGTCTGCGCAAGGAACTGGAAGGGGTGCGAAAGACCCGCGCGCTCCACCGTGATCGGCGGGGCAGGGCTCCGTGGCCGATCATCGCGCTGGTCGGCTACACCAACGCGGGCAAGTCGACACTGTTCAATCGCCTCACCGGCGCCGACGTGATGGCGGAGGACTTGCTCTTCGCTACGCTCGATCCGACGATGCGCGCTATCGCCCTGCCAGGCATCGAAAAAGCAATTCTTTCAGACACCGTCGGCTTCATCTCCGATCTGCCAACTCAACTCGTCGCCGCGTTCCGCGCAACGCTGGAGGAAGTCACCGGCGCCGATCTGATCCTCCACGTGCGCGATATCGCCAATGCCTCGACCGCTGCTCAAAAGTCGCAAGTGCTCGAAGTGCTCGGCGATCTCGGAATCACCGAGGGTGAGGGCGGCGTTGCGATCCCGGTTCTCGAAGTATGGAACAAGGCCGATCTGCTTTCGGGCGAAGCGGCCGCAGATATCCGCGAGCTTGCAAGGGGCGACGACGACACCGTGGTGATCTCGGCCGAAAACGGGGAGGGCGTTCCCGCGCTGATCGAGCGGCTCGGCGAACGTCTCACCCAGCATGCGCACGTCCATGAATTCGTCTTGCCGGCGAGCGCCGGGCGACGGATCGCGTGGCTCCATGCGCATGGCGAAGTGCTGGAGGAAGAAGAGGCGGGGACTGGTCCCGATGGTCCGCTACGCAGGCTGACGGTCCGGCTCAATCCAAAGGAACTCGGCCAGTTCGAGACGCTATGACCCTTCGCTGGCTTTGACCTGTTGCCATAGCTCTTCCTGTTGATCGAGCGAAAGCGCGGCAAACTGGCCGGCCGCGAGCGCTTCCATCGCGCGAAAGCGGCGTTCGAATTTGGCGTTGGCGCCGCGCAGCGCGTCCTCTGGCGCGACCCCGAAGGAGCGGACCAGGTTGACCGCCGCGAACAGAAGGTCGCCTGCTTCCTCTATGCGCTTGCCGGCGGGAGCATCGGCGAGTTCGACCATCTCTTCGGTCACTTTGCTGGCCGGACCCTCATGGTCGGGCCAATCGAAGCCGACGCGGGCCGCGCGTTTTTGCAGCTTGTCGGCCCGCATCAGCGCCGGCAGCGCCATCGCGACGCCGTCGAGCGCGCTGGTGGCGCCTTTCGATGCACGCTCCGCTGCCTTGAAACTCTCCCACCGATCGTTGCGTGAAATTAAGGCAGGATCTTCGCCAGCGAAGATGTGCGGATGGCGCGCTTCGAGCTTGTCGGCGATCGATCGGGCGACGTCATCGAATGCGAAAAGCCCGGATTCCTCGGCAATTCGCGCTTGAAAGACCACCTGGAACAACAAGTCTCCAAGCTCATCGCGGATATCCGACGCGTCGCCACGCGCAACCGCGTCCGCGACTTCATAGGCTTCCTCGATCGTATGCGGGACAATTGTTTCGAACGATTGTGCTCGATCCCATTCGCATCCGTCAGGCGCGCGGAGGGCGACCATAATGCGCAGAAGGCGGCTCAGCTGCTCGGTCATTTCAAACTGATAATATATATTATGTTAAACTGGCTGAACATCTGCGGGTGCGTGGTCACTTCATCACCATCGAGAACACCAGCGCGACCGCAACGAAGATTCCCGCCCATGTCAGCGCCATCCTGACGCTTTCCTTCCAGCCGAGCCTGAACGACGCCAATGCACTACCGGCGAGCACCAGCCACGCGACCAAAGCGATCAGCTGGACGGCGCCATAATCGCTCACAGGACGATCTGCAGGCCATCATAGCCAACCTCGACGCCCGCTGGCACTTCGGACGCCAGCGCGGCGTAATCCATGCTTTTGTCGAGGTGCGTCAGAACCATCCGCTGGGCGCCGCAGCGTTGTGCCAGTTCGAGCGACATATCGAGATGCGCGTGCGTCGGATGCGGGCGACGGCGCAAACAATCGCACACCAGCAGGTCGACGCCGTGGAATAGCTCGACCATCGGAGCGACTATTTCGCTAAAGTCCGTCGCGTAACCGATTGATTTACCGTCTGCATCGAAACGATATCCGGTGGATTGCGCTGGCCCGTGGGGCATCTGGCATTTACCGACGGCGAACCCGCCGAAGATCCGCAACCGATCGAGCGTGTCGAGTTCGACGATAGTCGGGTAACCGTGCTCCCCTGAAAACACGTAGCTGAACCGGCTGCGTAGACGGCGCACGGTTTCTCCGGCGGCAAAGCCTGGTATCGGGCCCGATCGATCGTACCGCATGACCCGCAAATCATCGATGCCATGACAGTGATCGGCGTGGTCGTGAGTCCAGAACACGCCGTCGATGCGGTCGATGCCATTGGAGAGCAACTGATTGCGCAAGTCCGGCGAGGTATCGACGAGCAACCGCTTGCCTTCGGCGCTTTCGACAATGATCGATACGCGCGTTCGCCGGTTACGTGGCTCGGACGGATCGCATTCCCCCCAATCCTCGCCAATCCGGGGAACGCCGGTCGAGGTGCCCGACCCGAGCATAAGCAGCTTCACGCGGCCGCTTTCTTGAACAGTTCGAAGAAGTTACGCGTGCTAGTTTCGGCGAGTTCTTCGGCTGCGACGCCGCGCAGATTGGCGACAAAGGCAGCGGTATCACGCACAAACGCCGGTTCGCAGGGTCGACCGCGGTGCGGCACCGGAGCGAGAAATGGGCTGTCGGTTTCAACCAAAAGTCGGTCGGAAGGCAAAATGCGCGCGATTTCCTGTAGATCCCTGGCATTCTTGAAGGTCACGATGCCTGAAAGCGAAATCGTCAGCCCCAGTTCCAGAACTGTCTGCGCGAACGACGCAGAGGCGGTGAAACAGTGGATTAGCGCCGGGAAGGCGCCCTTCTCCATCTCATCTGCCAGGATCTCCGCGGTATCGTCCTCGGCATCGCGGGTGTGGATGATGATCGGCAGCCGAGTTTCCCGCGCAACGCTTATGTGGATGCGGAACAATTCTCGTTGCACCGCGCGATCCGATTTGTCGTAATAATAGTCGAGCCCGCTTTCGCCAATTCCAATCACCTCGGGATGCATCGCCGCTTCCATGAGCGCATCGCGGCCGAGGTCGGCGTGCGCGTCGGCTTCGTGCGGGTGAATGCCGACGCTGGCCCATACATCGGGCTCCCGCGTCGCCGTGGCGATCACTGCGTCCCATTCGCTGCGCCGAGTTGAAATATTGAGCATGCCAGTCACGCCTGCCTCGCGCGCCCGGGCCAGCACACCCGGCTGATCGTCCACCAAGCCTTTGTATTGGAGGTGGCAGTGGCTGTCGATAAGCCTCACGCGGCGACCTCGGCCGGCCAGTCGAGCCGCGGAAAAACGCCCACAGGCTGCTCGAGACGGAAACCCCCCGCGACAAGCCGTTGGTACCATTCGCTATCGTTCAATGCCGCAAAGTCGCGTTCGCCCGCGGGCGCGCCAAGCTGGTCGAGTAGACGATCGGCTGATGAAGGCACGACCGGCCGGATCGCAATTGCGAGATCGCGAACGGCCATGAACAGCGTCAGCAGAACGGCCCGCATACGCTCAGGGTCAGTCTTGCGCAAAGTCCACGGCGCCTGCTCGTCGACGTATTGATTGCATGCGAACACCGCCCGCATCCACGCCTCGATGCCGACCGAGAAGTCGAGCGTTTCAAAAGCGCGCGGAAGCTCGGTTTTCGTAGCCATAGCGACCAGATCGCGTAATTGAGCGTCTGCTTTCGAAGTATCGAACATCGTCAATTCGCCACCGAGATTCTTGAAGATCATCGACAGCACGCGCTGTGCCAGGTTGCCGAAGCTGTTAGCGAGTTCGGCGTTGCAACGGGTGACGATCGCTTCGGCAGAGAAACCCCCATCCTTGCCGAATGGCACCTCGGCAAGGAGAAAATAGCGCAGTTGATCGACGCCGAACCGTTCGGCCAATTCCAGGGGATCGACCACGTTGCCGAGCGACTTCGACATCTTCTCACCGCGATGAAGCAGGAACCCGTGGCCATACACGGCTTTCGGTGCCGGCAGCCCGGCACTTTTGAGGAATGCCGGCCAATATACTGCGTGGAAGCGGACGATGTCCTTGCCGATCAGATGCAGGTCTGCGGGCCAGAACCGTTCGAATTCTCCGTCGGGCTCTGGAAAGCCAACCCCGGTAAGATAAGTCGTCAACGCATCGACCCACACGTACATGACGTGGCGTGGACTACCCGGAACGGGGACGCCCCAATTAAAGCTGGTGCGCGATACCGACAGATCACGCAGTTCTTGACCTTTCAGGAACGCGAGCACTTCGTTGCGTCGGCTTTCCGGTTCAAGAAAGCCAGAAGTCTCGTTCAATTCAATTAGATAGTCGCGGTACTTCGAAAGGCGAAAGAACCAGCTTTCCTCGGCGTTCCACTCGACCGCGGTGCCCTGGGGCGATAGCTTGGCCCCGCCCTCGCCCTCGATTAGCTCGCTTTCATCGTAGAACGCTTCGTCGCGGATCGAGTACCAGCCTTCGTATCGATCGAGATACAGGTCGTCGGCCGCCGCCATCGCTTCCCACAACGTCGTGCTCGCTGCGTGGTGCTGCGCTTCCGTAGTGCGGCGAAAGGCGCTGTAGCCGATCCCAAGTTTGTCGCACATGTCGCGGAAGTGATCGGACATTTCGGTGGCAAATTCGAGGGTATCGCGGCCAGCGTCGCGCGCGGTCTTGTCCATCTTGAGCCCGTGCTCGTCGGTCCCGGTGACAAGCCGTACGTCGAACCCTTGCGCTGTCTTGAACCGCGCGATGACGTCAGCCGCGATCGCCTCGTAGGCGTGACCGATGTGCGGGCGCCCGTTCGGGTAGCTGATCGCGGTGGTGATATAGTAGGGCTTAGGCATCTGCGCGCTGGCTACCCGCGCCGGCCGAGGCGAGCAACCCGCCGATTTGCATCACCAGCAGGCCCGCATCGAAGTTGTAAGTCGGCGCCTGGCCGGTGAGCCGTACAAGTTGCGCATGTGCCTCAACGATCGCCGGAAGTTGCCCGCGTGCCGCATCCTTGAACCATGTGTGCAAGGCTTGCCCGTGCGAGGTCGAGCGCCGCTGCGATCCGTGCGCGATCCGGCCGCGCTCCGATCTCTTCCGCGAGCTTGCCACGCAGGACGAACTGCGGATCACCGTCTGCCACGATCCGCCGCATCAGGGCGTCGAGCGGGCCGAGGTCATGCTTGAGGAACTCGATCGCCGCCCCCGGCGACCCTGCCGCGGCGGTCACCGCGGCGGATCGCGTCGCGCCCTCGCTTTCTGGAACTTCGGTGGCCAGCAACCGGGCTATGGCATCGTCGGCCAAAGGCGCAAATCGCAGGATCCGGCAGCGCGAACGGATGGTCGGCAAGAGCCGCGCTGGCCGGTGCGCGACGAGCATGAAGAACGTGCCGACTGGCGGCTCCTCGAGGCTCTTGAGCAGCGCATTGGACGCGGAAGTCTCCAGGTCATCCGCCGGATCGACGATCACCACGCGGCGAGTGCCGAGCGTGGGCCGCGTCGAGAGGCGCCGCTGCATCTCGCGGATCTGGCTGACCTTGATGTTGCGCGCCAGCTCGTATTCGTGGCCGGCTTCGCGTTTCTTATCTTCTTTGTCATCCTTCGCCAGATGGCTGAGCACGATCACATCTGGATGCGAACCGGCTGGTTGCACAGTGCCCGCCTCGGCCACCAGTTCGCGCGCCGCCGCCAGTGCGAAGGCGGACTTGCCAAGACCTTTCTTGCCTCCAAGCAGCCATGCGTGGTGCATTCGCCCGCTGTTCACCGCATCGCGCCATTCTCGCCACGCTTCGTCGTGCCCGAGAAGGTTCATTTCTGTCTGACCAGAATTGGCGCCAACGCCTTGATGACCCGTCGATGGACCTCGTCCGGTGAGCCAGCACCGTCGATCCGCACAACCCCGAGTGGATCACGGCGGGAAATCGCGCCGAAAGCTTCGGATACCGCGCGGTGATACTTCAGATCGCGGCCGCCAATCGCATCGGCTGTGGCTCCATCGCGTGTCGCAACACGCTCGGCAGCGACCACGGGATCGATCTCGATCAGCAGCGTCAGGTCAGGCCGCAACCCGCCACTGCCAATCGCATGCAGCGCGCAGATCGTATCATCGCCCAGGCCGCTTGCGCCGCCCTGATAGGCACGGCTTGAATCGATGAAGCGGTCGCACACCACCCATTGGCCGTTCTCGAGCGCGGGCAAGATCCGGCGGGCCACGTGATCGGCGCGCGCGGCGGCGAACAGGAGCGCTTCTGCTTGCGCACCCCACCCGTCTCCGGGCGGATCGAGCAAAAGTGCGCGGATTGCCTCGGCTCCCGGAGTGCCGCCGGGCTCTCGGGTGAGTTCAACTTCGAGCCCGCGCGCCGTCAGGGCATCGGCTAAAAGGCGCGCCTGGGTGGACTTGCCGCTGCCCTCCCCGCCCTCAAGCGCGATGAACCGCCCGCGCGCCATCAGAACAAGCCGACGACGCCGTTGACAAGCCGTTGAAGCCCGTTGGCGACCGGAATTTCGCTGGCGGCCATGAGAGGAACCCGAGAAGGACGCATTCCCTCGGCCGCTACCTCAAGCTCGGCGATCTGTTCACCTTTGGCGATCGGAGCGCGCAGAGGGCCTTCGTAGTGGATCGACAGCTTGACCGTGCCGGTTTGCCCTACAGGCAAATCGTAACCCACCGCGATCGGAGCGGTGAGGGCGACATAGCGTTGGGCCCCGTTCTGCACGCGCGCCTCGCCCACCGTCACCCCTTTGGCGAACAGCGTTGCGCCGGTGAATGCCTGGAACCCCCATTCGAGGAATTCGCGGCTCGCCTGATGCTGGATGCGCGCATTGGGCGCACCGGCGATGACCATCACCAGTCGCCGCCCGTCGCGCTCCGCGCTGCCAAGAAAGCCATAGCCAGCCTGATTGGTGAAGCCGGTCTTGATCCCGTCGGCGCCCAGCACGACTCCCGTCACCGGATCGTGGTTACGCTGCTGGAAGCCATTGAAATCGAACAACCTGCGTCCGAAGTAGCGGGCGTAGAGATCGGGATGGCGGGTAATCATTGCCGAAGCGAGCGTGGCAAGGTCGCGCGCGGTGACGAACGTGCGGCCTTCGTCCATCCAGCCATTAGGCGTGCCGAAATGGCTGTTGCGCATGCCGATCTCGCGCGCCTTGGCGTTCATCATCGCGGTCCATTTGGGCAGCGAGCCGGCGAGGCCCTCGCCCAGAACCGCGGCTCCGTCGTTCGCAGAGACGGTGGTGACACCGTGCAGCAAGGCGTCGACACTTACGCGTTGATGCAACTGGAGGAACATCGTCGAGCCTACGCCGTGCCAATCGGTCCAAGTCTGATCGCCGACCAGCATCAGCTGGTCGGGCGATACTTTGCCGGCGTCGATCAATTCGAACGCGGTGAACACGGTCATTACCTTGGTAATCGAGGCGGGCATGAACCGCCGATCGGGCTCGCGCGAATAGAGCGTCTGACCACTCGACAAGTCGATCATCAGCGCGATCGGGACCTCTGCAGGTGGCGGAGCGAACGTCGGATAAGGCATGGGCGCGTCCGCGCTGGCGGCAGCGGCGCCTGTAAGCAGCGCGAACGCTGCGAGCAGTGACTTCGTGACTTGAACCAAGTGCGCTCCCGCCGCCGGGCGGAAGCCGGCGGTTCAACCTGCGGTGGTGACTCGGGCGTCACTATAACCGGCTGCCCGCACCTTGGCGAGGGCGGTATCGGCCTGTGCTCGACTGGCGAACGGCCCGGTGCGCACCAGGAACAGGCGCCCGGCGGGTGTGACAAAGCCGCCCAACGCTTTGGCAGCCCGGTCCGCATTCGCTCGGCTTGCAAAAGCCCCAGCCTGAACCACCAGATTGCCGACCACGGCCGATTTCTGCGCTGGAAGCGCCGTAACCGCCTTGGCAACGGTCGCTATAGCAGGCGAAGCTGGAACTTGCGCGACAGCAACCGGCTTTGGCGCGACCGCTGCTCCGACGGAACTCGGGCGTGCTCGCGACGTCGAGGAAACGCGTGTCCCCAGGCCGAATCGCTCGATCCCCGTCGCCGGCAACTTGCGGCGCAACACCTCGACGAGAGATTTGGGAGTTTCCATTCGCTCGGGTACGGATCGCCCTGCGCGCAGTTCAGCGCGCTCGGCCTCGGTCGCATTGACCCGCCGCAAACGCACCGGTGAGGTCGGGTTCACCCCAAGTTGCGCGGCAGCATCAGCGGAAAGCGCGACGAGGTTCGTTCCGGTCATCGGGCCACGACGCTCGACACGCACCAGAACGGTCTTGCCGCTTTCGAGCGATGTTACTTCGGCATAGCTCGGTAGTGGCAACGTACGGTGCGAAGCAGTGATGCCGGCGCCGTCGTCCACCCCGGCATATCCCACCGTATCGTAGTTAAGCGTGTCGGCCGGAGTATAAAGCTCGCCTTCGACGGTGAAGGGTTCGCCCAGCACCATCGGGTAGTCAGCGGACGGGCCGTTGTCCGCAAACGGTGCCGCTGACAGCGGCGCCACACCCTGGGGCCCACCGATCACGCCGCAGCCGCCGAGCGCGGCGCTCAGGCCCCACGCAACGAAGGGGGCAAGAAACCGGAAGCCGGCATCAGCGGGCAATCTCATCTGCAAGCAATCCTACGCTCATGGCATAATAATTCGAGCAGTTATATTCGAGGATTACTCTATAATTTGCGGTTAAGAGCCAGGCGCGTGTTCCCGGGCCATCAGGCTGGAACAGTGCGGTCATAATACGGTCATCAAGGTAAATTTGCGGCTGAACACCCATCGCTCGCCACTCGCGGACGGTGCGCCATTGCCCATGCCTTTCGTGCACCGCAGAGCACACCGGCGCATTCATTTTGGATCGCAGCGCGCTCCAGTCGAACCCATCCGGCACCGTTGCGCGCACGCCCCACGGCTGACCGCGCCGCCATCCGGCGTCGCGAAAATAGTTGGCAATCGAAGCGAGCGTATCGGCGCGGCTGTTCCAGATGTCCCGCCGACCATCACCGTCACCGTCCTGAGCGAGCCGCAGGTAGATGCTCGGCAGAAACTGTGGGTTGCCAAACGCACCCGCCCAGCTGCCCTTCAGTGTGGTGCGCTCGACGCCGAGGTCGGCGACCTTGAGCAGATCGACGAACTCGGTTGCGAACAGATCTCTTCGCCGGCCTTCCCACGCAAGCGTCGCAAGGCTGCGCGCGAGGTCGAAATCGCCGGTGTAACTGCCATAATTGGTCTCGTGCCCCCAGATCGCCACCACGATCGATGCGGGCACACCGTAGCGCGCCTCGATCTGCGAGGCGATCGACCCGAGTGCCTGGTAATTGCGCCGTCCGCCGTTGATGCGCGCGGAATCGACGTGGGTGTCGATATAGGGCTGGAGCCGCGAATAATTGCCGCTTCTCGATGGCGTTCCGGGCTGGGCGCGGTCGAGCTCGATGACGCGGCTATTGGGGCTTAAGTCATACGTCATCCGCTGGATGGTCGCCTCGCTCACTCCTTCAGCTCGCGCCCGCGCGACGAGAATTTGCAGGTACGAGTTGAATGACATGTCTTGCGCCGACGACGGCGCGGCGGAACAGGCGGCCGCAAGGGAGGCGAGGAGTGCAAGGAGTGTCAAACGCATAAGGCTTTGTCGCATAGCCGGTAGAACGGAGCAAACCGCAAACGGTTCGTGACAGCGGCAATTCACCGCGCTAGCCGAACTTTTCATCGGACAGGTGGCCGAGTGGTTTAAGGCAGCGGTCTTGAAAACCGCCGTGGGTTAACGCTCACCGTGGGTTCGAATCCCACCCTGTCCGCCAGGACCCGGTTTCCGCGGCACCGCATTTGCTTGCAGCGGATCAGAATGTGCTGGGCGAACCTGGCCGCATTCGTCGACGCGCGTGTCGAATTCGAAGGAATCGTTTCTTCGATCGGGGACCATGGTCTTGCCCATCAGCGAACAGGCGCCGGCCCTTTCCAGTACAATGTGACGTCGCCGTGGCCTCGGCTGCCGCAATTGAGCTTGAGCGTGCACACCCGCTCGCAGGGCTGGAGATCGTGGATTGCGATGCCCGCAGCCGGGAAGCATGCCAGCTTAAGCTGCCGCCTTGAGTGTTGCGCGGAGTCACCAATCTGGCGCAGTGCGATGCGGCGCTCTCGCAGCGCGTGATATTCCGGAGGATTGATGGCCAGGTTCCTGATCGTTGAAGCCCGTTTCTACGACCATCTTAACGACATGCTGGTCGCGGGCGCTGGCGCGCAATTGACGGCTAACGGACACGAGTACGAAGTCATGGTAGTGCCCGGCGCGCTCGAAATACCCGGTGCGATCGCGCTAGCCTCTGAGAGCGGGCGCTATGACGGGTTCGTCGCCATCGGGGTCGTCATCCGGGGCGAGACCTTTCATTTTGAAATCGTCGCGGGTGAAAGCGCGCGCGGGATCATGGCGTTGACCATGGACGGCATGCCGATCGGCAACGGCATCCTGACGGTCGAAGACGAGGCGCAGGCGCTGGTGCGCGCCGATCCGGCGCAGAGTGATAAAGGCGGCGAAGCGGCCAAGGCCGCGATGGCGTTGCTGTCGATCAAGGAGCAGTACACGTGAGCCATGATTTTATCGCCGGCATTCCGCTGGTCCTTGGCGGCAACGTGTTCGGCTGGTCGAGCAAGGGCGACGCAGCGTTCGCGGTCCTCGATGAGTTCTACGAAGCGGGTGGCCGGATGATCGACACCGCCGACGTCTATTCGGCGTGGATACCAGGTCACAAAGGCGGAGAATCGGAGAGCGTGATCGGTGCATGGCTCGCGAGCCGCGGCGTGCGCGATGCCATGCGGATTCACACCAAGACCGGAATGCTCGGCGCGGCGGAGTTGTACGAACCTTCACGGGTGCTCCAGTCGCTCAACGCCTCGCTCGAACGGCTTCAGACCGACCGGATCGATCTTTATTACGCGCACAAGGACTATCCCGAGCTCGACGTCGCGCAGATCGTCGAGGCGTTCGACGGTACCGTGCGATCGGGCAAAGTGCGCGCCGTCGGCGCATCCAATTTCAGCGTTCAGAGACTTCGAGGTGCGATCGAGCAAGCGCAGATGATCGGCGCCGCGCCGTTCAAGGCGCTCCAAAACGAATACAATCTCGTCTCCCGCGAACAATACGGCGAAGATCTCCAAGGCACGGTAGCCGACAAAGGCCTGGTCATGCTCCCGTTTTTCGGACTCGCTTCAGGCTATCTGACCGGCAAATACCGCACCGAAGAAGACTATGCGAAGTCCAGCCGCGGCAGCCGGGCAAAGCAACTGGCCGGCGCAAACGGCCCGCAAGTGCTTACCGCGATGGACGCCGTAGCCAGCGAGACAGGCGCGAGCCTGCCGGCGATCGCGCTGGCGTGGTTGGTCCGCCAGCCCGGCATCCCCGCGCCGATCGCCAGCGCACGCACGGTCGAGCAGTTACGCGAATTGCTCGAATTCACCCGCGTCGAGCTTAATGACGATCAACTCGACCGGCTGACCGCCGCCGCCTAGGCCGGGTCAGTCAATCCCTGCATGCCGAGCGGATCGTACGGCCCGATCGCAAGTTGCTCGAAAGCGCCGACGCCCGCTTCACCGCCCGGCCCCGTCACGCGGCAGATCAACTGCACATGCAGGTTGTCGGGTCGCGCTGGATCGACCGCGGCCAGATCGATGTCCTCGCGTTCGACCTCCAGCGTCCCATGATCGAGCCCGTGGTTCCACTTGGGCGAGGTATACCCTAGCCCGCGCATCTGAAAACGTCCGACCGGCTCGAATTCGAACCGCTCATCTCCGACAGTCAGGGTTCCGGTCGAAGGCCAGCGGGTGCCGGGTGCGGGCGCGGCCTCCATCGTCGCCTGCTCGAACTCGCTGAAAGCCTCTTGGCCATTGCCATCTGGCGCAACTACTGCGCGGGTGTTCCATGGGGTACCGTCCTGATGGGCGTTGAGATGGAAGAACACGCTGCGGCCGGGCAGGTTGACCGGGGTCCACTGCCAGAAGAACTGGCGCAGGCCGGTTCCTTGCGCGTCTGCCGCACCAACGGGCCGCACGCCCCAGCTCCGATCCCGCGTTCCTGCGGTCCCCGAAGCGACACTTTCTCGTTTACCGTCGATCTCGATCCAGCCTTCGTAATGACCGTTCTGAGTAAGGCGAGTATAGTCCATCACCGTGCGCGGGCCGACCCGCCAGGTGAATCGCGGCTCCTCGATCGGGAATGCGCGGCCGGTGAACGTAAGGTCAGCGGCGATGCCCTCTCCCTCAACGACTACCCGCAACTTGTGGAGCGGCTCGATCACTTCGATGCGGATTGGGCCACAGGTCAGGTCCATTCGCTCCATGCCGAGTTTGCGGCTGGCATGGAGGCAGTGCTGCACGCCGCCGCGGATCGCGCAAAAATGCGCGTCGGCAACGTCGAGGTGCGGATACACCCCGAATGCGACCGCGAAGAATCCGCCGGCATCGGGCGCGTAGCCGTTGAAGAAGTAGCGGTCGTAGAAATTGCGGTCGGTCCCGGCATAGGCGACCGGTTCCGCAGTCTGGTGCAGCGGGTAATCGTCGCCTTTACTCAGTACCATCCTCAGCCCTTTCCGGTCAGCAGACCGATCGAATCGTGCGCCAACGCAAGCGAGCAGGCGCCGCGAGCCATCGACAGGAAGTTCGCGTCACCGCGGGGAGTCCGCTCGACAAAAGCGGCGCTGAACACCGCTGTGGACACGCCATGCAGCGCGCCAAGGCGATAGTCGTCCCATACCGCGTCACGCGACAATGGCACCCCGCGTGCGGTCATTTCATTGCAGTATAGGTCGAGCAATTCGTTTTCGGCCTCGCGACGCAATGTATCGCCAGTCCCGCACCCCAGGAAATAGCCGATGTCAGTCAGGCCGTTGCCCACAGCGACCGTTTGCCAGTCAAGCACCGCGATCGGCTCGGCCCCGCCTTTTATGTCGAACAACATGTTGTCGAGCCGGAAATCGCCGTGGATCACACAGCGGTCCCCCCCTTCGCGGCCGAACCAGTGCTCGCTTGCCTCGTTGAGTTCGGCGCACACGTGCATCAATTCCGGTTCGAGGGTGTCGGCATACCGCTGGGCGAACACCGTGTGAGCCTGGGGGTAGAGCGCCTTGACGTGCGCCACAGCCTCGGGCCGCATGTGCAACCAGTCGCGATCGATCAAATCGCTGTTGTTCCAGCTCGGCGCGTGGATCGCGGCGGCTTGGCGAATGGCGTGGCGTGCGTCTTCGAGGGTGCAACTGTCGAGCTGGTTGCCTTGGCGGCACGGACCGAGGTCTTCGAACAGCAACACGAAGTCAGCGCCGCTGTCATCGACCTGGGCTGCGTACGTTCGCGGGACGCGCACATCCAGCTTCGGTGCGAGTTCGCGGTAGAAGCCGACTTCCTTGGCATAGAGCCCGAACGCCGCCGCCGTGCCGCGGCTGGTAACATCGGCGGCGGGAAACTTGCCAGCAAGCGTGGCGGGACCCTCACCCCCTTCGTACCCGACCGAGAAGCGCGCGCTGTCGCCGACTTGCCCTGTGCCGATAGGCTGCCACTTGACCGATGTGACCCGCCCATCTCTGAGTTGTCCTGCTGCGCGCAGGCGCTCGGACAACCACTCGGCGGTCACAGCCGCTGGATGCGCTGGAAATACGTTCACGCGATCTCCTCGTTCGCAAGGAACGCTAAGGGCTGGCGCGACTTCTGACAATCAAGCTTGGCGACAGGAACAGCATGAACGGACCGCTAGAATGGATCGCCGCGATCGGCACGATGATCGCGGCAGGGCTCGTCGCAGCGGATCTTGGACGCCGGGTGACCGGGTTTGGGTTCGTGCTGTTTTGCGCGGTGGCGATAACATGGGTCGTCGCGGGCCTTACCAGCGATGCTCTGCCGATCGCGGCGATGAACGCCATCCTGCTGCTGATCAACGCTTACGGGGTGTGGCAGTACCTACTCAGTTCCAAGAACCGCAAAGTGATGGAACGGCTGGAGCCGGTAGCCGAAAAAATCGAACAGCAGGTCGAGGCGGAGGAGCAGGCCTAGGCGCCTGCCCCGTCAGGCCGCTTACCAAACCTTTACGCGCTTGTCGGGGGCGAGATAGAGCTTGTCGCCTTCCTTGACCCCGAAGGCATCGTACCAGGCATCCATGTTGCGCACCGTCATGGCGCGGTAATTGCCGGGCGCATGGCCGTCGGTCGCGATCCGGCCGCGTAACGCTTCTTCGCGCATCTTGGTCGCCCAAGTCTGCGCGTAAGCGATGAAGAAGCGCTGGTCGCCAGTGAAGCCATCGATGACGGGCGCTTCCTTGCCGTTCAGCGAGGCGTGATAGGCGTCATATGCCGCCTGCAAGCCAGCGATATCGGCGATGTTCTCGCCCAGCGTCAGCTCGCCCTTGACGTGCAGACCGGGGAACGGCTCGTAAGTGTCGTACTGGCTCGCCAGCGCCTTGCCCGCCTCATTGAACTTGGCCTTGTCGGCCTCGGTCCACCAGTTGCGCATTGCGCCCGACGAGTCGAACGCCGCGCCGTTGTTATCGAAGCTGTGGCTGATTTCGTGGCCAATTACGGCGCCGATCGCGCCGTAGTTGAACGCCGGATCCGCTTTGGGATCGAAGAAAGGCGGTTGCAGGATCGCGGCCGGAAAATTGAGCGCATTCTGCACAGGCAAGTTGACCGCGTTCACCAGTTGCGCGTTCATCCACCATTCGTTCTTGTCGAGTGGTTTGCCGATTTTGCCGAGTTGCTGCGCATAGCGCGCCTGCTCGGCGGCGAGCGTCGGCGCGTACGGGTTGCCCGGGTCGATCGTCAGGTCGGAATAATCGGTCCATGTATCGGGGTAGCCGACCCCGACCGACATGGTCTCGACCTTCTTCTTGGCTTCCGCCTTCGTCGCAGGCGCCATCCAGTCGAGCGCTTCGATGCGCTTGCCGAACGCGGTCTTGATGTTGTCGACCATCCCCTGGATTTCGGTCTTGGCCGAGGCCGGGAAGTACTTCTCGACATACAACTTGCCCAGCGCATCGCCCATGTATTCGTTGAGCGCGGCAAGCGCGCGCTTCTCGCGCGGACGCGGCTGTTCCTGACCCGACAGCTTCTGGCCATAGAACGCGAAGTGAAGCTGATCGAGCTTCGAGGGCAGGACATCCGCGTGGCTGTTGATCTGGTGGAACGCCAGCCAGTCCTTCCACGCGTCGAGCGGCTCGCTCGCGACCAGCGCCGAAAGCTTGGTAATGGCGGCGGGGTGATACGCGTCGAAGGTCTCGTAGCTTGCCAGGTTGGCGCCTTTGAAGAACGAGTTCCAGTCGATCCCCGGGGCTTTGCTGGCGAAGTCGGCCTGGCTCCACAAACTGCTCGCGGTCGCCCAGTCGTCGCTCTCCTCGCGGCTCGCGTGCGCCTGGGCAATCTTCATCTCGAGATCGAAGATGCGCTGTGCCTTGGCATCGGCATCGGCCACGTTGGCTGCCTTGAGCATGTCGGTAATGTACTGGCGATAACCGGTCCGGATCGATGCCATCTTTGGATCGGACGAGAGGTAGTATTCGCGCTCCGGCATGCCGAGACCGCCCTGCAGGATGTACGGCACCACCTCGCCACCCTTGAGCGCCTGGGTGACAAACACGCCGAACAGGTTCTCGGTCTCGAAGTCAGTAGAGTTCAACGGATCGACATCCGCTCGGGTCTGACTTCCGAGTACCTGGGCCAGCGCGGTTTTGTCGCCGATCGCGGCGAACCGCGTCAGGTCGGCCTGGATCGGCTTCATCCCAGCCGCGTCGATCGCCTTGGTGTCGAGATAAGCGTTGTAGAACGCCTTGACCTTGGCCGCCTCGCTGCCCGATTCGGGCTCCGACGTCTGGATTTCGGCGATCAGCGACTCGAGGTTCTTTTCGGTCTGCTGGTCGGCGATATAGAAACCCCCGATGTTCGAACGGTCGGCGGGTATCTCGGTGTTCTTCAGCCAACTTCCGTCCGCATACTGGAACCAGTCGTCGCCCGGCTTTACCGAAGTGTCCATCCAGTCCTTGCGGATGCCGAGTGCGGTGCCCGGAGCGGACACAGCGGCGCCGGTGTCTGCCATATCGCAGGCGACGGGTCCCACCGTGACGGTAGCCACGCCGAGCAGCAGGGCGGCGATCAGACGGTTGTTCATGGACCAATTCTCCCGGCATCGGTTGCAAGTGCAACGTGTACGGGCGTCTGGCGCGAACTGAAACAGGGTTGATCCGCGTCACATTGCCGTTTGTCGAAAATGTCAGTGCGCCAGCGTTCCGAAACAGGCTGGCCCGGCGTAAAGAGCGCTGTCGCCGAGCTCTTCTTCGATCCGCATGAGCTGGTTGTATTTCGCCAGCCGATCCGACCGTGCAAGACTACCGGTCTTGATCTGCCCGCAGTTGGTGGCGACCGCGAGGTCGGCGATTGTCGCGTCCTCGGTTTCGCCCGAGCGGTGGCTCATCACCGCGGTGTAGCCGGCGCGCTGCGCGATGCTGACCGCCTCGAGCGTTTCGGTCAGTGTGCCGATCTGGTTGACCTTGACCAGCAGCGAATTGGCCAGGCCCTTGCCGATGCCCATCCGCAGACGCTCCGGGTTGGTCACGAACAAGTCGTCGCCCACGAGTTGGACTTTGCCGCCGACGCGGTCGGTGAGCGCCTTCCAGCCCTCGAAATCATCTTCGCCCATTCCGTCCTCGATCGACCGGATCGGATAATTCTCGCATAGCTTGGCAAGGAAATCGGCATTGGCTTGCGGCGAAAGCGAGATGCCCTCCCCGGTCATCTCGTACTTGCCGTCCTTGAAGTACTCGGTCGCGGCGCAATCGAGCGCCAGCGCGATGTCGGTGCCGGGCTTGAAGCCGGCTTGCTCGATAGAGGCCATAATGAAATCGAGCGCCGCGCGGGTGCTGGCAAGATCCGGCGCGAAGCCGCCCTCATCGCCGACCGCAGTCGACAAGCCTTGCTGGTGTAGCGCCTTCTTGAGCGTGTGGAATACTTCTGCGCCCCAGCGAACCCCTTCGGTCAGGCTCGGCGCGCCGATCGGCATGATCATGAATTCTTGTACGTCGATCGGGTTGTCGGCGTGCTCGCCGCCGTTCACGATGTTCATCATCGGCACGGGCAGGACATGCGCGGCGACCCCTCCTACGTAGCTGTAGAGCGGCAGCCCGCGCGCGTCGGCCGCAGCCTTGGCGACTGCAAGGCTGATCCCGAGGATAGCATTGGCGCCGAGCCGGCTCTTGTTGTCGGTGCCGTCGGCCGCGATCATTGCCAGGTCGATCTCGCGCTGATCCTCCGCGTCGATGTCGACCAGCAGCTCGCGCAGTTCCTCGTTGACTGCTGCGACCGCCTTGCTGACGCCCTTGCCCAGATAGCGGCCCGTATCGCCATCGCGGAGTTCGACTGCCTCGTGGGCGCCGGTACTGGCGCCGGACGGAACCGCTGCGCGGCCGAAGCTGCCGTCTTCCAATAGCACATCGACCTCGACTGTCGGATTGCCCCGGCTGTCGAGGATTTCGCGGCCGTGAATATCGATGATCGCAGTCATGGGGGCTCCGACAAGGGCTGGTGTTGTAATGGCCTACGACACTACCATATCGATGGCTGCCGCGCTGTATGCGGCGGAACTATGCGGCGCAAGTTGCGTTGCAGCCACGAGTCGTCCGGGTACCCATCGGGCGCAATGTTTCGCAATAGAGGGCAAAAGGAAAACACCATGGCTGACGCGAATCAGACCCCTAAACCAAAGGCTTCGCGCAAGCCGTCCACCAAGGCTGCCGGTACGCCCGCGGCTGCCGATGCCGGCCAGACAGGGTCTGCCGACACCGGTTCGACCTCGACCAGCGGAGCAACGGAAGCCAAAGGCCGGTTCAACGCCGCCCTTCAGGAAGCCAAGGCGGGCGCCGCCGCGCTGCGTACCGAGGCGTCCGACCGCGCCGCCGCTTACCGCAACCAGGCTCGCACGCAGAGCGAAGACTGGGTCAACGAAGCCAAAGCCTATGGCGAGCAGGCCAAGGACAAGGCCGGTGAGCTTGCGACTGACGGCAAAGGCCGGATTGCCGAAGCGCTTGCTGCGCTCGGCCGGGCGGTGTTCGAGACCGCTCCGACGGTCGATGACAAGCTTGGCGCCAAATACGGCGATTATGCCCGCTCGGCTTCGCGATCCCTGCAGGATGCCTCGTCGAGCCTCGAAACCAAGACAGTTGAGGAGTTGAGCGAAGACGCGCGGCAACTCGTTCGCAAGAGCCCCGGTCTCGCAGTCGGCATCGCCGCGGTGGGCGGGTTCCTGCTGGCGCGGCTGTTCCGCGGTTCGAACGACTGAATTCTTCCCGGGTGTGATGATCATACCCTGACCGGGAGGGACGGTTGAGCGAGCACGATCATATTTTTGAGCAGGCCGCCGGCGATGATTCGCCGGCGGACGCGCCTATTCCAGGAGGTCCCTCGCTGAGCGACGACGTCATGGCGTTGATCGACGATGGGAAGACCTACCTCGAGGCCGAACTCCAGTTCCAGAAGAGCCGCGCGTCGTTTGTGGTCGACCGCAGCCGGTCCGGGGCGACTTACGGAATAGTCGCCGTGATGCTGGTGCACCTTGCGCTGGTCGCGCTGGTAGTCGGCGCCCTGATTGCGCTCGCACCGGCGATCGGCGCGTGGGGAGCGACCGGGGTCGTGGTCGGACTGCTGACGGTTGGCGGCGTGCTGTTCGCACTTGTCGCCAAGAGCCGTTTCGGGCAACTTTCCAGCGCGTTTTCCGAGACGGGCAAATGAGCGACGGGCTCGAACACGCAATGCGCGAGGATCGACTGATGCGCGATGCCGCGCGCGCGTTGGTTGACGCTGATATCTCCAATTTGCGCGCCGATATCGCCGCGCGCAGCATATCCACCCGCGTCATGGACAGGATCGGTGAAGGTGCGGCCGACGTGCTCGACGAGGCGGTCGCTGTGGCCGACGACAACAAGGGTGTCATCGCGACGTTGATCGCCGCGATAATGCTATGGTTCGCTCGCCATCCGATCATCGATCTGTTGACCGGTGAAGATGGAGACGGGGAACGCGAGGCAGCCGATAACCGTTAGCCGGGCAATCCACTTTTATCCCACCGAGGAGCCGCCCAATATGACGACCAAGCAGAAACGCACCGAGCTGAAGAGCAAAATTGACGCCGCGGAAAAGCGCAACGAGGAACGTTCGTTCGGCGATTACGCGCGCGAAGCCCGCGACGGCGCGAGCTCGTTCGTCAAGGAACACCCGATTACAAC
This sequence comes from uncultured Alphaproteobacteria bacterium, assembly GCA_963781525.1. Taxonomy (GTDB): domain Bacteria; phylum Pseudomonadota; class Alphaproteobacteria; order Sphingomonadales; family Sphingomonadaceae; genus Tsuneonella. The sequence goes on along the minus strand of CAWAGD010000008.1, from coordinate 299,061 downwards.
CCTCGCCGGTAGCGTCGCACTCGGCGTACTGATCGCGTCGATCGTGCCTGGACCGGGCCGCCGGCTGCGCAAGCAGGCAACCAAGCGAGGAGCAGTGCTCGCGGGCGTGCTCGCCGATCTGGCGGTCACTTATGGTTCGCAAGCCATCGACGGCGCGGGCAAGGCAGCTCGATCAGGGCAGAGCCGTCTCGGGGACCTGGGCGAAACGCTTGGCGATGCACTGGCAGAGGGCGCGCGCAGTTTGCGCCGCGAAGCCGGCGATGCCTCGGACACGGCTGGATCGATCACTCGCGAGGTAGGTAAAAGTGCGAGCCGTTCATTGCGCAATCTGCGCTCGCGCATGAGCAACTGATCGGACCATTCCTGACTGGCCAAACGCGGCGCGGCGGGCTTTCCCTGCCGCGCCGCTTTGCCTATGGGGCTCAGCGCATCCCCAAGGACACCGATAAATGACCGACAAAAAGCAGCTGCTCCACCTCGTGATGGGCGGACGCGTGACCGACCCCCGGGCAATTCATTTCCAGGATTTGAGCGCGATCGAAATAATCGGTGTGTTCCCGGATTACGCCAGCGCGCTCGACGCGTGGCGCGGGGCCGCCCAGCGCACCGTTGACGATGCCGAGATGAAGTATGTCATCGTCCACCTCCACAAGCTGCTCGATCCGAGCACTGAGGGGCAGTGACCGCCTGGACAGCCGAGGCGATCCCGGCCGGGCCGGATTGTCTTAAATGAACTCGATCTTCTCAACGAGGTAGAACTTATCGCCTGAAGGCACGGTGACCTCGATCTCGTCGCCTACCTTGCGGGTGATCAGCGCGCGGCCGAGCGGCGAGTTGTAGCTGATCCGGCCGACTTTCGCATCCGCTTCGGTCTGTCCGACGATCTGGTACTTCACTGGCTTATCGGCTTCGTCCTTTAGCGTGACCGTTGCGCCGAACACGATGCGGTCGCCCGACAGCGAAGCGGGATCGATGATCTGCGCGCGGCTGATGCGATCTTCCAGATCGGCGATCTGCGCTTCGACCTGGCCCTGGCGCTCCTTTGCCGCGTGGTATTCGGCGTTTTCCGACAAGTCGCCGTGCGCGCGCGCTTCCTCGATCGAATCGACGATCTTGGGGCGTTCTGCGCGATAGGCCTTGAGGTCGGCGGCGATCCGCTCGTAACCCTCTGCCAGCATCGGCACCTTTTCCATCGTAGCCATCCCGTTTTCTTTCCAAATTGCGCCTCGCCCCAGACAATTCGCCAGCCGGCTGCCAATGAGACAGCCCCCTTACCAGTCGCTATGTCGGGGAACGTGTAGGGTATTCAGCTATGATAGTCCTGGAGCGGGCGCACTTCAAGCTGGCTGGCTTTAACTTCGGTTATCGCGCGCGTTACCGCGAGGCTCGCCGCTGCAGTCGTGTAATAAGGCACTTTCGCTGACAGCGCGCTGGCGCGGATCGATTGGCTGTCGAGCAACGACTGCCAGCCTTCTGTGGTGTTGAAGATGAGCGCGATCTCATGGTCGATGATCTTGTCGACGATATGGGGTTGCCCTTCGGCGACTTTCCTCACGCGCTCGACGGGTAAACCCTGCTCAGCCAGGAAACGCTGTGTTCCACCGGTGGCAACCGCGGTGAACCCGTGCTCGATCAAAGCGCGCACGGCGGGCACGATCGCGGCCTTGTCGCTGTCCTTCACCGAGACGAACAGCACGCCGCTCTCCGGCAGGGTATCACCCGCGCCGATTTGCGATTTAAGGAAGGCGGTGGGGAAATCGCGGTCGATCCCCATCACCTCGCCGGTCGATTTCATTTCCGGACTCAAAACCGAATCCGATCCGGGGAAGCGGGCAAAGGGGAAAACCGCTTCCTTGACTGCCATGTAATCGAATTCGCGCTTGAACGGGGGGAAGTTCGCCAGCGACTCGCCCGCCATCACCCGCGCGGCGATCTTGGCGACCGGTTGCCCGATCGCCTTGGCGACGAACGGCACCGTGCGACTGGCGCGCGGGTTGACCTCGATTAGGTACACCTCGCCATCCTTGACCGCGAACTGGACGTTCATCAGCCCTTTTACGCCCAGCGCCATTGCGAGCGCCTCGGCCTGGCGCTCCATCTCGATGACGATTTCGGGCGGGAGGCTATACGGCGGCAGGGTGCAGGCGCTGTCGCCCGAATGGACGCCCGCTTCCTCGATGTGCTGCATCACGCCCGCGATGCGCACTTCGGTGCCGTCGCACAGCGCGTCGACATCGCATTCGATCGCGTCGCGCAGGTACCGGTCGACCAGGACCGGACTTTCGCCCGACACGTTGACCGCGGTGGCGATGTAGTTGTCGAGCTGGGCTTCGCTGTCGACGATCTCCATCGCCCGTCCGCCGAGCACATACGACGGGCGCAGCAGCACTGGGTAACCGATCCGCGCGGCGATCGCGGCGGCCTCGTCGCGCGTGCGGGCAAGACCGTTGGCCGGTTGCTTGAGCTTGAGGTCGGTGACCAGCTTGGCGAACCGCTCCCGGTCTTCGGCAAGGTCGATCGCATCGGGAGAGGTGCCGAGGATCGGGATGCCCTCGTCCTCGAGCGCTTGCGCCAGCTTGAGCGGCGTTTGGCCGCCGAACTGCACGATCACTCCGACCAGCTCCCCATTCTGCTGCTCGACGCGCAGGATTTCGAGCACGTCCTCGGCGGTCAGGGGTTCGAAGTAGAGACGATCCGAAGTGTCGTAGTCGGTGCTCACCGTTTCCGGGTTGCAGTTGACCATGATCGTCTCAAAACCCGCCTCGGACAGCGCGAAGCAGGCATGGACGCAGCAGTAGTCGAACTCGATGCCCTGCCCGATCCGGTTCGGCCCGCCGCCCAGGATCACGATCTTCTTGCGGTCGCTGGGAGCCGCCTCGTTCTCCGGGTCGCCGAAGCTGGGCGCTTCGTAAGTCGAGTACATATAGGGCGTCACCGCCTCGAACTCGGCCGCGCAGCTGTCGATGCGCTTGAACACCGGGTGGACGCCCAGCCGGCGGCGAAGTGCGCGCACTTCCGCCTCGTTCGTGGCCCCTGCCATCGCACGCAAGGTGTCGTGGAGCAGCCCGGCGCGCTTGGCCTGGGTTTCGCCTAGCCCGCCTGCGACCCCGACGGAGCGCACCGCGAGGGTAGCGAGGCGGCGGTCAGAAAAACCCATCGCCTTGAGTCGGCGGAGTTGCGCGGCATCGCTCGGCAGGCCGCGTTTCATCACCACGGCCTCGCAGGTGATGATCTCTTCAATCTGGCGCAGGAACCACGGGTCGTAACCAGTGATCCGCGCGACGTCCTCGACCGAGAAGCTTTCGCGGAAGGCTTGGCCCACCTGGAGCAGCCGGTCTGGCGTGCGCCTGCTGAGCGCGGCGGTTATCGCATCGCGCCCCGCGCCCTCGAGTTCGACAACGCGATTGAAACCGTCGAGACCGGTCTCGAGCCCGCGCAGCGCCTTTTGCAACAGATTCCTGGAAGTTGCGGCCAATTGCCATCACCTCGCCGACCGATTTCATCGCGGTCGAGAGCTCGTTTTTCGCGCCCTTGAACTTCTCGAACGCGAAGCGCGGGATCTTGGTGACGACGTAGTCGATCGTCGGCTCGAACGCCGCCGGGGTCGCGCCGGTGATCTCGTTGGTGATCTCGTCCAGGGTGTAACCGACCGCCAGCTTGGCCGCGACGCGCGCGATCGGGAAGCCGGTCGCTTTCGAAGCCAGCGCCGACGAGCGCGAGACGCGCGGGTTCATCTCGATCACGATCAGCCGGCCGGACTTCGGATCGACTGCGAACTGCACGTTCGAACCGCCTGTTTCGACACCGATTTCGCGCAGCACGGCGATGCTCGCCGAGCGCATGATCTGGTATTCCTTGTCGGTCAGCGTCAGCGCCGGGGCGACGGTGATCGAATCCCCGGTGTGGACCCCCATCGGATCGACGTTCTCGATCGAGCAGATGATGATGCAGTTGTCCGCTTTGTCGCGGACGACTTCCATCTCGTACTCTTTCCAGCCGAGCAGCGATTCCTCGATCAGCACTTCGGTCGTCGGCGATGCGTCGAGCCCTTCGCGCACGATCCGCTCGAACTCGGCCTTGTTGTACGCGATCCCGCCCCCGGTGCCGCCGAGCGTGAAGCTGGGGCGGATGATCGACGGCAACCCCGTGCGCTCGAGCACGGCGAACGCCTGCTCGACGGTTGTGGCGACCCCGCTGCGCGCGCTTTCGAGCCCGATCTTGTCCATCGCCTCGCGAAAGCGCTGGCGGTTCTCAGCCTTGTCGATCGCGTCGGCGTCGGCGCCGATCATCTGCACGCCGTACTTCGCCAGCGTGCCGTCGTTGAACAGGTCGAGCGCGCAGTTGAGCGCGGTCTGCCCGCCCATCGTCGGCAGCACCGCGTCGGGGCGCTCCTTGGCGATGATCTTGGCGACGATCTCGGGCGTGATCGGCTCGACGTAGGTCGCGTCCGCGAACTCGGGATCGGTCATGATCGTGGCGGGGTTGGAGTTGACCAGGATCACCCGGTACCCCTCCTCCTTCAACGCCTTGATCGCCTGCGTGCCCGAATAATCGAACTCGCACGCCTGCCCGATAACGATCGGCCCGGCACCGATGACGAGGATCGAGGAAATGTCAGTGCGTTTGGGCATCTATGAGAACCACCAAATAAAGATCGCTAATGGCAAAGCGATGATTGCCGCTATCGCCCCCCACTTGCTCCAGTCAGACGGTTGAGCTGGCGCAACCTCGCCCCTCTGGCCGGTTTCGACCAGCCGACCGACGTCGCGCAGAACAACCGTCTTGCCGCGGGCTACAAACTCAAAGCGATCGCCCCGGGACACTTTGAAGTTTGCTTCCATCCAACGAGCACCCTTGTGAGTGATCTCAAACTTGGGCTGGGATTGACCGTCAGACCCAGCAGACCTGACGAATTCGATATCGGACAGTTCGGCTGTTACGAACTTCACTCGACCGGGCGAAACGTTGCCTTTGGATACGATGCCACAAAGCTGATCATGATTGGCTCCGCCCACCCCTTTCTCCATAAAGATATACAGGGCGATCAGGACGAGAACTGCGGCGTAATCCTGAGGGTTGGCGTCCCACTTCACCCCAACATCCCCACGAACTTCTCGAACAGGTAGAAGCTATCCTGCGGCCCGGGGCTCGCCTCGGGGTGGTACTGGACGCCGAAGGCTTTCTTGCCGGTCAGTGAAATCCCGCAGTTGGATCCGTCGAACAGGCTGACATGGGTTTCCTCGACCCCCTCCGGGAGCGCGGAGTTGTCGACCGCGAAGCCGTGGTTCATCGAAGTGATCTCGACCACGCCGTCGCTCAATCGCTTGACCGGATGGTTCGCGCCGCGGTGGCCCTGGTGCATCTTGATCGTCTTCGCTCCGGCGGCGAGTTCGAGTATCTGGTGACCGAGACAGATGCCGAAAATCGGCATTTCTCGCTCAATGAGAATTCTTATTAGCGGCACCGCATACACGCCGGTGGCCGCCGGATCGCCCGGTCCGTTGGACAGGAACACGCCATCGGGCTTCAGCGCGTCGATCTCCTCAATCGAGGTCTGCGCCGGCACCACCGTCACCCGCGCACCCGCCCTGGCGAGGTTGCGGAAGATGTTGTTCTTGCTGCCGTAGTCGATCGCCACGACGTGGGGCTTGCCACTCCAGTCGGCACGGCCGTAGCCCTTGCCGAGCTTCCACGGGCCGCCGCCCCACTCTTCCTGCTTCTCGCGGCTGACGCGGCTGGCGAGGTCCATGCCCTCGAGCCCGGGCCATTCGCGGGCGCGCTTGAGCAGCTTGGGGATGTCGAACTTGCCCTTGGCATCGTGCGCGATCACCGCGTTGGGCGCGCCGTTCAAACGGATGCGGCGGGTGAGCGCGCGGGTGTCGATGCCCGACAGGCCGATCTTGCCCAGCTTGGCCAGCCACTCGCCGAATTCCAGCTCGGCGCGGAAGCTCGAATGCGGGGTGACTTCCTGCCGGACCACGCACCCCAGAGCGCCTTCGACCTGGCTTTCCACGTCATCGGCGTTGGCGCCGACGTTGCCGATGTGAGGAAAGGTGAAAGTGACGATCTGCGCGGCGTAGGAGGGATCGGTCAGCACCTCCTGATAGCCGGTCATCGCGGTATTGAAGCACACCTCACCCACGGCGCTGCCGGTGGCGCCGAAGCCCTTGCCCCACAGTACCGTGCCATCGGCCAGAACCAGCACGCCGGTTGCGCTTGTCGGTCGCGCAGGTGTGGTGGCGGGGTCGGCCATGCAGAGGCGCTCCGAGTCAGTGTTTTCCGGCGATGTCGCTAAGTCCCAGCGGCTAAGCGCGCGGAGCTGTTGCGTCAACCTGTCCAACCGGCGTTTCTCGGGGTAAGTGGCGGTCCGATACCACCGCATCAACCCGAAAGGCGCATTTCATGATCCGCGATACCATCAAGCAGGCCCAGATCGCGGCGATGAAAGCCGGCGACAAGGAACGCGTTGCGGCGCTGCGCCTGATCCTCGCCAAGTTCAAGGATCGCGATATCGAGCTACGCACCGCCTCGTCACAGCCCGACGACGACGCTCTGGCAGTCGACGTACTGCAGAAAATGGCCAAGCAGCGCCGCGAGTTGATAACCATGTTCGTTGACGGCAATCGCGAAGAACTGGCCGAGCAGGAGCGCGGGGAGCTGAAGGTAATCGAGGAGTTCCTCCCCGCCCAGTTATCCGAAGACGAAACCCGCAAGGCGATCGCCGACATCAAATCAACCTTAAACGCTGATTCCATTAAGGATATGGGCAAGGTGATGGCGGAACTAAAGGCGCGCCACGGGACTGTGCTCGACATGCAAATGGCCAGCAAGATGGTCAAGGAGGCACTATCGTGACCAACGCATCCATCAGAAACCTGTTCGCCGCCTCGACGCTCGCATTGGCGCTCGCCGCGTGCTCCGACGACCCCACGCCACGCGAAGTGCAGGACCAGGAAGTCACCGATCTCAATCGCACTGGCAGCGACAGCGCGGCAGTCGCCAAGGCCAAGTCCATGCCAGCGGGCGATCTGACCGAATTTACGTTGGGTGGCCGGATCGGGGAGAAAACCGTCGCGATGACCAATTCCGCCGGCAGTTTCGCCGATCTGCGCAGCTTTGTCGCCTGCCCTAAAGGGATGGACCCGTGCGACCCCGCGACTGCGCCCGCAGGCACGGTCTATACCTACGTAATGGTTGTCTACCCAGGCGGGGACAACGATGACAGTACCGGGATCGGTTCCAACAATACCGCCAGCGATATCGAACGCGCGACCGCGTTCCGGATGACGATGCCGGCGCACGGGTTCACCGGCAAGGCCGGCTACGCCAAGCCCGAAGCACTCGCTGCAATCGGCCCCAAGGCCGACGTCGTGGTGTCGTGCGATGCGGGCAAGATCGTTTGGACCGTCAGCGCCGGCGATGGCGGAAACCAGTGGGAGCAGAAGGAGCCGCTGACGTTCTATTGGCAATCCACCCTGCCCCCCGCTGGCAGTGCGAACGCCTATGCTTTCCTTGCGGACAGCACCGAGGCGACCGGTAGTGGCGCATACCCGGCGGCCCGGGAAGGCGTGGCCAACGCCTGCGCCTAACTTGCAAAACGGCGCGATTCGCCCGCATTGAGGGGGAATGACGCTCTCCCCGCAATGGCTGGATGAACTGCGCGCGCGGGTGACGCTTTCGAGCGTAGTGATGCGCACCACCAAGCTCCAGCGCGCGGGGCGCGAGTGGAAGGCGTGCTGCCCGTTTCATAACGAGAAGTCGCCCAGCTTTACCGTCAGCGACGAGAAGGGCTTTTACCACTGTTTCGGCTGCGGCGCGCACGGCGATGTGATCCGCTGGATGACCGATCAGCGCGGATTGTCGTTCATCGATGCCGTCAAGGAGCTGGCCGCCGAAGCGGGCCTGGAGGTGCCGGAAGCCGATCCGCGCGCGGCGCAACGGGCTGAGCAGCAGGCCGGGCTGCACGAGGTCATGCAGGCTGCGCAGGACTGGTTTCGCGCCAGCTTGGACACGCCCGCCGGAGCCAAGGCGCGCCACTATCTCGCCAGCCGAGAATTCGACGCGCATACGATGGAGCGGTTCGGGTTTGGCTTTGCGCCCAATGCTCGCAACGCGATCGGCAAGGCTCTGGCGCAGTTCGATCGGGCGATGCTCGTCGAGGCTGGGCTGTTGATCGTGCCCCAAGACCATGGCTCTGACAAGGAGCCCTACGACCGCTTCCGCGATCGGTTGACGATCCCTATCCACGATGCCCGCGGACGGGTGATCGGCTTTGCTGCGCGCATCCTCGACGCGGATAAAAAGGACGCTCCCAAGTACCTGAACTCTCCCGACACGCCTTTGTTCGACAAGGGCCGCACGCTGTTCAACCTCCACCGCGCCGGACCGGCTTCGCGCACCGCCAAGCGCATGGTGGTGGTCGAAGGGCAGATGGATGCGGTCGCGATGGCGGCGGCGGGGTTCGAGGAAGCGGTCGCGCCGATGGGCACCGCGCTCACCGAGCGGCAGCTCGAGATGCTGTGGCGCCTCGTCGACGCCCCGATATTGTGTTTCGACGGGGACAACCCAGGCCAGAAAGCGGCGATGCGCGCAATCTCGCGTGCGCTGCCCATGCTGGCGCCGGGGAAGACGCTGTCGATTGTGCGCCTGCCGGCGGGCCTCGACCCCGACGACCTGATCAACCAGCAAGGCGCCAAGGCGATGGAGGACCTGCTCGCCCAGCCTAATAGCCTTCTCGACACCCTGTGGACGTTCGAGCGCGATGCACAGCCGCTCGCGACACCCGAGGACAAGGCGGGTCTCAAGGCACGCCTGATCGAACATTGCGACGCCATCCAGCATCCCGATATTCGCGCCCTGTATCGGCGTGACCTGCTGGAAATGTTCTCAAACTTCGCGTTTCCGCCTCGCCCTCCGCGCGAGAAACGCGAGTGGAAGAGCGGCTTCGCTAAGCCCGCCGCGCCGCAGCTCGATCCAGCGGCTGCCAGCCGGTTGCGTAGGTCGGCCGACGGCGGATCGCGCGATGCGCTTGCGGGCGCGGTCATCGCCGGTCTGCTGCGATTTCCCGACCAGATCTTGCTTCACGCCGAGCCGCTCGGGCGATTTGCGGCGGGCGATGGGCGCAACGGCCCTGCCCTGGAATCGCTGATCGAGGCGGCCGAGATGCTTGAACCCGGTGAAAACGAGGCCATATCTGCGCCCCAGGGCTTCGCACCCCCACCGGACAAAAGCCGCTTTGCCTTCCTCGATGAAGGCGCCGATCCGGACGATGCGCGCGAAGATCTGGCCGAAGCCGTTTCGTTACTGGTCGAACGGCCCGCGTTGGAAACCGCGCTTGCGGTCGCCACTGCGCGCTTTGCGACCGATCCCGAAGCCGCCTTCGCCGAGCAGCAGCGGCTGCTCAAACGAAAGCTGGCGTTCGAGAAACGACTCGGGCTAATGGCGAGCCGCAGGGCCGCGCGCGCGGCCCAGACCGATATTGAATCCCCGGTGGCAGACCCCGGCGCTCCGGACGAGATCCACGAATGACGCGAGACGAAATGGCCCACGAAGACGCCACTGGCAAAGACGATGCCCCGCTGATCGACCTCAATGAAGCTTCGGTGAAGAAGCTTATCGCGAAGGCCAAGCGCCGCGGCTACGTCACCGTCGACGAACTCAACGAAGCGCTGCCGCAAGACGAGCTGTCGAGCGAGCAGATCGAGGACGTGATGTCCGCGATCAGCGAAATGGGCGTCAACATCGTCGAGAACGACGAGGATGCCGAGGCCGAGGCCGACACCGAAGACGACGTCGAGGAAATCGGCAGCGACGAGGAAGAGGAGGACGACAGCGCCTCCAACAAGCCTGCCAAGCCTGCCGCCGCCAAGAAAAAAGAGGTCATCGAGCGCACCGACGATCCGGTGCGGATGTACTTGCGCGAGATGGGGGCGGTCGAATTGCTTAGCCGCGAGGGCGAGATCGCCATCGCGAAGCGCATCGAGGCCGGCCGCGACATGATGATCATGGGCCTGTGCGAAAGCCCGATCACTTTCCACGCAATCATTTTGTGGTCCGAGGCGCTCAACAACGAAGAAATGCAGCTACGCGAGATCCTCGATCTCGACGCGATGCTGTCGAAGGAGCCGCCGGCTGACAAGATGGCCGATGACGCGGAAGACGACGACGACGACGGCGAAATTTCCGAAGCAACCGCCGGGCCGACTTACAAGGAAGAAGAGGTCGAGGAAGAAGAGGAAGAAGTCGACGAGGACGAAGACGGCGAGCCGCGCACCCGCCGCGTCGAGGAAGAAGAGGAAGAGGACAACACTCTTTCGCTCGCGCAGATGGAAGCGCAGCTTAAGCCCGAAGCGCTCGAGACGTTCGCCCGCATCGCCGACTTGTTCAAGAAGTTCGAGAAGCTTCAGAATGATCGCGTTGACGTGCTCGGCCGCGGCGAGGATTTTCCCAAGGCCAAGGAAAAGAAATACGAAGACCTGCGCGAGCAGCTGACGGCCGAGGTTGAAAGCGTCCAGTTCCACGCGACCAAGATCGAATTCCTGGTCGACAATCTTTATGCCTTTAACCGCCGGCTGACCACGCTTGGCGGCCAGATGCTGCGCCTGGCCGAGCGCCACAAGGTCAAGCGCGCGGACTTCCTGGGCGCTTATATCGGCAACGAACTCGACGATTCATGGCTGCTCGCCAATGCCAAAAAGGACAAAAAGTGGGCCGCCTTCGCCGCGAACGAAGCCGATGCGGTCGAGCGCATCCGCGCCGAGATCGCCGATATTGCCAGCAATACCGGCATGTCGCTTCCCGAATTCCGCCGCATCGTCAACATGGTCCAGAAGGGCGAGCGCGAGGCGCGCATCGCCAAGAAGGAAATGGTCGAGGCGAACCTGCGACTGGTGATTTCGATCGCCAAAAAGTATACCAATCGTGGCTTGCAATTCCTTGATCTCATTCAGGAAGGCAACATCGGCCTGATGAAGGCGGTCGACAAGTTCGAGTACCGCCGCGGATACAAGTTCAGCACGTACGCGACGTGGTGGATTCGCCAGGCGATCACCCGCAGCATCGCCGACCAGGCGCGCACGATCCGCATTCCGGTGCACATGATCGAGACGATCAACAAGCTGGTCCGCACCAGCCGGCAATTCCTCCACGAACAAGGCCGCGAGCCAACGCCCGAGGAAATGGCCGAACGGCTTTCGATGCCGCTCGAGAAAGTCCGCAAGGTGATGAAGATCGCCAAGGAGCCGATTTCTCTGGAAACGCCAATCGGCGACGAGGAAGATTCAGCCACCTCGGCGATTTTATCGAGGACAAGAACGCGGTCATCCCGGTCGATGCCGCGATCCAGTCGAACCTCAAGGAAACCGTCACCCGCGTACTGGCGTCGCTCACCCCGCGCGAGGAGCGCGTGCTGCGGATGCGCTTCGGGATCGGCATGAACACCGATCACACGCTCGAGGAAGTCGGCCAGCAGTTCTCGGTCACCCGCGAACGGATCCGCCAGATCGAGGCCAAGGCGCTGCGTAAGCTCAAGCACCCCAGCCGTTCACGCAAGATGCGTAGCTTCCTCGATCAGTAGGCGGCGCTACTTGAAGGTTGAATACACTGCGGCGCTCGGTGCGACCGGATCGAGCCGCACCGAAATCGCGATAGTGATAGCGACTGCGAACAGAATGGCGGTCGTAACCAATGCTGCGCGCCGGCCCAGCCCCGTCCACAATGGCAGCCACGAATAAGCTGCGAACACGAATGGCAACGTAGCTGCCGGCAGCAGCGTGTCGCCGACGCCCTGTACGAGCTGGTGACCGAACTGAATCATGTAGCCCGTCACGAGCGCGGCCGCGATTGCTGCCGTGACCCGGCCGATGACCGGATTTCGCGCGTGGTTTCCCATTTGCGCGACGCCGACAAGCAGCAGCGGCACCACGGCGACATAAGCCGCAGTGGGCGCAACCGCCTGTAGCGCAAGTGCGATAGCGAACAGCGGCAGCGAAGCGAAAGCCGAAGCTACGCGCACCGCCGCGCCAACCGGCAAACAGCACAATAAAGCACCCAAGCGCGCCAGTGAGCGCTACGGCTTCGAGAGAGGCCAGCGCGGCGAGCCGATCGTAATAATTGACCGCGGCGCTCGCTCCCGAGATGCCATTGAGGGCGTAGAGCATAAGCGCGGTCAGCGCGACGAGGCCGGTCATGCGCACGGCGCCCCCGATCGCTTGCCGCCAGGACTGTGGTTCACGCGGTTCGCGCCAGGCGGCCGCCGCAATGCCAAGGGCTCCCACAGCCAGCATCAACCAGCCAGCCCAGCCCGGATAGTGAGGCATGACAAGGCCGAACGCATCGAAGAACACCAGGTCGGCCTCTGGCTGGGGGAGCGACCGTGCCTTTGTCAGCTCGCGCGTCAACGCCAGAGTCTGTTCGCCGATGTCCTGCACGGTGCCTTTGTCGAGCCGCGCCGGGGTCGCGAGCGGCGAATGATACAGGCCTGGGCGGCCGATGAAGGCGAGGTTGTACGCCGCATAGTCGGCGCTTAGCGCCTCAGTCAGGTCGGTGTTGTTGGGTAGCAGCTTGTAAATGAATACCGAAAGCGATGACCCCGCCGGGCGGTCGGCCGCGGCTATGTAACGGCGCACGATGTTGCCGTTGTTGCGCGAAGTTTCGAACAGCGTCGCCCGGCCCCCTCCGCCGCGCGATTCCAGATTGATCACTGCCCCCACGTGGTCGCGCAGCGGATTGCCTGTGAAGAACGCACGCGCGCCATTGAGCCCCAGTTCCTCGCCATCGGTAAACAGCACGATGACGTCGCGCGCAGGCTGGCTTCGTTGCGTGAGCGCACGGATAGTCTCGAGGATTGCCGCCACGCCCGTGGTGTCGTCTGGCGCCCCGGGCGAGCCCCACACGGTATCGTGGTGCGCCATCAGCAGCACTGCGGGCAGCGCGCGGTCGCGTCCCGGCAGAATGCCGACCAGGTTCACGATCGACACGCCCTCCGAGGGCCTTCCGCGCCAATCGGCAAGCTTTCGCGTCGCTTGCGCGTTAAGCGGCGAGCCCTGCTCGGTGACCGTCAGTCCGAGCGATTCGAGCCGCTGCCTTAGATAACCGCGCACCTCGGCGTTGGCCTGCGAGCCGGTCGGGTGCGGCCGGGCCGCGATCCGTTCGATATCGCGCATCGCGCGCATGGCGGAGAACGTGGCTGGATCACTGTCCGCGGGTGCCGGTGCGAAGGTCGATGTTCCCAGTATCCCCAGGCCAATGCCGAGCAACACGGCGACCAACCAGGCCAGCCTATTTGGTGACAGCATCATCGTTTCCCCTCGCTTGCACATGGGGCGAGCCTCCGGATGTCGTCAATCGTTTCGTGTCGGTCGAAAAAGCCCTCCTGCGGGGTGGAGAAAATCGGCGGGGCCGCTTAAGTGCGCACGATGCGTATCGCCATCGCCTCCGACCATGCCGCGTTCGAGCTCAAGGCGTCCTTGCGTGAGTGGCTGATCGAGGACGGTCACGAAGTCGCCGATCTCGGCACCGACGGCGCCGATAGCGTCGATTATCCCGATTTTGGCTACCATCTGGCGAGCGTGGTAGCCGATGGTACCGCCGATCGCGGGATAGCGCTGTGTGGTTCAGGCATCGGCATTTCGATCTCGGTCAACCGCAATCCGGCGGTGCGCTGCGCGCTGGTGAGCGAGCCGCTGTCAGCGGCGCTGGCGCGTGAGCACAACGATGCAAAGGTGATCGCGCTCGGCGCCCGGCTGATCGGCATCGACATGGCCAAGGCGTGCGTGTCCGCGTTTCTCGCCACCGAATTCGGCGCCGGGCGGCATCAGCGCCGCGTCGACAAGCTGTCGAACCCACCCCTGAGCAAGGAAACGGCATGAACCCCTCGTCTGCATCTGGGGCTGCGACGATCGCCCGGGAGATCACCGCCGATCCGCTCACGCGCTTCTGGGGCGACGATCTCGCTACCGCGGATCCGGAAATCGCCGCCGCGATTGACCACGAGCTTGAGCGCCAGCGTACTCGGATCGAACTGATCGCCTCGGAAAACATCACCAGCCGCGCGGTACTCGAAGCGACAGGCTCGGTGTTCACCAACAAGTACGCTGAAGGGTATCCCGGCAAGCGCTATTACGGCGGCTGCGAATATGCCGACGTGATCGAGACGCTGGCGATCGAGCGGGCCAAACAGCTGTTCGGCTGCCAGTTCGCTAACGTCCAACCAAACAGCGGCAGCCAGATGAACCAAGCGGTGTTCCTTGCGCTGCTGCAGCCCGGCGACACGTTCATGGGGCTCGACCTCAACTCGGGCGGGCACCTGACCCACGGGTCGCCGGTCAATATGAGCGGCAAATGGTTCAAACCGGTCAGCTACGGCGTACGCCGCGACGACGAACTGATCGACATGGACGAAGTCGCCGCCACCGCGCGCGAACATAAGCCCAAGCTGATCATTGCCGGTGGCACCGCTTATTCGCGGGTGTGGGACTGGGAAGCCTTCCGGCGCATCGCCGACGAAGTGGGCGCATACCTGCTGGTCGATATGAGCCATATAGCGGGATTGGTCGCGGGCGGCGCGCACCCCTCGCCCGTGCCGCACGCGCATATTACCACCACCACGACGCACAAGTCGCTCCGGGGTCCGCGCTCAGGCGTCATCCTGTGGAACGACGAGGCACTGACGAAGCCGCTTAACATGGCGGTGTTCCCCGGCTTGCAGGGTGGCCCGTTGATGCACGTCGTCGCAGCCAAGGCGGTCGCGTTCGCCGAGGCGCTGCGGCCCGATTTCGCCGACTACGCGCGGCGGATTGTCGATAACGCCCGCGCGCTTGCCGCCGGAGTCGAAGCTGGCGGCCTGCGGGTCGTCTCGGGCGGGACCGACAACCATTCGATGCTGGTCGATCTCACACCAAAGGACGTGACCGGCAAAGCTGCCGAGAGCGGCCTCGACCGGGCGTACCTGACCTGCAACAAGAACGGCATTCCTTACGACACCCGCAGTCCATTCGTGACGAGCGGCGTTCGCCTCGGAACACCGGCCGGCACTACCCGCGGCTTCGGCCCTGAAGAATTCCGCGCAATCGGCGGCCTGATCGCCGAAGTAGTCGATGGCCTGTCGCGCAACGGCCCCGAAGGCGACGCCCAAGTGGAACAAAGCGTCCGCCGCCGCGTCAGCGAATTGTGCGAAACATTTCCCGTTTATCCAGGAAGGCAGTGACTATGGACCAGAACAACGACAACCGCGGCGGTCAGGATTGGGTCGCCGATGTGAAGAATGAAGTTAGCGGCATGGCCAAGGAAGGCATGCATCATCCGTCGACCAAGCCGGTCCTCGCGGGCGCGGCGATCGGGGCGGTCGCGGGCGCGTTGCTGCCGGTGATCAGTTTGCCCATCGGCCTTCTCGCGGGCGTCGGCATCGCGCTCTACAACCGCGTCAAGAAGTAACCACGAGGGATGCGCTGTCCGTTCTGCGCGCACGACGATTTGCAGGTCAAGGACAGCCGCCCGACCGAAGACAGCACATCGATCCGTCGGCGGCGCCAATGCGAAAGCTGCGGAGCGAGGTTCACCACGTTCGAGCGCGTGCAACTGCGCGAAGTGACGGTGGTCAAGTCCGCAGGCCGGCGCGAAGCGTTCGATAGGGGCAAACTGGAACAGTCGATCGCACTGGCGGTACGCAAGCGCGGACTCGAGCAGGAGCGTATCGACCAGCTTGTCAGCGGTATCCAGCGTCAGGTCGAGACCTCGGGCGACAGCGAAGTGCTGTCGGCCCGCATTGGCGAGCTGGTGATGGAGGGGCTGCGTCAGCTCGACAGCGTGGCCTATATTCGCTTTGCCAGCGTCTACCGTGATTTCGGCGAAGCGCGCGATTTCGAGGAATTCGCCAGCAGCGTGCGCGAAATCGGCCACGCGGAAGATCATGGCGCCTGAGCGCCCCGTCCCCGAGCGCCCCGTTATCGTGCTGGTCCGCCCCCAGCTTGGCCAGAACATCGGCAAGACGGCGCGCGCGATGCTCAATTTCGGGCTTAGCGAATTGCGCCTGGTCGAGCCGCGCGATGGCTGGCCCAACCCATCGGCCGGTCCGGCGGCCGCGGGCGCGGATATCGTTCTCGAGAACACCCGCGTGTTCGCCACCACTGCCGAGGCAGTTGCCGATTGCGCGCACGTTTACGCGACCACGGTCCGCAAGCGTGGTGTGAGCAAGCCGGTGGTTACGCCCGATGTTGCCGCGCGTGAGATACATGCCCAGCCCGGGCGCAGCGCCGTCCTGTTCGGGCCCGAGCGGTCCGGGCTCGAGGCCGATGACGTCGCCCTCGCCCGGGCGATCGTGACCGTGCCGATCAACCCGGAGTTTGGCTCGCTCAACCTGGCGCAGGCGGTGATTCTGGTCGCTTACGAATGGTCCAAGCACGAAGCGCTGGTCAGCCCGACAATCGAAGAGTTGCTCCCGCCCGCTCCGCAGGAAGACCTCGACGGGATGATCGCCCAGCTCGAAGCCATGCTCGAGCCAAAGGGGTACTTCCTGCCCGCAGAGCGCGAGGTGACTACGCGCCGAACACTGCGAAGCTTGCTGACCAAGCCGGGCTGGAATCACCTCGAAATCCGAACCTTGCGCGGGGTGCTCAGTCACCTCGCCAAGCGCCGGCGTTACTAGTTAGGCCCTCAGACGATCCCACTCTGCCAGTTCATAGGCAATCGAAGTCTCGACCAGACTGTCCCATAATTGCGCGACGAACGTCGCCGGAACGCCTCGAGACCGCGCGTCGGCTGCGGCACTCGCAATGACCTGCGCTTTGCGTGCCTCGTCGCGGACCGCCTCGCGATCCTCCTTGATGCGGGCGGCGGCGCGCATATAGGCGAACCGGCGGTCGAGCAGCGCGATCAGCTCGCGGTCGGTCTGATCGACGCCTGCGCGCACATCAAGCATGGTCTGGCACTTGTCGGGGCTCTGGATGGAAGGGCTCATGGCGCGCCGATTGACGCGTCCGCCCGGCTTTGTCGAGAGCGCGCGGGCTTGACCGGCACGCGGTTCCTGCTATGCGCGCGCCTCGCGTTTGGCCCTGCATCCCGGTGAAGCAGTGGCCGCGGCGGACATATCGGTCCGTCGGGCGAAACCGGGTTAGATGGCCACCAGTGGGGTGGCCCAGCAATCGAAGGAACGACAACATGTCGAAGCGCAAAAGCGCCAAGCACAAGCTCGACCGCCGGATGGGCGAGAACATCTGGGGCCGTCCCAGCTCACCCGTCAACCGCCGTTCGTATGGCCCCGGTCAGCACGGCCAGCGCCGCAAGGGCAAGACGAGCGATTTCGGTCTCCAATTGCGTGCCAAGCAGAAGCTCAAGGGCTACTACGGGGACGTCACCGAAAAGCAGTTCAAGTCGACGTATGCCGAAGCTGCGCGGATGAAGGGCGACACCGGCCAGAATCTGATCGGGCTGCTCGAACGCCGGCTTGACATGATCGTTTACCGCGCCAAGTTTGCGCCGACGATCTTCGCTGCGCGCCAGATCGTGAGCCATGGTCACATCCGCGTCAACGGCGTGAAGTGCAACATCGCCAGCCGCCGGGTCGCCGCTGGCGACGTCATCAGCTTGGGCGATAAGGCCAAGGAAATGGCGCTGATCATCGAAGCGCAGGGCCTGCCTGAGCGCGACATTCCCGAATATGTCAGCCCCGACGGCACCGACAAGGTTACTTTCGCCCGCGTTCCGACGCTCGACGAAGTGCCGTATCCGGTGACGATGGAGCCTAATCTGGTGGTCGAGTTCTACTCGCGCTAACTCAGGCTAGATTTTAACAAAGGGCGGTCGGAAACGGCCGCCCTTTTGTGTTTTTGGCGTATTTCTTACCTAACAAACAGTAGCTTAGGAACCGCGTCGAAGGTCCTGCATTTCGCTATTACGATGACCAAATTTCGCTTTGTGACCCCTACCCGTGCCGGCAAATGGTATTCCGATCTGGAGCAGGCGCAACGTTTTGCCGATCGCATCGGCGCTGGCTTCTTCGAGCGAATGACCCGTCGGTTCGTCGCTTACAAGGACACCCGGCTAGAAAGCGCCGAGTTTACCGATGGAGCGCGATAGTCGCGGATGAACTCTGCCGCGAAGGTGTCAAAGCGCGCTTTTCCGATCGCATCGCGCATCGCCTGCATCAGCTGCTGGTAGAAGGACAGGTTATGCTCGGTCAGCAGCATGGCCCCGAGCATTTCGCCCGATTTCGTCAAATGGTGCAGGTAAGCACGACTGTAGGTACTGCACACCGGGCAACTACAGCGCGGGTCGAGCGGTGCATCCGCCTCGGCATGGAACGCATTGCGGATATTGACCGGGCCCGCCCAGGTAAACGCCTGCCCGTTGCGGCCTGAGCGCGTCGGCAGCACGCAATCGAACATATCGACGCCGCGCGCCACTGCGCCCACCAGGTCGTCGGGCTTGCCGACCCCCATCAAATAGCGCGGGCGATCGGCCGGGAGCTGGCCGGGCGCGAAATCGAGTGTGGCGAACATTGCCTCCTGTCCCTCTCCCACGGCCAGGCCACCGATCGCGTAGCCGTCGAAGCCGATCTCTTGCAGCGCCTCGGCCGAATGCGCGCGCAGCCTTCGATCGAGCGCACCCTGCTGAATGCCGAACAGTGCGGAAGCTTCGGCATGCTCATTGCCGGCGTCAAATGCTGTTCGGCTTCGTTCAGCCCAGCGCATCGAGCGCTTCATCGACATCTCGATCTCCGTCAGCGGACGGTCAGCGCGCGGGCACTCGTCGAACGCCATGACGATGTCGGAGCCCAGCAGGCGCTGGATCTCCATCGATCGCTCCGGCGTAAGAAGGTGCTTCGAGCCGTCGATGTGGCTCGCAAACGCCACGCCGTCCTCGCTGAGTTTGCGTAAGCTCGCTAGGCTCATCACCTGATATCCGCCGCTGTCGGTCAGGATCGGCCGAGGCCAGTTCATGAACCGATGCAGGCCGCCCAGCCGTGCGACGCGCTCCGCGCCGGGCCGCAGCATCAGGTGGTAGGTGTTGCCCAAGATCACGTCCGCGCCCGTCGCGCGGACCGCTTCGGGCTTCATCGCCTTGACCGTTGCGGCGGTGCCAACCGGCATGAACGCAGGCGTGCGAATTTCGCCGCGGCGCATGGCGATCGTGCCAGTACGCGCCTTGCCGTCGGTGGCGTGGATGGTGAAGGCAAAGCGCGGTTTCATCGCCGCGCCGCCTAGCGGCTCAACCGCGCAGCCGCCAGCCCGTGCGAAAGATCCAAGCGATCACGGTGATGCAGATCGCGAGGAACGCCATCGTCAGGGCGAGCGATACGCCGATCGAGACATCCGCCTCGCCATAGAATGTCCAGCGCAGTCCGTTCACAAGATAGACAATCGGATTGACCAGCGCGACGGTGCGCCAGGGTTCGGCGAGCATGTCGATCGAATAGAACGTTCCTCCAAGGAAGGTCAGCGGAGTGAGGATCAGCATCGGCACCAGCTGCAGCTTTTCGAAACCTTCAGCCCAAACTCCAAGGATAAACCCGAGGAGCGAAAAGCTCGCCGAAACCAGCACGATGAACAGCAGCGCAAAAACCGGGTGCTCAATGCGGTAATCGACGAACAGCGTCGCGGTCAGCAGGATCACCGTCGCAAGGATCAGACTTTTGGTCGCTGCCGCGCCGACGAAACCGAGTAGTGTCTCCGCCACCCCGACCGGAGCCGATAGCAATTCGTAAATCGCGCCGGTGAAGCGCGGCATGTAGATGCCGAAACTCGCGTTGCTCGTGCTCTCGCTGAGCAGTGTCAGCATCAGCAGGCCAGGCACGATGAACGCACCGTAATCGACTCCGCCGACCGCGTTCATCCGCCCGCCGATTGCGGCGCCGAAGACGATAAAATAGAGGCTGGTGGTCAGCACCGGTGAGATCAGCGAGCCGAACACGGTACGCATGAAGCGCACCAGTTCGTTGCGGTAGATCGCATACGTCGAGCGCCAATTAATCATGCGGCGCCGTCCTCGACCAGCCCGACGAAGATGTCTTCGAGACTCGAAGCCTTCTGGTCGAGCGCAGTGTACGCCATTCCCTGCAGCGCCAGCGCCTGCGCAAGCGCGGCGACTTCTGCCCTGCCCTTGCCCGTCCCGTCGCCACCGCGATAGGCAAGCGTCATGCCTTCGTCCTCTAGATGGAGCGGATAGGCGCACAAGCTGTCGGGCACGGCAGTAAGCGGCGCGGCCAGCCGGAAGCGCGCTTCGGTTCGGCCGAGCCGGGCCATGATCGCATCTTTGTCGTCGACAAGAAGCAACCGGCCTTTGTCGATCACCCCGACGCGATCGGCCATCTCCTCGGCCTCTTCGATGTAGTGGGTGGTCAAGATCACGGTTGTGCCGCGCTCCCGCAACGCGGCGATCTGGCGCCACATGTCCCGCCGTAACTCCACATCAACTCCGGCTGTCGGCTCGTCGAGGAACAGCAACTCGGGTTCGTGCGCTAGCGCCTTGGCGATCAACACGCGCCGCTTCATGCCGCCAGACAGCGCGCGAATCTGGTCCTTGCGCTTGTCCCACAGGCTAAGCGATCGGAGCACTTCCTCGATTCGATTGGCATCCGGCGAGCAGCCGAACAGCCCGCGCGAGTACGCAACCTGACGCTCGACCGTGTCGAACATATCGAATCCGAGTTCCTGCGGCACCAGCCCGATACGGCGGCGCGCGTCGCGCCAATGGCGCGCCAAGTCCTGGCCGAACGCGGTAATCGTCCCGTCGGTCACTCGCACGATCCCGCACACTGCGCCGATTAGGGTGGTCTTGCCGGCCCCGTTCGGCCCGAGCAGCGCGAAAATCTCGCCGCGGCGGATTTGCAGGTCAACCCCGTCGAGGGCTTTCAAACCGCCCGGGTAAACCTTGGTCAGTCCGGCAATGTCAAGAATCGTTTCCATCCGCCACCGACCTTGGGGTGGCAACGATGCTTCGTCAAATGGTGGCCGGTCGGTCGCCTTGCTCAGGCAACAGAAGCGACGAATCTCCGTAGCTGTAGAACCGGTAGCCGCAGCCAATCGCATGGGCATATGCAGCGTGCATTCGAGCACGCCCCATCAGCGCCGAGACCAGCATGAACAGCGTCGATTTCGGCAGGTGGAAGTTTGTCATCAGTCCGTCGATTGCCTTGAACCGGTAGCCGGGGGTGATGAAGATTGCGGTGTCGCCGGTGAACGCGCGGATCGTGCCGTCGTTGCTGGCGGCGCTCTCGAGCAGGCGAAGCGAGGTGGTGCCGACCGCGATCACCCTGCCCCCGGCCGCTCGCGCGGCGTTCAGCCGGTCTGCTGTGGCTTCATCGATAGAGCCCCATTCGGCGTGCATGGCATGGTCCGCGGTGTCCTCGGCCTTTACGGGCAGGAAAGTACCCGCGCCGACATGGAGCGTAAGCATCTCACGTCCGATACCGGCGGCGTCGAGTGCGTCGATCAGTTTCGATGTGAAGTGCAGCGCAGCGGTGGGTGCTGCGACAGCGCCATCGCGTGCGGCAAACATGGTCTGGTAATCGGCATGATCCTGATCGTCCGTCGGTCGCTTGCCGGCGATGTACGGTGGCAGCGGCATGCGCCCAGCGCGTTCGAGTAAGACCTCGACGGGTTCGGAACCGGCAAAGGCAAGCGTCCACGATCCGTCTGGGTGGCGCTCCTCGGCGCACGCCTCGACCTCCGCGCCGAACGCTATGATATCGCCGTCGCGCAAACGCTTGGAATTGCGCACGAAAGCTTGCCAGCGCCGCAAGTCGATCCGCTTGTGGAGCGTCGCGCCAACGCGCGCGTCACCGCGCTTTCCTTCGAGCTGCGCGGGAATGACGCGGGTATCGTTGAATACCAGGACGTCGCCAGCCCGCAGTACCGACGGCAGGTCGCTTACCGATCGATCATCGAACGACTGCGCTCCCGCCACCACCATCATTCGCGCGGCATCGCGCGGCCGCGCAGGACGTAACGCGATCAGCTCTGGGGGGAGGTCGAAATCGAACAGGTCAACGCGCATCGCCGGCGCGTTAGCAGAGCTACGCGATCAGTTCGACTGCGGCGCGTTGAGCATGTCGGCGGTGACAGAGGGTTCGATCGGCAAGGGCGCGGGCGCAAGCGCTTGCGGTTTACCGTCAGCGGCGATCGACGCCTGCAACACAACCGTTGGATTCGCCGGCGGCTCCCCCCGGTTGATCGCATCGACTGCATCCATCCCGGCTATTACGCGGCCGAAGTTGGTGTAGTGGCGGTCGAGGCTGAAGCGCGGGTAGAAAGTGATGAAGAACTGGCTGTTGGCCGAATCGTCGCTCGCCGCGTGCGCCATCGAAATCGTGCCGCGCAAGTGGGGCATAGGGTTGAACTCGGCTTTGAGGTCTGGAAGCTGAGAACCGCCGCGGCCGGTGCCGGTGGGATCGCCGGTCTGCGCCATGAACCCCTCGATCACGCGGTGGAACTTCACCCCGTCGTAGAACCCAGCGCGGGTCAGCGTCTTGATGCGCTCGACATGGCCGGGCGCCCAGTCAGGCATCAACCGGACCGCCACCCTGCGCCCAGTCGATAGGTCGAGCAGGAGAATGTTCTCGGGATCGTGTGTGATGTCGAAATCGATCGGGGCGTAAGCACGCGGTGCGGTAAGCGTTTCGGCACCAGCGGGCGCAACCTGCTCGGCGGGTGGCGCGGCCTCGGCAGGCTGGCCCTGAGCGAAAGCAGGCGGAGCGAGCGTGGCGAGCGCCAGCGTAGCCAACGCCGTAGGGACGAGCAGGCGGTTCAACATGGAAATCCCGTCTTTTGCAAAATGTCGGTTCGGCTCGGCCTTTAGCGGGGCCCGACTGTCGGTTCAATGAATGGTTAGAGGTCGCCCCGACGGCCAATCTTGTCGACCCGCGCGCTCACATCGTCGCGCACAGCAGCGCTTACGAATGGGCCTATTTCTCCACCGAACAGCGCGATTTCCTTCACCAGTTTGCTGGCTATCGGTTGCAGCGAAACGTCAGCCATCAAAAACACTGTCTCTATGTTGTGATTTATCTGCTGGTTCATGCCCGCCATCTGGTATTCGTATTCAAAGTCCGCGACAGCGCGTAAGCCGCGAACGATCACCGAGGCGCGCATTTTCTCCGCCCAATGCATAAGCAGCGCGTTGAAGCCAACAACCTCGACGTTCTCCAGACCCAATGCAGCGACTTCCCGCTCGACCATCGCCATGCGTTCGTCCGGCGTGAACATCGGGTCCTTGCTCAGATTGGTTGTGACCCCGATGATCAGCCGGTCAACCAGCTTGCTCCCGCGGCGGATGATGTCCGCGTGTCCCAGGGTGATCGGGTCGAAGGTGCCGGGGTAGATACCGATGCGATCGGGTTTGTCGCTCATCCTATCGGTCCCTTTCGATAATGAAGCGCGCCAGCGCGCGTAGCAGATCGGCCTCGGTACCATGCGACGCAAGGTGACCGATTGCCTGTTCAGCCAGCGCTTGGGCTTGTGCGCGCGCCGCAGCAGCTCCCATCAGCGAAACGAAAGTCGCCTTGCCGGCCCCCTGATCTTTGCGCAGCGCCTTCCCCGCCGCCTTTTCGTCGCCTTCGACATCGAGCAGATCGTCGGCGATCTGGAAAGCGAGCCCGATATCGCGCGCGTAGGCGCGCAAGTGCCCCCGACCTTCCTGAGGAACACGACCCAGGATCGCGCCCATATCGACTGCCGCGCCCAACAACGCGCCGGTCTTCATTTGCTGCAGGCGGGTTATCGTCGGCAGGTCGTAACGCCGCCCCTCGGCCGCGATGTCCATCATCTGTCCACCTGCCATGCCGCCCCACCCGCTCGCGGTCGCCAGCGTGGCAATCAGCTCGGCGCGCACGAATGGATCGGGCGCGGTCTCGGGCATCGACAGGATCTCGAACGCCAGTGCGTGCAGCGAATCGCCCGCGAGCACCGCGGTCGCTTCGCCGAACGCCTTGTGCAGCGTGGGCTTTCCGTGGCGCAGATCATCATCGTCCATGCACGGCAGGTCGTCGTGGACGAGCGAATAGACGTGGATCGCCTCCACCGCACAGCCGGCGCGCACCGCGGCATCGCGATCGACAGCGAACATGCCGGCGGTGGCGACGGTCAGGAGCGGGCGGATGCGCTTGCCGCCACCGATCGCTGCATAGCGCATTGCCTCAACGAGTGGGGCGCGAGGGTCTTCGGGAATCGGCAGAAAGGCGGAAAATGCGGAGTCGACCTCGCGCTGGATGCGAGACAGCGCTTCGCCCAGGGCCGCGTTGCTTGCGAGAGCGAGGTCAGCCATCGCTGTCGAACGGCACCGTATGGCTCGCGCGTCCGTCCGGCCCGGCGACGATCTTTTCGATCCGCGCTTGAGCCGCGTCGAGCCGGGTCTGACAATGCGCCCGCAGGGCTTCGCCGCGCTCATAGAGCTCGATCGACTGGTCGAGCGGTACCTCGCCACTTTCGAGCCGCCGCACAACGTCCTCGAGTGCCTTCAGCGCGTCTTCGAAGCTCAACGGGGCAATGTCATTAGACGGTGAATCCATAGGCTCGCCGTTTGGCGGCGATGCCGCTGGGGGTCAAGCACACCCCGCCTCTGGCGGGATCGGCGCACCGCCGCTAAGGGGCGCGATCATGGCTGAGATCACCCCGGACATCATCGAGGCCCACGGCCTCTCCCCTGAAGAATACGAACGTGTGCTGCACGCGCTGGGGCGCGAGCCGAACCTGGTCGAGCTCGGAATATTCTCGGTCATGTGGTCCGAACATTGCAGCTACAAGTCTTCGCGCATTCACCTGAAAAAGCTGCCGACCGAGGCGCCGTGGGTGATCTGCGGTCCGGGCGAAAACGCAGGAGTGATCGACATCGGTGACGGTCAGGCCTGCATCTTCAAGATGGAGAGCCACAACCACCCGTCCTACATCGAACCCTACCAGGGTGCAGCGACCGGAGTAGGCGGCATCCTGCGCGACGTGTTCACGATGGGCGCGCGCCCGATTGCCAACCTCAATGCGCTGCGCTTCGGGCGGCCGGACCACCCCAAGATGAAGCACCTCGTTCAGGGCGTCGTCGCGGGCATCGGCGGATATGGCAACTGCGTTGGGGTGCCGACCGTTGGCGGTGAAACGAACTTTCATTCCGCGTATGATGGCAACATCCTGGTCAATGCGATGACCGTAGGCGTCGCAGATGCCGACAAGATCTTCTATTCTGCAGCGACCGGGATCGGCAACCCGATCGTCTACGTCGGCTCCAAAACCGGGCGCGATGGGATCCACGGCGCGACGATGGCGAGTGCGGATTTCGCCGATGACGCTGACGCGAAGCGCCCGACGGTGCAAGTAGGCGATCCGTTTACCGAGAAGCTCCTCATCGAGGCGTGCCTCGAACTTATGGCGACCGACATGATCGTCGCGATACAGGACATGGGCGCCGCTGGGCTGACGTCGTCGAGCGTCGAGATGGCGACCAACGGCAAGGCCGGAATCCGGCTCGACATGAACAAGGTGCCGTGCCGCGAGGATGGCATGACGCCGTACGAGATGATGCTCTCCGAAAGCCAGGAGCGGATGCTGATGGTCCTCAAGCCCGGCCGCGAAGCCGAGGCCGAGGCGATCTTCCGCAAATGGGAACTCGATTTCGCGGTCATCGGCGAAGTGACCGACACCCAGCACATGGTGCTCGAGTTCGGCGGCGAAGTGGTGTGCGACATACCTCTCGGACCACTCGCGGCCGACGCACCGCTTTACGATAGGCCCGCCATGAGCCGCGAGGAATATCGCGCCTGGGCCGAGATCAACCCGCTGGGCGATGTGTCAGAGAGTTCGAACATCGGCGCAGACTTGCTCAAGCTGATGGCGTGCCCCGATCTCGCCAGCCGACGCTGGATCTGGGAACAGTATGACAGCCAGGTTGGTGCTGACACGCTCCAGCTTTCGGGCGGCGACGCGGCGGTGGTGCGCGTCCATGGCATGCGCAAAGCGCTGGCAATGACCACCGACTGCACCCCGCGCTATTGCTACGCCGACCCTTACGAAGGCGGTAAGCAAGCGATTGCGGAGGCGTTCCGCAACTTGTGCGCGGTGGGCGCGCGGCCGCTGGCGGTGACCAATTGCCTTAACTTCGCGAACCCCCAACGGCCCGAGATCATGGCGCAGTTGGTAGGCTGCCTCGAAGGCATGGGCGACGCCTGCCGCGCGCTCGACTTCCCGATCGTGAGCGGCAACGTCTCACTTTACAACGAGAGCAAGGCGACCGGCGGTGGCAGCGCGATTCTGCCCACCCCCGCCATCGGAGGCGTCGGACTGATCGACGATTGCGCGCACATGGCAACAATCGCGTTCAAAGCCGAAGGTGAGGCGATCCTGGCCATCGGGGCGCACTATCCCGAACTTGGTCAATCGTTGTGGCTGCGCGAAATCCACGACCGTGAGGACGGCGATCCTCCACGGGTGAACTTGCGCGACGAACGGCTAAACGGGGAAATCGTCCGCGAGTTGATCGTCGAAGGAAAAGTCACCGCGGTGCACGACATCAGCGACGGCGGTCTGCTTGTGGCGCTTGCGGAAATGGCGCTGGCGGGTGGGATCGGCGCATCGGTCGATGCGATGACCGGTGCGTTCGCCTTTAACGAAAGCCAAGGGCGTTACCTGGTCACGGTCGCGCCGGGCGTCGAACTCGATCACGCGCAAGTGCCGTTCATACGCATCGGGACCACCGGCGGGGACGCGCTGACGGTTGGCGATGGGACGGTCCTGCTGGCCGCCCTGCGCGAAGCGAGCGACGGCTTCTTTCGCGAATGGATGGTCGGCTAGCCGGTCGAGAGTCAGGCTGCGAGTTTGGCCTCAGTCGGCTTGCCAAGCAGGTCGTAGGGATCGATGCCTTCGGCCTGCCACACCTGGTGGCACTTGCGGTACCAGATCGGCTGGCCGATCCCAAAGCGCGTGCGTGCCTCTGCCAAGTTCATTGCCAGCAGTTCGCGAATAGACATCTCGACCAGCGCCGGGCAGCTTTTGCCGCGTCGGTGCGCCTCGCGCACCGCGCGCCAAACGGGCGCCTGGCTCTTCACCTGCTTGGCGATGTTGAACGCGCCAGCATATCCAAGCAGCAGATGCCCCGCGGCTGGCTGCTGACCGTGTGTGAACAGTAGAACGCATTGCTCGCCCAACGCGTCGCGCCCATAGCCGGTCAAGATATGCATCAAATCGTGTGTGTCGCGCTGACGGAAGCCGTACCATTCGATGAGGTCGCCGTACCTGGGGCGGCCCATCTTCTCCGATTCGGCCACGAGGCCGGCAGCCGACAGCCCTTCGCGCTCCATGAAATCGCAATATGCGTGAGCGACGGACCCCTTGGGCAGCTTGCGCAATTCCGCGTGGTTGTCCAGCATCGGCGGCAGGAACGGCTCGGCTTCGCGCAGCGCTTCACCGCGCGCGCTCAGCATCAAGGCGCGAGCGCGCGGAAGGAAGCTTTTCGACGGCAGCGATTCATAGATCTCGAACACCAGCGCGGTGTTTTCCTTGTCCTTGATCAACTCACCGAACTTGCGAAACGCCTTGCGCACATCGCGCTGGGGCTGCGGGCGGGCAGGATTGCGGAACACCGTGCCGTCGGCCGCACAGGCAGCGTGCGGTGTTGCGGTCGGGATCGGGTTCGCGTCGCTCATCGCAAGGCCTTTACTGACATACATGTCAATATAGCGTTATCGTTTCACCAGGGGAAGCGGTTTCACGCCGCGACCCAATCCTCGCGCGGTATCCCCAGCAGAGAGAGCGTGGCCGTCAGATCACCGCGATCTATCCACCCGTCGCTTGCGGCGCGCGCCGTGGGCTTCGCGTGATAGGCGATGCCCCAGCTGGCCGCCTGCAGCATCGGAATGTCGTTCGCGCCATCGCCCATCGCCAGCGTGACGGAACCTTCGCCAATTTGGGCCGCCTCTTCGAGCAAGACATTGCGTTTGACGGCGCTGTCGGTGATCTCCCCGGTCAACCCCCCGGTGAGTTTGCCGTCCGCTACTGCCAGACGATTGGCAACCACGTGCTGAAACCCGAGTTGCTTGCCAACCGGATCGGCAAAGTGGTGAAAGCCGCCGGTCACCAGCACCGTCCGGCACCCTTGCGCCTTGAGCGTGGCGACCAGTGTGCTGGCGCCTGCCATCGGGCGGATGCGGTCTGCCAGGCAGGTGGCGATCGTGTCTTCTTCGAGCCCCGCAAGCAGGCGGACCCGTTCGGTCAGCGCGCTGGCGAAATCGAGATCGCCCTGCATCGCCCGTTCGGTAATTGCCGCGACCCGGTCTCTGAGCCCTGCGAAATCGGCCAATTCGTCGATGCACTCCTGCCCGATCATGGTCGAATCCATATCCGACACAAACAGTGCGGGGACGCCGATCTCGCGCGTCGAAACGAGCAGATCGACGGGTGCGAAATGCTCGTCGAGAGCGCGGCGCAGCACCGCCGGGTCGCCGTCGGGCAACGCGAGTTGCAGCACGTCGCCGCAAAAATCGAGCATCACTGCGGCCGCCACGCGCAGACCTTTGCGCTCGAGCGTTATAATCGCGGCATCGAGCCGAGTTTCCAGACCTTCCTGGTCTGCTATCAGCCGCGCGATGAGCACTGCGAAATCTCCCGAACGGCAAGGCCGGCCGCCGGTCGCGCTCATCGCAGGGCCCACCGCGAGCGGCAAGAGCGATCTGGCGGTGCGGCTTGCGCTCGCGCTAGCAAATCAGGGTCGACATGCAGTTGTGATCAATGCCGACAGCGCGCAAGTCTACGCTGACCTGCGCGTCCTTTCCGCCCGTCCAAGCAAGGAGGAAATGCGCGAGGTCGAGCACCGCCTCTTCGGCACCTGGGACGGCGCGAACGCGTGTTCCGCTGCCGACTGGGCGCAAGCAGCGCGCGACGCCGTGGCGCAAGTGCATTCTGAAGGCGGGGTGCCGATCCTTGTTGGCGGGACAGGACTTTACATCCGCACATTGATCGAAGGCATCGCGAAAGTCCCCAAGATCGATCCCGCAGTGCGCGAGGCTGTTCGCGCGCTCGAGCCGTCTGAAGCCTACGCCGCCCTCCAGAACGAAGACCCCCATCGCGCGCGGATGCTGCACGCCAACGATCGCACGAGGATCGCGCGCGCGCTTGAAGTGATACGCTCGACGGGCATGCCGCTCGCGTTCTGGCAACAGGCTGATGGCAGCGGCATCGATAATGCCGTCAGCTTACACCCGGTCATCCTTCGCCCGGACCTCGGCACGCTTCGCGAGCGAACCGAACGCCGCTTCAGCCAAATGCTCGACGAAGGCGCCGTTGACGAGGTCGAGGCGCTGCTGGGTCGAGGATTGTCTCCCGACTTGCCGATAATGCGCGCCATCGGCGTACCGCAAATTGCAGGGTGGATTAGGGGCAACTGGTCGCGCGAAGAAGCCGAACTGCGCGGCCAGCGTGCGACTTGGCAATATGTTCGGCGGCAGCTCACTTGGTTCAACGCCCAGCCCCCCGCCGAATGGCCGCGCATTTCGGCGGAACATTTCGACGAATTGGCCCTGTTCAAACTATTATTGCGTCACTGACCCTTGACGCGCCATAATCTTTCGCTAAGTTCAGCTTGTCTCTTGAAGAGAAAAAGACCCGGCGCGCTCCCCCGCGTCGGGTCGCTTTTATGTCGTGCCCCCGCTAGGCCGCGCGGCGAAAGAAGGAAGCAGTACGGTGAACGAGCGCAGCGGCGCCAGCATTCTGATCGAGAGCCTGGTGCGGCAGGGGGTCGAATTCGTGTTCGGCTATCCCGGCGGCGCGGTGCTGCCGATCTATGACGAACTGTTCGCCGACCGGCGTCTTCGCCACGTCCTCGTACGCCACGAAGCGGGAGCGGCACACGCCGCCGAGGGTTACGCGCGCTCCACCGGCAAGCCGGGCGTGGTGCTGGTTACCAGCGGCCCCGGCGCGACCAATGCCGTGACCGGGATCGCCGATGCGTACATGGATTCGATCCCGCTGGTGATCATTACCGGGCAGGTCGCGACCCCGCTGATTGGTACCGATGCATTCCAGGAAGCCGACACCATCGGCATTACCCGCCACTGCACCAAGCACAACTACTTGGTAAAAGACCCAGCGCGGCTGCAGGCCACTATCGAAGAAGCATTTCGTATCGCCACCACCGGGCGGCCGGGACCGGTGCTGATCGATATTCCCAAGGACGTGCAAGTGGCGCTCACGACGCTCGATGCGGACGCCTCCCGGGCGCTCCCGTCGTCGCGGTACAGCCCGACTTCGACCGCACCACACGATGTTATCGCAAGCGCGATCGAACTGCTCACCAAGGCCGAACGACCAATCTTTTACACCGGCGGCGGGGTAATCAATTCCGGGCCCCGCGCCACCGCTTTGCTCCGCAGGCTGCAGGACCTGATCGGTGCGCCCGTGACCAGCACTTTGATGGGTCTGGGCGCGTTTCCCGCCGACCATCCCGACTGGCTCGGCATGCTCGGAATGCACGGCACATACGAAGCGAACATGGCGATGAATCGCTGTGACCTCATGGTTTGCATCGGCGCGCGGTTCGACGACCGGGTGACCGGGCGGCTGGATGCCTTCAGCCCCGATTCGAAGAAAATCCACATCGATATCGACCGCGCAAGCGTGAACAAGATCGTTGCGGTCGACTTGCCAATCATCGGCGACTGCGCCGCGGTGCTCGATCAGATCGTTGCCGCGTGGGGCGATCGGAGGGCAAAGAACATGGGCGAGTGGAAGGCCCGCATTGCCGGCTGGCGCGCGCGGGAAAGCCTGTCGTATCCACCCTCGAAAACCGAAATCATGCCACAACTCGCGGTCGAGCGGTTGTTCGCGCTGACCCGCGATCGTGATCCGATCGTTTCAACCGAAGTCGGCCAGCACCAGATGTGGGCAGCGCAGTATTTTGGGTTCTTCGGGCCCAATAAATGGCTGACCAGCGGTGGCCTTGGCACGATGGGGTATGGTCTGCCCGCGGCGATCGGCGCGCAACTCGGCAATCCGGATGCGCTGGTAATCGATATCGCCGGCGAAGCCTCGATCCAGATGAACATCCAGGAACTGGGCACCGCGAGCCAGTACCGCCTGCCGGTCAAGGTGTTCATCCTCAACAACGAATACATGGGGATGGTCCGCCAGTGGCAGGAACTGACTTATGAAAGCCGTTATTCGAATTCGTACTCCGATAGCTTGCCCGATTTTGTGAAGCTGGCGGAAGCCTATGGCTGGAAAGGGATCCGGATCGAGGAAGAGACCGAGCTCGACGCTGGCATTCAGGCGATGCTCGACCACGATGGCCCGGTGATGGTCGACTGCCGGGTGGCCAGGGAAGCCAATTGCCTGCCGATGATCCCCTCGGGTGCAGCGCATACCGACATGCTGCTCCATGGCGATCGCGTTGAAGGCACGCTGGATGATGAAGCGAAGGCGTTGGTGTGATGCAGATCAAACCTGTCCAGGCCGAACGTCATGTGCTCGCGATCACAGTCGATAACGAAGCGGGCATCCTGGCCAAGATCGCCGGGCTGTTCACCGCGCGCGGATACAACATCGACAGCCTGACCGTCGCGGACATCTCCGATAACCATCAGGTCAGCCGGATAACCATCGTTACAAATGGGCCGCCGCAGGTGATCGACCAGATCCGCGCACAGCTCGAACGGCTGGTACCAGTGCACAAGGTGATCGATCTGACCGAAGAAGGCCCGCACGTCGAACGGGAGCTGGCACTGGTCAAAGTAACGGGCACCGGCGAGAAGCGGGTCGAGGCGTTGCGTCTGGCCGGGATTTTTCGCGCCAAGCCGGTCGATACGACGACCGAGAGCTTCATCTTCGAAATCACAGGTGCGCCGGAGAAAATCGACAGCTTCATCGCGCTGATGCGCCAACTCGGGCTGACCGAAGTCGGACGCACCGGGATCGTCGGCATGATGCGCGGAGCCGAGGCGGCTTGAATAGTTTGCGTCATTTCAGCGAAAGCTGGGGTCGCGTTGGATTGGTAGGCGAGCTGGGACATCACGGTCTCAACCTGCGCCGGCATGACGAGGGAAAAAGAACGTGAAAGTCTATTACGACGCCGACGCCGACCTGAACCTGATAACCGACAAGAAAATCGTCGTGCTGGGATACGGCAGCCAGGGTCACGCCCACGCGCAGAACTTGCGCGAGAGCGGCGTCAACGACGTCGCCATCGCGCTGCGCGAAGGCTCAGCTACTGCAAAGAAGGCTGAGGACGCCGGCTTCAAGGTCATGTCGAACAAGGACGCGGCCACGTGGGCTGACGTGATCATGGTTCTCGCTCCCGACGAGCTTCAGGCCTCGATCTGGCAGGACGATCTCAAGGGCCACATGAAGCCTGGTAGCGCGCTTGCCTTTGCGCATGGGCTCAACATTCACTTCGGACTGATCGAGCCCCCTGCCGACATTGACGTGATCATGATCGCGCCCAAGGGGCCGGGACATACCGTACGCAGCGAATACCAGCGCGGCGGCGGGGTGCCGTGCTTGATCGCAGTCCACCAGGACGCGACCGGCAACGCGCACGATGTCGCGCTCGCTTATGCCAGCGGTCTTGGCGGCGGTCGCTCGGGCGTGATCGAGACCAATTTCAAGGAAGAATGCGAAACCGATCTGTTCGGCGAGCAGGCGGTGCTGTGCGGCGGCATCACCCATCTGATCCAGGCCGGGTTCGAAACGCTGGTGGAGGCGGGCTATGCACCCGAAATGGCGTATTTCGAATGCCTCCATGAAACAAAGCTGATCGTCGACCTGCTTTATGAGGGCGGGATCGCCAACATGCGCTACTCCATCAGCAACACCGCAGAATATGGCGACATCACCAGCGGCCCGCGGATCATCACCGATGAGACCAAGGCCGAGATGAAGCGCGTACTCAAGGACATTCAATCGGGACGCTTCGTAAAGAACTTCGTGCTCGACAACCGCGCCGGCCAGCCTGAGCTCAAAGCCGCACGAAAGGCGGCGGCGGCGCATCCAATCGAGCAGGTCGGCGCCAAGCTGCGCGCGATGATGCCATGGATCGGCAAGAACAAGCTGGTCGACAAGGCGGTCAACTAGCGGCGGTAGACTTGACCGCCGGATCACGGCAGTCTGCACGAGTTCGTGGAGGAAGCGATGATGTCCAGAGTTCTGCTACCGATTGCCCTGCTCGCCGCTACCGCACTTGGCGGCGTAGCGATCGCCCAGATGCCGACCGAAAAACCGGGCGCGGCCGATCCGTCACGGGTCACCGGAGGCACTTACCAGGCCGATCCCAACCACACGCTGGTCGGCTGGCGGGTCGATCACCTTGGCTTCAGCGATTATTTCGGGCTGTTCGGTGACGTAACCGGCACGCTCACGATCGATCCGGCTGATCTTTCGCGGGCCAAAGTCGACGTGACCATCCCGATCAATCCACTGGTTGCGAGCCAGGGTCTACAAGATCATCTGCTGCGGCCGGGTAAGGACGGCGCCACGCCCGATTTCTTCGGCGCGGATGCCGAACCTGCGCATTTTGTCTCCCTCCGCGTATCGCCGAGCGTTGACGGCATGGCGGCTTACATTCTCGGCAACCTTACTCTTAACGGGCGCACTCGTCCGGTGGGGATCCAGGCGCGCTTCACCGGCGCTGGAACGATGATGGGCTCCGAGACAGTCGGTTTTTCAGGACGGGCACTGATCAAACGTTCCGACTTTGGCATTAAAAGCGGCATTCCGCTGGTGTCCGACGAAGTCGAACTCGACCTGACGGCTGCATTCGCGAAACCCTCCGGCGAGCCGCAGTCGATGCCCGCGCCGGCCGTGAATGCGTGCAATGGCGAGAAGGTAAAAGCTTGGGTCGGCAAAAAGGCGACCACCGAGGTGCGCGCCGCTGTGGCCGCCGCGACTGGGGCCAAGTCGATCCGCTGGCTCTACCCTGACAGCGTGGTCACGCAGGATTTTCGCGAGGACCGTCTGAATGTGCGGATCGATAAAGGAACCGACGTGATCCGATCCGCAAGCTGTGGCTAACCGCCGACTGATTTCAATTGTAACATTTGCGTAGGCGTAGCTTCTCCCCCATGTTTACCTGCATGGCCTGTAACGCGCTAATTCTGCTTCGACTTATCCGCCCTTGGGCGTGATCGCGCGCGTGCCATAATTGGGCGCGGCGGCGCCCCAAGGGAAAAAATGGCCTGGACCAACCGCCCTTCGAAGCAACCGCCCGCGTACTGAGAAATTCGATGACAACGCCCAATAGCCGGCCCGCCACAATGCTGCGCGAACCGTCGCGCAAATACAGCCCCTTTCCCCAGGTGCCACTGAGCGATCGCCGATGGCCCAGCCGCACTATCACCGCCCCGCCCCGCTGGCTTTCCACCGACTTGCGCGATGGCAACCAGGCAATCGTCGATCCGATGGATGCGGTGAAGAAAAACCGCTTCTTCGATCTGCTCGTCGAAATTGGCATGAAGGAGATCGAAGTCGGCTTCCCCAGCGCCGGCGCGACCGAGTTCGACTTCATTCAGGGGCTGGTCCGCTCGGGCCGCATCCCCGATGACGTTACCGTCCAGGTTCTCACGCAGAGCCGCGAGGACCTGATTCGCACCTCATTCGCCAGCCTCGACGGTGCGCGGACCGCGATCGTCCATCTCTATAACGCGGTCAGCCCAGCTTGGCGCGAGATCGTCTTCCGTATGAGCCGCGACGAAGTGCGCGAGATCGCGGTCGCAGGTGCCCGGGTCATGCGCGATGAAGCCGAGAGGCGCCCCGGCACCGACTGGCACTTCGAGTACAGCCCGGAGACTTTCTCCACCGCCGAACTCGATTTCAGCGTCGAGGTCTGCGCAGCCGTCATGGACGTGATCGAACCGACGCCGGAACACCCGATCATACTCAACCTGCCCGCGACGGTCGAAGCAAGCACGCCGAACGTCTATGCAGACCAGATTGAGCGCTTCATCGACATGCTCCCGAACCGTTCGGCGGCGGTTATCAGCCTCCATACCCACAACGACCGCGGGACCGGGGTCGCCGCGGCCGAGCTCGGGCTGATGGCCGGCGCGGACCGGGTGGAAGGCTGCCTCTTCGGAAACGGTGAGCGGACGGGCAATTGTTGTCTGGTGACACTTGCTCTGAACATGTACACCCAAGGTGTTGATCCAGCTCTGGACTTTTCAAATATCGATCGCGTGATCGAGACTGTCGAGTTCTGCAACCAGATCCCTGTCCATCAACGTCACCCTTACGGTGGAGAACTGGTGTTCACCGCCTTTTCAGGCAGCCACCAGGACGCGATCAAAAAAGGCTTCGAGGCGCGTGAACGGCAAAACGACGAACGCTGGCGGGTGCCGTACCTGCCGATCGATCCGGCCGATCTCGGGCGCAGTTACGAAGCGGTCATCCGGGTCAATTCGCAAAGCGGTAAAGGCGGGTTCGCTTGGGTGCTCGAGCAGGACCAGGGCCTCAAGCTGCCAAAGGCGATGCAGGCGGATTTCTCTAGGCATGTCCAGCGCCTGGCGGACGAGTTGGGTCGCGAGCTCAACGCCGCCGATATCTGGAGCGCGTTCCGCAACGCGTATTACGTACAAACGCCGGATGATCACTTCGAGCTGGTCGATTACGAGGAAAGCCGTGCTGCCGATGGTACGCGGATTTTCGCCGGAACGATAGAAGTTGCCGGGCGCGCGCAATCGGTCAGCGGTCGCGGCAACGGATTGATTTCCTCGGTCGTCGCGACACTGTGCGACGCCTTCGCCCTCGAACTCGAAGTGCGGGATTATTCCGAGCACGCGCTGTCAACCGGATCGGATGCCCGCGCGGCTGCCTATGTCGAATGTCTGCTGCCGTCGGGCGCGACGGTTTGGGGTTGCGGGATCGACGAGGACATTGCGACCGCCAGCGTACGCGCGATCCTCAGCGCGGCGAATACGGCCGTGCGCGCTTGACCGGGTTGGCCGCGTGACGCCGGTGGTCTAGACGCGCGCGATGCAAATCTGGGCAGGTCTCGGTAATCCCGGTCCGCAATACGCGATGCACCGGCACAACGTCGGCTTCATGGCGGCCGACGTGATTGCTGAAATGCACGCTTTCGCGCCGGTGCAGAAGAAGTTCTCTGGCTGGGTGCAGGAAGGCCGCATCGGCGGCGAGAAAGTGCTGCTGCTCAAGCCCGCAACGTTCATGAACGAAAGCGGTCGTGCGGTGGCGGAAGCCTTGCGGTTTTACAAGCTTGGCGCGGAGGCGCTGACGGTGTTTCACGACGAGCTCGACCTTGCTCCGTTCAAGGTTAAGGTGCGCATCGGCGGCGGGCTTGCGGGACACAACGGGCTGCGTTCGATCGACCAGCATTTGGGACCTGATTTTCGCCGCGTGCGCATCGGTATCGGCCATCCTGGGCACAAGGACCGGGTAACCGCCCACGTGCTCGGCAATTTCTCCAAGGGGGAGATCGACCCATTATCCGATATGCTCGCGGCGGTCGGGACGGAGGCGGACTGGTTAGCCAAGGCAGACGACGCGCGTTTCATGAGCGATGTGTCGCGGCGCCAGCAGGATTAATGCCGCAAAAGCCCTATCTGTATGTGATTTGAGCCAAGACAGCTTGGTAATCCGCCGACTGTCGTCGCTCGTGCTCCATTTGGCGCTGCAAGCGACGGCCACCCCGCCCGGCGCAGCTTTCAAGAGCACGGCACTGACCACGGCAGCGGACTGGATCGCTGCCTACCGCCCTTCGATGCTCACGACCGATCTTGCCACCGACTGGTGCGGACAGTCGGACTTCACACCTTTAAGGTTCACTTGTTACCGCCTCGTCGCCAGTTTTCACGACCGAAGTATTCGTCAAAGTTCGATGGAAGCGCCGTCTTTCGGCGTCCACCCCAATGCTTGCATGCAACCGATGAAAAAGTCGCGCCGATCTTCCTCTTTCGCCACAGTCGGCAGAAGTTCGTTGCAGCTGCGCTCGGCCTGCTTGAACGGTGTGCCCTTGCCACCCGTCCAATCTGACGAATTGGTCGTCTCGCAGGCGGCGAGCGCCAAGAGCGCAAGTAGAAGCAGCAATACGCGCATAACCTAGAGCATCCATGTCGCCAGCGTCAGGAAGATGCCCATACTGGCGACATCGCTGGCGGTGGTAAGGAAAATGCTCGACGCGGTCGCTGGGTCCGCGCCCAGCCGCTTGAGCACCATTGGGATCAGCGCGCCGGCTATCCCGGCAATGGTACAGGCGACGATCATCGCGAAAAACACTACCGCCGCCATCGTAAGCGGCGAAGCTTCCCCTTGGATCGTCGCGTACACGAACATCCCCACTCCCGCGGTCAGACCGACCAGCCCGCCGTTGAGGAAACCGAGCATGCCTTCCTTGCGCACCATGCCCGGCTCCGCGCCCGGCTTGACGTCGCCCAGCGTCATTCCGCGCAGCGTGACCGCCAGCGCTTGGCAGCCGGTGTTGCCGGTCTGGCCGGCCATGACCGGCAGGAACACCGCGAGGATCACCAGCCGGCTCAGAGTGTCCTCGAACACCCCGACCACCGCAGCTGCGATGAATGCGGTCAGCAGGTTCACCTGCAGCCAAGGATGGCGCAACTTCAGGCTGCGGCTGAGCGAAGTGCCGAGCCGCTCCTCCTTGTCGACGCCCACCATCGCGCCCGACTGGCCTGAAATCTCGATCGCGCGGTTGGCGAACAAGTCCGATCCTCGGACAAGGCCCAGCAAGCGGTCCTGGCCATCGATGATCGGATAGACCGGAAAATGTTTGTTCAGCGCCAACTTGAGTGCTTCGCTCAGTGGCAAGTCCGCATCAAGCGCGAAGGGCGCGCGCAGCATTAATGATTCGAGCGTAGCGTCAGGCGAAGCCAATAACATCTCTCGCATCACCACGAGGCCGAGCAGCCGGTTTGTCGGATCGACTACGTAAAGGTAGGTAATAAGCGACGATTTGACTTGTTCGCGCAGCGCCTCGATCGTTTCCTGAACGGTCGCCTGCGGACCGAACACGCCGACCGCCGGGGTCATCAGGTCGGCGATGGTCTGGGTTTTCGCTACGTCAGCGGACGGCTCCGGGCCTTTCGGAGGATCGCTGAACTCGGAATGGTCGGCGACGGCCGCGGCTGCACTGGACATCAAAAGCCCCCCTAGCGATCTTCAACTCGTACACGCCCGATAGCTTTTCCGCAGGTTAGCGGACGCGGCGCGTCTGCCAACCGCTTTCGACCAATCGATCAGGAATTTATCCGATCGGCATTCCTGGCGGGACGGCTGGCAGCATGGCGCGATCGGCCAAGGCTGCCGCAAGCGCTTCGCGATCAGAAATCAGCGCGGCGAGGCCACGGCGCCAGTTGCCCTCGTCGTTCAGCGCGGCGGATCTGCCGAGGCTTTTCGCCCAGTGCGCCACGCGCCCATTGATCTGCAGTCCGATCGAGCGCGACAACGAGCCATTCCCGGCCGTGCGCGCCAGCGACATCACGATCGTTGTCGCGATCCGGCGGCCAACGGCGCTTCCGGCAGCGCTTTTATCCGCATGATCGAGCAGACGCGCGGCGACTGCATCAACTGACGGCACCGTATGATCGACCGCGTGCTGCATTTCGAGGCGGTTGAGGCGCTGCGGGTCGAGCAGGTTGTCGAGTACCTGGACAGCGCCGATTTCGGTCGCGCGTAAGCTGTCGAAGACCGGCCCGCCGGCTGTCGGCATTATCTCGATCGCGCTCTGATAATCGTCGTCGACGCCGGGGCCGAAAGACAGCAGGGGCTGCAGCCGGGCGGGTACCGTCAGGGCATCGATCGAAAGCGCGCCGATCAGCGCATCGAGTGCGGCGGTTTGCTGCATCCCGGGCACGGTGGTCACTCGCGCAACGTCGCCGGCCAACGCGCTGGGAGTGACGACACCGCCCAGCGTCTTGGCAGCGGCCTCCACCTGGTAGCGGTGAAGCAGCCAGATCGGCACGAACGCCCGGCGCAGGCTCGCCAAGTCCTGTCCGGCCGGAACGGAATTTACATCGAACTGGGCGAGTGCGGCAGAGCGCACGGCCATCACGCGCGAAAGCTCGACGACGGCGTCTTCTCCATCGTCCCACAGCGCGCCTTGCGGGTTGGCGGTTTCCATCGGCCGCGAATCATTGTCGGATGCAAACCGCAATCCTTTGGCCTGCGCTTCCTGCACCAATGCGCGGCCTGCCTCGTCGTCGGCGGCGTAAAGGTAGCGGACGAGGAACTTGTCCCACTCGCCCACTCCTACCCCATAAGCGTCGGTCAGGTCGATCTTGCCATCTAGCAACCGCACGCGTGGCGCGGGGTAGTCCATCACCGAATGACGGCCTTGGGTGCTGGCGGCAAAGTTGTGCTGGAAGCCGAGCGTGTGGCCGACCTCATGCGCGCCGAGTTGACGGATACGCGCCAGCGCGATCGGCACCGGGTCGTTCGGATTGCCTGTATTTGTGAGCCCTGCTCCCACGAGTGCCTGAAAAATGAGGATGTCCTGCCGCACCCGGAGCGAGCCCAGCATCACGCTGCCTTTAAGGATTTCTCCCGTGCGCGGATCGACGATGCTCGAGCCATAGGACCAGCCCCGGGTCGCGCGATTGATCCAGTTGACGACGTTGTAGCGGATATCGAGCGGATCGGCGTCTGCCGGCAGGATCGCGACCCGAAACGCGTCCTGATAGCCGGCCTCGGCGAACGCTTCTGCCCACCAGCTGACCCCGTCGACCAGCGCCTGGCGCACCGGTTCCGGCGCCGCGCCGTCGATGTAATAGACGATCGGTTCCTTGACCGGCGAGCGAGCAGCATTCTTGTCCACTTTCTCAAGCCGGTGCCGTGTGGCGACCTTGGCGAGCATCGCTTGTCCGAGCGGCGCCGAAAAATCGTATTGCGGTAGGCTGATGATGAAATTGTACGGGTCGTGACGGATCGGCATCGGATCAATCGGAAGGCGCACAAGCGAATGGCGCACCCACAAGGAGATATCGCTGCCCGTCGGCGATATATTGCGCAGCTCCGGCGTCGGTTTGCCCGAGGCGAAGCTGAGCAGCGCCGAGAATTCGACGTTATCGGGAAACGCCTCGACCCGGGTCGGGTCGGCTACGGAGCGATCGGCATCGAGTTTGTAGCCTTCGCCCAACCGCTGAGCGAAACCAAAGTAGTCCTTGGTCAGGAACGGCGCGAAGTCGAACGCGAAGCTGCCAGCCTTCTGCGTTTCGGTGATGTCCCCCACCCACAGCGTCGCGGTGGGAAAGCTGCTCGCGACCGATGCCTGCTGCGCTGCTGAACCGCCAGGTGCGACGTAAGTGGTGTTCTCCAACTCGGCGATCACCTTGGCGCCTGCACGGCGGAAACGAATGATCCCTTCGCGCAGCGGCGCGCCGCGATCGACGCTGGTGGTCGCCGCGCCGATCCCGGTTTCGGCTTGCACAACGTAGAGAAAGCGCGCGGAGATCCCGTCGGGACCGGGCGCCGGCAGCGTGAGCGTAATCTTGCCGTGTTCCTGCCCGGTGGATACTGGCAACAGCGCGTCTGCTGCAAACGCCGGCGCGCCAGCCAGCCCGCTCGATGCGATTAAAGCCGCGAGAATCACCTGCTTGATCATGAATTTCTCCCCTGCGATCTGATGAGCGAGGCGCGTCATGCTGTCATCTTCCTTTCGCGAGCGGTTTCCAATTTAGTCTGGGGCCGCTAAGGGCGCGCCTTCAATCCCCATGATCCGGAGTTACCGATGGGTTTCCGCTGCGGAATCGTCGGCCTGCCCAACGTCGGCAAGTCGACGCTGTTCAACGCCCTCACCGAAACGCAGGCCGCGCAGGCCGCGAACTATCCGTTCTGCACGATCGAGCCCAACGTCGGCCAGGTCGCGGTACCGGATGAGCGGCTCGAAAAGATCGCGGCGATAGCCAAGTCGGCCAAGACA
The DNA here is from genome assembly GCA_963781525.1 of uncultured Alphaproteobacteria bacterium. Lineage (GTDB taxonomy): Bacteria > Pseudomonadota > Alphaproteobacteria > Sphingomonadales > Sphingomonadaceae > Tsuneonella. The sequence continues at coordinate 258,219 of CAWAGD010000008.1, read as the reverse complement.
GTGCCGACCCAACTCGCTTTCGTCGATATCGCGGGGCTCGTGAAAGGCGCGAGCAAAGGGGAAGGTTTGGGCAACCAGTTCCTCGGCAACATCCGCGAGGTTGACGCCATTGTCCATGTCTTGCGATGCTTCGAGGACGACGACATCCAGCACGTCGCCAACAAGATCGATCCGATCGCCGACGCAGAAGTGGTCGAGACCGAGCTGATGCTGTCGGACCTCGAGAGCCTCGAAAAGCGCGTGCCCGCTGCCGCCAAGAAAGGTGCCAGCGGCGACAAGGAATCGAAGGTCATGGCGAGTGTACTCGGCCAGGCTCTCGAGCTTCTGCGCGAGGGTAAACCCGCGCGGTTGACAGAGCCGAGGGACGAGGAGGAAGCGCGGGTATTCACGCAAGCTCAGCTTCTGACCGCCAAGCCGGTACTCTACGTCTGCAACGTGGGCGAAGAGGACGCCGGAAACGGCAACGCGTTTTCGGCGCAAGTGTTCGCCAAAGCGCAGGCAGAGGGCGCCGAAGCGGTGGTGGTGTCGGCTGCCATCGAGAGCGAACTAGTGACGATGCCGCTTGACGAGCGCGGCGAGTATCTCGAAGCTCTCGGTCTTAGCGAAAGCGGTCTCAGCCGGGTCATACGCGCGGGTTACAAACTGCTCGGGCTCAAGACCTTCTTCACCGCGGGCCCGAAAGAAGCGCGGGCTTGGACTTGCTCTGCCGCGGCGAAGGCTCCGCAGGCGGCGGGCGAGATCCACTCCGATTTCGAACGCGGTTTCATTCGCGCCGAGACGATCGCTTACGATGACTTCGTGTCGCTCAACGGCGAAGCCGGTGCCCGTGAAGCCGGCAAGCTGCGTCAGGAGGGTAAAGAGTACCTCGTCCACGACGGCGACGTGATGCTGTTCAAATTCAACGTTTAGGCACCAAACCCGCGCCAGCCCGTTGCGCCCGACATGACAGTCGATAAATCGCAAAGCTTCATCACGCTGGTGCGCCTCGGTTATGCCGCGCGCGGGTTGGTCTATATCCTCCTCGGATACATCGCGCTACGGACCGCTGGCGAAGCCAAAGATGGCGCTTCGTCGGTGTTCGACTACTTGCAGGAAGTCCCGCTGGGATCAGTCGTTCTGTGGATTGTTGCGCTCGGCCTGCTGGCTTACGCGTTCTTCAAGCTGCTGTGCGCGTTCGCCAATATCGATGGTCACGAGAATAACGCCAAGGGCATGCTCAAGCGAGTGGGCGATGCAGCGAGCGGTGCGGCGCACTGCTTTCTCGCTTACGCGGCGTACCAGTTCGCGACCGGCGCAAAGCGCGCTTCTAGCAGCGGACAAAGCCAGGAGATGGCGGGGTCCGTGCTCGACTGGCAGGTTGGTGGGATCCTGCTCGGCCTCGTCGGCGTCGGCTTTCTTGCCGGTGCTTTCATTCAGGCCAAAAGCGCGGTGACGGCGGACTTCATGAAGCACTTGGACGGTCGCGCGCCGGCCGGCGTGGAGGCAGTTGGGCGGGCCGGCAGCGCCACGCGGGCAGTAGTGTTCGCGCTGATCGGATGGTCGCTTGTCCAATCGGCGTGGCTGTCGCAGTCCGGAAAAGTGAAAGGACTTGGCGAAGCGATCCTCGCGTTGCGCGACAATGGCACCCTCTACACCCTGGTGGCGATCGGGCTGATGTTGTTTGGTGTATTTAGCCTGATCACGGCACGATATCGGGTGCTACCCGACTTCGAGCGCCGCGATCTCAAGCTGAAGCTCTAATCGAACGCTGCGAGGATCGGGCACGGCCCCGCTCCGCCCTTTGCACAGTCGTTCGCCAGCTTCGCGAGCGACTCTACGCGCCTCCTCGAGCCGCGCAATCTCAGTATCGAGCGCCGCGAGCCGTTCACGCGCCATGACCCGAGCGCGCGGCCGATCGTCGGTTCGATCGAGTTCGATAAGTTCGCCGATCTCCGCGAGTGTGAAACCGGCGGTCTGTGCCTGCCGAATGTAGCGCAGGCGGCGTACGTCCTGCTCATCGTAATGCCGCCCGGCAGGTGCGCCGCCGCGCGGAACCTCCAGCAATCCTTTGCGCTGATAGAACCGCACCGTTTCGACACCTACGTCGCCGGCCCGCGCCAATTGCGAAATCCGCATCATTTTTGTTGTTGACTCCGTACCGTAGTACGCAAGCTATAGGAGTGGGCATGATGGCTGACAAGATCACCAAAACCGCCCAGCTTCATCGCATGGTGATGCCCGATCACACTTGTCCTTACGGCGTGAAAGCCAAATGGCTGCTCGAAAAAAACGGCTACCGGGTTGAGGATCACTGGCTAACGACCCGGGGTGAAACCGACGCGTTCAAGCGGGAGCATGACGTAGCGACCACCCCGCAAACGTTTATCGATGGCCGGCGCATCGGCGGCTACACCGAATTGCGCGCGTTCCTCGGCAAGCCGTTGCCGGCCGCCGGGTCGACTAGTTATACGCCGGTGCTAGTTGTGTTCGCGATCTCTGCGCTGCTCGCCGCGGCAACGAGCTTCCTGGCTTATGGCTCGGCGCTGACCGTCCAAGCGGGCGAATGGTTCATCGCCTTCGCGATGGCGATCCTCGCGATGCTGAAGCTGCAGGATCTCGAGAAATTTTCGAGCATGTTCCTGGGTTACGATCTGCTGGCGCGCCGTTTCCTACCGTATGCGTACGCCTACCCATTCCTTGAAGGCGGCGCGGGTGTGCTGATGGCGGCCCACGCGCTAGACTGGCTGTCGATCCCTGTCGCGCTGTTCATCGGCACGATCGGCGCGGTCAGCGTGTTCTACGCGGTTTATGTCCAGAAGCGCGAAATCAAGTGCGCCTGCGTAGGCGGCTCGAGCAATGTTCCGCTCGGCTTCGTTTCGCTGACCGAAAATCTCGCGATGGTCGCCATGGCGGGCTGGATGCTGTTCAACCATTGATAATGGAAAAGATTCCAATGTTATTTCGCTTCTTGACTGGCAGCGCTCTTCTCGCGCTTGCCACCCCCGCAATGGCCCAGAGCCATGACCAGCACACGATGCCGATGCCGACGCCCTTGCCGGCTCCAGCGACTGAGCCGGCGACCGTGCCGGCAGCGGAAGCCGAGCCCTCTCCGACTTCAGCGCCCGCGACCGAGGACCATTCACAGATGGACCATTCGCAAATGGACCATGCGCAAATGGATAATTCGCAGACGATCCAGGGCGAGGACCCCAACGGGATGGGCCACGTGCTGATGGACCACGGCGCAATGGACCACGGGTCGATAATGCACGGCGGCGAAGGCTCCGGGACCGCGCGCCTGCCCGCCAACGAAGCGATGAACCACGGCGCGATGATCGGCCTCGGCGCGGATGCCAGTCTGATGCTCCATGGCTACCTCTGGCCGGTGTACACCAACCAGTCGGGCCCTCGCGGCGATGACAAGCTTTATGTCCAGTCGATGGCCATGGCCACGGTCAGTGGCGAATTCAGTGGCGGTCGTTACATGGCGCGCACAATGCTCAGCGGCGAGCCGGCGATGCGGCACGATGGCTACCCCAACTTGTTCGCTACGGGCGAGGTCGCCTATGGCCAGCCGCTGGTCGATCGGCAGCACCCGCACGACTTGTTCATGGAACTGGCCGGTCGGGTAGATCTCGATATCGCCGACCGCACCAGCGTTTTCCTGTATGGCGGGCCGGTCGGCGAGCCGGCGCTCGGCCCAAGTGCATTCATGCACCGTGCGAGCGCGCGTTATAATTCCGAGGCGCCGATCACCCACCACTGGTTCGATTCAACCCACATCACCTACGGCGTGATCACTGCTGGCGTTTCGGGTCCGAAGTGGCAGTTCGAGGCGAGCGCCTTCCGAGGGCGCGAGCCCGACGAGTTCCGCTGGAACATCGAGACGCCGAAGCTCGATTCGTGGAGCGTGCGCGGCAGCTTCGCGCCGTCGCGTGCATGGCTGCTCCAGGCAAGTTACGGCAAGCTTAGCGAACCCGAGGAGCAACACTTGGGCGAGGACGAGCGCCGTACGACCGTCTCGGCGCATTACAATAACGGGCGTGGCTTGTCGGCGATGGCCGCCTTCAGTGCCAAGGACCGGGTGCCTGGCAACACGCTCACAGCGTGGCTGGGTGAGGTCAGCTGGGACATCGACCGCCATCACACATTGTTCGGCCGGGTGGAGAACGTGAAGAACGACGAGCTTTTCCCGGATCATGCCGATCCGTTGCACGACGCCGCCTTCAGGGTGACCAAGTTTCAGGCGGGTTATGCTTATCGCCTGCCACTCGGCCCGGTGAATTTAGCGTTGGGCGGGACGGTATCAGCGTTTGCAAAGCCGGATGCGCTCAATTCAGCTTACGGATCGAACCCGATGGGTTACACGGTGTTTGCGCGATTCAGCTTCGGGGACTGACGATTTCCCCGTCCACCAAGGAGTGAACCCCATGAAATCTTTGTTTGCCGCCCTCGCCCTTGCGTCGTTCGTCCTCCCCGGCGCGGCATTCGCCGCTGATGGCGACATGGAGAAGTGCTGCTGCTGTAAGAAGATGAAGCACGAGGGCGCCGACTGCTGCGACAAGGACAAGAAGGTAGACGAAGCCGGAGCCCCCGATCACAGCGACCACGCCGGCCATGCCGGCCACGAAACGGACGCTCCGGCGAAGTAATGGATTATTTCGAAGACCTCGAAGTCGGCCGGAAGGCCCGCTTCGGCCACTACGACGTCACCCGCGAAGAGGTGATGGAGTTCGCCGCGAAGTACGATCCGCAACCCTTCCACCTCGATGACGAGGCGGCTGCCATGACCCATTTCGGGCGGTTATCGGCGAGCGGTTGGCACACGTGCGCGATGATGATGTCGATGCTGGTCGAGAACATGAAATCGCACCAGCAGGCCGGGCTCGGCTCGCCGGGTATGGACAATCTGCGTTGGACCAGGCCGGTCTACCCGGGCGACACCTTGCGGGTCGAAAGCGAGATTATTTCCAAGCGCCGGAGCGCCTCGCGGCCGGAGATGGGGTTGTTCAAATCGACCGTGCAGGTGTTCAACCAGGACGACCAGACGGTGCTCGAAATGACCTCGAACGGCCTCATCCGGGTGCGCGATCCGGATGCGCCGATCGGGTAAGGCGTCACTTTTCGTCAGGATATTTCCACGTAAACGGCTCCGTCGCGGTAGGCCGGGCCGGCAATGCCTGCACCGGCAAGGTATCCTTGTCGTTCGCTGCAGCTAGAAGCACACCCGCGATCACCGTCGCCGCCTGGCGCAAGTCGTCGGGGCGCATGTGGTCGAACGTGTCGATGTTGGTGTGATGCAGTCGCGTAAAGTAATCGAGCGGGTCCTGGATAAACTGGAAGCCCGGTAGACCGACTCGCTGCAGAAAGACGTGATCGGTGCCTCCAGTCGGTGAGGCGACGACAGTGCCGGCGCCCATCGACGCAAACGGGGCCAGCCATTTGCGCAGCAACGTGTCCGCGCCGGAGTCGCCCTCGGCATGGATGCCGCGGATTTTGCCGCTGCCGTTGTCCAGATTGAAATAGGCTTTCAGCTCGCTGTACCCAGGCTTTCGCGTGATCGGCCACAAGTCGCTCCAGCGCGAAAGCTCGCCCGCTCCAAGCGAGCCCTCGCCCGCACGGTTGACCAGATGCTGGCGCACGTACGCGAGCGAGCCGAGCAGCCCCTGCTCCTCCCCCGACCATAGCGCGAAGCGGATCGCCCGCTTGGGTCGCACGCCGAGTTGCTTGAGGATGCGCGCCGCCTCGAGAACGACCACGCTGCCCGCGCCGTTATCCACCGCGCCGTCGGCGGTCCACCAGCTATCGAAGTGCGCGCCGGCCATCACGTAGCCGGCCTTGGGGTCGCTGCCGGGGATTTCGCCGATGATGTTGTAGGCGGTGGTGTTGTCGGTGACGAAGTGCGAATCGAGGTTGACCGACAGCGTGGGCGCGGGTCCGGTGACGGCCAGCCGCGCCAGGCGCCGGTAATCCTCAGCCGCTATTTCGATGCCGGGAAGCGACGGCAGATCTTCGTATGTGTAGCCGGTTCCATGGACCAGGTTGCCGTCGCGCGGCGAGATTTTTGCCCACGCAACTGCGCCTTCTTGCTTCAGAAAGCGGTCGAGGTCGTTAGCGAAACGACGCCGCTCGATCGAGCGCTCCGCGGCTCCGGGATCGTAATTGGGCAGCCGGTACTGATCCAGCTTGCCGATGTCTGCCGGATCGAGCCGCTGGAACGCTGCTTCGGCTGGCTCGTCACCCGTTCCTGGCTTGCTAACCAGCACAATCTTGCCGGCGAGCTTCCCGCGATATGCCGCGAAATGTTCGACCTTGTCCATCGGCGCAACCATGATCGGTGCATCGATGGCGCCTTGGGTTCCAGGGGTCCACGCGAGCGGCACCGCTGTCAGCGTAAGCGGTCGCGGCGTGATCATCCGGACGCGAAAATCATTGGCTTCCCAGCCGGGACCGAACTCAAAGCCTTCCTTATGGATTTCGGAAAGGCCGATTTCGGCCATCTTGGTGACCGCCCAATCTTCCGCGCGTCTCATGTTGGGTGAATTGGTCAGCCGCGGTCCGATCTTGTCCATCAGATCGTGCGCGGTCAGTTGCACTTGCGAGCGGTTCATCCCTTCGTCGATGACCCGAGCGCCTTCCGCCGCTGCTTCCTGAGCGAAACCCACGGATGGGGTCAGCCCAAGGGCTGCCGCCGCAAGGAGGCGGCCCCTGATCGGTTTGATCATGAAAATCGTGTCCCCCTTGTCTGTTGTTTTACGATCCGCACTGCGCGGTGCCATCGGCCTGATAGACGATCTGATCGTGATCGTTGCGCAACACGAATCGTGCTGGATAGTTGATCGTCTCGCTGCCCGATTGCTTGCCTTCCTCGCTGGCCAGATCGAGCACGAACGACCACGCGCCGCCGGTGTATTTGCCCTTGGCGCCCAACGGCAGGTCGCCGCTCCCGGCGTCGGGCGCGAACGGCAACACGTTGCCGTCAATCTTCATGAAGCCGCGTTTTTCCTTCAACAACGCGATTGCCGCCATACTGCTTCCGGCCGCGAAGCTGCAGCCGGCGCCGAACATGTCGTATTTCTCGATATCGGCCATCGCGATGCGTTCAGGTTCGACCGGGCTCGGCGGCGGCACTTGTGCGGCGTTGACCGCTTCAATGTCCGCCTGGTCCATTCGCGCCTGCTCGGCGGCGGACGGCTCTTCCTTGTTGCAAGAAGCGGCGAGCAAAGCCGCGCAAATGATCAAGCTAACCCGCATCAGTGCCTCCCGAACAGCTTTTCGACGTCTTCCATGCGCAGCTTAACCCACGTGGGGCGCCCATGGTTGCATTGCCCCGATCGCGGCGTGCGCTCCATCTCGCGCAGGAGCGCATTCATTTCCGCGACCGAGAGGGCTCGCCCTGCCCGCACCGAGCCGTGACAGGCCATCGTCGCAAGCACCAGATCGAGCTTTTCGCCCAGCAGCAGGGCGTCGCCGTTGTGCGCGATGTCATCCGCGATATCGGCCAGAAGCTTGGCAGGGTCGGCGCTGGCCAATGCATGAGGCAAACTCCTGACGAGCATCGCGGAAGGCCCGAAGCGCTCAACGGCCAAGCCCATGCTGCCGAGCTTTTCCGCGGCGCCTTCGAGCCGATCGCAGTCCGGTTCGTCCAGTTCGACCACCTCGGGAATCAGCAACGCCTGCGCTCGCATGGTCGCCTCGCCCGAGCCCGCCGTGCGCAAACGTTCGAGCACCAGGCGTTCGTGCGCCGCATGCTGATCGACGATCACCAAGCCGTCGGCTGCTTCGGCGACAATGTAAGTGCTCGCGACCTGCCCGCGTGCAACGCCGAGTGGATAATCGGCCGCTTCAGCGTCGATTGGCGCAGCCTCCTCGGCACGGCCGTGCGGCTCGGTGAGCGATTCTCCATTGTGCGATCGCCACGCTTGCGCCGGTTCACGCACTGCATACCCTGGCGCACTCCAGTCGCGGCCAGTAAAGATCGAGGCGAGCGCGGAGGCGGGTTCCGTAGTCCAGCGCCCCATCGCTGCGGCGTCGGGTGCTTGTGCGCTTCGTCGGTCCCCTACGCTGAGTGACTGGCGCACACCGGAAACCATGAACCCGCGCACGGCCTGCGGATCGCGGAAGCGCACCTCGGTCTTCGCGGGGTGGACATTCACGTCCACGTCTTCCGGCGCGATTTCGAGAAACAGGGCCAGCACCGCGTGCCGGTCGCGCGCCAACATATCGGCGTAAGCGCCGCGCACCGCACCAACCAGCAGCCGATCCTTCACCGGTCGCCCGTTGACGAAAAGGTACTGATGATCGGCCACGCCCCGATTGTAGGTCGGCAAGCCGGCGATCCCCGACAAGCGCATGGTGCCGCGTTCAAGATCGATCGCCACGCCGTTTTCCTTCAGCTCGCGCGCGACGACTTGCGCCACTCGATCGGCAAGCTCTTGCCCGGGCTGCAGCGCGAATATCCGGCGGTTCGCCCCGTTGCTGCCATGATCGAGGGTAAAGCCAACCTCCGGCCGCGCCATCGCGAGGCGCCTGACGACGTCGAGACACGCGGCGTACTCGCTTCGCCCCGAGCGTAGGAATTTCCGGCGTGCCGGGACTTTGGCGAACAATTGCTCCACTCGCACCCGGGTGCCGGATGGGAGCGCAGCAGGGCCCTCATCCACTATCGTGCCGTGATCGACGACCCTGCGCCATCCGTGCTGGGCGCCCTGCGGTCTGCTCTCCAGCGTGAACCGCGCCACGCTGGCGATGCTCGGCAGCGCTTCGCCTCGAAAGCCGAGCGTGGAGACCAGCTCGATGCTCTCATCGGGTAGCTTCGAGGTCGCGTGTCGCTCTAGCGCCAGGGTCATTTCGGCCGGGGTCATCCCGCAACCGTCGTCGGTCACCTCGATCCGGTCGAGCCCGCCTTCCTCCAGCACCACGCTGACCCGCGTGGCGCCGGCGTCGATAGCGTTTTCGACCAGCTCCTTGAGCGCGGCGGCAGGCCGTTCGACCACCTCGCCCGCGGCGATGCGGTTGACCAGGCTTTCGGGCAGGCGGCGAATGTCAGCCATCGATCGCGCCTAGCGACCAACGGCGGCGATTTCGAGCCGACCGGTTAAGATTACCGTGGACGCCGCTACTATTTTTTTCGCCTTTTAAACCATGTTTAGGTAAGGGACGCGCACTCTGCGTCGCAGCAGGCCGACCCTTTTACAGATCGGTCGGCAACGGCTTGAATTTCATACGGAACAAAACACACGATGGGTTTCTTCTCGAATCTCCTGAAGTTCGGCTCGCAAAACATGGCGATCGACCTCGGCACGGCGAACACGCTGGTTTATGTCGAAGGCCGGGGCATAATTTTGAACGAGCCGTCAGTGGTCGCGATCGAGACCCTCAACGGGATCAAGCGGGTCAAGGCGGTCGGCGAAGACGCCAAGATGATGATGGGTAAGACCCCCGACAGCATCGAGGCGATCCGGCCGCTGCGTGACGGAGTGATCGCCGACATCGAAATCGCCGAAGAGATGATCAAGCACTTTATCCGCAAGGTGCATGGCAAGAAGAGCCTGCTGCGCTACCCGGAAATCGTGATTTGCGTGCCATCGGGCTCCACCAGCGTCGAGCGCCGCGCGATCCGCGATGCGGCGTCGAATGCCGGCGCAAGCCAGGTATACCTGATCCTCGAACCAATGGCTGCCGCGATCGGCGCCGACATGCCGGTGACCGAGCCGGTCGGCAGCATGGTGGTCGATATTGGCGGCGGAACCACCGAAGTCGCCGTGCTGAGCCTGCGCGGCCTCGCCTACACCACCAGTGTCCGCACCGGCGGCGACAAGATGGACGAATCGATCGTTTCGTACGTGCGCCGCCATCACAACCTGCTGATCGGTGAAGCCACCGCGGAGCGGATCAAAAAGGATTACGGCATCGCCCGCCCGCCCGAAGACGGGATTGGCGAAACCTTCACCATCAAGGGGCGGGATCTGGTCAATGGGGTTCCCAAGGAAATCTCGATCAACCAGGGCCACATTGCGGAGGCGCTGTCGGAACCGATCGGCGCGATCGTCGAAGGCGTACGGATAGCGCTGGAGAACACCGCGCCGGAACTGGCGGCGGACATCGTCGATCAGGGCATTGTGCTCACCGGCGGCGGCGCACTGATCAGGGGGCTCGACGAGCACTTGCGTGAAGAGACAGGGTTGCCCGTGTCGATAGCGGAAGATCCGCTGAGCTGTGTCGCGCTCGGCACGGGCCGCGCGATGGAAGATCCGATCTACCGCGGCGTTTTGATGACCGCCTGAAGGACCAGTTAGATGGCGCCGACTTCGGCACGGCGCTCCGGGCATTCGCGCAGGGCGCAATATGGACTGTTTACCGGCTACGTCCTCGCCACGGTCGGCGCGGCGGTGGGGGCTGTGTTGCTTGGTATCTCGTTGTGGCGACCGACTTCGTTCAATGGTCTGCGTGAAGCCGCAGCGGACACCGTCGCGCCGGTTGGGCAAGCCAGCGCGGCCACCCGCTCGCAGGGCCAAGGCCTGTTCGACAGCTTAGCCGGCTATCTGGCTGCCGGCAGCCAGAATGCCGAGCTCAAGAAAGAGGTCGGAATTGGCCCGTATCCGTCTCAAAGAGGCGGAGGCGATCAAGCAGGAGAACGCGCGGCTAAAGGCCTTGCTGGGTTTTCGCGATGAAGCGCCCGGGCCCGTTGCCGTAGCACGCCTGGTGGGATCGACCGCGTCGAGCACTCGCCGCTTCGCCTACCTCGGTGCGGGCCGCAACCAGGGCGTTGCCATCGGCATGCCAGTGCGCAGCCCTCGCGGCATCGTCGGTCGGGTGCTCGAAGTCGGCGCTGACAGCTCGCGAGTGTTGCTTCTAGCGGATAGTGAAAGCGTCATTCCGGTCCGCCGATCGAAGGACGAAGTAGTTGCCTTTGCCGAAGGCCGCGGCGATGGGCGGCTGCGCATCCGTCTGATCAATCTTGGGATCAACCCCCTCAAGAAGGGCGACGTGTTCGTCACCAGCGGTGCCGGCGGCTACTACCATCCCGGCATTGCGGTCGGTATCGTGCAGCAGGTGACCGAGGATGGCGCGATCGCAGCCGTCATCAGCGACCCGGCGGCGACAGATTATGTGGCGGTAGAGCCGATCTGGCTTCCCGAGGCGGTTCAGGCGGCGCAAACCCCGGTCGAACGCAAGGTCGCCGAATGATCGACCAGCTTTCCACGCGCGCGCGCCGGGATCGCTACGGCAGCAAGATCAACCGCGCGCACTCTCCGGCACTGGCGCATGCGGTGCCGTGGATCACAATCATCCTTGCATCGTTGCTCCCGCAGTTGCCGATCGCCAGCGCGGTGCCGCTGGTACCGCCGCTCGGATTTATGACTCTCCTGTCATGGCGGCTCGTACGGCCCGGTTTGCTGCCGGTGTGGGCGGGGTTTCCGCTCGGCGCATTCGATGACTTGTTCAGTGGTCAGCCGTTCGGCTGCGCGATCGTGCTGTGGTCTGTAACGATGATCGGTATCGAACTGGTAGAGGCACGCTTTCCCTGGCGTGGGTTTTTTCAGGACTGGATCGTGGCCGGCGTAGTGGTCACCTGGTATCTGGTGATCTCGGCGCTGTTTTCCGGCGGACGGGTCGGCGGGACCGCGCTTGTCGTGCTGGTGCCGCAGATCGTCATTTCGCTAGTGATGATCCCGATCATGTCGCGCTTTGTGGCCGGTCTAGATCGGTTCAGGTTGACGCGCGTACGAGCGATCGCATGAAGGCCCGCAGGCGCCGCCGCGCGCGTCCGATTGTCAGCCCAGCAACCCTTTCGCACAGTTTCGAGCGGCGTGGCTTCGTGATCGGCGCGGTCCAGGGCGGCATTGGCCTGATCCTGGCCTCGCGCATAGCGTATCTGTCGATCTTCGAGAATGAGAAGTACAAGACGCAGTCCGAAAGCAACCGGGTCAACTTGTCGCTCATCCCGCCGCGACGGGGCTGGATCCTCGATCGCCACGGCGCTCCGCTCGCGAGCAACAAGGCAGCTTTCCGGGTCGACGTCATACCCGAACGTTTGAGCGATCCTGATGCCGAGATAGCAGTGCTGGCGCCGATCGTGGGCCTCGACGCCGAGCAGGTGAAGGAACTGAAGGAAAAGATCGGTGCGGCGCGAGGCTATCAACCGGTCGAAGTCGCCGGCAGCCTCAGCTACGACCAGTTCGCTGCCCTCAGCGTGCGTTTGCCAGAGCTGCCCGGGGTGGTCCCACAGCGCGGGTTCAGCCGCTACTATCCCACCGGCCCCTCGATCGCTCACCTGGTCGGCTACGTCGGCCCGGCGTCGGCGGAAGAATACGAAAAAGACCACAATCCCCTGCTGATCACGCCCGGATACAAAGTCGGCAAGGAAGGGCTCGAAAAGTATTTCGAGCCGCGGCTGCGCGGCACCCCGGGGGCGCGGCGGGTCGAGGTGACTGCATCGGGGCGGATTGTGCGCGACTTGGGCACCCGTTCCGACGTGCAGGGACAGCCGATCAAGCTGACCATCGACGGGCCACTGCAGGATTTCGCTGCGCGCCGCATCGGAACCGAGTCGGCCTCGGTAGCGGTCATCGATTGCCATACCGGAGGTATCCTTACCCTCGTCTCGATGCCCGCGTTCGATCCCAACAGTTTCGTCGGCGGGATCGGCCGTCTAGAATGGAAACTGCTCAACGAGGACGATCACATCCCGTTGCTCAATAAGGCCATGCGAGGGCTCTACCCGCCCGGTTCGACCATGAAGCCGATGGAAAGCCTAGCGCTTCAGTTGCAGGGTGTATCGCCTGAGGAACGCGTCGTCTGCCGGGGGGGCTACCAGCTCGGGCGACGGTTTTTCCGCTGCGATGCCGTGCATGGCTCGGTCGACATGCGGTCAGCCATCGAACACAGCTGCAACACCTATTTCTGGAGCATGGTCCACCGTGTCGGATACGACGCATTTGCCTCTGTCGCCAGGATGGTCGGGCTAGGCCAGGAATTTGACCTGCCCGGGACTAACCAGCGGTACGGGACGGTCCCCGACGCGGCTTGGAAGATGCGCCGGTACAAACAGGAATGGACCGCAGCCGACGGGCTAAACGCATCGATTGGACAAGGTTACGTGCTGGCGAACCCGTTGCAGCTGGCAGTAATGACTGCTCGGATCGCAAGCGGGCGCAACCTTACGCCGTCACTGTTGTACGGCAATACGAAGCCGCCCGGGCCCCGCCTTTCCCTTCACTCCTGAGCATCTTGCGGTCGCCCATGACGGCATGTTCCGTGTGGTCAATGGATCAGGCACTGGCGGCGCTAGCCGGATTGACATCAACGGGGTTAAAATGGCTGGCAAGACCGGCACCGCGCAAGTCCAGAAGCTGATCAGCCGCGGTCAAGTCGGCAACTGGAAGTCGCGCGATCACGCGCTGTTTATCTGCTACGCACCCACCGACGCTCCGCGATACGCAATGGCTGTAGTGGTAGAGCACGGCGGCTTCGGCGCCAGCGCGGCCGCGCCGATCGCCAAGGACGTGATGACGTATCTCTTCGATCCCGAAACCGCGCTCAAGACACTGCACACGCTCGAGACGCGGTGGGGCGGCACGGCCGCCGAACGCATGGCGCGGCGCTACGCCGGGGATGCACAGGCCACCCCGGGGGTGACATGAGCTCGATCATCCCTGCTCCGATCGCGCGTCAGCCGTGGCCGATGCTGCTGCCGCTCACGCTGTTGGTGTGCTTCGGAGCAGCGGTGCTCTACTCCGCCGCCGGGGGCAACCTGAAGCCGTTCGCGATATCGCACGTGATGCGTTTTGCCATCTTCCTGGTCATGGCGGGGGTCATGGCGCAGTTCGGCAGGGAATTCGTGCGCTTCATCGCCTATCCTGCGTATGCGCTGATCCTGCTGATGTTGCTCGCAGTCGAGCTACTCGGTTTCGTCGGTGGGGGCAGCCAACGCTGGATCGATCTCGGGATTATCGTGCTGCAGCCTTCGGAGCTGATGAAGCCGGCGATCGTGCTGGTGCTGGCGCGGTTCTACGCTGATCTGCCCTCGGGCATGATAGCTTCGTGGCGCTCGATCGTACCGGCAGGAGCGCTGATCGGCATGCCGGTGCTGCTCGTGCTGTTACAGCCCGATCTTGGCACGGGTCTCGCGATTACCTTCGGCGGCGTGGTCGTGATGTTCCTGGCCGGTCTCCCGCTGCGCTGGTTCCTGTCGGGAGCAGCGGCTGCCGCGGTGGCGGCGCCGCTGGCGTTTCTTTTCCTGCTCCACGATTACCAGCGCAACCGCGTTTTTACCTTCCTCGATCCCGAAAGCGATCCACTCGGCACCGGTTACCACATCACCCAGTCAAAGATCGCGATCGGATCAGGCGGCTTGTCGGGCAAGGGATTCGGCAACGGATCGCAAAGCCACCTCAACTATTTGCCCGAGCCGCATACGGACTTCGTGTTCGCCACGATGTCGGAAGAATGGGGCCTGATCGGCGGGCTGTTCGTGCTGGGTGTGTTCTTTCTCGTGCTGCGGTGGGGGTGGCGAGTGACGCTCGCATCGGACGATCGGTTCGCGCGCCTTCTGGGCGGAGGAATGGTCGGCACGGTGTTTTTCTACGTCGCTATCAACCTGATGATGGTCGTTGGTCTCGCGCCGGTGGTCGGCATCCCCCTGCCATTTATGAGCCACGGCGGCAGCTCGATGCTGACCAACATGCTCTGCCTGGGCACGCTGATGATGATCAACCGCTGGAACCGCCGAAGCGGGCGACGCGGCCTTGGCTGACATCGCGTCGACAAATCCACCGCGCCACCCTTGGCATCCGCGCGCGGCCCGCTATATGCGGCGCTCCCGACGAATTGGGACTGCCGAAATAGGCATGTGGACGCTTAGCTCAGTTGGTAGAGCAGCTGACTCTTAATCAGCGGGTCGTTGGTTCGAACCCAACAGCGTCCACCACTCATCTTCAGAGCGGCGCTTCCAGTTCGGCGATCAGCCGCGGAATGTACGGGATCAGTTCACGCGCGAGGTAGCCAACCACGGCGCTGTCCTTCGCGGCGCTCTCGCCTGCCGACCCATGGACGAAGACGCCCCAGCCCGCAGCGGCGAGCGGACTTGTCCCGCGGGCAGCCAGGCCGCCGATGATACCCGCCAGCACGTCCCCCGAACCGCTTGTGGCAAGACCCTTGTTGCCGCCTGTAAAGACCAAGCATGCACCACCGGGTGAGGCGATAATCGTCCGTTCGCCCTTGAGCGCGATCACCGCGTTGAACTCGCACGCCACCCGTATGGCGTATTGACGCGGATCGGCCGCGATCGCTTCGACGGGCGCGTCGGCGAGCCGGCTCATCTCGCCATAATGGGGCGTGAGGATCACGCGGCCATCGCGCGCGGCGATCTGTGCCTGCAGGCCCGCGGCTGAAGTCAGCGCCGCCGCGTCAAGCACTACCGTCAGATCAAGCGGGGCCAGATCGAGGACAGCTGCAACCAGTTCGCCGGTTTGCTCACCGCGTGACATCCCTGGCCCGAACACGAGCGCGTCGCATTTTTCCAGCCGTTCCTTAAGCAGTTCTGCGGCTTGGGGTGCGATTTCGCCCTTGTCGTCCGCCGGGAGCCCGAACATCGACGCCTCGGGAACGAGGACGGCGAGCGGCATCGCAGCAGCGCGGACGGTTGCCATCTGCAGCTTGCCCGCTCCTGCGCGCAGCGCGGCTTCGCCGGTCAGTCGCAGCGCGCCGGGGACGAGCTCGGCCCCGCCAACGACGAGCACCCGGCCCCGCGCGTTCTTGTCGCCGCCCTCGGCGACGGAGGGCAATGGGTGGCGCCGGAGCCAGTCGCGGTCGAGCTGATCCATCAGCCGCGCCGCCCCGCTATAGCATCCGGTGCGCTGGTCACCGGCGTCGCCTGCCGTTCCATCGGCGCCGTGACGTTATAGCGCGCGAGCGCGAGCTTGCCGCCTTCGCCCGCGTGGAGCCGATATTCGGTGATCGCGCAGTTGGCCACATCGGCCTCCCGGTCGATCTGCAGGATGGTCTTTTCGTCGAGCGTCTCGATGATATAGCGCATGCACAGGACGACGACCTGGTGCGTGAAGATCATCACGCGCTGGCCGCGGTGGTGCAACGAAATCGTATCGAGCACCGAGCGCAGGCGCAGGATGACGTCGCACCAGCTCTCCCCTCCCGGCGGACGGTGGTAAAACTTGCCGAGCAGGCGGCGGAACTCGGCCTGGTCGGGGAATACATTTGCGACGCCCGAGGTGGTGAGACCGTCGAGTATCCCGAACTCCTTCTCGCGCAGCCGTTCGTCAAAGCAGATCGGCCGATCGGACTGCGCTCCGCCCGCGGCGCGGAAAAACTCCGCCGTTTGCAGCGCGCGCAGATAGGGCGACGACAGCAGGACTTCGGGACGCTCGCTCTCAGGCATGCGCGCGAACCATCGGCCGAGCGAGTCCGCCTGCTCGCGCCCCAGTTCGCTCAAGGGGACGTCGGCGTCGCGGTTATGCAAATCGATCCGGTCGGCTAGCGCCTGATGAGCGGCATCCCGAGCCACATTTCCCGCGCTCTGCCCGTGGCGCACGATAACAAGCTGGGCCGGCCAGTTCATCTCAGAAGGCGCCTGCGGTGATGCGAGCTGTCAGGAGCCGGATTCCTGCTCCGGGATCACGACCGCGCGATCGCGCTGCTCGGTGCCAAGCTCGCGGGGTGAGAGTGGCTTGTGCCGCTGCGGGAGCGGTGCCTCGACCGGTTTGTAAGCATCGTTTTCGCCCATCTGCGGGCGGTCCGCGATCTCGTATTCCATCAACTGCATCCTCTCGATTCCAGAACCGAGAGAGGGGCGGCGGGTTCCGCGATTCGTCGCCGAATTGCAGCGACTTGCGGCTGAACCCGAGCCGGTTGTCGTCCGCGCTAGATATGCAGCACGCGGCCGTAGGCGGCGAGCACGCTCTCGTGCATCATCTCGCTGAGCGTGGGGTGTGGGAAGATCGAGTTCATCAGTTCGGCTTCAGTGGTCTCGAGCGTCTTTCCGATCACATACCCCTGTATCAGTTCGGTCACCTCGGCGCCGATCATGTGCGCGCCCAGGAGTTCGCCGGTCTTGGCGTCGAACACGGTCTTGATGAAGCCCTCGGCCTCGCCCAGCGCTATCGCCTTACCGTTGCCGATGAAGGGGAACGTGCCGGCCTTGACGGTGTGGCCGGCTTCCTTGGCCTTGGCTTCGGTCATGCCGACGCTGGCGATCTGCGGGTGGCAGTACGTGCAGCCCGGTATGTTGTTGCGGTCAAGCGGGTGCGGATGGACGTCCTTGTTGCCCAGCTCCTGCGCGATCGCCTCCGCGGCGGTGACGCCCTCGTGGCTCGCCTTGTGCGCCAGCCATGGGCCCGGCGTACAGTCGCCGATCGCCCACAGTCCCTTGGACCTAGTGCGGCCGTAGGGATCGATCTGGATGAAGCCGCGGTCCATCTCGGCGAGCTTTTCGAGGCCGATGTTCCCGGTATTCGGTACGATCCCGACGGCAACGATGACATGGCTGAAGTCGCTTTCGGAGACCTGTACCGTCCTTGGCCTTGATCTTCGCCTTCACGCCCGGTGCCGGACACGGCCAGCGCCTCGACCCCCGCGCCGGTCATGATCGTCATGCCCTGCTTTGCGAGCGACTTTTCGAGGAACGCCGACACGTCCGCGTCCTCCACCGGCACCACCCGGTCGAGCATCTCGACCACGGTAACTTCGGCGCCCATGTCGTTGTAGAAACTGGCAAATTCGATTCCGATCGCGCCGCTGCCGATGATCAGCAGCTTGTTTGGCATTTCGGTCGGGGTCATCGCGTGGCGATAGGTCCACACGCGCTTGCCATCGGACTTGGCGAAAGGCAGCTCGCGCGCCCGCGCGCCAGTGGCGACGATGACGTGCCTGGCGGTGAGCTTCTCATCGCCCTTCTCACCTTTCACGGTGAGCGAGGTCGGCCCGGTCAGGGTGCCCTCGCCCATGTGCACGGCGATCTTGTTCTTCTTCATCAGGTGCGTGACGCCCTGGTTGAGCTGCTTGGCGACACCGCGGCTGCGCTTCACCACCGCCTGAATGTCAGCCTCTATCTCCTTGGCTTTAAGGCCATAATCGCCCGCGTGCTGCATATAGTGGAATATCTCCGCCGAGCGCAGCAGCGCCTTGGTCGGGATACAGCCCCAGTTGAGGCAGATGCCGCCGAGCAGCTCGCGCTCGACGATCGCGGTCTTGAGCCCGAGTTGCGCGCAGCGGATCGCGGCGACATAGCCCCCCGGGCCGCTGCCGAGCACGATGACGTCGTAGGAAGTTTCAGCCATGATTTGCCTGTCTGGAGCACCGGGATGGGAATGGGGCGTGGACCGCCGAACCGGGTCGGAAAAAAAACTGCGCCGGTGTCACTTTGCCCTCGGTAAACGGGCTTCGCCGAGCCCGATTGGTGTGACCTTCCGCCGGGGACCGGGCAGCTCGGTCGAAGCCACCCGCCGCGTTGGCGCCAGGCTTCGGGCCTGATGGGAATGGGCGCGTCATGACCGCCCTCCTCGCATGGCCGCCAGGCAGTAGGAAAACCGTTTCGCTCACGCCGCGCTCTCCGCCAACGGGCGCGGCCGGTCGTTTGCGTCGAGCAGCACGAACTTGAACGTCCCTTGCGCGACCTTGACCGTCGCCTCGCCGTTACGCGTACGCGCGATCGCTTCTGCGGCTATGGTCAGCGAGGTGGTGCCGGTCGCGGAGACCTCGCAGAAGACGCTCAGCTCGTCCCCCACCGCCATCGCGCCGGGAAAAGCGAAGTCGCTCGCCGAGACGACCACCGCCTTGCCCTTCCCCACCCGGCTCGCCAGCGCGCCCGCGCCGAGCGCCATCTGGCTCATCAGCCACCCGCCGAACACACCGCCGTAGGGGTTGGTGTCCGCCGGCATGGCGGTGACGCGGATGAGGGGGTCGCGGTTCACGCGCCCCCTCTCCTTCCCACCGCTACGCGGCGGGCCCCTTCCTCTCCCTCAAGGGGAGAGGAGTTTGGGACGCTTCTCCTCTCCCCTTGAGGGAGAGGATACGCAGACTTGCGAGCTTGCTCGCTAGTCGGAGTTGGAGAGGGGGTCGAAGCAAGCGCCTCAGCGATGCGGATGAGAATGCCGTCGATGTTCTCCAAAACCTCGTTGTTCCAAAACCGCAGCACCCGATAGCCGATACTTTCGAGCCAGGCAGTCCGCCGCTCGTCGGGTTCGCTCTCGCAATGCTGGCCGCCATCGACCTCGATGATCAACCGGGCCTGCTGACAAACGAAATCAGCGATGTAGTTCCCGATCGGCTGTTGCCGGCGCCATTTCGCATTCAGACCGCCCGCGCGCAATTCGCGCCACAGCCTTCTTTCGGCATCGGTCATATCCCGTCGCAATCGCTTGGCACGCGCCAACGTCAGATCGGAATATCCACTCAAGCTACCAGCCCCAGCGGCGCCTCGCAAATTTGCTTGAAAGCTTGCATCAGCTCGGCGCCCGTCGCGCCGTCGATCGCGCGGTGATCGAAGCTGCCGGTGGCGGTCATCACGACTGCGATGGCGAGCGCGTCGTCGACCACGTAGGGGCGCTTTTCGCCCGCGCCCACGGCCATGATCATGCCCTGCGGCGGGTTGATCACCGCTTCGAACTGCTTGATCCCGTACATGCCGAGGTTGGACAGGCTGGCGGTGCCGCCCTGGTATTCGTGCGGCTGCAGCTTGCCCTCGCGCGCCTTGCCGGCGAGGTCCTTCATCTCGCCTGCGATGGTGCTGACCGACTTCGATCCGGCGTCGACGATGATCGGGGTGATAAGGCCGCTGGGCGCGGCGACCGCGACCGAGATGTCGGCGCGGCTGAAGCGCCGCAGCGTGTCGCCGCCGAAGCTGACGTTGCACGCGGGCACCTGCATCAGCGCCTTGGCAAGCGCCTTGATCAGCAGGTCGTTGACGCTGAGCTTGACGCCCTGCGCCTCGAGCGCGGCGTTGAGCTCAGCCCGGAGCTTGAGCAACGCATCGAGCCGCACGTCGATCGCGAGGTAGTAGTGCGGGACGGTCTGCTTGGATTCGGTCAGGCGGCGCGCGATGACCTTGCGCACATTGCTGAGCTTCTCGTCTTCGTGCGGGATGCCGAAGTCGGGCAACGCCGCCGGCGCGGCGGGTGCCGTGGCAGAGGCGCTCGGCGCCGCGGCGGCGCTTGGCGCGGTTTCGGCAGCGCCGGCCTGCGCGCCTTCGACATCGGCCTTGACGATGCGGCCGTTGGGTCCGCTGCCCTTGAGCGAGGAGAAGTCGACGCCCTTTTGTTCAGCGATGCGCTTTGCCAGCGGCGAGGCAATGACCCGGTCGCCGGAGGGCGCCGCGGCTGCCGGAGGCGCGGCCTTGGGCTTTTCCGGCTGAGCCGGTGCGCGCGCAGGGGCGGGGTCTTCGCCCGCCTCGGTCGGTGCAGTCGTACCGGTAATGGCGGTGCCGGCTTTGGCGGAGTCGGCTCTGGCGGAGTCGGCTTTGGCTGGCGGCGTCTCTGGCGATGGAGGGGCAGGCGCGCTTGCATCTTCGCCCTCGGCTGCCAGCGTTGCGATGACCGCGCCGACTTTCACCCCTTCGCTGCCCTCGGGCACGTCGATGCTCGCGATCGTGCCTTCATCGACCGCCTCGAATTCCATCGTCGCCTTGTCGGTCTCGATCTCGGCCATGATGTCGCCCGACGACACCGTGTCGCCAACCTTGACCAGCCATTTGGCCAGCGTGCCCTCCTCCATCGTCGGCGAGAGGGCGGGCATCTTGATCGGCGTCGGCATGGCGGTCCTTCACTGGGGAGTGATCGCATGCCGCTTTGGCGCACCAGCGCGCGGCGGGCAAGCCGCTTGCCCTGTTTGGCGAAACCGCCGATATCGGGCGGCTACGCGAAAGGGTGGGATCGATGCGCGTCTATCTGGTAATCATGGACGAGACGGAGGAGGCGGTGCGCGCGCTGCGCTTCGCGAGCCGCCGCGCGATGAAAACCGGGGGTGCGGTCCATATCCTGGCGCTGGTGCCGCGCGAAAGCTTCAACGCGTTCGCCGGGGTGCAGGCGACGATCGAGCAGGAGGCGTTCGACCGCGCCGAGATGGTCGCCAGCAGCGCGGCCGGATCGATCTTCGCCGAGAGCGGAAAAATGCCCGTGATCTCGGTTCGCAACGGCGATGCCCAGAGCGTGATCAAGGATTATCTGGCCGAGCATCCCGAGGTGGCCGCGCTGGTTCTCGGCGCGGCCGAAGAAGGCGGACCGGGTCCGCTGGTGTCGCATTTCTCGACTCACGTCGGGGCATTGTCATGCCCGCTGTTCATCGTCCCCGGTGGGTTGACCGACGAGGATATCGACCGGGTCAGCTAGCGCCGCAACTAGCGCTTGCGGCCCTGGTGACGGATGTTGCCCGGGCGGCCGCGCGGGCCGCCGGGATGTTTGGGCGGATGCTTACCTTGCTTGCCATTCTGGCGCGGCTGCGGCCGGTTACCGCGCGGTTCGACCCGGCTTGTCGCATCTGGCAGCTCGAATTTGAGCGCCCCAGTCAGCGGGTTCGCCTCGGCAAGCCGCAGCTCGAGCCGGTCGCCCGGCGAATACGCGGTGCCGCTGGCATCCCCCACCAGGCGCTTGGCGTTTTCTTCAAACCGGAAGTGCTCGCGGCCGAGTGTCGAGACCGGGACCAGGCCATCGCCGCCAAGGCCGACGATGGTGGCGAAAAAGCCGAAGCTGGTGACGCCGGTGATGCGGGTCTCGAACACTTCGCCCACGCGCGCGGCAAGCCATGCGGCGACATAGCGGTCGATGGTGTCCCGCTCCGCCTCCATGGCGCGGCGTTCGGTCTTGCTGATGGCTTCGGAGATTTTCGACAGGTCGTCGCGGTCTCGGTCGCTCAACCCGCTGTGCGCCGGCAGGTCCTTCGGCTCGGGCTGTTCGAGCTTGTACGCATCGACCAGCGCGCGGTGGACCAGCAGGTCGGAATACCGACGGATCGGCGAAGTGAAGTGCGCGTAGCTGCCGAGCGCGAGCCCGAAATGGCCCATGTTATCGGGCCCGTAATACGCTTGGGTCTGGCTGCGCAGTACGGCTTCCATCACTTGCGCTTTTTCAGCCTCGTCGACGATGTCTTTGAGCATGCGGTTGAACAAGCCTGGCGTGATCACCTGCCCCAGCGCGAGGCTGTGGCCGAACGTCTTCATGTATTCCTTGAGCGCGATCAGCTTCTCACGACCTGGCGCCTCGTGGACGCGGTAGACCACCGGTGCGGTTTTCGCCTCCAGCGCCTTTGCCGCCGCAACGTTGGCCGAGATCATGAAGTCTTCAACCACCCGGTGCGCATCGAGCCGCTCGCGTACCGCGATCTCGGCGATCTTGCCCTCGTCGTCGAGCCGCACTTGGCGCTCCGGGAGCTCGAGCTCGAGCGGATCGCGTGCCGCGCGCGCGGCTGCGAGCAGCTTCCACGCCCCCCACAAGTGCTGAAGGTGCTCAGGCGCGCTATCGCCGTCGATCGCGGCTTGCGCGTCCTCATACGCGATATTGTGCGCGATGCGGACCAGCGCGCGCGTGAAACGCCATTTGGTGATGTGGCCTTCGGGCGAAATGCGCAAATGGCACGCCATCGCCGCGCGATCCTCGCCCTCCTTGAGGCTGCAGACGTCGGCGCTGAGCACTTCGGGCAGCATCGGCACGACGCGGTCCGGGAAATAGACCGAGTTGCCGCGCTTGCGCGCCTCGCGGTCGACCTCGCTGCCGGGGCGGACGTAGAAACTGACGTCGGCGATGGCGACCAGCGCGCGATAACCACCCTCGCCGTCGGGTTCGGCCCAGATCGCATCGTCATGATCGCGCGCGTCGGCCGGGTCGATCGCGACGATCGGCAATGCGCGCAGATCTTCGCGGTGATCGTGCGACAGTGGCAACTTCGCGGCGCGTTTGGCTTCGTCGAGCGCCGCCTCCGGAAACACGTGCGGGATGCCGTGCTTGGCGATCGCGATCATGCTGAAAGACTTGGGCGCCAGCGGATCGCCGATCACCTCGATCACCTTGACGCCGGCGCGCGGCGACTTGCCACCGGGCTCCGCTACGACCAACTGGCCCGCTTCCGCGCCGCCGAGATCGGCGATCGGGGAGGAACTGCGCACCCGCTTGTCGACCGGGGCGAGCCATGCCTTGCCGCTGGCATCGACTTCGACCACGCCCATCAGGCCGTCAGTGCGCGCGGGCAGCGTCTTCATCGGATAAGCGAGCCATCCGCGGCCCGCTTCCTCAGTGCGCGCGAGCACGCGGTCGCCGACCTTGAGCGCGGCCTGACGGGTCTTGCCTTTCTTGCCTTCCATGATCCGCAACCGCGGCGGCGGGGTGGCGTCGTCGGGGCTCCACGCGTCGGGGATTGCGTAAGCCTGGCCGTCTTCGATTTCGGCCACCCGCAGCACCGTCACCTTGGGTACGCCGCCCATGCGGTGATACGCGGTCTTGCGGCCGTCGATTATCCCTTCGTCGGCCATGTCCTTGAGCAACGCCTTGAGCGCGATCTTGTCCTGCGCCTTGAGGCCGAAGGCCTTGGCGATCTCCCGTTTGCCGGCGATCTGGTCGCTGGATTGCAGGAATTCGAGGATCTGGGCCCGCGTGGGCATTCCGGGCTTGGGTCGAGCAGGCATGGCGCGCGATATGGGGTTCCTGCTACTTATTGTCACCCCGTTGTGCCGCCAGCGGCATGAACCCGCCACCAGGCACGGCGCTGGCAATCGGCCCGCATGCGCCGTCGGCAGAGCAGGCATTTACGCCGAACACCCAGTCGTCGCCGCGCACTCCTTCAAGCTTCGCGCTGGTGGCGACGACGTTGGCGATCACCGGCTTGTCGCCCCAATCCGCTTCGTCGGTGCGGCGTTGCCAGATCGAATAGTTCGCGGCGCCGGGTACTTCGCCCCACTTGACCGTGGTGAAGGTCTGCACCGCAGCTTCGGCAGTCGGCACCGGGGGCATCGGCGTACGCGCGAGGCGATCGAGCATGCGGATGTTAAGCGCGGTAACCCGCGCGAGGTACGGCAAGTCCATGGCATCGATCGTGTCGCCATAGACCTTGCCATTTTCGCTGCGGAGGTCCTGGTGCTGCTTGTCATAGTTTTCCACCGCGACCGAGAAGCGGATCGCGGGATAACCCTTGTCGAGATAGGGCAGTTGATCGCCGCCCCGCCCCATGCGGTCGGCGCGCCAGACCTGGCGCACCTCGAGCGACGGGTCATCGAGGCCCGCGGCGAAACGCGACAAGTTGCGGCTCGGGCTGTCGTTCTCGCCCCCGTCGCGGCGCTGGGAGGCGCGTGCCTTGTCATCGAGATCGGCGCGCGGTCCTTCGGAGAACACGCGCACATGGTCGGCATCGCAATACCCGTCCGAACCGCACGAATTGCCGACGATGTCGTTGTTGAGCACCGCCTTGACCTGCCAGCCATGCTCGGCCGCATAATCGGCCAGCAGTTGGCCGCCGAACAGGCCCTGCTCCTCACCCGACAGCAGCGCATAGACGATCGTCACCGGGTACTTGTGCCGCGAAAGGACGCGCGCCGCCTCGAGCACCAGCGCGGTGCCGCTGCCATCGTCGTTCGCGCCGGGCGCATCCGAGGTCGCGTCCATCACATCGGTTACGCGGCTATCGATGTGACCTTGCACGATGATGACTTCGTTGGGGCGTTCGGTCCCGGGCTGGATCGCCACCACATTGACGAGTCGCGTGGGCTTGGGCACCCGGGCGCCTTCCACCATGCGTTCGGGCAGAACGATAGTCAGGCAGCCGCCGCACGCCTTGCTGGTCTTGCGAAATTCGGCCTCGCCCCAACGGCGGGCTGCGCCGATTCCGCGCTTGGGATCGTCCTGCACCGACAGCGTGTGACGCGTTCCAAAGCCGACCAGGCGCTGGATATCGGCCGTCAGGCGTGCCTGCGAAACGTTGGTTGAAGGATCGTCGGCGGCGGCCAGCGGAGCGCATGACAGCAGCGTGGCGGCGAGCAAAAGGCGTTTGTGCATAGCCCCTTGTCGGACGCAGCTTCGCGCTTTGCAAGCGATCAGAAGCGCACCGGCCGCTCATTCCCGCGGCTGCACACGTGCCGGTGGCATCTCATGGTTGCGAGGACGGTCTGATTGGTCCGGCGGCTATCAATACGCGCGCGCCACCAACACGCGTTCGACCGCCGGCTCGCCGGTGAATATGCAAGCTCCGTCCGTAGGCCGGGCGCCGATCGGCACATTGCGCAGAGTCAGCTTGAGCGCCTTGAGCCGTTCGCTGATGCTCTCGAGCGCCGCGCCGGTGGGCTTCGACCACTGGACTTCCACCCAACCTGCGTTCTTCGCATCTGCGGCGAAGATCGATTCCATTTCGGCTATTTCAGTCACGCCGCGCACGATCCGGGTGTCGCGAAGCGCGCGTGCAGAGGTGAGCAAGCTGGCCTGCATCGTCTCGAGCAAGGCAGGAATGACGCGAGCCGCCTCGTCAAGCGACGGCGCGGAAAACGCCGGTTTGCCGTTGTCCGCCCATAACGCGTCGCGTTGCAGGAGGCTGACTTTGCCCTCTGCCATGTCGCGTTGCCCGACTTCGACGATGATCGGCGCGCCCTTTCGCACCCAGTCCCATCGTTTGCCGGCCGCTTTGCCCGGTTTCGTATCGAGCAGCACGCGCACGCGTTCACCGAGAGTGGACTGCGCCGCGAGCTGCGCGCGCAATCCATCGCAATACTCGATCAGCGCAGTATCGCCGTCGTCCTCGCGCAGCATCGGTACGATGACGACCTGCCACGGTGCGATCGCCGGCGGAACCTTAAGCCCGTCGTCATCGCCGTGGACCATGATCACGCCGCCGATCATGCGCGTCGAAAAGCCCCAGCTCGTAGTGTGCGCCAGTTGCTGTCCGCCTTCGCGGTCCTGGAAGTGGATGCCGCTGGCCTCGGCAAAGTTGGTGCCCAGGTAGTGGCTGGTGCCGGCCTGCAGCGCCTTGCCATCCTGCATCATCGCCTCGATCGACCACGTCTCGACCGCGCCGGGGAAACGTTCGTTCTCGGGTTTCTCGCCGGCGATCACCGGCAGCGCCAGTTCCTCCTCGGCGCACGCGCGGTAAACCTCGAGCATCCGCAAAGTGTGCTCCTTGGCCTCGGCGGCGGTCTCGTGCGCTGTGTGGCCTTCCTGCCAGAGGAACTCGGTCGTGCGCAGGAACATCCGCGTACGCATTTCCCAGCGGACCACGTTGGCCCACTGGTTGAGCTTGAGCGGCAGATCGCGCCACGACTGGACCCAGCGTGCCATCGCGTCGCCGATGATCGTTTCGGAAGTGGGGCGCACGACAAGCGGTTCTTCGAGCTTCGCGTCGGGATCGGGCATCAGCCCGCCCTTGCCGTCGGCGATCAGCCGGTGGTGCGTCACCACCGCCATTTCCTTGGCAAAGCCTTCGACATGCTCGGCCTCGCGGGCAAAATTCTTGAGCGGGATGAACAGCGGGAAGTAGGCGTTGTCATGCCCCGTTGCCTTGATCCGGTCATCGAGCAGGCGCTGGATGCGCTCCCAGATGCCGTAGCCCCACGGCTTGATGACCATGCACCCGCGCACGCCCGATTCCTCGGCCATGTCGGCTGCGGAAACGACTTCCTGGTACCATTGGGCAAAATCGTCGGCGCGCTTGACCGACAGGGCGTGGCGGATCTGGGACACTGAAGTGGGGTGCTTTCGCGAAAGTTCGGGTGGCGGCGGCGCCTAGCGGGCCGTGCGGCTATTTGCCAAGTTCATCGAGCTTCTTCTGCATCGCGGCCATCTGTTGGCGAAGTTCGGCAAACTCGTCGGCCTTGGCGGGCTTGTCAGGACGCGGCGCCTCAGGGCGCTTGGGCATCAGCGCATCGGTCGCCGCGCGCATCATCGCAAGGTTGGTCTCGGCCATCTTGGCCAGCGGGCTCGAGCCCACCCGCGCGTGCAACGCTTCGGCGACTTTGGCCTGGTTATCGCGAAAGTTGGTCATCATCGCTTCGAGATAGGCGGGCATCATCGATTGCATCGAATTGCCGTACATCCCGATGAGCTGGCGCAGGAAGCTGATCGGCAGCATCTGCTCACCGCCGCTCGATTCCTCTTCCATGATGATCTGGGTCAGGATCGCGTGAGTAATGTCGTCGCCCGACTTGGCATCGAGAACTTTGAACTCGACCCCTTCGCGGGTCATCTGCGCGAGGTTTTCGAGCGTGATATAGCTAGACGACGCCGTGTTATAGAGCCGCCGGTTGGCATATTTCTTGATGATCGTTGCGCCATCGGCGCCTTCGCTTCGTTTCGCCATTGGCCGCAACCCTTCTTGTCCAGGCAGCGCGCTTAGCACTTGCAGCATTCGCGGTGCAATAAATGCTGCATCAATTGTGTGCAGCAAATTCAGGCGCGGAAGCGGGCTCCAAGCGTCGTCAGCAACTCGTACTGCGACAGTCCGCAGATCGCCGACGCGGCAGGCAGATGGTAAGGCACGTCTACCCAGTCGCCCTCGCGTAGCGATGGTGCCGCCCCCAGGTCGATCACCACCATGTCCATCGAAACTTTGCCCAGCAAAGGCAGCTCAGCCTCGCCATGGCGCAGCGCCCCGCGCCCGCCCCAGCAACGCAGGAAGCCGTCTGCATAGCCGAGCGACACCACGCCCACGCGCATCGGGGCCGACGCGACGAACGCAGCATTGTATCCGACGCCGGCACCGGCCGCGATATGGCGAACTTGCAGGATTGCCGCTTTCGGCCAGACAACCTGGCGGATGTCGTCCGTCAGTTCGTCACGCGGAACGCCGCCGTAAAGCGCCAGGCCGGGGCGCGTTACGTCGAACGCGAAATCATCGCCGAGCGCGATCCCGGCGCTGTTGGCCAGGCTTCGGCGCCGCGCGGGAAGCTGGTGCGACGCCTCGCGAAAACGCCCGAGCTGAACAGCGTTCTGCGGAGAATCCTCGTCGGCGCAAGCAAGGTGCGACATCAGCGTATCGATCGCGAGGCCATGCAGCGCTGCATCTCCGACTGCCGCCAGCGGTATGCCGAGGCGGTTGATGCCGGTATCGACCATCAGATCGCAGCGCCCGCCACCGCTCGCTTGCCAGCGGGCCACCTGCTCGAGCGAGTTCAGCACCGGACGAACCCCGGTCGCACGCGCAAAGACGCAATCGGCGTCGCTCGCGGGGCCGTGCAGCACCGACACCTGTTCAGGAGGCACGTGCGCGATCACTGCCGGCACTTCGCTCCAGTGCGCGACGTAGAAATCTCGCGCGCCCGCCTTCGCGAGCACCGGCACGACGTTTCCGGCGCCCAGTCCGTAAGCGTTCGCTTTCACCGCCGCGCCCGCGCACGCCGACCCGGACAGCCGGTCGAGCGCCCGCCAGTTATGCGCCAGCGCTTCGGCGTCGAGACCGAGCCGCAAAGTCGGCGGAGGCAGCGCGGTCATGCGCGGGCCGGCGACACCGGCAGTTGGTGATCGGCCGCCTCGAAATCGCGCGGCGGCCCGCTTGGGATGCCCCACCACGCTACCACCACGCCGAACGCGACAACGGCCCAGGTGTACCATAGCCCCGAGTAAGGGTTGCCGGTCGTCGCGACGATATATCCGGCGATCAACGGCAGGAACCCGCCGAGATAGCCGGCGCCGATATGATAGGGAATCGACATCGAGCTATATCGTATCTGCGGGGGAAACATTTCGGCCAGCAGCGCGGCAACCGATCCGTAAGTGAGCGCCGAGAGCATCCCGAGGCCGCACAGCAGGGCGACGATTCCGAACAGGCTGGACAGCGGCGGCTTTTGCCTGGCGAAATCGTAGCCAGCCGTTTCGAGCCAACCTTGCACGGTAGCCTTGCGAGTATCGTCGGGCAGCGCAGAGTAGTCGTGGCTGGCCGAACCGATCACCACCTTCGACCCCGCAGTCTCCTCCACCGTCCCGTCCCGCAGATCATATGAGACACCAAGCGCGGTCAGGTCTGACAAAAGCTTCCCGCACGGGGTCGCTTGCTTGCTCGCAAACGGATCGTAACGGCAGCCGGGGCCCGAAACGATCACCGGCTGCGCGCGCGCACTTTCGGCTAGCCCGGGGTTGGCAAGTGCGCCGATGCCCCAGAAAATAGGAAACAGCAGCGCCAGCGCAGCGAGCGCGCCGATGATGATCGGGCGCTTGCGTCCAACGCGGTCGGACCATTTGCCGACGAACAGGTAGAATACCATCGAGATACTCCCTGCGATCAGCATGACGATCTCGACCGTCGTATCGTCCATCCGCATCGGTCCGCGCAGGAAGCTCATTCCGGAAAAGAACGCGGTGTACCAGATCGTCGTCAGGACCCCGGTGATACCGAACAGCGCGACGAACAGCCGCTTGGGGTTGCCCGGATAAGTCATGCTTTCGACAAACGGGTTGCGGACCATTTCGCCCGATGCCTTCATCGCCTTGAATACCGGGCTTTCGGACAGCTTCAGCCGCATCCACAAGCTGATCGCGAGCAGGATGAGGCTAAGCAGGAATGGCACACGCCAGCCCCAAGCAGCAAACTCATCTTCCGCGATAAACGCGCGGCAGGCGATCACGACGAGGATCGACAGCACGAACCCGCCGACGACGCTAGATTGGATGAAGCTGGTATAGAAACCGCGCTTTTCAGGCGGCGCGTGCTCGGCGACATAGACCGCCGCGCCGCCGTATTCGCCCCCTAGCGCGAGGCCCTGGAGGATGCGCAGCCCGATGACGATCGCCGGTGCCGCGATTCCGATAGAGGACGCGCTCGGCACCAGTCCCACCCCCGCGGTTGCGATGCCCATAAGCGTGACGGTGACCAGGAACGTATACTTGCGACCGAGCCGATCGCCGAGGAAACCGAACAGGATCGCGCCGAGCGGCCGAAAACCGAAGCCCACCGCAAAACCGGCCCACACAAGCAGCAATTGCAGGGTTTCGTTATCGGCCGGGAAAAACGCCTTGCCGATCAGCGCCGCGAGCGTGCCGTAGATGAAAAAATCGTACCATTCGAACACCGTCCCTGCCGACGACGCGGCGATGACAAGACGTATGTCGCTCGCGCTCGGTTCGCGAGCGGGCGCAGCGGTGACATCGGTGGCGTTCATGTTGCGGCGAAGCTCCCCTTCCCTAGGGGAGCGGCTCTAGCTTGGGCGCGTTTCCTTGGGAAGCGCGGCCAGTGCGGCGTTCCACGGCAGCAAAATGGCGCCGTGCCGGCCGGGATAGGCGCGCGCGGGTTCGAGCACGGTGAGTCCCGGCCAGTCCGGCAGCGATCCCTCTCGTGACAGCCAGCGCGCAAGAGCGTCGTACGCTGCCTCGATCCCGCGCCTGTCGCGCCCGCATGCGCTGACGACGAAGACCGCCGCAGCCGCTTGGCCGACAGCACAGGCGGTCGCCCTGATGCCCGGATTTTCTATTTGCCCCGTCGAACTCAGGCCGCAGCCGAAACGGATCGTGCTGCCGCATGATGGCGAACGCGCTTCGGCCGAGTAAGATGGAAAAGGATCGAGCGGCCAATCCGCCAGCGAGACCGCGAGGGCGAGAAGCTGCGGCGTGTAAAGAACCGACCCGCCCCGTTCGGCCGCCGCGCCGTTCATCCGCCGCGCTGTTCGATCGACAGATTTTCGCCTTGGATCCTCGTGTTTCGGTCTTCGATCAGCTGGACCAGCTCGTCGGCAGCTGCGTTGACGAGCGGGTATGTGCGCGCCTGGGTGATCCAGCCCGGACGGCCGGCTATCCCCCAGGTAGCGTCATAGCCGAGTACGAGGATGGCGAAACCGCAGGTGACCACTATCGCACCTTTGATCGCACCGAAGCCAAAGCCGAGTACACGGTCGATCGGTCCCAGCAATGAAGTTCGGCTCTTTTGCCCGAGACGCCCCGCAATCAGTTTCATGCCCGCGTACGGGATCAGCAACAGCAGCGCAAAAGCCAGCGTCGCGGCGCCCGAAGCGGTGCCGACTTTGGGCAACAACCACTCATACAGCGGAGTATGGAGGTTGTGGATCGCCAGGATCGTCACCGCCCAGGCGAGCAGCGAAAGCACTTCCTGCACGAATCCGCGCATGAAACCGCCGGCCGCCGCCACTGCGACGACGAGGAGGACGATGAGGTCAAAACCCGTCATTACGATCGGAGCACCGATTATGCCTCTGCCATCACCCGGTCAACGAGATTGCCCAATCGGCTTAGGCCGCGATAGTTAAGGCGCGCTGAATCACGATCAGCGTCAGCCGGGCCATACCCGCTGCCGAACCCCAGCTTGGCCGCTTCGCGCAAGCGCAAGCCAGCATGCGCCACCGGCCGGATTTCGCCCGCGAGCGACACTTCGCCGAACCACACCGCGTGCGTGGCCAGTGGTTTGTCGGCGAGCGCCGACACCAACGCTGCAGCCACGGCGACATCGGCTGCCGGATCGGACAGGCGGTACCCACCTGCGACATTGAGATAGACTTCGGCCGAGCTGAAGTTGAGCCCGCAGCGCGATTCGAGCACCGCCAGCAGCATCGCGAGCCTGCCCGAGTCCCATCCCACGACAGCCCGCCGCGGCGTCGCGCCCGACTGCAGCTTGACGATCAGCGCCTGAATTTCGACCAGCACCGGCCGCGTGCCCTCGAGCGCCGGAAACACCGCGCTTCCGGCGAGCGGTTCCTCGCGCCCCGACAGGAACAGCAGCGAAGGATTGGCGACTTCCTCCAGCCCCGCTCCGGCCATGGCGAACACGCCGATCTCGTCGATCGCACCAAACCGGTTCTTGAGCGCGCGCAGGATGCGGTACTGATGGCTGCGCTCGCCTTCAAAGCTCATCACCACGTCGACCATGTGTTCGAGCACCCGCGGACCGGCGATCGATCCGTCCTTGGTCACGTGCCCCACCAGCACCAGCGCGACACCGTTTTCCTTGGCGTAGCGGATCAGCTCGAACGCGCAGCCGCGGACTTGGCTGACCGTGCCCGGAGCGCCCTCGATAGTGTCCGAATGCATCGTCTGGATCGAATCGATCACCAGCAAAGACGGCGGCGCGGCCTGCCCCAGCGTAGTGAGGATATCGCGTACCCCTGTCGCCGCAGCGAGCTTGATCGGCGCATCGGCCAGCCCCAGACGGCCCGCGCGCATGCGCACCTGGCCCGAGGCTTCCTCGCCACTGACATAGACCACGCTGGCACCCGTGCGAGCCACGGCGCCGGCCGATTGCAGCAGCAAAGTCGATTTGCCGATACCCGGATCGCCGCCCATCAGGATCGCGGAGCCCGGGACAAGGCCGCCGCCGAGCGCGCGATCGAATTCGGCGAGGCCGGTGGGCAAGCGCACCAGCGGTTCCGACGGCGCGTTGAGGGCCTCGAAAACGATCGCACGACCGCCATTCGACAGATCATGCTTCATCGAGAATACGGTTGCCGGTGCATCCTCGACCAGCGTGTTCCACTCGGCGCAATCGGCGCATTGGCCCTGCCACCGGTGACTGAGGGAGCCGCAGGCCTGGCAAACATAACGGCGTTTCGTCTTGACCATGTCGGCGGCGTAACCGGAACATTAAAGGAACGCAATTGCCAACCACGCCGCAGCGGGGCAAGGTCCGGCGATGCGCCAGAAGGAACTCCGCATCGCGCTCGTCTGCTACGGCGGGGTCAGCCTGGCGGTCTATATGCACGGGGTCACCAAGGAGATGTGGCACCTTGCCCGGGCAAGCCGTGACTTCCACGGAAATGCGCCGCCTGCAAGCGGGGTGAGCGCGGTCTATCGCGATTTGCTCGAGGTTATCGAACGCCATTACGACTTGCGGCTGCGGGTGCTGCCCGACATCGTCACCGGCGCAAGCGCGGGCGGGATCAACGCGGTATTCCTCGCCCAGGCGATCCATTCGGGACACAGCCTCGAACCGCTGACCGAACTGTGGCTGGCCAACGCCGACGTCGAGCGGCTGCTCGATCCCGATGCGCGGCCTTGGTCGCGCGTGGCTAAGCTGTGGGCGATGCCGTTGGTCTGGTGGGTCCTCCGCCGGCCCGGCAACGCGGTAAGCGAAAGCGTCGCGCCGGAAACCCGCTCCGAAGTGCGGCGCAAGGTATCGCACCTCGTGCGTGGCCGCTGGTTCGAGCCGCCTTTTTCGGGCTTCGGGTTCTCGACGCTGCTGTACGATGCGCTGATGGCGGTGAACGCGGGCGAGGCGCAAGGACCGCTGCTGCCGCCCGGCCATCCGCTCGACCTGCTTGTCACCACGACCGACTTTCGCGGGTTTCTCTCGTTGCTGCGCTTGCATAGTCCCGCGTCGGTCGAGGAAAGCGAGCACCGCATGCCGATCGCTTTTCGCAGCAAGACTCCGCCAAAGGGGGGCGAAAGTCTCGCCGATCCGCTCGAACTGACGATGGCGGCTCGCGCGACCGCGAGCTTTCCCGGCGCGTTCCCGCCGTTGCAGCTTGCCGAAATAGATC
Organism: uncultured Alphaproteobacteria bacterium; assembly: GCA_963781525.1. Classification (GTDB taxonomy): domain Bacteria; phylum Pseudomonadota; class Alphaproteobacteria; order Sphingomonadales; family Sphingomonadaceae; genus Tsuneonella. The sequence goes on along the minus strand of CAWAGD010000008.1, from coordinate 224,849 downwards.
GTCTCGCCAGCCAGCGCAGCCGGCCATGGAACGGACGCACCACGTTCCTGGAACGGATCATGCCGGTCCATGTGCGTCAAGGGAACGAAAGCCACGTCTCGCTGATCGACGGGTCCGTGCTGATCAACGCGCCCTTTGCCGCCGCGCGCGCCGCGCTGTCGTCGCGCCCGGCGCAGCGTGAGGTCGACCGCCGGTTTGTCTATATCGATCCCCGGCCCGATCGTTTCGGAGCTTTGGAGCAGTCGGCCGATCGGCCTGTCGGCTTCTTCGGCGCGATCTTCGGTTCGCTTTCCACCATCCCGCGAGAACAACCGATCCGCGACAATCTCGAAGCGCTCGAAAAACAATCGCGCGAAGCGGTGCGGCTTGCGAGGATCGTCACCGCATTGCGGCCAGAGGTCGAGGCAGCGGTCGAGAAGCTGTTCGGCATGACGCTGTTCCTCGACCGTCCCACTCCCAAGCGGCTGACGGCGTGGCGATTGAAAGCGCAACAGGCCGCGGCGGAGCGCGCCGGATATGCGTTCCAGCCTTACGCCCAGGCCAAAGTCGCCGGGATCGTCGAGACGCTGGCCGGGATCGTGCTCACCGCTGCACCTAGCCTGATGCTCCCCGATGCCGAACCGGTGGTCGAGCGGTTCCGGCGCGAGCTGGATGAGCGGGGCTTGTTTTCCCTCTCCGGCTCAGGTGGCGGCATGAGCGCGGGTGCGATCGCCTTTTTGCGCGCGCACGACCTTGCATTCCGGATCCGCCGGTTGCGCCTCATCGCACGGCGCTTGTCGCGCGAATGGGAAGCCGATGAGACGATCCCCGATGACGCGCTCGATGCTGCGCGCGAGGCGATCTACGGGATACTCGCGCTTTATTTCGAGCAGGAAGGCGGCGCCAACCTCGGCGATGATTTCGCCGTCACGGCGGGTAAGGTGATGGAAGATCCCGGGGCGGTGCTCGATGCTCTCGCGGCCCATCGCCTGCTCCCCGAAGTCGACGCGCAGGCCGAACAGAAGCTCGCAGCTGCCCTTGAGGACATGCCCAGGGAGCTGCGCCGGCGGGTGCTGCTCGCCTACCTGGGCTTCCCGTTTTACGATGCCGCAACGCTGCCGCTTTTGCAGAACGAAGGGCTGACCGAGTTCGACGCGGTCAAGGTCGACCGGATCAGCCCCGAGGACGCGCGCTCGATCCGGCCGGGCGGGACGCGCGCCACTTTGCGCGGGACCGAGTTCTACAACTTCGGCGCCTTTTTCAGCCGCGCGTACCGCGAGAACGATTATCTGTGGGGCCGCTTGCATGGGGCCGAACGGATGATCGACCTTGTTGCGTCGACCGTTGACGAATTCGACGAGGGTGAGCTTGCAGCGTTCAAGCGCCGAGCGTTCTTGGCAATCCTGGACGAGGAGGAGGGCCGTCTCCAGGCCGACAAGAACCTAGTGCAAAGCATCAGGCGCGAAATCGAAGCTGTCTGAGCGATACTGAATTCAACCGCCGAAGGCGCCTTTCAGCTTTTCGAAAAAACCGCGACTTTCAGGGCACTCGTCTCCGGTTTCGGTGTCGCGAAACTGCTGGAGAAGATCGCGCTGCGCCTTGCTGAGTTTGGTCGGCGTCTCCACTGCTATTTCGACCACCAGGTCGCCGCGCCCGCGGCCTTGCAGGACCGGCATACCCGCCCCGCGCACGCGCAACTGCTTGCCGGACTGGATGCCCGCGGGAATCGCTACCTCGTGGGTCTCGCCGCCGAGGTCCGGGATTTCGATGCTGTCGCCCAGCGCCGCGGTGGTGAAGCTGATCGGCACGCGAGTCAGCAAAGTCGTGCCTTCGCGCTGGAACACCGGGTGCGCGGCTACGTGGACGAAAATGTACAGGTCGCCCGGCGGGGCACCGCGTGGGCCGGCCTCGCCCTTGCCCGACAGGCGGATGCGGGTGCCGGTGTCGACGCCTGCGGGGATATCGACATCGAGCTTCTGCGCGCGATCGATACGCCCTTCGCCGCGGCACGAACGGCATGGGCTTTCGATCACCTCGCCCGCGCCGTGGCAATTGGGACATGGACGCTCGACCACGAAAAAGCCTTGCTTGGCACGCACTTTGCCGTGGCCCGAGCACAAGTTGCAGCGCCGCGCGCCGGTGCCCGGGGTCGCCCCCGAACCCTGGCAAGAGTCGCACGCCTGGCTGACTTCGATCTCGATCGCGCGGCTTTGGCCGTGGAATGCCTCGTCGAGTGTGACTTCCATGTCGTAGCGCAAGTCAGCCCCGCGCCGGGCCTGTTGCCGTCCGCCGCCGAAAGCGCTCCCGAATATCGTTTCGAAAATATCGCCGATGTCGCCAAAATCAGCCTGTCCGTGACCCCCGCCTGGCCCGCCGTTCTGGAACGCCGCGTGGCCGAAGCGGTCATAGGCCGCGCGTTTCTGCGGGTCTTTCAAACAATCATATGCGGCGGAGACGGCCTTGAACTTGGCTTCGTTCTCCTTGCACCCGGCGTTGCGGTCGGGATGATGCTCCATCGCAAGCTTGCGGTAAGCGGCCTTGATCGTCCGATCGTCGGCCGTCCGCTCGACTCCGAGCAGTTCGTAATAATCGATTTCTGTCGCTGACATGATAACCCCGCCCCCGAAAACCTAACCGCCACCGGAGCGCAACGCACCGGTGGCGGAGTTGGTTTTCACCGGCTCATCAGCCCTTGGCGTCTTCGTCGACTTCGGAGAATTCCGCGTCGACTACGTCTTCTTCAGGAGCGCTTTCGCTGGCTGCTTCCGCGCCATCGGCGCCGCCTTCAGCGGCCGAAGCCTGTTCCTGGCTGTAGATCGCCTGGCCCATTTTCATCGCCACTTCTGTCAGTGCCTGCGCCTTCCCGTTGATCGCGTCGACGTCGTCGCCTTCCAGCGCGGTCTTGGCTTCGGCAATGGCAGCTTCGACCTGACCCTTGAGTTCGGCGTCGATCTTGTCGGCATGCTCGGACAGTTGCTTCTCGGTCGCGTGCACCAGGCTATCGGCCTGGTTGCGCGCTTCGGCCGAGGCGCGACGCTTCTTGTCCTCGTCGGCGAACTTCTCAGCGTCCTGCACCATCTGGTCGATGTCGGTATCGCTGAGCCCGCCCGAGGCCTGGATGCGGATCTGCTGTTCCTTGCCGGTGCCCTTGTCCTTAGCCGACACGTTGACGATACCGTTGGCATCGATGTCGAAGGTGACCTCGATCTGCGGCACCCCGCGTGGGGCTGCCGGAAGGCCGACAAGGTCGAACTGGCCGAGCAGCTTGTTGTCGCCCGCCATCTCGCGCTCGCCCTGGAAAACACGGATAGTCACCGCGTTCTGGTTGTCCTCGGCGGTCGAATAAGTCTGGCTCTTCTTGGTCGGGATCGTGGTGTTGCGGTCGATCATGCGCGTCATAATGCCGCCGAGCGTCTCGATGCCAAGCGACAGGGGAGTCACGTCGAGCAGCAGCACGTCTTTGACGTCGCCCTGCAGAACGCCTGCCTGGATCGCGGCCCCCATCGCCACGACTTCGTCCGGGTTCACGCCGGTATGCGGCTCCTTGCCGAAGAACTCCTTCACGAACTCGCGCACGCGCGGCATGCGGGTCATGCCGCCAACGAGCACGACGTCGTCGATGTCCGCGGCCTTGAGGCCGGCATCGGACAGCGCCTTTTTCATCGGCTCCTTGGTGCGCTCGATAAGTGTGCCGACCATCTTTTCGAGGTCCGCCCGGCTGATCGTCTCGACCAGGTGGAGCGGCGTGGTGCTGCCGCCTTCCATGCGCGCGGTAATGAAGGGGAGGTTGATCTCGGTAGTCTGCGCCGACGACAGCTCGATCTTCGCCTTCTCGGCGGCTTCCTTCAGCCGCTGAAGGGCAAGCTTGTCGGTGCGGAGATCCATGTTCTCCTTCTTTTTGAACTGGTCGGCCAGCCATTCGACGATCGCGTTGTCGAAGTCTTCGCCGCCCAGGAAAGTGTCGCCGTTGGTGCTCTTCACCTCGAACACGCCGTCGCCGATCTCGAGGATCGAGACGTCGAACGTGCCGCCGCCAAGGTCATAGACCGCGATGGTCTTGCCGTCGTCCTTGTCGAGGCCATAGGCGAGCGCGGCCGCGGTCGGCTCGTTGATGATGCGCAGCACTTCGAGGCCGGCGATCTGGCCGGCGTCCTTGGTCGCCTGCCGCTGTGCGTCGTTGAAGTACGCAGGAACGGTGATCACCGCCTGGGTGACCTTCTCGCCGAGGTAGCTCTCGGCGGTTTCCTTCATCTTCTGCAGGGTGAAGGCGCTGATCTGGCTGGGCGAATAGTCTTCGCCGCCGGCCTGGACCCAGGCGTCGCCGTTCTTGCCGCGCACGATGTGATAGGGGACCAGCTCGGTATCCTTCTTGGTCACCGGGTCGTCGAACCGGCGGCCGATCAGGCGTTTGACCGCGAAAATCGTGTTGTCGCCGTTGGTGACGGCCTGCCGCTTGGCGGGCTGACCGATCAGGCGCTCGCCATCCTTGGTGAAAGCGACGATCGACGGCGTAGTGCGGGCGCCCTCGGAGTTTTCGATCACCTTGGGCTTGCCGCCGTCCATGACAGCGACGCAGGAGTTGGTGGTGCCGAGGTCGATACCGATAACTTTGGCCATGATTTCCCTATTCGTTTCTAGCGTTGGACGTCGCCTGCCGGCCCCCCGCGTTCGCAGCAAGGCCCGTCGGCGGCTCGATTGATGCCGGCGATATAGGTGCGCTTTTCCTTGGCACAAGAGAGTCGGCACGCTACCCCCGGCGGCGCATTTCACGGGGGAGAAACGGGCATGAAACGGGCGATGATGGCAGCCGCGCTGATGAGCGCAACCATGGGCTTGGCTGCGTGCGGAGAAAGCCCGGAACAGCCGGCAGTGGATCAGACGATCGGCATTCCGGGTATGAAGATTTCAAACGCGCGCATGGTGCTGGCGCCGGTTCCCGGCAATCCGGCGGCGGTCTATTTCGACCTCGCGTACGATGGTGACCGCGGCATGGCGCTCAATCGAGCCGAAGTGAAGGGCGCCAAAAGCGCTATGTTCCACGATTATGGCGAATACGATTTCAAGGTCCAGATGATGGAGATGCTGCCGGTGCCGCTCAAGAAAGGCACCAAGATCGAATTCAAGCCGGGCGGCAAGCACCTGATGGCGATGGAGGTGTCGCCCGATCTCAAGGCGGGCGGGACGACCGAGGCGACGGTCATCGTCTCGGGCGGCGCGCGACAGACTTTCCCCGTCGAAATCCGCGCCGCGGGGGACGAGCGCTGAGCGAAAGTACGGACGGGCTTGGGATCGATAGCCAAGCCGCCATCGCCTGTCCGGCAGGCGGCCAGCGGCGGCTGACTGACGGCGAGGTCGCTTTGGCGCGCAGCGTGTTCGGCAACGCGATCGATTACCGCAAAGTCACAATCCGCAGACGCAGGTTCTTTCCCTTACAGCCTCGCAACACCACCATGGCTCCGCGCGGCCACTTGCACTTCCACCCGCGCGGCACCGGCTACTGCGACGATTTCTCGGCCGCGAGCCGTATCTCGCAGGGGCTGTTCATCCACGAAATGACCCACGTCTGGCAGACCCAGGCCCGCGGCGAATGGTATCTGCTGCTGCACCGCCATCCGTTCTGCCGGTACGACTACAGCCTGAAGCCGGGCTGGAGCCTCGAACGCTACGGCATCGAGCAGCAAGCGCAGATCGTGAAGCACGCGTTCTGGCTCAGAAACGGCGTGCAGGTGGCCGGGGTGTCCGATCCCGCGGCTTACGAAATGCTTGTTCGGTTCCCAGGGGCTATCTGACCGTGGCGCTTGTGAGAACCGGTTTCGCTTGATACCTCTGTGTCGTTCAGGCGGCCCAACCCGCGCCTGGCCAAACGGTCCCATCATGGAGCTTTCCGACTACGGCATGTCGCGGGAACGCGGCTTCCTCTCGCATTACGAAATCGACGAGGTCGTCCTTCCCCCACTGTTCGATGAAGTGAAACAAACAGCCGGCAAGTTGTCCGGTTTGATGTCCACCGGGCGGATCCGCCACTGGCTCGATCAGTTGACCGACCCGCACCTCGAAGACTGGGCGCGCGAGGCGGGGGAGGAAGAAGTCCGGACCGCGATGGTCCACTACAGCTTCCTGGTGCAGGCCTATGTCTGGGGTGAAACCGAGCCCCCGGTCCATTTGCCTGCCAACCTGTCCCGCCCGATGGTGGCGATCGCTGATCGCCTAGGCCAGGCGCCGCTGCTGCCGTATTCGGCTTATGTGCTCGACAATTGGTCGCGGCTCGACAAGTCCGGGCCCATCACTCTTGAAAACATCTACATGGTGCAGAACTTCCTCGGCGGCGACGACGAGAACTGGTTCGTGATGATCCACGTCGCTATCGAGGCCGAGGCCGGGGTGCTGCTCGACAACGCGGCCAGGCTGGTGGCGATCGCGCAGCAGGGCGATACAGCCGGGGCCGAGCGCTTGCTGGTCGAAATGGACCAGGCGTGGGAGCGGATCTACGGCCACTTCGGCCGCATGACCGAGCGCTGCGATCCTTACATCTACTTCAACCGCGTGCGCCCGTATATTCATGGGTGGGCGAACAACCCTGCCCTCGGCGACGGTTTGATCTACGACGGAGTGGATCGTTTCGGGGGACGCCCGCAAGCCTATCGCGGGCAGACGGGATCGCAATCGAGCATCGTGCCGACGATGGACGCGCTGTTCCAGGTCGGCCACTCGGACGATCCGCTGAAGTCCTTCCTCGATGAATTGCACCATTATCGTCCGGTGCCGCACCGTCGCTTTATCGAAGACATAGCCGCGCAATCGACACTGCGAGAATTCGTCGCGAAGTCAGGTTCCCAGTCACTCAAGGATGCGTTCAACGCCTGCCTCAATCAGACCGCGCGCTTCCGTACCCGTCACCTCGAATACGCGGCCAGCTATATCAACAAGCAGGCGCCCAAGATCGCCGGTAACGACCCCGACGTGGGCACCGGCGGAACGCCGTTCATGAAATACCTGAAGAAGCACCGCGACGAGAACAGGGCGCAACTGGTCTAGAGGCCCGACAGCTCGGGGAGATTGTTTTTATCGAGGGTGCGCGAGGTGTCGGGCATCGGATATTTGAGGCCCGTGGCACAGTTGAACAGCACCGTCTGGTGGTCGGCCTCTACCCATCCTTGGGCAACCGCCTCGCGCCAGGCGGCGAGCGTCGCGCCCCCCTCGGGGCACAAGAGCAGTCCATCCTCGCGCCCGCAATCTTCTGTCGCAGTGAGGATGGCCGCGTCATCGACCGCGATTCCGCGCCCGCCGCTTTCGCGGACCGCGCGCAGGATGAGGAAGTCGCCGATCGCCTTGGGCACCCGGATTCCGGCTGCGACAGTGTGCGCGTTCTCCCAACGCTCGGCGTGCTCGACGCCGTCTTCCCACGCCTTGACGATCGGCGCGCAGCCGCTGGCCTGAACGGCGAACATCTTTGGCCGCTCCGGCCCGATCCAGCCTAGCGCTTCAAGTTCATCGAACGCCTTCCACATGCCGATCAAGCCGGTCCCGCCGCCGGTTGGATAGAAGATGGACTTGGGCAGCCGCCAGCCCAACTGCGCCGCGAGTTCGAGGCCCATCGTCTTCTTGCCCTCGATCCGATACGGTTCCTTGAGGGTCGAGAAGTCGAACCACCGCCCCTCCGCAGCTCCCTTGGCGACGATCGCGCCGCATTCGTCGATCAGGCCGTTTACACGGTAGACCCGCGCGCCTTGCGCGGCGATCTCGCGGACGTTGATTTCGGGCGTATCGTCGGGGCAGAACACCACCGTCTCGATCCCGGCGCGCGTGGCGTAAGCGGCGAGCGCGGCACCCGCGTTGCCGTTCGTCGGCATCGCGATGCGCGTCACGCCGAGCTCGTTGGCCATCGCCACCGCCATTACCAGCCCGCGCGCCTTGAACGAGCCCGTCGGCAGTCGCCCTTCGTCCTTGACGATGACGTTCGGTGCGCCCGAGCGCGGGATGGAGATCAGCGGGGTCTCGATCTCGCCGAGGCTGACGATGCTTTCCGTCCGCCGAACGGGCAACAGCTCGCGCCAGCGCCATAGATCGGTCGGCCGCGCCGCGAGCGCGTCGCGCGAAAGCGACGCGCGCACCGCGTCAAGATCGTAGCGCACCAACAGCGGCCGGCCCGCGGACGACAGTCCGTGCAGTTCGTCGGCAGTAAAGCGCTCCCCTGTGAGCGAGCATTCAAGATGCGTGACGAAGGTCTGCCGGTCGCCCGCAAGATTGGCTGTCAGCGCCACCGAGCGTCAGCCCGGCTTCTTTGCTACCGCAACCATCGCCGGCCGCAGCAGGCGATCCTTGATCATCCAGCCCGATTGCATTTCCTGCACCACGGTGCCGGGCTCGTGGCTGTCGCTGGGAACCTCCAGCATCGCCTGGTGCTGGTTGGGATCGAGCGGCAGGCCGATCGCGGGGGTGCGCGTGATGCCGTGCTGCGCGAAGACTTTCTCCACCTCGCGCTGGGTCGCCTCGATGCCCGTGACCAGCGCCTTCATGCGCGGGTCGTCGTGCAGATCGGCGGGGATCGCCTCGATCGCGCGGACGAGGTTGTCGTGAACCGATACGATGTCGCGCGCGAAGCCGGTCGCGGCATAAGCACGCGCGTCGGCGACGTCCTTTTCCATCCGTCGGCGCACGTTCTGCGTCTCCGCCTTCGCGTAGAGCGTTTCCTGTTTCGCGCCTTCGAGATCGCGTTTCAGTGCTTCGAGCGCTTCAGACACGCTACCAGACTGTTCTTCGCCCGAATCAAGCGCTTCATCGACCATGTCGGCGGGCACGCCTTCGAGTTCCTTCGCCACGGCCTCGTCGACCGTTTGCTTGTCGTCTTCGATCATTGGTTGTTCGTCGCTATCCGATGAATTTGCCGAGTGCCCCCAGTTTCGAGAGCGTTTGTGCGGTGAAATCAACCATGGGGACAACCCGCGCGTAATTCAACCGCGTGGGGCCGATCACGCCGACCACGCCGACCACCCTGCCCTCCCGATCGCGATAAGGTGAAGCGATCACCGATGAGCCTGAAAGTGCGAACAGCCTGTTCTCGCTACCGATGAATATCCGCGTCGCCTGCGCCTCGCGCGCCGATTCGAGCAGGCCGGCAACTTCCTGCTTGTTTTCCAGGTCGTCGAGCAACTGGCGCACGCGCTCGATATCGCCCAGTGCCGTTTCATCGAGCAGGTTGGCCGCGCCGCGCACGATCAGCACCGGGCGGCGGGCGGCGTCCTCACTCCACACCGCCAGCCCGCGCTCGACCAGGTCTCGGCTCGCTCCATCAAGCTGCGATCGGCCCTGCGCAAGCTCGGTGCGCATCGCTGCGGCTGCTTCGGCCAGCGTTTTGCCAGCGAGACGCCGGGTGATGAAATTGCCTGCCTGCTCCAGGGCCGATGGCGAGACAGGCACGTCCAGTTCGATGACCCGGTTTTCAACCCCTCCGTCTTCTCCCACCAGCACCGCGAGCGCGCGCGTCGGGCTGAGCGGTACCAGCGTCAGCTGGACGAGCCGTGGCTCCTGGCGGGCCACCATCACCATACCGGCGGCGCCCGAGATGTCGGACAACAGCGAGCTGGTCGCCTCCAGCGCCGCTTCGATCGGACCCGGAGCGCCGAGCCGATGCTCGATCGCCTGGCGTTCCTGCGCGTTCGGCTCGGCCACTTGCATCATCCCGTCCACGAACAGGCGCAATCCGGTGTCGGTCGGCATGCGCCCGGCGCTTGTGTGCGGCGCCGCCAGCAGGCCGAGCGTCTCGAGCTCGGCCAGCACCGACCGGATCGATGCCGGCGACAGGTTGAGCGCGCGATCGCCGGCGAGGGTCTTTGAACCGACCGGGTGCCCGTTGGTCAGATAGCCTTCGACCACCAGCCGGAATATATCCCGCGCACGTGTGCTCAGTTCGGTGACGGGGGGCGTCGGCATCCAAGGCAATCTAGCGTTTGCCTTCAAACCGACAACCCTTGCAGCCACGCCCTTGCAGCCTGACCCTTGCAGCTTGGAGGGCCAAGCGCCTAACGGCCCGTCACGACTCATTTAAGGAATTCTCATGCGACCCTCAGGCCGCGCGCCCGACGAAATGCGCGCCATCACCATCGAGACCGGGTACACCGTGCATGCCGAAGGCTCGTGCCTCGTCAGTTTCGGCGATACCAAGGTCATTTGCACCGCCAGCATCGAAGAGCGTGTTCCACCTTTCCTGCGCGGCAAGGGCCAGGGTTGGGTCACCGCGGAATACTCCATGCTGCCCCGCGCCACGCACACGCGTGGGCAACGCGAAGCGGCCAAGGGCAAGCAGAGCGGCCGGACGCAAGAAATCCAGCGGCTGATCGGGCGGTCGCTGCGCTCGGTGGTCGATCTTCCCAAGCTCGGCGAACGCCAGATCGTGCTCGACTGCGATGTGATCCAGGCCGATGGGGGCACTCGCACCGCGTCGATCAGCGGCGCGTGGGTTGCGCTGCGGCTTGCGGTCGACGGCCTGATCAAGAAAGGCGCGCTGGCTACAGACCCGATCGAAGCGAAGATCGCCGCGATCAGCTGCGGAATTTACCAGGGCACACCGGTGCTCGACCTCGATTACATTGAGGATAGCGGCGCCGACGCCGACGCCAACTTCGTGCTGATCGAAGGCGGCCGGATCGCCGAAGTGCAGGCGACCGCCGAAGGGGCAACTTACGACGAGGAAGGCTTGCTCAGGCTACTGCGGCTTGCGCAGATCGGTTGTGCGCAGGTGTTCAAAGCGCAGGAAGCTGCCACTCGATGAGCGCTCGAGGTGACTAGACGCATTGATACCGGCAGCCTCGTGATCGCGACGCACAACGGTGGCAAGCTCAAGGAAATCGGCGCCCTGCTTGAGCCTTACGGTCTGCAGTGCATTTCGGCCGGATCGCTCGGACTTCCGGAGCCCGCTGAAACGGGCACGACGTTCGTCGAGAACGCCCTGATCAAGGCACGCGCGGCCGCCGAAGCATCCGGGCTCACTGCGCTGGCCGACGATAGCGGGCTGTCGGTTGCCGCTCTCGGCGGACGGCCGGGGGTGTACACTGCCGACTGGGCCGAACGGCAATGGTTCGAAGGCGAGCCAGGTCGCGACTGGTACATGGCGATGGGTAAAGTCGAAGGCATGCTCGCCGCGAGCGGCGCGGATGCCTCGCGGGCTGCGTGGTTTTCGTGCGTCCTCGCCCTCGCCTGGCCAGATGGCGACAGCGCGATTTACGAAGGCCGTGTCGACGGTACGTTAACCTGGCCCCCGCGAGGGACGCTGGGTTTCGGCTATGATCCGGTGTTCGTACCGCAAGGCCGCGATGTCACTTTCGCCGAGATCGATCCGGCGGAAAAGCACCGCATCAGCCACCGCGCCGATGCCTTCGCGAAACTGGTGGCCGAGCAGTTCGGCGGCTAGCCGATGTCCTGTCCAACGACGTTGCCGGCGGGAAAATAGCGGCACACCAGCACGTCGTTGACCGCCCCCTTTGCGACGGCGCAGCCGACTTCCTGAGTCACCGGCCAGATCACCTGGGTATAGTGGCCGACATCCGCCCAGTTTCCCGTCCGGCTGACCTGCGGGAAAGTGCCGGCGCGGAACCTTTCGCGCTCGGCGACGAAGCTGCCGATCATCTCTTCAGCGCTGTAATATCCCGCCGTGCCCATCCACAGGTTCTCGCCGGCCGCGGGCCGTTGGTCTCCGTCGGCATGCTCGAGTCGTCCCTTTTGAGCGAGCGCGGCAGCCCATTCGCTGGCGTCTTGTGCAAGACGGCTCGACCAGCGCAAGCGGCTTGCTCCGGCGCGATCGCGCTCGAGATTATGGGCCGCGAGCAGGCGCGACGGGAAACCGTTGCCATCGGCCTGCGCGTTTGCGGCACGCGGGAAGCCGGAGAGCCCGAGCATGGCGAGACCTGCAAGCAGCGCAGGAATGATGCGATCCAACCCCATGGGTTGCTGTGCTATCCTGCAAGCGCTTAACCGATTCTAAAGGACGAGATGGCCCGCGCACTGTACATCCACTGGCCGTTCTGCGCGCGCAAATGCCCGTACTGCGACTTCAACAGTCATGTCCGAGAGACCGTGGACCACGCGCTGTGGCAGGAATCGCTGATCGCCGACATGCGTCACGAGGCGGCGTCCGCGGTGGGCGAACCGCTGCTGTCGGTGTTTTTCGGCGGCGGCACGCCAAGCCTGATGCCGCCGGCGCTCGTTGCCGCGCTGCTCAGCGAAGCGGAACGGTTATGGGGCTTTGCGCCCGGTATCGAAATTACCCTGGAAGCGAACCCTTCATCGGTGGAAGCCGCGCGCTTCGCTGGCCTGGAGTCGGCAGGCGTCAACCGCGTCTCGCTCGGACTTCAGGCGCTAGACGATGAAACGCTGAAGTTCCTCGGCCGGTTGCACGACGCACAGGAAGGCCTGGCGGCACTCAAGATCGCTCAAAGCGTGTTCAAGCGCGTGAGCTTCGACCTGATCTATGCGCGGCCCGGCCAGAGCATGGACGATTGGCGCAGCGAACTTTCGCGCGCGCTCGACCTGGGCACCGGGCACCTATCGCTTTACCAATTGACGATCGAACCTGGCACGCGGTTCGCGACCGACGTGCGGCTCGGCGCTTTCACCCCGCTGGCCGATGATCCTGCGGGCGACCTGTTCGCGCTGACCCGCGAACTGACTTCGGCCGCCGGTCTTCCAGCTTATGAGATATCCAACCACGCCCGGATTGGCGAGGCGAGCCGGCATAACCTGACTTACTGGCGCTATCAGGATTACGCCGGGATCGGCCCCGGCGCGCACGGTCGTCGCGATGGCTGGGCGACAGTCCGGCATAAAAAGCCCGAAAACTGGCTTTCCGCGGTTGCCGCTTCTGGAAACGGGATTGTCGAAAACCGCAAGTTGGCAGTCCGTGAACAGGCATCCGAAGCGCTGTTGATGGGGCTGCGATTGGCAGAAGGAATCGACCTTGCAGCGCTTTCGCGTCGGTTCGCGATTGCCACGGAACAACTGATCGATCGCGACCGGCTTGCCTTTTATGCGTCGCTCGGACTGGTGCGCGAGTCCGGCGCGCGCATCATTGTCACCGATGCCGGTATGCCGCTGCTCGATGCGTTGCTCGGCGAGCTCGTGGCTGAAGCGCTGGTCGCCGCGTGAGCAAGGCCGACTTGCTCGGAGTGTGGGGCATACACTTGCGCGACGGGCGTCGCCGCTCGCCGCACACCGTACGCGCTTATCTGGCGACGGCCCGGCGTCTGCTGACAGCGCTGGGCCTCGAACGCTGGCCGCAAGTCGCCGCGCTCGACGGACAGGCGTTGCGCCACCAACTGGCTCTGCGGCGAGCGGAGGGTCTCGCCAACACATCGGCCGCGCGAGAATTGTCCGCGCTCAAAAGCTTCGTCGCGTTTGCGCGCAGCCAGTCGGGCGACGATGCGACCGCGCCCCGATTGCGCGGGCCGCGGATCAAGAAGGGCCTGCCGCGCCCGGTTACTCCGGACGAGGCGGTCAATCTGGCGGACCTGGTCGGCGCCAATGCGGCCGAAGACTGGATCGGCGAGCGCGACCGCGCGGTGCTGTTGCTGATGTATGGTGCGGGGTTGCGCATCGCCGAGGCGTTGTCCCTCATGGGCCGTGACGTTCCGTTAGGCGAGACGCTGATGGTGACCGGTAAAGGGGGAAAGCAGCGCGTAGTGCCGCTCATCCCGCTCGTGCGCGCCGGCGTGGCAGACTACGTCGCGCGCTGCCCTTGGCCGATCATGACAGACGCGCCGTTGTTCCGGGGAGCAAAGGGCGGTCCGCTCAATCAAGGCGTGGTGCAAAAGACGATGGCGAACGCCCGCATCGCGCTCGGGCTGCCCGCGACGGCGACACCACATGCGCTGCGGCATAGCTTCGCCACGCACCTGTTGAGCGCCGGAGCGGATTTGCGCAGTTTGCAGGAACTGCTCGGTCACGCGAGCCTGGGTTCGACGCAGATCTACACCAAAGTGGACGCAGCGACACTGCTCGACACCTACCGCAAGGCGCACCCGCGCGAACGCTAGTCGGCGCGGCGCGGCTTCCACGTGAGGACGCGCCAAACGTACCCGGCCAATGCCAGGCCAACGAGTCCAAGCACGAGCCAACCCATGACCGCCTCGTATTCCTTGAGATAACGCGCCAGCACCGTGCCGCCATAGATCAGCAGCGCGTTCCAGACTGCCGATCCGGCGGTGGTGAACACGAGGAAACGCCATAACTTCATATGTGCCAGGCCTGCCGGCAGCGAGATCAATGTGCGCATGAACGGGCTGAATCGCAGGAAGAACACAACCCATTGGCCGTGGCTGTTGAAGAAGCGGCTGGCCGCTTCCATGTGCGCGAAGTCGATCGTCAGCCAGCGGCCCCAACGGTCGATAAACGGCCGCGTGCGCTCGTATCCCCAATGGTCGCCGACCCAGTACCAGGCGTAGTTGCCTGCGACGGTACCCGCGGTCCCGGCGACCATCAGTGGCCAGAATGCCATGTCGCCGCGTGCTACGAGCACCCCGCCGATGCCCATGATGACTTCTGACGGGACCGGCGGAAACACGTTCTCGATCACCATCAGCAAGAAGATGCCGAGGTATCCTCCGCGCGCGATCGCCTCGATGATAAGCCCGTGCATTGGGGGGTAACGGCCCGCGGGCCGATTGGTTCAGGATTGCAGCCGCGCCTCGATCGCGTCCCAGATGCGGCCCGGCGTATCGGTGCCGTTGAAGCGGTCGATCGCGACGATGCCGGTCGGGCTGGTGACGTTGATTTCGGTCAGCCACTGGCCGCCAATTACGTCGATGCCGACGAAGATCAGGCCAAGCTCTTTCAACCGCGGACCCATCGCCGCGCAGATTTCTTCCTCGCGCGGGCTGAGCATAGTCGCCTCGGCGCTGCCGCCGACCGCGAGGTTGGAGCGGAACTCGCCCTCCCCCGGCTTGCGGTTGATCGCGCCGGTCACTTCGCCGTCCACCAGCACGATGCGCTTGTCGCCTTGCGCCACTTCGGGAAGGAACGGTTGGACCATGTGCGGCTCGGGCCAGGTCTGGTTGAACACCTCGAACAACGCCGAGAGGTTGTCACCTTCGGCCGGCACGCGGAAAATCGCCTTGCCGCCGTTACCGTGGATGGGTTTGACCACGACCGCGCCGTGCTGGCGCTGGAAGGCGCGGACTTCATCGACCGAGCGGGTCACCAGCGTTGGCGGCATGAATTGCCGGTAATCGAGCACCATAACTTTTTCAGGCGCGTTGCGGACCGAGCGTGGGTTGTTGACCACCAGCGTCTCGCTCTCGATCCGCTCGAGCAGGTGGGTGGCGGTAATGTAGCCCATGTCGAACGGCGGATCCTGGCGCATCAGCACGACGTCGACGTCACGCCCGAGGTCGAGGCGACGCAAGTCGCCTGCGCTGAAGTGATCACCGGCGACGGGCTGCACGCGCACCGGCCGGGCGTGGGCGAACAATCGGTCGTCCGCGCCGAGCGTCAGGCTGCCGACGTCGTAATGGAACACCTCGTGGCCGCGGACTTGCGCGCTCAGCATCAGCGCAAAGCTCGAATCGCCGACGATGTTGATCGATTTCGAGCGGGTCCATCTGGACCGCGACGCGCAAGCTCATCGAATTCCCTTCACGGTTGCCAGGCGTTGACGATGTGATGCGGCAGGCGGCCGGGCGCAAGCAGGATCACGTCGATCCGCATGTCTTCGCCATTGCGGGCGTATTCGTGCGCCACCGCTTCGACCGCCGCGGCCACCCGGCGCAGGCGGTACTCGTCGATCGCCAGGCCCAGCTCCTCGGCTCGCTTGCGCCATTTCACCTCGACAAAAGCTACGGTCCCCGCCCGCCGCGCGACAAGGTCGATTTCGCCGAGCGGCGTCTTGCGTCGCCGGTCGAGGATCGACCAGCCCTTGGCGCGCAGGAACAGCTCGGCGGTAAGCTCGCCCGTTCGGCCATCGCGCTCGGCGCGCTGGCGCTTCATCGGCCGCGCAGTTCGAGCGCGCGCGCGTAGAGCGCCTTGCGATCGAGGCCGGTTGCTTTCGCCACATGTCCTGCGGCCTGCGAGGGCTTGAGTGTCTCGAGTGCCTCGGCGAGCAACGCTTCGGCGTTCGATGGATCGGGCCGCCGCTGCGTCGGAGGAGCCACCAGCAAGACGATCTCACCGCGCGGCGGATGGGCGTCGTAATGCGCGATCAAGTCGTCCGCGGAGCCCGTTCGGCACTCCTCGTGGAGCTTGGTCAACTCGCGCGCGACCGCGATTTCGCGTCCTGGCAGGACTTGCCCGATCGCGGCGAGGGACTTGCTCAGCCGCGGCGCGGTTTCGTAGAAAATCAGCGTCGCGGGCACCGCCTCCAGTTCACACAAAACGTCGGCGCGGGCCTTGTCCTTGGTCGGGAGAAACCCTGCGAACATGAACCGGTCGTTGGGCAGGCCCGACACCGTCAAACCTGCCACCACCGCGCACGGACCGGGGACCGTGACGACCTCGATCCCTGCCGCGCGGGCATCGCGGACGAGGCGGTAACCGGGGTCGGAGATCAGCGGGGTGCCCGCATCGCTCACCAGCGCCACCGCGCGGGCGTGCAAAGCCTCGAGCAGGCGCTTGCGGTCGTTATCGCTGGCATGATCATCGTACCGCCACAGAGGTTTCGACGCGCCGATATGCTTCATCAGCTTGCCGGTGACGCGAGTATCCTCGCAGGCCACCGCATCGCACGCACGCAACACCTCCGCTGCTCGCAGGGTGATGTCACCGAGATTGCCAATCGGCGTCGCCACGATGTAGAGGCCGGGCTTGAGGGGCGCAGTTGCTTGGTGGGGCACGGCGAGCCTCATGAACTAGTGACGCGGGGAGCGGCAAGCATGAACGTGGCGAACAATCTCCGGCGCATCGATCGGCGCAAGCTGATGGCAGCGGGCGCCGCGATGCTGCTGGCCGGCTGCAAGTTGATCCCCGGCGGCGGGCCCGCCACCAGCGCGCCGGTTCCTACCCCTACCCCGACCCCCGCGCCGATCTCCAACAGTCTGCCCACCGATGCCACGCGCCACCGCGTCGCGCTGCTGGTGCCGATGTCAGGGACCAACGGCGCGGTTGGCCAGTCGATCGCCAACGCGACTACGATGGCGCTGCTCGACACCAATGCCGATGCTTTGCGGATCACCACTTACGATACCACTGGCGGCCCGCGCGCTGCGGCGCAACGCGCGATTGCCGAAGGCAACCAGTTGATCCTGGGTCCGCTACTGTCCGAAGACGTCAGCCAGGTGCTCGCCGAGGCGCGCCCCGCCAAAGTTCCGTTGATTACTTTTTCGAACGACAGTTCGGTCGCCGGCCCCGACGTGTTCGTGATGGGGCAGGCGCCTGAGCAATCCATCCAGCGGACTGTTGATTATGCGCGCGCCCGCGGAGCCGCGCGGTTCGCCGCGATCGTGCCCGAGGGCGAATACGGCCAGCGGGCGGCCGCGGCTTTTCGCGCCTCGGTGGTTACCAACGGCGGCATCGTGGCGGGCATCGAGAACTATGCGCGCGGCAATACCTCTATCGTCAGCGCGGCGTCCCGGCTGTCGCAGAAAGGCGGCTACGATACGGTGCTGATCGCCGACGGAGCGCGGCTAGCTGCGCAAGCGGCCGGCGTGCTCAAACCTCGTGGAACGGGGGCCGTGCACCTGCTCGGCACCGAGCTTTGGAGCGGCGAAGGCGAAATCACGCGTACCCCGGCGCTGCGCGGGGCATGGTTCTCGGCGATGTCCGACGCACGCTTCAAGCGTTTTTCGGACAGCTACAAGACGCGTTTCGGCGCCGCGCCGTACCGCGTGTCCACGCTGGGCTACGACGCAGTGCTGCTGGCCTTGCGGATTGCCAAGGACTGGAAGCCGGGCAAGAGCTTTCCCGCCCTCAAGCTGCGCGACGAAGGCGGGTTCCTCGGCCTCGACGGCGTCTTCCGCTTCGGCCGCAACGGGATTGTCGAACGGGCGATGGAAGTGCGCGAGGTTCGGGCCGGACAAGTGGTGATCATCGAACCCGCGCCGGCGCAGTTCGGAAAGTAGGCGGCAACTGGCGATAACCCGCCGCGCCGCTTGAAGCGCGGCGACCGCGCTGCCTATAGCCATACTCATGTCCGACGACCTGTTCGCCAGCACTCCCGCATCGAGCGGCGATTACGACGCTTCCTCGATCGAGGTGCTCGAAGGGCTCGAACCCGTTCGCCGGCGGCCTGGGATGTACATCGGCGGGACCGACGACCGCGCGCTGCACCATCTCGCGGCCGAAGTGCTCGACAATGCTATGGACGAGGCAGTCGCCGGCCACGCCACGCGCATCGAGGTCACGCTCGATGAGGGCAATCGGCTGACGATCAGCGACAACGGGCGCGGAATGCCCGTTGCCGAGCATCCCAAGTTTCCCGGCAAGTCGACGCTCGAAGTGATCATGTCGATGCTCCATTCGGGCGGCAAGTTCTCAGGCAAGGCTTATGCAACCAGCGGCGGCCTGCACGGCGTCGGCGTCAGCGTGGTCAACGCATTGTCCAGCCACACGCGCGTCGAAGTCGCGCGCGACCGGCAGCTCTACGCGCAGGAGTTCTCGCGCGGGATCACCACCGGATCGCTTCAGGAACTGGGGCCAACCCCCAATCGGCGCGGCACCACGGTCAGCTTCACGCCCGACACCGAGATCTTCGGCGATCGCGAATTCTCGCCCAAGCGCTTGTTCAAGCTCGCCCGCTCAAAAGCCTATCTCTATGCCGGGGTCGAAATCCGCTGGAAGTGCGCGGCCGCACTCGCCAGCGAAGACCTGCCGACCGAAGCGGTGTTCAAGTTCCCGGGCGGCCTGTCCGATCATCTTGCCGAGCAGATCGCCAGTCGCGAATGCGTGACCGCCCAGCCCTTTACCGGCACGCAGGACTTTCCCGACGATCAGGGGCGGGTCGAATGGGCGATCGCTTGGCCGCTGTGGTCCGATGGATCGTTCAGCTGGTACTGCAACACCGTGCCGACACCCGACGGCGGCACGCACGAACAGGGCCTGCGCGCCGCGCTTGCCAAAGGCTTGCGCGCGTTCGCCGATCTTATCGGACAGAAAAAAGCCAAGGACCTGTCTGCCGACGACGTGATGACCGGCGTCGAGATCATGCTGAGCGTGTTCATCCGCGAACCGCAGTTTCAAAGCCAGACGAAGGATCGCCTGACCTCGCCCGAAGCCGCGCGCCTGGTGGAGAACGCGGTGCGCGATCACTTCGACCATTTCCTGACCGACAACATGGAGCGCGGGCGCGCCCTGCTCGCCTCGGTGATGGAGCGGATGGACGAACGCCTGAAGCGCAAGGCCGAGCGCGAGATCAAGCGCAAGACCGCCACCAACTCGAAAAAGGTACGCCTTCCCGGCAAGCTTACCGACTGCACCGGCGAAGGTCCCGGGGAGACCGAGCTGTTCATCGTCGAGGGCGATAGCGCGGGCGGTAGCGCGAAACAGGCGCGCGACCGCAAGACCCAGGCGATCCTGCCGATTCGCGGCAAGATTCTAAATGTCGCCAGCGCGACCGCCGACAAGATCCGCGCCAACTCCGAAATCGCCGACCTGTCGCTGGCGATGGGCTGCGGCACGCGCAAGGACTGCAACGCCGATCAGTTGCGCTACGACCGGATTGTCATCATGACCGACGCCGATGTCGATGGCGCACACATCGCCACGCTGCTGATGACGTTCTTCTTCCAGGAAATGCCGGACGTCGTAAAGCGCGGGCACTTGTTCCTGGCCCAGCCCCCACTCTACCGCCTCACGGCCGGGAAGGAGAGCGCCTACGCGCGAGACGACGCTCATCGCGCCGAGCTGGAGGCGACCCAGTTCAAGGGCAAGAAGGTCGAGGTTTCGCGCTTCAAGGGCCTTGGCGAGATGAATCCGCAGCAATTGCGCGAAACCACCATGGCGCCGGCCACGCGCAGCTTGATCCGCATCACCCTGCCACCCGAGCACGAGCAACGCCACGCGATCTCGGAACTGGTCGACCAGCTGATGGGGCGCAATCCCGAACACCGTTTCAATTTCATCCAGAACAATGCCGCGGAGTTCGATCGCGATCTGATCGATGCGTAATCGCCGCGCGGGCATTGCCACGAATTTGCGAGGTATGGCAGGCAACCGGCCGATCCTCGTGCTCCTGGCGCTGAGCGCGGGGCTGTTGATAGTCGCGATTTCCGCCGCGTTCCTGGCAATGGGCTCGCTCGCACGCAGCAACGAGCGTGTCGAGCATACCTTGCGGGTCGAAGCCTCGATCAATCAACTGATCGCGCTTAACGAGCGGATCGAGACCGAGCGGCGCGGTTACCTGATTGCACAAGATGAGTTGTTCGTGCGCGTTCTCCAACGCGCGCAGGGCGATCTCAAACTGGAAATTGATAAGGCCGAACGGCTCCTTTCGGACAACCCGGGCCAGCTGGACCGACTGGACGAGATCAGAACGCTTGAAACCCGGCGCGGCCAAATCGTCTCTGACACAATACTCACCCCGCTGACGATCGCGGCCGAGGCGCGTGAAACCGGGTTGGCGCGTGAGGCGGGGGTAATTATCGCCCGCCGCATCCGCGCCCTTGGCAACCTGATGTTGCAGTCAGAGGAGAATTTGCTGTTCAAGCGCAACCGCGCCCAGATGGCGTCGCAGCAGCAGTTCTACCTGCTCGGCGGCCTTGCGACACTGCTGCTGGTCGTATCGCTGGTCTCTGTGATCATGCTTGTCGTGCGATACAATCGCGAGCTGTCGGCGGCGCAGACGCGCCTGCGCGAAGCGAACGACGGTCTTGAGGCAGCGGTCTCTAGGCGGACGGCCGAGCTTACCCGGGCCAATGCGGAGATCCAGCGCTTCGCCTATATCGTCAGTCACGATCTGCGATCGCCGCTGGTCAACGTGCTCGGTTTTACCGCCGAGCTCGAACAATCGCGAAAAACAATCCGGGCGTTTCTAGAAAGCTTGTTCAGCAAGGACCCGAACCTGCGCGACGAGGATGCCTGGACTGCGATTGAGGAAGATTTGCCCGAGGCGCTCGATTTCATCCGCAAATCGACCGAAAAAATGGATCGGTTGATAAACTCGATACTCGAACTCTCCCGCCAGGGAAGGCGTCCGCTGCTGCCCGAACTGCTCGACATGGACGCGCTGGCCGATGGCGTGGTCGCCTCGCTCCACCAGCGCGCGCAGGAGGTTGGTGCAGAAGTAATCGTAGAGCCGCTCCCGGCGTTGGAGAGCGACCGAATAGCGATCGAGCAAATCCTCTCCAATCTTGTCGAAAACGCGCTGAAGTACCTCGAACCCGGTCGGCCCGGCAAAGTAACAGTAAGCGGGCGGCGCGATGGACCAATGATCCAGATCATGGTGCGCGACAACGGCCGCGGGATCGACCCCGTCGATCACGATCGGGTGTTCGACCTGTTCCGCCGTGCCGGCACGCAGGACCAGCCTGGAGAGGGCATCGGTCTCGCGAATGTTCGTGCGCTCGCCTACCGGCTCGGTGGAACGATCGCGCTCGAATCCGTGCTTGACGAAGGCGCGCTCTTCACGCTTTCGTTGCCGGAACGATTTATCGCATTGGATACAGTTGCATGAACGCCCACCAGACCGTCGGAATCGTCATGATCGAGGACGACGAAGGCCATGCACGGTTGATCGAGAAGAACATCCGCCGCGCCGGAATCTCGAACGAGATTCGTCATTTCGTCGACGGCACCAGCGCGCTCGATTACCTGATGAATTCAGCCGAGGGCCCCGCGCACAGCAAACCGGTGATGGTTCTGCTCGATCTCAATTTACCCGACATGAGCGGCACCGCGATCCTCGAGAAAATCAAGAGCGACCCCAAGCTGCACCGCACCCCCGTGGTGGTGCTCACCACTACCGACGACAAAGTTGAAATCCAGCGCTGTTACGATCTGGGCTGCAACGTCTACATCACCAAGCCGGTGAACTATGAGAGCTTTGCCGACGCGATCCGCCAGCTGGGCCTGTTCCTGGCGGTGATCCAGGTGCCCGAGGCCGAGTAACCATTACCGCGCCGCGGATCCTTTACGTCGATGACGACGATGGCTTGCGCCGTCTGACTCAGCGCGCGCTCGGCCGGCGCGGCTTCACGGTCGAAGTCGCCGACAGTGCCGACGCGGGCCTTGCGCGGCTACGCGGCGAGAGATTCGATCTCGTCGCGATCGATCATTCGATGCCGGGCAAAAGCGGTCTCGAAATGCTCGGCGAGATCGTCGCGATGGTCGATCATCCGCCGGTGGTGTTCGTGACGGGCAACGACGACACCGCCATCGCGGTAAAGGCTATCCACGCAGGTGCGCTCGATTTCGTGGTCAAGACCGTCGGCGACACGTTCTTTGACGTGCTCGATGGCCGTTTTCGCCAGGCGTTATCGCGCGCCAAGCTCGAAGGCGACAAGCACGCGGCGGAAGACGAATTGCGCGTTGCGAACGAGAGGCTCGAACTCCTCGTGCGGGAGGTTCATCACCGGGTCTCGAACAGCTTGCAGATGGTCTTAAGCTTTGTAGCGATGCAGGCCAAGCAATCGGGTACGCCAGAAGTACGCGAAGCGCTCGACGATATTCAAAACCGGATCAAGGCGATCAGCAAGGTCCACCAGCGGCTCTACACGCGCGGCGACCTGACCACGATCGATCTCGACGCCTATCTCGCCAACCTGGTCGACGACTTGCGCGAGAGCTTGCCGGGCGCGGTTACGATCGATTTGGTTGCCGAACCGGTGGTCGTTTCTCCCGACACCGCCGTTTCGATCGGCGTCATCGTCAACGAACTGGTCAGCAACGCGGCTAAATACGCCTTCCGTCCAGATCAGGGCGGCAAGATCGTCATCACGTTGGAGGCGGAAGATGGCGGCGGCTTCGCGCTGACTGTCGAAGACGACGGCAACGGCATCGAAAAGGGCCGAGAACCGCTCGGTACCGGGCTGGGCACGCGGATCGTCGATGCCATCGCACGCAGCCTGGGTACGAAGATCCGCGTTCTCGACCGCGCGCCCGGGACCGCCCTGCGCGTAACCATCAGGCGCCCGCGCCTGGAGCGCTAGCGTACCGCGCCCAGCTATCGTCCGGTCCTCCCCGCGACTACCGGCAGGGCAAAAAGGCACGTGATCGCGCTAGCTTTGACCACGGCGAGTGGCGGCCATGCGATCATGGCCTTGCTCTGGTCGGGTTTGCCGCTTACCGCTTACGTAAAGCGGCAAAGGAAGAACGGGTATGGTCGAACGTTTCGAAGGCACGAGCAATTATATCGCGACCGAAGATCTCAAGGTCGCGGTCAATGCCGCTGTCACCTTGCGCCGTCCGTTGCTGGTCAAAGGTGAGCCAGGCACGGGGAAAACGGTGCTCGCTTACGAGATCGCCAAGGCGGTCGGCGCGCCGCTGATCGAATGGAACGTCAAGTCGACCACCAAGGCCCACCAGGGTCTGTATGAATATGACGCGGTTGCACGCTTGCGCGACGGTCAGCTTGGTGACGAGCGGGTGCATGACATCCGAAACTACATCAAGCGTGGCAAGCTGTGGGATGCCTTTACATCGCCTCAGCTGCCAGTCCTGTTGATCGACGAGATCGACAAGGCGGATATCGAGTTTCCCAACGATCTGCTGCAGGAACTCGATCGCATGCGTTTCGACGTATACGAAACGCAGGAGACGATCGCGGCTGCCGAACGACCGATCGTCGTGATCACTTCGAACAACGAGAAAGAGTTGCCCGACGCTTTCCTGCGCCGCTGCTTCTTCCATTACATCAAGTTTCCCGACCGTGACACGATGCGCGAAATCATCGATGTGCACTTTCCCGATATCCAGAAGATCCTCGTCACCAAGGCGATGGACGTATTTTACGAAATTCGTGATGTGCCCGGTTTGAAGAAAAAGCCCTCGACCAGCGAGTTGCTCGACTGGCTCAAGCTGCTGCTCAACGAGGATATGCCGCTCGAAGTTCTGCAGGACCGCGATCCCAACAAGGCGATCCCGCCCCTGCATGGCGCGCTGCTCAAAAATGAGCAGGACGTGATGCTATTCGAACGGCTCGCTTTCATGGCGCGGCGTCAGGGCGCGTAAGCGGCGATGTGGCGCGCCGGCTGGGGAAGCTGGCGTGCCTGCCTGTTGTGGGGCATCGCGACAATAATCGTGTCGCAGGGCTTCGCGCTGTTTATGCCGGCAACGCTCGCGCACCCGATTCCGGGCTCCCAGATCGCGAACCCTGTACTGGCGTTCGAATTTGCCCGCACCCCGGCCCATCTCGAAGCTGTTTTTGGCAGAGTCGGAGATCCGCTGCGCGATGCACGCATCAGTGGAATGATGCGCGGCAACCTGCTCGATTACCTGTTCATGATCGTTTACGGCTCCTTTGTGCTGGCGTTCTTCGGCGCAAGCGCGGGATCGACCGGCAATTCGCGCTGGTGGCTAGCAAGTTGGCTCGGCCCGTTAGCGGCCGCGTCCGATGCGATCGAGAACGCGCTGCTGCTGTCGATCAACGCCGACATGGTGGCAGCTAATCCCAAGCTCGCTTTCCTCGCCTACCCGGTGTGGATAAAGTTCATCGCGCTTGCCCTGGCCTGCGGGCTGGCGGCCTGGGCACTCCTGCGCCAGCGCGGGTGGTTGCCAGCGCTGTTATGCGTGCCGGCTCCACTTGCCATCTGGTTCGGCCTCGCTGCGCCGTATCGCTGGGGCGAGAGCGCGGTCAGCACCATCGCGCTTGGCTGGCTCGCCATGCTCGCGTGGGCCGTATGGCGTTCCTGGCGGTTCCGCCGTCGCCGGTAATGCAGCGAAAGCGAAATGTTTTGCGTCACCTCCCATATTTTGGGTAGTTAGCTAACGCGCTACGCAGGGCGCGCACGGGATGAAGCTGATGGGCGATGGGCGCAAGAACGACCGGCAGTCGGTCGAGGTCTGGGGACACTACCGGACCCCGAACGGGCTCAAGCGCGATGTTCCGATCAAGGACTTGTCCGAAACCGGCTGCCGGTTTTTCGACAAGTTTTCAAGCTTGATGCCGGGTGCGGAGATCACTCTGCGGATTGAGACTCTCGGACCGTTCCCCGCCGCGGTGCGCTGGCAAGATGGTGGCTACGTCGGCGCCGAGTTCCAGCACCGCCTTTACGGCCCGACGTTCGACCACATCGTACAGCGGCTAAGCGGCGGAAAATGAGCCGGCGTCACAGCACGTAGGCGAGCTCGAAGTCGCCCCAGCGCCGTCCGTTGATCACCAACGGCACATAAACGTTCCGTACGATTTCGTAAGTCCGCCCGTCGCCTTCCTGACGGTAGACCGCCATCATGTAGGGATCGGTGCTGTTCTTGGCCTTGCGGTCGATCGCATCGAGCAGGATGCGGCCGTTGCGGCAGTATTTGGTGTCGTGCGCAAGGTCGCCAGTGGGCGCGCGCGAGCGGTCGGAAATGTGCGTCGGCAGGAAGCCTTGCATGTCCGCCTGGCTGCACATCTTCACCGGGCCGCCTTCGGCCACCACGCGGTCGTTGACCGGGCGCCAGTTGGCGTCTGCCCAATCGCTTAGCGAAGTGCGAAAACGCTTCGGGTTGCTGCCGGGCACTTCACGATAGGATTGATCGAACAGCGTCGCGGGGGTCAGCGTACCTGCGGCGACTGCGGCTTCGGCCCGCTGCACGATGTCGCGCGCGAACCCTTGCGCCTTGTCGACCATCGCGCTGTCGGCGGGAGACAGGCCTGCCTTGACGAGTTCATCGAACATAGCGCTGGCGGTCAGCTCGAGCTCCTCGATGCGGGTGTGAGCGGCTGACAGCTTGGTCTCGTTCTCGACCGCGGCGCGATCGAACGAGTTCGAGCACGGTCTGCACTGCGTGAACGTGGTTGCTGATGGTTGCGGTAGCGCGGGTGATCTGATCGTTCTGTCCGTCGACCTCGACGATCAGTTCGTTGACCGAACGCATGGTGTGGTGGATCTGACCGACCGAGGCCTTGGCAGCGCCGCTTTCCTTGGCCCCGCGTTCGATCTTGGAAATAACCTCATCAGCCTCCTTGCCGAGGGTATCGATCGTGCGGCCGATTTCCTCGGTGGCGCGGCGGGTTTCGTTGGCGAGGCTTTTCACTTCGCTGGCGACCACCGCGAACGTGCGGCCTGCGTCGCCGGCGCGCATCGCCTCGATCGTGGCATTGAGCGCAAGAATGTTGGTGGTCTCCGCGATCTGGTCGATTTCCTGCGCGCTACGACGCACTTGCGCCATCGCCGCGGCGAACCCGGTGACGTGCTGGGTCAACGTTTCAACCAGCTCGAGCAGGCCCGTGATCTGGTCAAGCGAGGACTGGATAAGGCTCGATCCCTCGCCCAAGCGCTCGATCGCCCGTTCGGACAGCAGGCGCGCCTCATCGCTTGCTTGCGCGACTTTCATCTGGTCGGTCTCTAGGCCAGCGACGGTATCCTGCAGCGCCGAATGCTCGGCCCGCAGCTTTTCCGAAGAGACCATTACCGCGTGGATAATCCCCGCTACATCGGTGCAACCGACGGTGACCTCGCCGCAGCTGGCCGAAATGCGGTCGATCCCATGCCCTGCGGTGACGGCGATTGCCTGATGTTCCATTATGCTTGCAGACCCCCAAATGTGTTGCCCACCGGATTAGCGGCCCATGGTTAGCGAACGTTTAAGGCGCGGCAGCTTTGTGGCGCTGGCGTCCGTCTCGAATGCGCGGTATGCCGAGCGAATGTTTTTCAACTTCGTCGACGAGCTTCGCGCCGCCGGAATTCCGGCCAGCTTCAAAGAACATCTCACGCTCCTCGAGGCGCTCGAGAAGGACGTCATCGAACAGACGCCCGAGGCATTCTACTACCTTAGCCGCGCGACCTTCGTGAAGGACGAAGGGTTGATCGACCGGTTCGACCAAGTGTTCCAGAAAGTCTTCAAGGGCGTGCTGACCGACTACGGCCAGCAGCAGGTCGAAATCCCCGAAGACTGGCTGAAAGCGATCGCGGAAAAGTTCCTGACGCCCGAGGAGATGGAAGCCATCAAGTCCCTGGGCTCGTGGGACGAGATCATGGAGACGCTTAAAAAGCGGCTGGAGGA
Organism: uncultured Alphaproteobacteria bacterium; assembly: GCA_963781525.1. Taxonomy (GTDB): domain Bacteria; phylum Pseudomonadota; class Alphaproteobacteria; order Sphingomonadales; family Sphingomonadaceae; genus Tsuneonella. Next base: position 197,813 of record CAWAGD010000008.1, on the reverse strand, counting down.
GCAGGAAAAACGTCACCAGGGCGGTAACAAATGGATCGGGACCGGCGGGACGAGTCCGTTCGGCAACGGCGGCTACAATCCCGAAGGGGTGCGCATCGGCGGCGAGAGCCAGCACAAACGCGCGCTCAAGGTGTGGGAAAAGCGGGAGTATAAGAACCTCGACAACACTCGCGAACTGGGCACCCGCAACATCAAGATGGCGATGCGCCGGTTGCGTCGCTTCGCCCGCGAAGGCGCGCAGGACGAGCTCGACATCGACGCGACGATCGAGGGCACTGCCAAGCAGGGTTGGCTCGACATCCACATGCGCGCCGAGCGCCACAATGCGGTCAAGCTGTTGCTGTTTCTCGATGTCGGCGGGTCGATGGACCCGTTCATCAAGCTGGTCGAGGAACTGTTCAGCGCCGCCACGGCGGAGTTCAAGAACCTCGAATTTTTTTACTTCCACAACTGCCTGTACGAAGGCGTTTGGAAGGACAACCGCCGCCGCTGGGCGGAGCGGACCAAGACGTGGGACCTGCTTCACAAATACGGGCACGATTACAAAATCGTATTCGTCGGCGACGCCGCAATGAGCCCTTACGAAATCACGCACGCCGGCGGCAGCGTTGAGCACATGAACGAAGAAGCGGGCGCGACCTGGCTGCACCGGGTGACCAATACTTATCCGGCGACCGTCTGGCTGAACCCCGTACCCGAGCAGCAATGGGGATATTCGCAATCGACCAAGCTGATCAGGCAGCTTCTGAACGACCGGATGTATTCATTGACGCTCGACGGTCTGGACGCGGCGATGCGCGAGTTAAGCCGCAAACAAGGTTAAGCTGCGCTCAGTCGCAGGGAGTTCTAGCGCACTCCGCGGTGGATGCTTCTGTTGCTCGGCTTCCCCCCTGATTGCATTGTTCATCTGGTTTGCCGAAAATCTCGCCACTTTCGCCAACGCATGGAATGATCCGACCTGGCAACTCGACTTCCCGGCCAAGTCGGGAAGTTGGTACTTGCTCATGCTGACCAGCCTCGTGCTCGCCGCGCTAGTGCAGAAAGTTCGCCTATCCGAGGAGCGCCGCAGACGGAGCGACGATTGCCGTAGCGCCGCGCAGCGTAGCCGCTTAGAGGCGCTGCGCGATGGACACCCAGCTTCTCATCATTTGCGTGCTCACTTTCGGGATCAACCTGATCGGCACCCTCGCGTATGCGGCGCGTATCGCCGGAGTGCGCACGCGGCGCATCGCGATGAGCTTTGCGCTGTTCAATGTACTGGTGCTGGTATCGCGCACTGCCAACGGTTTCCTTGGACCCTTTCTTGCCAAGCGGATCGAGCGGCGCTTGCTCGAGGGCGGCGGTGAGGCGCTCGCGGGCGATTTCCGCATGGTCCTGCTCAGCGCGACGATCGCGGTGGTGCTGGGGATCGTGCTGGTGCCGACAGGCCAGCGAATTTTCGCGCGCGCGATCGGGCACTTTCAGCGGCATCGCTCGACCGGCAAGCTGATCCTGCGCTCGGCGACGCCATCGGGCCTGCGAACGGTGCGCGAGGAAGTGTCGTTGCCGGCCCGCGGGCACGTCAAGGCGCTGCGCAAGCCACTCGGCGTGTCCTGGACAGTGCTGGCTGGCAACGCGCTCGCGCAGGCGCTGTTGACCGTGGGCGTGGTCGCCTCGCTCTATGCCGGTTACCTGGCGCCGGAGTTTCGGGTCACCGCGAGCCAGCTATCCGCGGTAATCAACGGGTTTGCCACGATCCTGCTGTTCGCGCTGATCGACCCGCAGCTGTCGGTGATGACCGACGACGTGGTCGAGGGTCGCATCGACGAGCCTCTGTTCCGCCGCACGATCGTGTGGATTTCGTTCAGCCGCCTGTTCGGGACCGTTCTCGCCCAGGCGGTGTTCCTCCCCGCTGCGACGCTTGTCGCATGGATCGCGATCCACGCGTAATGCTTATCCCTTCTGATCCAGCTCTTCGTTGAGCCGCAGGCTGCAGCGCCAGAAGAAGAACGCCGGGATCAGGCTCATCAAGCTGGCGGCATACAGCACGTAGCGCACGCTATCATCGCCAAAAGTCGGCTTGATTGCATCCGACAGCATGCCGAACGCGAGGGGGCCGAGGCCGAGGCCGATCAGGTTCTGGAAGAACAGCAGCACTGCCGAAGCCATCGCGCGCGATTGTGCGGAGGCCAGCCCCTGCACGCTCGAATAAGTGGGGCCATAGTACAGCGAGCCGAGGAACGTCGGCACGAACAGGATGAACAGCGCGGCACGCCAATCGGCCATCGAATAGCCAAGGATCGCTGTCGGGGCGACGAGCAACATGCCCCAGGCCGCCGCGGTCAGGACGTGCCTGCGGTTGGTATGGCCGTAGCGATCGGCGATCTTGCCGCTCATCCAGGTGCCCAGAATGCCGCCCGCGCCATTCACGATGCCGAAATACAGGCCGACCTCGCCCGGCGACAGCCCGTACGTCCGCTGGAAGAAGATCGTCGCCCACGTGGCCTTGCCATAGCTCAGGAACGCCGCGAACGAGGCGGCAGCGAGCAACAGGACCATTGCCTTGCTGCCGAAGATCGCCTTGAGCGTGGCACGGGTGTCGAGGGCCGCTGGCGCGACCGCCTCGCTCGTTTGCGCCAGATGGCGCGGATCTTTGAGCACCAGCAGCACCACCAGTGCCATCGCCAGGCCCGGCAGTCCGACGATCATGAACGCGTGCCGCCAGCCCAGCGCATCGACCAGCAGGCCGCCGATGACCATGCCCAGCACCGTGCCGATCGGGATACCCAGCGCGTAAAACCCTAGCGCCGAAGCGCGTCGTTCCTTGGGTACCAGGTCGCTGATTAGCGAATGCGCGGCCGGAGTGCAGCCCGCCTCGCCCACGCCCACGCCGACGCGCGCGAGCAGCAGGTGGCTGAAGTTGTTGGCTAAACCGCACAGCGCGGTCATCCCTGACCAGATTGCCAGTGCCGCCGCGATCAATCGCGGGCGGTTGGTCTTGGGCCTGTCGGCGTACCGGGCGATAGGAATCCCGAGCACGGTGTAGAACAGCGCAAACGCGATGCCGGTGAGCAGGCCGATCTGGGTGTCCGACAGGTGCAGATCCTTGGCGATCGGTTCGGCCAGGATATTGACGATCTGACGATCGACGAAGTTGAAGATGTAGACGATCAGCAGGATCCACAGCGTTGCTGTAACCCCGCGCCGCCCGGCGTCGGCTGCCGGCACGCTGGCCATCTTCAGAAATCCTCTCGACCGCGGCGCTGGTGCGCCGTCTGGGTCGAACGTCGATTAGGTTGACGGGCGCGTCAAGCGCAAAAGCGTTTAGTAGAGCAGCAGATCGTCGATTTCTTCGCGCCACCGCGCCTCGTCGGCACCCGCCATAGTATCGAGGTCGAACGGCTCGGCACATTCGTCATCGACCCATTCGCGCAAGGCAGGTCCACCATTGATCACGTCGATCGCCATCCGATCGAACTCGTATTCGTAGGCAAAATCGCGCCACAAGTCGTAGTCGGAATGCAGCCGTCGGATCGCCTTGAACGCAAGCGCCTGGAGGCGCCACGGACGGAACGCCTCGTGGTCGTAGAACCCTTTTTCGGCATGGATCATCAAGCCGCCGCAAAGTTGCTTGGCGTGCTTGTGAAACGTGGGTTCGAAAAAACACGGACGGATCGCGCAGCCTTCGAGCCAGCGAGGAGCGACCCGGCGCATTTCTGCCAAAACCGCGTTGGCATCCAGATCGGGCGCGCCGAACAGAACTTCAAGCGGACGGGTTGTGCCGCGGGCTTCGGACAGGTTGGTGCCCTCGAGCATCACCGTCCCGGCGTAGGCGCGCGCCATGTTCAGGCTGGCGGCATTGGGGCTGGGATTGATCCACACCCTTTCTTCAGGCCATCCGAAGCCGGGGCCGGCCTCGGGCAACCAGTGGTGCATGTCGATCACGCGGTAATCGACGTTGAGCTTGAGATGCCGGATGAACCAGTGGCCCATCTCTCCCATAGTCAATCCGTGGCGCATGGGCATAGGCCCGGCACCGACAAAGCTTTGCTGGCCGGGGAGCAGCAACGTACCTTCGACGGGGCGGCCGGCGGGATTGGGCCGATCGAGCACCCACACGGTTTTGCCCGTCTTTGACGCGGCCTGCAGCAGGTAGAGCAACGTGGTGACGAAAGTGTAGATGCGGCAGCCAAGGTCCTGCAAGTCGAACAGGAATACGTCGGCGGTGCTCATCATCTGCCCGCTGGGGCGGCGCACCTCACCGTACAGGCTGAAGACCGGGATGCCGTAGGCCGGATCGACCTCGTCGGCGGTTTCGACCATGTTATCCTGCTTGTCGCCCTTGAGCCCGTGCTGCGGGCCGAAGGCGCTGGTGACGTTGATACCCGCCGCGATCAGTGCGTCGAGGCTGTGGGTCAGGCCCGCCGTTACCGATGCGGGGTGCGCCACCAGTGCGACCCGCCGGCCTTGCAGTTGCTTGATGAGGTCCGGCTCGCTGAGCAGCCGGTCGATGCCGAATTTCATGGTCGCGGCGGTGGCGCAAGCTCTGCCGTGAAGCAAGATGCGTCGTGGAAATCGGGCTTTGCCTTGGGGTGAACAAGCGCCCAGTAGCTTTTGACGCCGCCCTCCTCCTCGATCACCGCGGTGAAGTTTGCAGCGGCTGGAAGCGGAGGCAAGACATCGCGCGGGATCGCTGCGTCGAAGATCGCAAAGTTGCTGCCATGCCGCATTGTGCAGTCGGGCTCGCGCGAGGCCGGCCGATCGGTCATGCCGTTTCGATAGTCTGTGAAGTCGTACGCCGCCCACCGTTCGGAGGGCGAGAGGTTGAGCTCGACGTATCCTTGCCCGCCTTCCGGCTGCAGGAAAAGCTCGAAGCAGGTCGTGCGCCACAGCTCGTCCTCGCGTCCGCGCCCTGCGAAAGGCGGAATGACCAGGGCTCGCGCGCCCTCGATCCGCCAGCGCACACGCAACCAGTCACGGTCGAAGCCAAAGACCCGTGCTTCAATCGCCGAGACGCCCAAGGGGGAATGAGCGGAGTGCGCCGTCAACCGATACGTTTGCATGCGCCCGCCCCCGTGCTAACCGCCCGCCCGCTATGAGCGAGTACGAATCCGAGTTGATGCGCGTGCTCCACGACCGGGGCTATGTCCACCAGATGACCGATGCCGCGGGGCTGGACGCCCTCGCCGCGGGGCAGATCGTGCCGGGATACATTGGCTTTGACGCTACCGCGCCCTCGCTTCATGTCGGCAGTCTGGTACAGATCATGATGCTGCGACGGCTCCAGCAGGCCGGGCACAAGCCGGTTGTCCTGATGGGCGGCGGCACGACGCGCATCGGCGACCCAACCGGGCGCGATGAAAGCCGCAAGATGCTGACCGATCAAACCATCGCCGAAAACATCGCCGGCATTTTCACCGTGTTTGATAAACTGCTGACTTTCGGGGAAGGCCCGACCGACGCGGTGATGGTCAACAACCATGACTGGCTCGGCCAACTCGGCTACATCGAGTTGCTGCAATCGGTCGGCACGCACTTCACCGTCAATCGGATGTTGACGTTCGATTTGGTGCGCCTCCGGCTCGATCGCGAACAGCCGATGTCTTTCCTCGAATTCAATTACATGATCCTGCAGGGCTACGATTTCCGCCATCTCTCGCACGAGATGGGCGTGCGCCTGCAGATGGGCGGAAGCGACCAGTGGGGCAATATCGTCAACGGTGTCGAACTCGGCCGCCGGATGGACGGCGCGGAGCTCTTTGGGCTGACAACGCCCCTGCTGACCACGGCCGATGGCGCGAAGATGGGCAAAACGTCCGCAGGCGCGGTGTGGCTGAACGAAGCGCAACTGCCAGCTTACGATTTCTGGCAATTCTGGCGCAACGCCGACGACCGCGACGTGGGTCGCTTCTTGCGCCTGTTCACCGATCTGCCGCTTGACGAGATCGCCCGCCTCGAAGCGCTCGAGGGGGCGGAGATCAACGCGGCCAAGACGGTCCTGGCCAACGAAGTCACCCGCTTGGTGCGCGGCGACGATGCGGCGCGATCGGCGCAGGATACTGCTTCGGCAACTTTCGCGGGCGGCGGTGCCGGCGACGACCTGCCGAGTATCACGCTCGAACCTGAAATGACATTCGCCGCCGCGCTCACCGCGCTCGGTTTCACCGCATCGAACGGCGAAGCCAAACGCAAGGTCGCCGAGGGCGCAGTTAAGCTCGACGGAGAGACGATCGCCGACGCCGCCGCACCGGCGCGTGCGGGCAAGATCAGTCTTGGCAAGAAGCGCCATGGCATCCTGCGGTGACCAGCGAGCGGCTGGCTTAACCTAAAATCAGCGATTGGCCGGTATCCGGGCTCTTCCACGTCGTACGGGAGGGTGGTCGAAACGTGACTGTCGGAGCTCAGCTATCGGTAACCGATCTGCGCCGGGCGGCGCGACATCCGGTAGACTTCCCGGTTATCGCCGAGCATCACGCGCGCGGCGACGTGAAACTGCATATCGCCAATATCTCGGCGCACGGTTTTATGGTCGACGGTTCCCCAGGCATCGAGCGCGGCGACCGCGTGATTATCCGCCTGCCAGAAATCGGCCGTATCGAGGCTTATGTTATCTGGGTTCGCGACGAACGCGCGGGCTTCCAGTTCGAACGCATTATCAGGCTCGACGATTTCATGCGCATCATCGAATCGCTTCAACCCAACCCCCGGCTGCGCCGCGCGCGCTAGAACAAGATTTGCTGCGCCGCTGAAACGTAAACCCTTGCTTGGCAAGGGTGTTGGCGACTGCCATGGGCGTCGGCGTGAGCGACGCCCCGCACCCTCTCACGATCCCCTATTTCCGGGCATATTTCGTATCTCGCCTGCTTGCGACTATCGCGATCAGCGCGCAGGCGATCATCATCGGCTGGCAGGTCTACGGTATTGCCCGTGAAACACTGGACATCAGGGAATCGGCCTTTCTCCTTGGAATGATCGGCCTGGCGCAGTTCGTCCCGCTGTTCCTGCTCACCCCCGTCGTCGGGCTTGTCGCCGACACTTTCGACCGGCGGTGGATCGCGCGCGCGACCACGCTTTTGCTCACGATCAACGCGGCTGCGCTCGGGTGGCTGACCTGGAGCGGCAACCTTACCTTGCCATTCCTGTTCGGCGCAGCCGTGTTCATCGGCATCGCGCGCGCCTTTTCTGGACCGGCTTTCTCCGCGCTGGCGCCGAACCTGGTACCGCGAGAAGTGCTCCCAACGGCGATCGCTGTCAGCTCGATCGCCTGGCAGACGGGCGTTATCGTCGGCCCGAGCATCGGCGGCGTGCTTTATGCCATCCATCCCGACGTGGCCTATGGCGCGATTGCCGGTATGCTGCTTGCCGCCCTCATCGCGGTATTCCTGATCGGTGAGGTGCCGCAGCCTGCGGTGCAAAAGGACCGTCGTCCGATACACCGTGTGATCGATGGCTTCGCCTATGTGCGGAACAATCGCCTCGTGCTGGCCACGATTACGCTTGATTTGTTCGTGGTGCTGCTTGCCGGCACGACTGCGCTGTTGCCGGTATTCGCGCGCGACATCCTGCATGTCGGCGCCCAGGGGTTCGGCTTGCTTGCGGCAGGAATGGGGATCGGGGCGACCGCAGGTTCGCTATGGTTCTCGATCCGCCCGATGAAGACCAACGTGGGCGTCAAGATGCTCGGCGCGGTCCTGTTATTTGCACTGGCAATCCTGACATTCGGTTTGTCGAAGTGGTTCTGGCTCAGCTTCACGGCGCTGGTCGTCGCTGGTGCGGCGGATATGGTCTCGGTCTATATCCGCCAGTCGTTGATCCAGCTGCACACGCCGGATGAGATGCGCGGCCGAGTTGGCGCGGTCTCAGCGCTGACGATTTCGGCGTCCAACGAATTGGGCGAAGCCGAATCGGGCCTGATGGCGTCGCTGCTCGGTCCGGTCGGCGCGGTGCTGTTCGGCGGCATCGCGGCGATCGCCGTCACACTGGCCTGGTCACGACTGTTTCCCGAACTCAGACTTGCCAAGACCTTCGACCCGGCGTCACAGTAAACAAACCGTTCGATCAGGAGTATCATCATGAAAGCCGACAGCGTCCTCGCCACCATCGGCAACACCCCGCACATCCGTCTTGCGCGCATGTTCCCTGAGCGCGAGGTGTGGGTGAAGAGCGAACGGGCAAGCCCCGGCGGTTCGATCAAGGATCGCATAGCGCTGGCAATGATCGAAGACGCCGAGAAATCCGGTGCCCTCGCCGCCGGCGGCACGATTATCGAACCGACCAGCGGCAACACGGGCATCGGTCTCGCGATGGTCGCCGCGGTCAAGGGCTATAAGCTGATCCTCGTGATGCCTGAAAGCATGAGCATCGAACGACGCCGGCTAATGCTCGCCTACGGCGCGAAGTTCGATCTCACTCCCAAGGAAGGCGGCATGAAGGCTGCCATCGCGCGGGCGCAGGAACTCGTCGCGCAGACCCCCGGCGGGTGGATGCCGCAGCAGTTCGACAACCCGGCCAACGTGGCCGTTCATGCCCGGACCACGGCGCAGGAAATCCTCCGTGACTTCGCCGACAGCCCGATCGATGTGCTGATCACCGGGGTAGGCACCGGGGGTCACCTGACGGCATGCGCCGAGGTGCTCAAACGGTCGTGGCCGGAGCTGAAAGCCTTTGCGGTCGAGCCCATGCTTTCCCCGGTAATCAGCGGGGGCCAACCGGGCCCCCACCCCATCCAGGGCCTTGGCGCCGGGTTTATTCCTGGCAACTTGCACACCCAGGCGATAGACGGCGCGATCCTGGTCGATGCCGCAGATGCCAAGGAAATGGCCCGCCGGTGCGCGCGCGAGGAAGGTCTTCTGGTTGGCATATCGAGCGGTGCGGCTCTGGCGGCAATCGCACAGAAGCTGCCAGATCTCGATCCCGGCGCGCGCGTGCTCGGGTTCAACTACGACACCGGCGAACGTTATCTGTCGGTGCCGGACTTCCTACCCGAGGCGTGAGAAAGCCGCTGGGCGGCGTGGGCTGTTGGCGCGCCTACCTGCTGCAAAGCGGTGGCCAACCATCATCAGTGCGACGGCCAATCCACGTTCGCCAGCGCGCGCGAACTTGACCGCGTTAAACAGCGGGTCTTCGATCGTGACGGTCCGGCCAATGATCCACTACGCCTAATTCTATATTGCCGGTCGTCTGATCGCCACAGTCGCCGTTCCCAGCGTAACCGCCAGCGCTGTGGATCGCAGTTTCAAGCTGCATCCTCTAATCGATAGTCGCGAAACTGCTCGCGCAAATCTTTCTTGCTGATTTTGCCGGTACCGGTGTGCGGTATTTCGTCGACGAACTCGATGGCATCGGGGAGCCACCATTTGGCAACTTTGTCCGAAAGGTGCGCCAGCACGTCGGCGGCCGACACTTCGCAGCCTTCCTTGGCCACGCACACAAGGATCGGACGTTCGTCCCACCGCGGGTGGGGGATCCCGATCGCAGCGGCTTCGGCAATGGCAGGATGACCGACCGCGGCATTTTCAAGCTCGACCGAACTGATCCACTCACCGCCGGATTTGATCACGTCTTTCGTCCGGTCGGTGAGCTGAAGCGTGCCGTCGGAGTGCAGCAAGGCTACATCGCCGGTGTCGAACCACTGGCCCGGTGCGATGGCGTCTGCCTCTGCCTTAAAGTAGCGCTTGATGACCCACGGTCCACGCACCTGAAGTGCGCCCGAAGTCTGTCCGTCGCGCGGAAGGACCTTGTCTGGATCATCGAGGTCGACGCAACGCAGTTCGACCCCGAATGCCGGACGGCCCTGCTTCTGCACCAGTTCGACCTGCTCGGCGAAGCCCATCTGGTCCCACGCCCACGGGTAAGCGCCGGTCGTACCGATCGGGGAGGTTTCGGTCATTCCCCACGCGTGAGCCACGCGCACCCCGTTCTTCATCAGACGTTCGATCATGAATTTGGGCGCGGCCGATCCGCCGATGATCGCGGTTTCGAGCTTGCCGATATCGCGCACGTCCTTGCCGATCGAATCAAGGTGCTGGAACATGCCCAGCCAGACGGTCGGCACGCCGGCCGAGTGAGTCACCCCTTCGCGTTCGAACAGCTCGCATAGCACGGCCGGGTCATTGACCGCCGAATAGACGAATTTGATCCCCGCGATCGCGCCGGCCCACGGCAGGCCCCAGCTCGCCGCGTGAAACATCGGCACGATCGGCAGCATCACGGCACGCGAATCGAGGTCGAAGATATTAGGCTGCACCCCCGCCATCGCATGCAGCATCGTCGATCGGTGCTCGTAGAGTACGCCCTTGGGATGTCCGGTCGTGCCGCTGGTGTAGCACAGCATGCACGGATCGCGCTCGTCGACCGGGGCCCACTCGGTATCGCCGTCGAACGCGCCGATCCAGTCCTCGAACGACAGCGCCTCGGAGCCCGCCGGAGGATCGAAGCACACGTACGTCGTGACCGTCGGCCAGCGATCGCGCATGCGGTCGACTATCCCCTGGAACGCGGCGTCGTACAGCATCACCCGGTCCTCGGCGTGATTGACGATGTAATCGAGCTGCTCATCGAACAGGCGTGGGTTGACCGTGTGAAGTATCCCGCCCGCGCCGACCGCACCGTACCACGAGACCAAATGCCGGGAGTGGTTCATCGCGAGCGTGGCGACCCGATCGCCCTTGCCAACGCCCGCGGCGCGCAGGGCCTCAGTCATTTTCAGCGCATCCTGGCGCACCTCAGCCCAGCTAGTTCGCGTTTCGCTGCCGTCGGCCCAATGCGTCACATGCTCGCGCGCGCCGTATTCGCGCGCAGCATGGTCGATCAGGTGGGTCACCAACAGGTCCCAGTCCTGCATCGCTCCGAGCATCGCGAATTCTCCCTCTCGCGCCGCGTCAATTGTTGAGGCGGTCAGGCCACCAGTCGCAAGTTGGGCGCGCGCTGAGTGGTCAGTTGCACATTGGCAAGTCCGTCGACGCTTGCCAAGCGTTCGGCGAGGTCGCCATCGAGCTGGAAATTGCGGCCGAGCACCATCTGCGGCTCACGATCCCCTCCGGTCCGCAGGTGGATGCGCACTTCGCCGCGCCCTTCGCTGCCTATTTCGAGCTCGTTCTGGAGCAGCGCGATAGCTTCGGGTTCGAGAACGTCGAGCGTCATCATCATTCGCGCGCCTGCCTTGACGTCGCGCAAGGGCTTGGCGCCGCGCACTGTTATTCGGGGTGCTTCATCGGGGCTCGGACTGTCGAGTTCGACATTGAGCAACACGCTGGTGCCATCCTCGGCCCACTTCACGAAATTCGCCACCAGCGCTTCTTCAAAGCAGGCTGCCGAAAACTGTCCGCTGCTGTCGGAGAAGTCTGCACGGACGAAATCCTTGCCGCGGCGGGTGCGGCCACGATTTACCTTTTCCACCATCGCCGCCATCACCGCCGGAGCGCGTCCGCCCGCCGGGGCGCCCCCGTCCATCAGAGAGGCATAGCTGCGCGCGCCGTTAGCCGAAGCGATGGCACGGTATTGCTCCACCGGATGCGCAGAGAAATAGAAGCCGAAGTTGTCGCGCTCCTTGGCCATGCGGTCGGCGCGTGACCATTCCACACCATCTTTCAGGCGTAGCGCGGTATCGGCCTGCGCCTCGCCGCCAAACAAGCCACCCTGCCCGCTCTCTCGCTCGCGGTTGGCAGCTTCGGTCACCGCCAGCAACAGATCGACGTTGGCGAACAAGCGGGCGCGATCGGGTTCGAGCGTGTCGAGCGCACCAGCCGCGATCAGGCCTTCGAGCTGGCGCGAATTCATCGAGCCCTTGGGCAAGCGTGCGAACAGGTCCTCAATCGATTCGTACCAGCCTTTGGCCTCTCGCTCGGCGACCAGAGCTTCCATCGCTTTTTCGCCGACGTTGCGGATGCCCGCCAGCGCATAGCGCACGGCGTAGCCGTCGTCGGTGCGCTCCACGGTAAACTCGGCTTCGGATCGGTTGACGTCGGGCGGCGCGATGACCACGCCCGACCGGCGCGCGTCGTCGACGAACACCGCGAGCTTTTCCGATTGGTGCATGTCGAAGCACATCGACGCCGCGTAGAATTCTTCCGGATAGTGAGCCTTCACCCAAGCCGTCTGGAATGACAGTAATGCGTATGCGGCCGCGTGGCTTTTGTTGAAGCCGTAGCCGGCGAACTTGTCGATCAAGTCGAATAACTCGTTCGCCTTGGCAGATTCTATTCCGGAATTGACCTTGCAGCCGTCGACGAAGCGCTGGCGCTGTGCATCCATCTCGGCCTGGACCTTTTTGCCCATCGCGCGGCGGAGCAAGTCGGCGTCGCCCAGGGAATAACCGGCGAGAATCTGCGCCGCTTGCATCACCTGTTCCTGATAGACGATGATACCGTACGTCTCGGACAGGATCTCCTCGAGCTTGGGGTGCGGATACTCGATTGCCTCGAGCCCGTTCTTCCGCCGCCCAAACAGCGGAATATTGTCCATCGGACCCGGCCGATAAAGCGCGCCAATTGCGATCACGTCCTCGAACCGTGAGGGCCGTACCGCGGTGAGCGTGCGCCGCATGCCCTCGGATTCAAGCTGGAACACGCCGACCGTGTTGCCGCTCTTCATCAGCTCATAAACTGCCGGATCGTCGAGCGCGAGCGCGGTCAGGTCGATGTCGATTCCGCGCCTGGCAAGCAGTTCGACAGCCTTTTGCAGCACCGACAACGTCTTGAGGCCGAGGAAATCGAATTTGACCAGCCCAGCACTTTCGACGTGTTTCATGTCGAACTGAGTGACCGGCATGTCGGATCGGGGGTCGCGGTAGAGCGGCACCAGCTGCGCGAGCGGCCGGTCACCGATCACCACGCCCGCCGCATGGGTGGAGCTGTTGCGCGGCAAGCCTTCTAGCTGCATCGCCAGATCGAGCAGTCGTTTGACCTCGTCATGGCTTTCGTATTCGCGCTTGAATTCGCTTACCCCGTTGAGCGCGCGCGGCAGGGTCCATGGATCGGTCGGATGGTTGGGTACCATTTTGCACAGCCGATCGACGTGGCCATAGCTCATCTGCAGGATGCGCCCGCAATCGCGCAGCACCGCGCGGGCCTTCAATTTGCCGAAGGTTATGATCTGCGCGACGTGATCGTGGCCGTACTTCGACTGGACGTAACGGATTACCTCGCCCCGGCGGGTTTCGCAGAAGTCGATATCGAAATCGGGCATCGAGACGCGTTCGGGGTTGAGGAAGCGTTCGAACAGCAGGCCGAGCCGGATCGGATCGAGATCGGTGATCGTCAGCGACCATGCCACCAGCGAGCCTGCGCCCGAACCGCGTCCCGGGCCGACGGGAATGCCCTGATCTTTCGCCCACTTGATAAAATCGGCGACGATCAGAAAGTAGCCAGGAAAGCCCATCTGATTGATGACGCCGATCTCGAATTCGAGACGATCGACGTAGACTTTCAAGTCCCCATCCGACACTTCACCGTACTTCTCGAGGCGCGCGGCGAGGCCCCGGCGGGAATCTTCGGCGAGCAACCGGGCTTCGCCTTCGAGATCGCCCGCCAGGCTCGGCAGGATCGGATCGCGCTTGGGCGGAGCGAAAGCGCAACGTCGGGCGATGACCAGCGTATTGGCAAGCGCCTCGGGGAGGTCGGGAAACAGCTCTTCCATCATCGGCGCAGATTTGACGAATGCGTCGGGGTTCGAGCGCGGACGCTCGGCGGCGTCTATATGGGTGCTTGCGGCGATGCACAGCATAGCGTCGTGCGCCGCATGGAAATGCGGATCGCCGAACTGTGCGGGATTGGTCGCCACCAGTGGCAGGTCGCGTGCAAAGGCCAGCTCGATCAGCGCATCTTCCGCCGCTTCGCACAGCGGGCTGCTGCGGCGCGCGATCTCGACATAAAGCCGGTCGGGGAACAGCGCCTGCAGGTGATCGCACAGCGATTCCGCCAAATCGGCCTTGCCGTCGGCGAGCAAGCGCGTGAGCGCACCTTCACCAGCGCCGGTGAGCGCGATCAAACCGTCGGTACGGCCTTCAAGATCGGCGAGATGGACGTGCGCATCGAATTCGAGGGGGCGCGCAAGGTGCGCGCGGCTGACCAGATCGCATAGATTCTGGTAACCTGCCTCGTCCTGCGCAAACAGCGGCAGGTGATCGATAGTTTCGGAACTGTCGTCGCGGGCGACCCCGAGCAGGGCGCCTACGAGCGGCTGGATTCCTTTTTCAAAACATGCCGCAGCAAACGGGACCGCTCCGTAAAGTCCATTGCGATCACAAATCGCGATCGCCGGAAAACCGCGCTCTTTTGCGATCCGCGCGATCGCCTTGGGATCGATCGCGCCTTCGAGCAGAGAATAGCTCGACATGACGCGCAAGGGAACGAACGGAGCGAAAGCCATGGATGCAGCTTAGGGTGTCGGCGGCGATTCGGAAGGGCGGCGTGCACGCATTTCTGCACAATCGGTGCTTCTACTAGAGAAGCTTGGCGATATCTTTCTCGATGCTCGCCGGCGCATCGGTCGGGCCATAGCGGCGTACCACTTTGCCCTCACGGTCGATCAGGAACTTGGTGAAATTCCATTTGACGGATTTGGAGCCCATCAGGCCGGGGGCTTCCGCCTTCATCCAATCGTACAGCGGGCTTGCGCCACCCCCGTTGACTTCCACTTTGCCGAGCACCGGGAAAGTGACGTCGTACGTCAGCTTGCAGAAACTGGCGATTTCCTCGGCGTCTCCCGGCTCCTGCGATCCGAACTGGTTGCACGGGAAGCCGAGCACTTCGAAATCCTGCTCGCCAAACTTGCGCTGGAGCGCCTCGAGTCCTTCGTATTGCGGAGTAAAACCGCATTTGCTTGCGACGTTGACGACCAGCAGCACTTTGCCAAGCTTGTCGGACAGGTCGAGCGGGGATCCGTCGGGCTTTTCAACGCTGAAGTCAGCGATCGTGGTCACGCAAGCACCCCCTCGTGCAGCCGGACGACACGGTCCATTTTCGCAGCGAGACGCTCGTTGTGGGTTGCAACCAGCGCGGCGCTGCCCTCGCCCCTGACGAGATCAAGGAATTCGGCGAACACTTTGTCAGCGGTATGCTCATCGAGGTTGCCGGTGGGCTCGTCCGCCAGCACCAAGTGGGGGCGGTTCGCGAGCGCGCGGGCGACTGCCACGCGTTGCTGCTCGCCACCCGAAAGCTGGCTCGGGCGATGAGTTAGCCGGTGACCGAGGCCAAGCGCAGTGAGGACTTCACGCGCACGGACTTCGGCGTCGCCCTTTGCTCGCCCGGCGACAAGCTGCGGCATCACGACGTTCTCCAGCGCGTTGAAATCGGGCAGCAAGTGGTGGAACTGATATACGAACCCCAGGTGCTCGCGCCGCAGCTTGGTGCGCCCGTCGGTCGGCAGCGCGCTGGCGTCGGTCCCGGCAATCTCGATCTTCCCACCGAAGCCGCCTTCGAGCAGTCCGACCGCCTGGAGCATGGTCGACTTGCCCGAGCCTGATGGGCCGAGCAGCGCGACGATCTCGCCGGGCCCGACCGACAGGTTGACCCCGCGCAGCACGTCGATCCGCACCCCGCCCTGTTCGAACGAGCGGGTCAGCGCGGTCAACCGGACGACCGGCGAGACTGGGGCTGGTGCGCTACTCATAACGCAGCACCTGCACCGGATCGGTGCTTGCAGCCTTGTAGGATGGATAAAGCGTCGCGAGGAAGCTCAAGCCAAGCGCGAGCAAGGCGATGCCAACGATCTCCACCGGATCGGACCGTGCCGGCAAGGTAGAGAGAAAGCGGACCGAGGGGTCCCACAGGTTTTGTCCGGTCGCCACCTGGATAACGTTGACGATGCTTTGCCGGAAAAACAGGATCAGGAACCCGAGCACGAGCCCCGCCCCGGTACCCAGCGCGCCGATGGTAAACCCGGTGGTGACGAATATCTTGAGCAAACTGCGCCGTGTAGCGCCCATCGTTCGCATGATGGCAATGTCGCGCGTCTTCGCGCGCACCAGCATGACCAGACTCGACAGGATATTGAAGGCAGCGACCAGGACGATCATCGACAGCGCAAAGAACATTGCCACGCGCTCGACCTCCAGCGCCTCGAACAACGAGGCGTTGATCTGTTTCCAATCCGACACCACCGCCTTGCCCGCCAGCTTGCGCCCGAGCGGGGCGAGATATTCATCGGCCTTGTCCGCGTCGTCTGTAGTGACCTCGATCATCCCGATCGTGTCGCCAGTGAGCATCAACGTTTGCGCATCCGCGATCGGCATGACCACGAACTTCTCGTCGTAATCGTACACCCCGATCTCGAAGATCGCTGCGACCCGGTAGCCGACCTGGCGAGGCACGGTGCCGAACGGCGTCGAGCGGCCTGCCGGATTTATGACGGTAATCGTGTCGCCGACTTGCGCGCCCACGTTCTCGGCAAGCCGGACGCCGATCGCAACCTGGCCCGCATCCGGCCGCAACGCGCTCAAATTTCCCGACACCACGTTCGGCTTCATGCGCGCGATGTCCTGGCTGGTGTTACCACGGATGAGAACGCCTTCGACACGGCCGTTGAAGGTCACCAGCAGCGGTTGTTCGATCAGCGGGCTGGCGCGAGTGACGCCGGGCGTCTGGCGCACTTCCTGCAGCACGCCCTGCCAATCATCGAGCCTTCCGCCGTACGCCTGGATGATCGCGTGACCGTTTAGACCAACGATCTTGTCGAGCAATTCGGCGCGGAAGCCGTTCATCACGCTCATCACCACCACGAGCAGCGCAACCGACAGCATAACGACACCGACGCTGATGCCGGCAACGAGCGCAATGAAGCCTTCGCCCTTGCCAGGCAGCATGTAGCGCTTGGCCACAGTCCATTCGAAGGGGGAGAGGATCAAGCTAACCGTTTCGTTCAGGGTGCGTTTCGCGCCGCGGTGTAGGGGCGCTGCGTCGCGGGCGCAACGGGTGATGGGCGCAAAGCCTAACGCAACATCGAAGGTTGTCATTGCGCCGCGCAATCGCCATTGAGCCCCCAGCAGCGAGGCCCGCCCAGCCGATGAACTTCCTCCATCCGTTCGATGACGCGGACGACGATAAGCTCCGCGAAGAATGCGGCGTGTTCGGCGCCATCGGTGCGCCCGACGCTTCGGCGGTCACTGCGCTCGGCCTCCACGCGCTCCAGCATCGCGGGCAGGAAGCTGCAGGAATCACCAGCTTTGACGGGCAGGAGTTTTATTCGCGGCGCGGGATCGGTCACGTCGCGGAGAATTTCTCGACCTCTAACGCTATCGCTGAGCTTCCCGGGATCATGGCCAGCGGCCACGTGCGCTATTCCACCACCGGCGGTTCCGGCCTGCGCAACGTGCAGCCGCTCTACGCCGACCTCGCCGCCGGCGGGTTTGCGGTTGCGCATAACGGCAACATCTCGAACGCGCGCACTTTACGCGACGAGCTGGTGCGCAAGGGTGCGATCTTCCAGTCGACC
Organism: uncultured Alphaproteobacteria bacterium; assembly: GCA_963781525.1. Taxonomy (GTDB): domain Bacteria; phylum Pseudomonadota; class Alphaproteobacteria; order Sphingomonadales; family Sphingomonadaceae; genus Tsuneonella. Next base: position 180,404 of record CAWAGD010000008.1, on the reverse strand, counting down.
TCCGACACCGAAGTCATCATCCATCTCGTCGCGACGAGCCGCTATCCGACAACGATCGACCGGCTGATCGATGCGCTACGAATGGTCGAAGGGGCCTATTCGCTGGTGGTGATGACGCCCGAAGGGATGATCGCATGCCGTGATCCGCTGGGTATTCGTCCGTTGGTGATGGGCAAGCTGGGCGATGCAACGGTGTTCGCCAGCGAGACGGTCGCTTTCGACGTGATCGGCGCCGACTTCGTGCGCCAGGTCGATCCGGGCGAGATCGTGCGAGTCGATTTCGACGGCAAGGTCACCTCGCTGCGCCCGTTCGGCCAAGTCCGTCCCCGCCCGTGCATTTTCGAACATGTCTATTTCAGCCGCCCCGATTCGATTTTCGATGGTCGCAGCGTCTACGAAGCGCGCAAAGCGATCGGGCGCGAATTGGCGATCGAAGCGCCCGTGGTGGCGGACCTGGTAGTGCCGGTCCCCGACAGCGGCGTACCGGCGGCGATCGGATACTCCCAACAATCGGGCTTGCCATTCGAACTCGGCATCATTCGTTCGCACTATGTGGGGCGCACCTTCATCGCCCCGAGCGAAAGCGCGCGCCATGCGGGAGTCCGGCGCAAGCACAACGCCAACCGCGGCCTCGTCGCAGGCAAGCGCATCGTGTTGATCGACGACTCGATCGTGCGCGGCACGACGTCGATGAAAATCGTCGAGATGATGCGCGACGCCGGCGCGACCGAAGTCCACTTCCGGGTTGCCAGCCCGCCGACCGCGCATTCTTGCTTTTACGGGGTCGATACGCCGGAGCGCTCGAAACTGCTGGCGGCGCGGATGGAGGTCGAGCCGATGCGCGAGTTCATCAAGGCCGATAGCTTGGCGTTCGTGTCGATCGACGGGCTCTACCGCGCGGTTGGCGAGAAAGTCCGCGACAACGCCCGCCCCCAGTATTGCGATGCCTGCTTCACTGGCGACTACCCGACCGCGCTGACTGATCTCGCGCAAGTCGAACAACGTCAGGCGCAGCTTTCGTTTCCTGTCAACAAGGTCGCGTAAATGACTGACGCCAAGCCGTTATCGGGGCGTATTGCGCTCGTCACCGGGGCCAGCAAAGGCATCGGTGCGGCGACCGCGCGCGTCCTTGGCGACGCCGGCGCGCACGTCGTGCTGACGGGCCGCGATGTCAAATCACTCGAGGGAGTGGAAGAGGCCATCCATCAGGCAGGCGGCAGTGCGACGATCGCGCCGCTCGATCTAGCCGAACCAGACGGCGTGCCGCGCCTCGCGGCTGCGGTGGCGCAACGGTGGGACAAGCTCGATATCCTGGTGCTCAACGCGGCGTTTTTGCCGTCGCTCACGCCGGTCACGCAGATGGAGCCCAAGCAGCTCGGCCAAGCGATGACAATCAACGTGCTGGCGACGCAAGCGCTGCTGGCGGCGTTCGACCCGCTGTTGAAGCGCGCTGGCCATGCGCGGGTAATCGGTCTGACCAGCTCGGTGGGCACTGTTCCTCGCGCATTCTGGGCGGCCTATGGCGCGACCAAGGCGGCGTTCGAAGTGCTGCTCGATTGCTACGCCGCGGAAGTCGAGAAGCTCGGCGATACCCGCGTCGCGATCATTGATCCCGGCGCGACCCGCACGGCGATGCGTGCCCGCGCTTATCCCGGAGAGGACCCTGCGAGCGTCAAGCCGCCGGAGCAGGTGGCGGCGCGGATCCTTGCGCTGCTTGGCGAGGACTTCCGCACGCGTCATCGTGAGCGGATCGAACAAATCGGTTAACCAGTTCCGCAAGCAATGCGGAAACCAGCCTAGGGCAGAACTCGCAAACCCTCGCTGCACGTTTCGCAGCAAGGCCGTTTGCAATTTCGCCAATGAAGGCTCGCCCGCCATGATCTACACCCACGATCGCTATACGCTGGCAGCGCAGGAAGACCGCTGCTCGCCGCGCACCAAGTTGAGCATTCCCGCGCAGTTGCGTGCATCGGGCGGGCGCCCTTTCCGCACCGTGATCCACGACCTGTCGATTTCGGGATTTTCCGGCGCTGCGATCAACCGCATGCATCTGGGTCAATTGTGCTGGCTCACCTTGCCAGGTCTCGAATTGCTGCAGGCGGAAGTGGTCTGGTGGGACAACTGCATCGCCGGCTGTGCGTTTGCCGAACTGTTGAGCCCGATCGTGCACGACAACATCCTCGCCCGCTACACCAGCGGTGGCGTGTTCCGCCCGCTGGCCTGAGCTAGCGGCCGCTCGCGGCGATTATGCTTTCGAGCATTTTGCGGCGTGCGTCCGATGACGGCTTGCCGGTCGCGGCCGGCCAGCTCGAGACGATCGCTATCACCAGGCGATGTTCGGGCACAACGGTGATCGATTGCCCGAAGATCCCCTGCGCCCCAAAGCTGGCGCCGGGGTAAGTCCACCACTGGTAGCCGTACCCATAGCCATTTCCGAGATCGACTTGCGGTGCGCCGGCCGCAACGAACCAGCCGGCCGGCACCGACGGTTGTCCGCCCTCGAGCGCGAACTGGCCCATTCGGGCATAGTCGGACAATCGCAGCGACAGGCAGCACCCACCGATGTTGCTACCGGCAAGATCGGTCATCCAGAACAGCGGACCGGCAAAGCCTGCCGGATCGACGATCTTCTGCTTCGCATAGGCCGCAAGCGATCGCCCCGTGGCTGCGGCGACAAGATCGCCAAGCAAGTTTGTCTCGAGGGTCTTGTAGACCCACTTACGCCCCGCTGGCGCCTCGCGTTTCAACTGGCGCGCGTAAGTGATTGCCTGCGATTCGCCCGCCACTGGAGCGACCTGAAGCATCCTGGCAACGTCGCTCGCAGGATCAGTGTAGTCCTCGTTCCACTTCACACCCGAAGTCATCGTCGCCAGTTGTTCGACACTGACGCCTTCGTACTCAGTACCCGCAAGCTTGGGCAGATACCTGGTCACAGGATCGTCCATGCCGCCGATAAAGCCGTCTTTCAGGGCGGCTCCGAGCAAGGTCGAAGTGAAGCTCTTGGCAACCGAAAAGCTTGTCCAACGCCCTTCCGGCGCAAAGCCGAGCGCGTACTTTTCGTACCGCACGCGCCCGTCCTGCAGGACCATGATGCCGGCTGCATCGGAACTCGCCAGATAGGCGTCGAGCGCCGCCCTGGTGGCCGCGTCATAACGCGTGCCGGCGGGTAACTCCCGCACTTTGCCTGCCGGCGCAACCTCGTAGCCTGCGAAAAAATCCTCCATCCGCCGAAAGCGGTCGGCGCGCGTGGCGTCATCCCAAAACAGCACTTGCTGGTCCTGCAGCGAAATTTCGCTTGCCGGCTTGGTCAGTCTCACGGCCTCGGCGACCGGCACCGTCGTACACGAGGCCAAAGCAAACGCAGTGAGAATGGGGATAAAACGCCGCATTATTGCTCCTTCACAAGCGTAACCTGGTGAACGTCGATTCCGCCTCCGCGGAAGCCGCCTTCGCAGTACATCAGGTAAAAGCGCCACAGCCGCACGAAGTGCTCGTCGAACCCGTCTGGCAGAAGCCCTTGCGCTGCCGCTGCGTCGAAATTCTCGCGCCACAGCCGCAGCGTTTCGGCGTAGTCCAGGCCAAAATCGGTCTGGTCGACCCACGCCAGGCCACGTTCTTCTGCAAGCTTGCGAAACTCGGACGTGCGGATCAGCAATCCGCCCGGAAAGATGTAGGCCTGGATGAAGTCTGCGCTGGCGGCATACGCGTCAAACAGCGAGTCCTTCATCGCGATGAACTGGATCGCAGCGCGCCCACCCGGCTTCAGGTTGCTTGCCACACAGTCCATGAACGCGGGCCAGAATTCGCGCCCGAGCGCCTCGACCATCTCAACGCTCACGATCGCGTCGTACTGGCCGTGCACGTCGCGGTAATCGAGCTTGCGGAAATTGGGCTGAAGTTGGCCGGACGCCTGCTTCGAGCGGCAATAATCGAGCTGGGCATCCGATAGGCTGATCGCATCGACTTGGGTGCCGTAACCAGCCGCAGCATGCGCGAGCATGCCCCAACCGCATCCGATCTCGAGCAGCGACTCCGCTTCGCCTATGCGCACCCGCTCGAGCATCGCAGCGACCTTGCCGAGCTGTGCATAGTCGAGCGGCGAGACGTGCTGCTCGACTTTCGAAGGACCCGGCGGCGCGTCGAACAGCGCGCTGGAATAGCACATCGATTGCCCGAGCCAGGCGGCGTAGAAATCGTTGCCGAGATCGTAATGGGCGTGAATGTTGCGCTCGGCGCCGGCGTGGGTGTTGCGGTTGAGCCAGTGGGCGAACTTGGCAGCGAGGCGAAAGGGTCCGCGGGCGCGGCCGGTATCGCCCAGCGATTCGGCGTTGGCCATGAACAGCGCGAACAGCGGAACGGGATCGGGACTGGCCCATTCGCCCGCTTCCCACGCCTGGTACCACCCGATCGAGCCGTTGGTGGCGAGCCGCACGAGCGCGCGCCAGTCGCGCACGTGGACTTCGGCTTCGAAGCCCGGCGCGCGGCCACCGAGCAGGCGAGTGCTGCCGTCGGGCAGGCGGCTGAGGATCGAGCCGGTCTTGAGTCCTTTGTCGATCCGGTCGAGCACCTTGTGGAATCCCGGCGCGATTAGGCGCGCAAGCGTTCCCGGACTGCGCGCGAACCGCGCACCGCCCACGAGAAGGGGGCTTCCCCTGCCGAACCCCTCTGCCTTCATGCCCGGGTTATGAACGCGATGCCGCTTGCGGGCAAGCGAGAGGCTGAACGGAACCGAAGCAAAACGCGCTGGTTGCACGGGCCATGAGTGACGTGAAAGTCCCGGACGAACAGCCGATCCCCGCCGAGAGCGTGCGCCTGCCAGTGCGCGGCTTTACCATCGACCGAAGCAAGGCGCTGATCGTTGCCGCAATTCTGTGGGCCGCGTTCCTCGCCATGGTGTGGGCGGTCGAAACCGGGCGCACCGGCGGCTTTGATCGCACGGGCCTGTTGTTCTATCGGACAGGCACCGGACTCGAGCCCAAAGGTCCGCCGCAGCTGCTCGAGGCAGTGCGCGATCTGACTGCGCTCGGCGGAGTTTTGCTCCGCAACCTGTTTGGACTGGCTGGCGTGGTCGCGCTGCTGTTTCTGCGCTTGCGGCGCGAGGCGGTACTGTTCGCGGCGACTGTCGTTGGCGGTTGGCTGGTCAACAGCGGCATCAAGGCACTGGTCGGCCGGCCGCGCCCCACCATCGTTTCGCATCTGACCGAGGCAGGCGGCGCGAGCTTTCCGAGCGGGCACAGCTTCAATTCCGCGGTAGTCTTCATCGCCATGGCGTTGGCATTCGCTTCGTTGAGCGCGCGGCATTCGGTGCGCTACACGATCGTCGGCAGCGCGATGGTGCTTTCCGCCATGATCGCCTGGAGCCGGGTGATGCTGGGCGTGCATTTTCCGAGCGACGTCACGGCGGGCTGGCTCGGCGGTGCCGGGTGGGCTTTCCTTGCTGCAGCGCTGCTGTACAAACCCGCCACGGCGGCAGCGGACAGCTCGGCCGCAGCCACCCTCGACCGGGCGCGCCCTTAGGCACCGCAGCCCACCCCGCCGCTCGGCAGGAAGACCGTGCGACTAAGAGTGCTGGCGCCGCGATCGGAATAACGGGCATCGCCGAAGCGGACCATCGTGCCGCATGTCGTCTCGGTAACGGTGGCGACCGGCAAGATCGACCATGAGAGGTACTTGCGCGCGCCCGGATCGCGCGCGGCACGCAGGACGCGAGGATCATTCATCCCGTCCGGGACCGGTCCCGACTGGCCTATCAAGTACAGCAAGGACGCCGTCGGATCGTACCGGCCCCGCCAGATCCGGTTATCCCGGCGCCACACGACGTCGCGTCGCCAGAACAACACCGGCGGCGGGCTCGCGACGATCGTTTCGGGATCGGTGTAAGGCGCGTCGGCCCTGGGTGCGCCGCGCGCCGCCGTACCGATGACCCCGTTTGCCGCTATGTAGGCTGCCACCGTAGCCAATCCAATCCGAGCAGGCGTCCGCCAGCTGAGCGCGCCGCGCAGTTCGCGGCGGCGCGAAAGCCAGATCGAGGCCGCGAGTGCCATGATGATCCACACGTCGATGATGAACAGCGCATCGGCGTGATACCAGCGCAAGTCGAACGGCGAGAACAACTGCACCGCATAGACCGTCTGCCAATCGAGCAACGGGTGCGTGAGGCAGCCAATGAAGGCGAGCGCGAGCAGCCAGCCGAAGCGCATTTCCAGCCCGCTGCCGAATTCGGCCCCGCGGCCCACTTGCCACCGATCGAGCAGCCACAAGGCACCGGCGGTCAACAGCGGCATGACCCACAAGCCGACGATCAGGCTGTGGGTGATCCCCCGGTGGGTCGCTAGCGGCTCCCACGGCACCCACCCGAAAAACACGTCGATATCGGGCGCGTTGGCACCCATGATCAGCGCGGCGAGTCCCTTGCGGCTCTTGCGCTTGAGGCCGGTCTGGCCAAGCGCCCAACCGGCCAGGCTATGGGTCAGGTTGTCCATCAGCCGCGCCCCGCCAGGGCAGCCGTGTTACACATGTTACACTGTCCTGAGCTCAAAACTCTCGCCGCTCCCAGCGCCGGCCGAATGGAGCGAAAAGAAAAGAATGAGACGGCATTCGAACGGCGTAGCGCAACGCGGCGATGTAGGAAATCTACAGCGGATCATCCGCGTTTGGCGCGCCTTGTCCCGGAGGCCGTGAGCCGATCGGGTTTTCCATCGTCCCGCCGACAGTCCAGGTCTGCCCCTTGGCGAGCAGTTTGGCCAAGTTGGCTTCCCTGCCGGCGCTCGCCATCTTGCGTTCTTCCGCGACCGCCGCCTCGAACGTCGGGCTTGGATCGTCGTACAACACGCCCAGTGCCATCGGGAACGGACCGAACGGCATCTCCACCAGCATGTGCGCGATCGAACGGTTGGTCACGTCGTGAACGATGACACCGGCTGCCTGCCAATCGCCGTCGACAACCGACACAACCATCATGCGCAACCGCTCGCGGTCGAGCGCGATGCCCTGCGTACCGCCGGCAAACAGCATCGGCTGTCCGTTTTCGAGCCATAGCTGACGGTCGTCGGCACCCTTGGGTCTGGCGAAATCGTCGAACACGTCCTTGTTGTAGACCACGCAGTTCTGGAAGATCTCGATGAACGCCGCGCCCTGGTGCGCGTGCGCGGCGATCAGCACCTCGGGCAGCTTCTTCGACACGTCGAATCCGCGCGCGACGAACCGCGCCCCCGCGCCGAGCGCGAACGCCGCCGGCCGCGCGGGATGGTCGTAGCTTCCCAACGGGGTCGACGGGCTTTTGGTGCCCTCGCGGCTGGTCGGGGAATACTGGCCTTTGGTGAGGCCGTAGATCTCGTTGTTGAACAGCATGATCTGCATGTTCACGTTCCTGCGAAGAACGTGCATCAGGTGATTGCCGCCGATCGACAGCCCATCGCCGTCGCCGGTCACCAGCCAGATATCGAGATCCGGATTGGCGAGCTTAACGCCCGTCGCCACCGCCGGCGCGCGTCCGTGGATGGTGTGGAAGCCGTAGCTTTCCATATAGTACGGGAACCGGCTCGAGCAGCCGATGCCGCTGATGAACACCGTGTTCGCCGGGTCAGCCCCCAATTGCGGCAGCGTGCGCTGAACGGCCTTGAGGATCGCATAGTCCCCGCAACCCGGGCACCAGCGAACTTCCTGGTCGGTCTCCCAGTCCTTCAGCGTGGTGACGAAAGGGGTCATGTCGTTCATGTCAATTATCCCTGTCGTGGTGCAAGCGCAGGTCGCGCGGCAGAGTGCCGTCGTCGTGGCCCGCTTCGGGATTGGGCAACTGCTGCAAATTCGCCGCGACTTCGCCGCCCTCGTTGCCTGGGATGTCGTCGAAGTATTTCCCGATCGCGGCTTCCAGTTCCGCGATCTGAAAGGGCTGGCCGCTGGTCTTCGTCAGCGGCTGGGCGTCGACCAGGTACTGGTCACGCAGCACGGTCTTGAACTGGCCGGTGTTCATCTCGGGGACGAGCACGTGGTCGAACGAGCGCAAAAGCTCGCCCAGGTTGGCCGGCAGCGGCCAGATGTAGCGCACGTGGATGTGGCTGACGCTGAGGCCCCGCTTGCGAGCACGACGCACAGCCTGGTGGATCGGGCCGAACGTGCTGCCCCAACCGACGACCGCGAGCGTGCCCGAGGTTTCCCCGATGGATACGTCCTGATCGGGCACCGACACGCCCGAGATTTTGCCGACGCGGGCGTCGGTCATGGCCTGGTGGTTCGATGGCGAGTAATCAATGTGGCCGGTATCGACCGCCTTTTCGATCCCGCCGATGCGATGGAGCAGCCCAGGAGTGCCCGGCTTGATCCACGGACGCGCACCTTTTTCGTCGCGCTTGAAGGGCAGCAAGATCTCGTTGCCCTCGGCGTCGGTCGCATTCTTCTGCTCGAGAAACGTCACCGGGAACGGCGTGTAGCTCGCTGGATCGGGGACTTTCCACGGCTCGGCGGCATTGGCGATATAGCCGTCGGTCAGCAGCATGACCGGGGTCATGTATCGCGTCGCGATGCGGCACGCCTCGATCGCGCAGTCGAACGCGTCGCCCGGCGAGCGCGCGGCGATCACCGGCATCGGCGCATCGCCGTTGCGGCCGTAGACCGCCTGGTAGAGATCGCTCTGTTCGGTCTTGGTCGGCAGACCGGTCGAAGGCCCGCCGCGCTGCGAATTGATGATGATCAGCGGCAGTTCGGTCATGATCGCAAGGCCCATCGCCTCGCCCTTCAAGGCGATGCCCGGGCCGGATGACGACGTGACACCGAGCTGCCCGGCATAGCTGGCACCGATTGCCGCACAGATCGCGGCGATCTCGTCTTCGGCCTGGAAGGTAGTGACCCCGAATTCCTTGAGCCGGACGAGGTGGTGCAGGATCGCGCTTGCCGGCGTGATCGGATAGCCGCCGAAGAACATCGGCAGGTCGGCGAGTTGTGCCCCGGCCACCAGCCCCAGGCTGATCGCCTCGGCCCCGGTGATCGTGCGGTAGAGCCCGGGATCGCTGGCGATGGGCTCCACGTGGACTTGGTGTAACGGACCTGACAACTCGGCCGTCTCGCCGTAGGCGTGACCGGCATCGAGCGCCGCGATATTTGCGTCAGCCAGTTGCGGCTGGCTTTTGAACTTGTCGCGCAGCCACTGGTGGATGGGGTCGCGCGGGCGGTCGAACATCCACAGCGCGAGGCCGAGCGTCCACATGTTCTTGCAGCGCAGCGCATCCTTGTTGCCAAGGCCGAACGGCTTGACCGCCTCGATCGTGCGCGCGCTGATGTCGAACGCCAGGACCTGCCACTTGGCAAGGCTGCCGTCGTCGATCGGGCTGACCGCGTATTTCGCCTTTTCAAGGTTACGCTTGGTAAACTCGCCGGTGTCGATGATCGCGAGGCCGCCGGGCTTGAGCGCTGCAAGGTTCACCTTCAGCGCCGCCGGGTTCATCGCCACCAGCACGTCGGGCGCGTCGCCGGCCGTCTCGATCGCGGTCGAACCGAAGTTGATCTGGAACGCGCTGACCCCGAACAACGTACCTTGCGGCGCGCGAATCTCGGCGGGAAAATCGGGGAACGTCGAAAGATCGTTGCCCGCCAGCGCGGTCGAGAGCGTGAACTGCCCACCGGTGAGCTGCATTCCGTCCCCGGAATCGCCGGCAAACCGCACGACGACCGCTTCAGGATTGCTGGAACTTACCGAGGGTTGCGACCGCTCAGCGGCTTGAGTCGCCATCAGGTATCCTTATCGCGCGCCTCCGTTGGCGCAGGCTCGAGTGGCAGCTAGGCAGCAGCCACCTGTCTCACAACCAAGTTTTTCTCCTCCGACTGGAAAATGTCGAGTGGAAAAAGGTTAGTGCCGCGCCTAATCATCCTCAAACGCAACTGACCGTCAAAAGGGACCCGCATGGCCGACACCGAACATTACGTGCGCGCCGACGTGCGCGGGTTCCTCGACATGCTCGCCCAGATGGGTGGCCCACAGATGGACGAGATCCCGCTCGACCAGGCGCGCGGGTCTTACGTCGCGATGAAGTCGCTGGCCGAAGCCGATCCGCGCGAGTTGGCCGTCGTGCGCGACCTGTCCTGCCCCGGCCCGGCGGGCGACATTCCGCTGCGGCTGTACGACAAGCGCGATAGCCGCGCGGCCGGGCCGGTGGTCATGTTCTTTCATGGGGGCGGGTTCGTGATCGGCGACCTCGACACCCACGATGCCTTCTGCACCGAGCTGGCCGACGGGCTCGATCTGCCGGTGGTCGCGGTGCACTATCGCCTGGCGCCCGAAGCGCCGTTCCCGGCCGCGCCCGAGGATTGCGAAGCCGCCACCCGCTGGGTTGCGTCGTCTCCTGCCGAACTGGGCATGCAAGTCACCGGCCTGATCACGACCGGAGACAGCGCCGGCGGCAACCTGGCGATCGTCATCGCGCAGGCGCTTTCCGACAAGGCCGCCGACGTCCCGGTCATCCTCCAGGCGCCGATCTATCCGATCGCCAGTCCGGTCGAAGAGACTTCAAGCTACAAAAGTTTCGCCGACGGTTTCCTGCTCACCGCCCGGACGATGGGGTTCTTTTCGGACAGCTATGCGGCCGACCCGCAGGACAAGCGCAATTACCCGATCCTGCACGATAACCACGCGGCGAGCCCGCCGACCGTGCTGATCACCGCGGGCCTCGATCCTTTGCGCGATTCGGGGCGCGCTTATGCGGCGCACCTGATCCAGAGCGGGGTCGACGTGACTTATCTCGAGGCCAAAGGAAACGTCCACGGCTTCGTCACCATCCGCAAGGCCGTGCCCAGCGGGCAAGCCGATATCGAGGCGCTGATCAAGGCGATCCTGCTGATGCTGGAGCGCCATTCTTGACCAGAACGGGCGAGAGCGAACGCGGCTATCGGCCCTGTGTCGGCGTGATGCTCGTCAACGCCGAGGGCAAGGCGTTCGTCGGCCGGCGGATCGACAACAAGGAAGGCGATTGGTGGCAGATGCCGCAGGGCGGTGTCGATCCGGGCGAAGATCTGTCGATGGCGGCGCTGCGCGAGCTGGCCGAGGAGACCGGCATCGTCGCAGAGAAAGTCTCGCTGATCGACCGTCTCGGCGAGACAATCCGCTACGATCTGCCCGAGGAACTGATCGGCAAGCTGTGGGACGGCAAGTTCCGTGGCCAGGAGCAGACCTGGTTCCTCGCACGCTTCTTCGGCAACGATGAGGACGTGAAACTCGATGCGCACTCCACGCCCGAGTTTTGCGAATTTCGCTGGGTCGATCCAGAAGACCTGCCGGACCTCATCGTTCCTTTCAAGAAGCGCGTCTATCGCGCTGTTCTCGAAGGCTTTCGCGAACTAATCTAGTTCTGCTGAGTAACCACCGCGTCGGGCATGACCGCTTCTGCGGTGAGCACGCGCGGTTGCGGCCCGCGCTCGATCGCGGCGGCGAGCGCGCGCGCCTCGGGGCACTTATCGCCGCACATCGATTGCAGCTTGGCGAGGTTGCGGCGGGCTTTCTCGACCGCGCCTTTCTCTACCAGCGCCGCGCCCTCACCAGAAAGGGCGGCGAGATTGTTTGGCTCGCGACCGAGCGCCAGGCGGTAATAATGTATGGCCTTGCCCTGCAGGCCATTGAGCCGCGCAGCTTCGGCCAGATCGACGAAGACCGCCGTCGCGGCCGGATCCACCGCCAACGCCGCCTCGAAAGCGTCGACCGCCTGCTCGGGATGGCCCGCGGCGATCGCCGCCTTGCCTTGCGCCACCAGCGCGGCAGCGCGTGGATCGGTCACGTGATCGGCGCTTTGCCCGACGCTGGCGGTCATCGCGAGGACGACGGCAAGCGCGGCGGCGGGGGCGGCAAAACGCATCAGCAACTCCTTCAGACCCGAAAACCGACGGTGCGTCCGGCTGTGATCGGGCTCGGTCATAATCGCCGCGGTTACCATGCGCGAGATAAACTCGCGATGAAAAATCCGTCGGTCCCGTCGTGGAACGGCGAAAGGCGCCAGCCTTTCCCGCGTGGCTTGCCCAGCGGCAGATCGAGCGCCTGCGCGGACCACCCGGCGTGGCGCGACAGGAACGCTTCGATCTGCGTGGTGCCCTCCGCATCGAGCAGCGAGCAGGTGACGTAGATCAGCCGGCCGCCGGGCTGCACCAACACAGCAGCAATGTCGAGCAGCCGCGATTGCACCTGTCCGAAGCGGGCAAGGCGCTCGGGGGTAAGCCGCCAGCGCGCTTCAGGGTTGCGCCGCCATGTGCCCGTGCCGGAACACGGCGCATCGACCAGTACCGCGTCGGCGCGCGCGCTCAAGTCGGCCAGCATTTCGAGCTCGCGCCCGGGGTTGATCAGGCGTGCTTCGATCATCCCCGCTCCTGCGCGGCTTGAGCGCGGCGCGAGCTTTGCCAGACGATTGCGGTCGCTGTCGGAGGCAACCAGAATTCCGCGGTTCTCCATCGCCGCGGCCAGCGCGAGCGTCTTGCCTCCGGCACCGGCGCACAAGTCGATCAGTGTCTCGCCCGGTGCCGCGCCAACCGCAAGACAGGCGAGCTGTGACCCGGTGTCCTGCACCTCGATCAGGCCATCGCGATAAGCATTCCAGGTCTCGACCGGCGAGCCCGGCTCGATCCTCAGGCCCTGCGGCGCTGCGGTCGGCTCGGCGGCTACCGGCAGGGAGATCGTGGCGCGTTCGGCTTTGAGCGTATTGACCCTGAGGTCGAGTGGCGCGCGATCGAGCAGCGATAATGCCTCGGCGTCCGATACATCCGATGCGCGCAGCTGGCTGATCAACCATTCAGGAGCCACGCCACCATCGGCGACTGGCTCGCCAGCTTCGAGCGGGGCGGGGCCGTGCGCCGAACCGTCGAACAGCGCGACCAGCGCGGTATCATCGTGCGCAAGTCGCAGCATTGCCGCCCGGCCGGTCACCGGCACCGGCCCGCAGGCACGGATTGCGCGATAGACAAGCTCGCGCACAGCGCGCCGATCCTTCGACCCCGCATATCGGCGTGCCCGGAAATAATCGGAGATCAGGCGATCGGCCGGAGCGCCGTCCGCTTCCGCCGCCGCGATCACCGCGTCGAGCAACTCGATCGCCGCCTGGACCCGCGCAGCGGGGGTCATCGGTCAGTCTCGCGCAAGGTCATCGATGAGGGTAGTTCGGCGCCTCGCGGGTGATCGCGACGTCGTGCACGTGGCTTTCTGCAAGGCCGGCGCCGGTGATCCGGACGAACCGCGCTTTTTCGCGCAGTTCTTCCAAGGTCGCCGATCCGGTGTAGCCCATTGCCGCCTTGATCCCGCCGACCAGCTGGTGGACCACATCCTTGGCTGGCCCCTTGTACGGTACCTGCCCCTCGATCCCTTCGGGCACCAGCTTGAGAGCGGATACATCCTGCTGAAAATAGCGGTCGGCCGATCCGCGCGCCATCGCGCCCACGCTGCCCATCCCGCGATAGGCCTTGTAGCTGCGCCCTTGGTACAGGAACGATTCGCCCGGGCTTTCCGCGGTACCGGCAAGCAGCGATCCGATCATCACGCTCGATGCGCCGGCCGCCAGCGCTTTTGCGGCGTCGCCGCTGGTCCGCAGCCCGCCATCCGCGATGATCGGCACGCCCGACCTGGCGGCTTCCTCGGCGCATTCGAGAACCGCGGTGAGCTGCGGAACGCCGACGCCGGCAACCACTCGCGTGGTGCAGATCGACCCCGGCCCGATGCCCACTTTGATCCCGTCCGCGCCGGCATCGATCAAAGCCCGGGTCGCCTCGGCGGTCGCGACGTTGCCGGCGATGATCTGGACCGCGTTGGACAGCTTGCGAGCGCGCTCGACGGCGCGGGCAACGTCTTTGTTATGACCGTGCGCGGTGTCGATGATGACCACGTCGCACTCGGCCGCGATCAGCGCTTCGGTGCGCGCGAACCCTTTGTCGCCCACAGTGGTCGCAGCCGCAACGCGCAAGCGGCCGCTGTCGTCCTTGGTGGCGTCGGGATAAGTGACCGATCGCTCCATGTCCTTGACCGTGATCAAGCCCACGCACTTATAGTCGGCATCGACCACCAGCAGCTTTTCGATCCGCCGCTGGTGGAGCAACCGCCTGGCCTCGTCCTGCCCGGTACCGAGCGGCACAGTGGCGAGATTGTCGCGGGTCATCAGTTCGCTGATCGGCTGGCGGGGATTTTCCGCGAACCGAACGTCGCGGTTGGTGAGGATGCCGCACAGCTTGCCGGTCGAGTCGGTCACCGGAATGCCGCTGATGCGGTTCGCCGCCATCAGCGCTTGCGCTTCACCCAGCGTGGCATCGGGGCGGATGGTGATCGGGTTGACGACCATGCCGCTTTCGAACCGCTTGACCGCACGCACCGCGGCGACCTGTTCTTCGATCTCGAGATTGCGGTGCAGCACGCCGATCCCGCCGAGTTGCGCCATGACGATCGCCATGTCAGCCTCGGTCACCGTGTCCATCGCTGCCGACACCACCGGGATGTTGAGCGTAATGCCGCGCGTAAGCACGGTGCGCGTATCCGCCATGCTCGGGACGATGTCGCTTTCGCCCGGCCGCAGCAGGACGTCGTCGAAGGTCAGGCCGAGGGGGATATCATCGTGTGCCACTGAGCTAGCGCTTTCCGCCTGAGGTATCGTGGCGGCCCATCTAACGAGATGGGCATCGAACGGCTAGGGGGCGACGGCGGTTTTTCCCTTGCCGCCCGGCCACCGCTGCGGATCGCCGAAATAGCGCACCAGCGCCGCGGTCAGCACGAGGTCGTCCGCCGCCCCGCCCAGCTCTATGCCTTGCGCTTCGTCGCTCGGCTGATGATAGCGCTGGGCCAAGTAGCGTTCGAGCGGGGCTGCTTGCGTAAACGCGCTGCTTACCGACACCGCCGGCACATCGCGCTGGAGCAGAGCCCACCCATCCTGCCGCCGAACGTAATCCTGGGCGACGTGCTCGTCGCCTTCCTTGCGCCCGGTCTGCACCAGTACTTGGGCGATACCCGGCTCGAGCGGCGTCAGGCCTTTGCCGACGATCGCCACCGGGCTGCCCGCAGGAGCGACCGCGACGGTATCGAGGTTGAACGCGGCGACAATTGATTCGAGCGGGATCGGCGGGTTCTCGGCGAATGCCTGCGCGCCGAGCAGGCCCCATTCTTCGGCAGTGGTGGCGAGGAAATAGACATCGCGATCGAGCCGGGGACTGGCGACTAGGCGCTTCGCCAACTCGGTCAGCACCGCCAGGCCGCTGGCGTTGTCGACAGCCCCGTTACAGACCAGGTCGGTCGCAGGCGGCGCTGCACAGGTGCCAAAGTGATCCCAATGCGCCAGCAACAGGACCGATCCAGCGCTCGGACGGCGTCCGGGAAGCTTTGCGACCAGGTTGTAAGTGCGGACCGAGCCGGGGTTCGAAGTCGCCTCGAGAGTCGCGGCAAGGTCGAGTCGCACGGGCTTGGAAGCGGGCTCGCCGGCGGCTTGCAAAAGCTCACTGAAGCGCTGTTCGCCGACCAGCGCCGCCATGGCGGCGCGCGACAGGTAGCCATCCATTGCCGCGCCATCATCGCCACCTGCGATCCGGTAGCTGCCGCGCCGGCGTTGAGCGATCATCGAGGCCAGCTCGTTTTCGTTGCGCACGATCGCTAGCACCGCCGACGCCCCGGCTTGCAACAGTGCATCGTGCTGTTCGGCCTGCCCCGGATGATCCCACAGCATCAGCGCCACCCTTCCGGCAACTTCCGAGCGATCGAGGCGCTGTCCTCCTTCGCCGACGAACAGCACCGGTGCGCGTTCGACCAGGCCGCGCGTGCCGGTCGAAAACACAGCCGCGCCGCCATCGGGCAGCATGATCGCGCGGCCGTCGCGGGTGAAGCGAGCGGTGCTTTTGTCTGGGAGGCTCAGCAACAGTTCGACCGGCGCAAACCATGGGTTGGCCGGATCGTTGGTGCCCGATTCCAGCCCCGCAGCGCGCCATTCGCGCGCCAGGTAACGCAATGTCTTGGCCTCTCCCTCGGTGCCCGGCTGACGGCCGCCGAAGTCGTCGCTGGCGAGCACCGCGATGTGGCGCGCGAGCGCTGCCTCGATAGCCCCTCGATCGCGCGACAAAGACGCCGCCTCCGGCCTCACCGTCGTGCAGCCTGCCAGCAACGCCAGGGTGAGAAACCACACGACGCGCATCGTCTATCCTTGGGGTTGTCCGCCGGGAAGTCTTCCGGTCGCCAATCTACTCGGTGGTCCAGCCGCCGTCGATGCTCCAGTTGGCGCCAGTCACGTTTTGCGCCTCGTCGCGGCAGAGAAACACCGCGACCGCCGCCACTTCGGCGGGCTGCACGAACTTCTTGCTCGCCTGCTTGACCAGCAGGACATCGTTGATGACCTGGTCGCGCGTCATCCCGCGCGCTTCCATCGTATCTGGAATCTGGTTCTCCACCAGCGAGGTCCACACATATCCCGGGCTGATGCAATTGGCCGTCACCCCGTGCGGCGCCAGCTCCAGAGCGACCGTCTTGGTCAGCCCATCGAGCCCATGCTTGGCTGCGTTGTAGGCCGACTTGAACGGTGAGGCGACCTTCGAATGCGCGCTGGCGGTGTTGATGATCCGGCCCCAGCCGCGCTGTTTCATATGGGGCACCGCGAGCCGTGTGGTGTGGAACGCGGCGGTGAGGTTGAGTGCGACGATCAGGTCCCACTTATCGACCGGGAAATCCTCCACCGGGGCGACGTGCTGCATGCCCGCATTGTTGACCAGGATATCGACCGGTCCCGCCCCGGCCATCAGCTCCTCGCACCCCTCGCGCGTGGTAAGGTCGGCCGCGACATGTCGCGCTTCGAGCTCATCACACAGGCGCGCAATTTCAGCCGCGTCACCAAAGCCGGTCAGCACTACCTCGGCGCCCTCGCTGCGCAGCGCCCGTGCCATTGCCAGCCCGATGCCCGAGGTCGATCCGGTGACAAGCGCGCGTCTGTCGTTCAGGAACATTTGCACCCCTCCGAGAATTAATCGGCCAAGCGGCCCGAGACAGGCCTTCGCGAACCGTGCGGCGACTGTCCAGATGTATCGCAGGCAAATAACGGGGGAGTGTGCATGCGGCTCAACAGGTTCAATCCGGGCAGCATCAATGTGCGCGGCGGCGGGGGCGGTGGGTTTCCCGGCGGCATGGGTGGCGGAGTCGGCTGCGGGTCGATCGTCATCGCGCTGATCGCTGCACTGGTGTTCGGGGTTGATCCCTCCTCGATGCTGGGCGGAATGCAGGGAACCGGGCCGAGCGCGACGCAAGACGGTGGCGCGGGGCAATCGGTCGAGCAGCTGTGCACATCCAACGCATACGCGACCGAAGCGTGCAACGCTCTCCAATCGCTGAACCAGACATGGGAACCGGAGTTCCGCCAGGGATTCCAGCAGCCCACGCTGTGGTTCTACAGCGGCGGCACGCAATCGGGCTGCGGCGGCGCGTCGTCTGCGATGGGGCCGTTCTATTGCCCGCAGGACGAAGGCATCTACATCGACACCAGTTTCTACGACCAGCTCGCTCAGCAGCTCGGCGCGGGAGGCGACTTTGCGCGCTATTACGTCATGGCGCACGAATATGGTCACCACATCCAGAAGCTGACCGGGGTCGCGGACCAAATCCGCAGCGCGCAGAGCCAGAACCCGCAGAGAGCGAACCAGTTGCAAGTTCGGATGGAGCTGCAGGCCGATTGTTACGCCGGGGTGTGGGCGGGCAAGAACCGCAACCTGATCGAGCAGGGTGATTTCGAGGAAGGGATGACCGCCGCCAGTTCGATTGGCGACGACCGCCTGACCGGCGGGCGGGTCAGCTCCGAAAACTTCACCCACGGCACCAGCGCGCAACGGACGGAAGCGCTGCGGACCGGCTTGGAGAGCGCCGATGCTTCCGCCTGCGACCGCTTTGTCCAGGCCTGACATGCGGCGCACGGGCCTTAAAGCGCTGGCGATGATTGCCCTCGTCCCCGCCCTCCCCGCGTATGCGCGCGATAACCGCGAGGCTGCTGCCGTGCGTGCCCCCGACGCGCAGGACGTAGCGATGACCCCGCTGAACGACCTGAACCTGTCAAAAGACGAGATCCCCGCGATACTGATCGCCGCCGTAAGCGGCCCTTACGCCAGCGAAGGCCTGGAGACCTGTCCCGCAATCGAGAGCGCCATCGCCGATCTCGACGCCGCGCTCGGCCCGGACCTGGACGTCGCGCTGAACCAGAACGATCGCCTGAGCACGGGCCGGATGGCAAAAAGCGTGGTCGCGTCGTTCATTCCGTTCCGGGGCATCCTGCGCGAGCTGTCCGGAGCTGCCGATCAGGAACGCACCTTGCGCGCGGCAATTTACGGCGGCGCGGTCCGCCGCGGATTTCTGAAGGGCTTGGGCCAGCAGAAAGGTTGCGCCTATCCGGCTCGCCCTGCTTTTGCGCGCGTTGAGGTCGTCGCCCCGCCGCGGGCAAAAGCCAAAGCCGGCGAAAAGGTTGTTGCAGCTGCCGAGCCCGTGGCCCCAACGTTCGTTTCCGAACCGGTCGTGCAGCCGCTGCCGGGCCCGAAACGGCGTTGATAACGGAAACGGGGGCAGCCAGGCCGCCCCCGCGGGGTCCCCGCACAACAACACGTTGCAGGGCCTCTTGCCGTCCGGGGCTTGTTGGGGACGAGTACCCCGGGGCTAATCCTCCGCTTCAAGGCGCTCGATTTCGCGATCGATCGACTTCAGTACCTCCTGCCGAGTAGCCTCGCGCAGGTCTCTCTGGCGCGCGACACCCTCGCGCGCGGAGCGAAGACCTGCAACCGCGCTGTGAGCGATGCGCTGGCGACAGATGCGGATGACCCGCTTGCCGTCGGGGCCGGTCGTGTCGCTGACCTCATGCGCGCCATCGCAATTCATCTCGACCCGCGGCCCCCGCGCCATGGCGAGCGCTGCGGTGCGTGCCGCGCGCGACGAGTCGCGGCTCATACGGGCGACGTGTCGGGCGTCGATCACGACCGTCCGGTCGATGTCCTCGCCCAGATGCTCGAGCCGCTCGTCGAGCGCCTCCATCTTCTTTTGGAATGCCTCTTCATCGAACATCTCGCCGTCGTCGGCGTGGATCACTCGGCGCTCGCGCAGGGCGCGTGGCGCATGATCGCCATGCTCGGCATCAGTGCGAAGCACCACGATCCGCCGCTTGCGGCTGGTTCCATCGGGCGCGGTATCATGGAACTCGTACGTCCCATCGGGCGCGTGCGGGGGCAGCGGGGCTTCGGCCGCAACCGGCGGGGCCGGCGGCAGCGGAGCTTCGGGCGCGGCGTGAGCGGTCGGGGGCACAGGCGCGAGCGGAGGCTGAGGTACTTCGGGAGCTTCGTCCTGCGCATAGCTGACCGATGCGGTCAGCGGCACGAGCAGAATGCTTGCGCCGATCAGCAGCGCGCCGATGCGCCGCCGGCGATCCGAAGGGTTGTTCATGGCAAGGTTCCTCAAACGGTGGACGATCGATTTGTCACCGAGCACCGGACAGGCCATCGGCGCCGCGAGGGCTCCACGCGGACCGGCAACGGCGGAGGCGATCAACGCGGCGTAGGCGGCGCGCTCGATGTGATCGCGGTGTTCTACCACGCGCGCGTCGCAGGCCGCTTCTTGGTCGCGGCGCATGGCGCGCCAGCCCAGCAACGACAGCGGGTTGAACCAGTGCAGCGCGAACAGCGGCAGCGCGCAAAAATTGAACGCCAGATCATGCGAGCGGTGATGCGCAAGCTCGTGCGACAAGGCCAGGTCGCGTGCACGGCGGTCGGTCGACGCCATAAACCCGAGCGGCAGCGCGACCACTTTGTCGAACACGCCGAATGCCAGCGGCGAAGCGGTGGCGGGGGTTTCCAGGAGCGTATCCGCCCTTCGAACCCGACCGAGCGCGCTTCGGCGAGCAGTTCGCGGCGAAGGCGGAAGTACGAAACAAGCCGCAACCCGATGTAAACCATCGCACCCGCCGCCCACAGCGTAATAACCAGCGATTGCCAATCGAACGACGCTGCAGTGGGAGCGATCATGGCCGGGGCACGATCGACCGGCATAGCGACAAACATCGCTGCCTGTGTCGGCGCTGTCGTCATGTCACGCGCTGGAGCCAGCCATGCGGGAAGCACGAGCGGCGGCAGAACCAGGCGCACCAGTGGCAGCAACCACAGCGCGTAAGCGGCCTTCGGACCGAAGTGGCGCGCGACCGGCCGGCGTGCGACCAGAACGGTCGCGATCAGCGCACCGGTCCATACGAAGGTGTCAAACAGCCAGTTCATCGCCGCAGCTCCTTGAGCAGGGCTTCGATCTCGGTCAGGTCCTGCTCGGTCAGCGCTTCGCTTTCTGCCAGGTGCGCGAACAGCGGTGCGGCGCGGCCGCCGAACAGCCTTTCCACCAGCCGCTTCGATTCGCTGCCGACATAATCGGAGCGGGCAATCAACGGAGTGTAGAGAAAGCGCCGGCCGTCGGGTTCGGTGGCGACCGCGCCCTTGGCAACAAGCCGGCCGAGCAGCGTCTTCACGGTCGGCATCGACCACTCGCGCGCTACGCAGACCCGGTCACAAACATCGACCGCGGACAACGGACTTTCATCCCACAGCGCTTCCATGACCGCCTGTTCGGCGTCGCTGATCCGTTCCGAACGCGGCTCGCTATCCTGGCTCATCGGCATGTCCTCCCCAGGACGTTTCATAGCTCGTTTAGCACCTTACGACTACGTTTGTAAACCTGAAGCGCAGATGAACATTGCAAGCCGTTCGATGGTTGGTAGAGCCCTGTCATGCGTTTGTCGGATTGCCACAACGTCGACGATCTGCGTCGCCTCGCGATGCGGCGGCTGCCGTGGCCGGTGTTTGACTACATCGACGGCGCGGCAGACGACGAGCTGACCAAGGCGCGCAACACCGCAGCGTTCGACGATTTGGACCTCGTCCCCAACGTGCTCGCAGGCGTAGCCGCGATCGACACCGGCTGCCAGATCATGGGTCGCCGCAGCGCGCTGCCGCTGATGCTCAGCCCGACCGCGCTGCAGCGGGTGTTTCACTGGCAAGGGGAACGTGCGGTGGCGCGGGCGGCGGAGAAGTTCGGGCTGTGGTTCGGCATTTCGAGCCTCGCCACCGTCAGTATCGAGGAAATCGCCGCGCTCGTCTCGAGCCCCAAGCTGTTCCAGCTGTACGTCCACAAGGACAAAGGCCTGAACACCTCGATGATCGAACGCTGCCAGGCGGCCGGCTTCGACGCGCTCGCCCTTACGGTCGACACCATCGTCTCGGGCAAGCGCGAGCGGTGCCAGCGCAGCGGCTTCACCACGCCGCCGCGCTTCACCCCGAGCGCGTTATGGTCGTACGCCGCTCGGCCCGGCTGGACCGCGGACTACGTGCTGCGAGAAAAATTCCGCCTGCCGAACCTCGATGGCCATGTCAGCGAGGGCACCGGCAAGGCGGTGTCGATCGCCGAATACTTCAACACCATGCTCGACACCGCGATGGATTGGGACACCGCGGCCCGGATTCGCCAGGACTGGGGCGGCACGTTCTGCCTCAAGGGCATAATGAGCGTCGGCGATGCGCGCCGCGCGGTCGACATTGGCGCAGACGCGATCATGATCTCCAACCACGGCGGCCGCCAGCTCGATGGCAGTCGCGCCCCGTTTGATCAGTTGGCCGAAATCCTCGACGCGGTCGGCGGCGAAATCGAGGTGATTTGCGACGGCGGTGTGCGCCGCGGGACCCACGTGCTCAAGGCGTTGGCGCAAGGCGCGACCGCAGCCAGCGGCGGACGGCTATACCTTTATGCGCTCGCTGCCGCCGGCCAGGAGGGTGTGGAGCGTGCGCTCGGGCTGCTCAAGGACGAGATCGAACGGGGAATGCGCCTGATGGGAGTGACCACGGTCGACCAGCTTGACCGGTCGATGCTCCGTTCGCGCTAGCGGCCGCGCTGATCCCCGACGCCAGGGTAGCGAGGCCCGTCCGCATCCACGCGGCATACGTGCGCTCAGTGGCAAGCAGGTGCGGCCGCAAGCAAGCCACTTGCGCCGCAAGGTACCGTCTTCTTGCGTCTGCGTGCTGTCCACGAGCGTTTTCGTGTCGTTGGCCCGCTTTTGCTGCGCTCTACCGCGTGCTGTTCTACTGGGGCCGCCACGCTGTGCACAACGGACATGACGTCGTATGGTGGCAGCCGGCCGATTTTCCCCTAATCGCAAGCGCATGCGCGAAGCTTACGCCTTCGGACCGTTTGTGCTCGATCCCGCAGATCGGCGACTGCTGCGCGATGGGCAGCCGGTCGAAGTGTCGGCGCGCTATTTTGATGCGCTGACCCTGCTTGCGGCGGAGAACGGCCGACTGGTCACCAAAGAGCGGTTTCACGACGAAGTGTGGCGCGGCATTCCGGTGACCGACGAGGCGTTGACCCAGTGCATCCGTTCCCTGCGCCGCGCGCTCGACGACGATGCCGCCGCACCACGCTATATCGAAACGGTGCCGCGCCACGGCTACCGCTTCGTCGCGGCGGTCAACAGCCCAGCTTCGCCGAGTCGCTCCGTGAGTTCTTCTCCGCGGCGGTGGTGGACCCAGCTGGCGTGGCGAGCGCTTGCCGGGGCGCTTGGCGGCGGAGCGGCGGGCATCGTCGGTGCGCTGGGTTATGTCATGGCCGGTCTGGTGGCGCCGGGCATCGGCGCGGCATCCACCCTGCTGGTGCTGATCAGCGTGAACCTGTTGCTGGGGCTCGGGGCAGGCGCCTTCGTCGCCGGAGGCTCCGCCGCGGCCATGCATGCTTTCGGGCGGGCCCCCGCATGGGCGGTCGCAGGCGGGGCCGCTGGCGGGTTGCTCGTCGGGGCGGTTGCCCGGATGATAGGAACCGATCTTTTGAGCCTGTTCTTCGGACAGGCGCCAACGACGATGACCGGTGCCGCCGAAGGATTGGCTCTGGGGTCATTCACCGGTCTTGCCGCCTGGCTGGCGTTGCGTGCGCAACCAGCGTCGGTCATTCGGCGGATCGCCCCTGCCCCGCTCCTGGGCATCGTCGCCGGCCTCGGCATTTCGCTGGCCGGGGGGCGGCTGATGATCGGCAGCCTGGCTGCGCTTTCACAAGGATTCCCGGCATCCCGCTTGCGGGTCGAAGACCTTGGTTCGGCGGGATTGCCGATTGCGACCGCGATCGAGTGTGCCCTGTTCGCCGGTTGCGTTGCCGCGGCTCTCGCAATCGCAGAGCGGCTGTCACGCGGCCGATAAGCGCCGATTTCAGATAACCCTCACCCGCACCTCATGACGCTCATCGACGGGAGCGGCATCGCTTGAGCTCCAATGACAGGAGCGAACGATGACCGCCCAGGAAATGAGCAAACGAACCACAACTGCGCTCCGGATGACCGGGTGGTCGCTGGCCGCCCTGCTGCTGATCACACCTGCGGCTGCGATGACGATGGGTGTCGGCGGGGTGAACTGGAGCCCGGGCGATTTCGCGTTTGCCGCAGTGATGTTCGCTATCGTGGGCGGACTGTTCGAACTGGCCGCGCGTGCCAGTGCGAACATCGCGTACCGCGCGGCGGTCGTGCTTGCGGTGGCCTGCGCCTTTCTCCAGATCTGGATCAACTTGGCGGTCGGGATCATCGGCAACGAAGACGATCCCGCCAATACGACCTATTTCATCGTCGTAATCGTAGCCATTACCGCGTCGGCGGTCGCGGCAGGTCGAGCACAATTGATGGGCCGGGCCATGATCGTGGTCATGGCAACCCAAATACTGTTTTCGGCCGTCCACCTGATCGATGGGCATTTCACCGCCGCGATCGATTTGTTCTTCGTATCGCTATGGCTGCTTTCTTCGCGCCTGTTCACGCGGGCGGCGCGCGAGATCGGCGAGCCGGCGAAAGTGTGAACCCGGTTGCACGACGCGAGGTGAAGCGTGCCGGCGCTCAGTAGACGCGCTTCTTCGGCTTGATGTACTCCACATCGTCGGTGAGCGTATACTCGTGCACCGGACGGTAATCGATCCGCGTCGTACCGCCCTCGCCGCCCCAGCCGTCAAACCAGACCGCGGTGTGTTTCATCCAGTTCTTGTCGTCGCGATCGGGGTAGTCCTCGTTGGCGTGGGCGCCGCGGCTTTCCTGGCGGTTGTGCGCGCTGGCGATGGTCACGCTCGCTTGCGAGATGAGGTTATCCAGCTCGAGCGTCTCGATCAGGTCGCTGTTCCAGATCAACGAGCGGTCGGTGACCGAGATGTCCGTCATCGAGCGATAGATTTCGCCGAGCTTGTCGACGCCTTCCTTCATCAACTCTTCGGTGCGGAACACCGCGGCGTGGGTACTCATCGTCTGCTGCATCGCCTTGCGGATCGCTGCTGTCGGCTTGCTGCCCTTGGCGTTGCGGAAGTGGTCGAGGCGGCTGAGTGCAAGATCGGCGCTGTCCTTGGGCAGCTCTTCATGCGCCAGGCCCGGCTTGATCGTGTCACGGAGGCGATGACCGGTCGCCCGGCCGAAAACTACCAGATCGATCAGCGAGTTGGAACCGAGGCGGTTGGCTCCGTGGACCGAAACGCACGCGGCTTCGCCCACCGCAAACAGTCCCGGGACCACCGTTTCAGGATCGCCGTCGGAACCGATAGTGACCACTTCGCCATGATAATTCGTCGGTATGCCGCCCATGTTGTAATGCACTGTCGGCACCACCGGGAGCGGCTGGCGCGCCAGATCGACACCGGCGAAGATTTTTCCGCTCTCAGTAATTCCTGGCAGCCTCTCGGAAAGGATCTTGGGGTCGATGTGGTCGAGGTGGAGAAACATATGGTCCTTGTTCGGCCCCACGCCGCGACCGTCGCGTATTTCGAGCGCCATCGAGCGGCTGACGACATCGCGCGAAGCCAAGTCCTTCGCGCTCGGCGCATAGCGCTCCATGAACCGTTCACCTTCGGAGTTGGTGAGGTAGCCGCCCTCGCCCCGCGCGCCTTCGGTGATCAGCACGCCTGCGCCGTAGATACCGGTCGGGTGGAACTGGACGAACTCCATGTCCTGCAGCGGCAGCCCCGCACGCAGGACCATCCCGCCGCCATCGCCGGTGCAAGTGTGGGCGCTGGTGGCGGTGAAATAACAGCGGCCGTAGCCACCGGTCGCCAGCACCACGGACTTCGCCCGGAAGCGGTGGATAGAGCCATCGTCCATGCACAGCGCGACCACGCCGCGGCACACGCCATCCTGCATGATCAGGTCGATCGCGAAATATTCGACGAAGAACTCCGCGTCGTACTTCAGGCTTTGTTGATACAGCGCGTGGAGCATCGCATGCCCCGTGCGGTCCGCCGCGGCGGCGGTACGCTGGACCGGAGGCCCCTCGCCCATGTTCTGCATGTGGCCGCCGAACGGACGCTGGTAGATCGTGCCGTCCTCGTTGCGGCTGAACGGCACGCCCGCGTGCTCGAGCTCGTAGACCGCGGCTGGCGCCTCGCGCACCATGTATTCGATCGCGTCCTGGTCACCGAGCCAGTCGGAGCCCTTGACGGTATCGTACATGTGCCACTGCCAGTGATCGGGCGAATTGTTGCCCAGGCTGGCGGCGATGCCGCCCTGAGCGGCGACGGTGTGGCTGCGGGTCGGGAAAACCTTCGTGACGCACGCGGTACGCAAGCCCGCCTCGGCCGCGCCCATGGTAGCGCGCAAGCCCGATCCGCCGGCGCCGACCACCACTACATCGTATGTGTGGTCGATGATCTTGTAGGCCGGCTGATTGCCGATGGTCTGGGTATTCTGCGTGGCCATCAGGCGGCCCCTCCGGAAAAGGCGATCTTGGCGATACAGAACAGCCCGAATGCGATACCCGCATAAGTCACCAGCGTAAGCGCGAGCATCGCGGCAAACTTGTTGCCCTCGTCGTGCACATAGTCACCGATCAGTTCGGCGACGCCGAGGCGGGAATGCCAGAAGAACGTGACCACCATCAGCGCCAGCGCAATCGCAGCAAGCGGCTGTGCAGCCCAAGCGCGCATCGTCGCGAGCGAATAATCGTCCAGGAAAGCGAGCGAGAAAACCAAGAATAACCCGAGCACCAGGCTCGCGGCCGAAGTGTAGCGCATCACGAGCCATTCGTGCGCGCCGTGGCGGGCGGAGCCAAGACCGCGCACGCGCCCGATCGGCGTGCCCTTGACCGCGTAAGTTTCGAGTGGCGTTTGCTTGGTCATGCTGTTGTCCTAGCGCAAAGCGATGACGGCCCAGAAGGCCGCGGTCAGCACGACGCCGCCAACCAGCGAGACGATCGAACCGATCTTGTTGTTGCCGAGTTCGTAGTTCGCGCCCGTATCGAGTACCAGATGGCGAAGCCCAGAACACAAATGGGTAAAAAATGCCCAGCTCAGGCCGATCAGCACGATGTATCCGATCGGCGTGGCGGCAAGGTTGGCGAACTTGTCGTAAGCTTCGGGCCCGCTGACCAGCGCACCGAGCCACCACAGGAGAACCGGCAGGCCGACGAAAGTCAGCCCCTGGCCGGACATTCGGTGAACGATCGAAACCGCCATGTGCGGTCCCCATTTCCATATCTGGAGATGCGGCGAAATCGGGCGGTCGGCCATGCGTGGGTCCCGGATTGAAGTGCGCCTTCCCCTTAACGCCTTGGCCCGACCGTGCAAGCGGGCGGCTCGACTTGCCGCGTCTTGTGTTGGATAGGCCGCCTTATGACAAATATCCTTCTTACCGGTGCCTCGCGCGGAATCGGCGCCGCCGCCGCGCGTGCCCTTATCGGACGCGGCGCACATGTCATCGGCCAGGCCACACGCGCCGCGCCTGGCCTGATCGCCGCCGACTTCGCCGATCCGCAAGCCCCGCAAATGCTCTGGGAAGCCGCCCTTGAGGCGACCGGCGGGACGATCGACGTGCTGGTCAACAACGCCGGGCTATTCGCCGCCAACCCGCTCGAGGGCTCGGACATTGCTTGGCTCGACGCGTGGGAGGATACCTTGCGCATCAACCTTACCGCTGCCGCTCAGCTAAGCCGCTTCGCCGTACGCCACTGGCAGGATAGGAACACAGGGGGACGGATCGTCCATGTCGCCAGTCGGGCCGGCCACCGCGGAGATTCGCCCGCGCACTGGCACTACGCGGCGGCGAAAGGAGGGCTGCTCGCCCTGCACAAGACCCTGGCGCGAGGCTACAGCGCGCAAGGCATCCTGAGCTACGCCATCGCGCCCGGGTTCACCGACACCGGCATGGCGGAGGACTATCTGGCAAGCCGCGGCGGACCGGGGCTGCTGGCCGACATACCGCTCGGCCGTGTCGCGACGCCTGAGGAAATCGCTACTATGATCGTGTTCTGCACACTCGACGCTCCCCCGAGCATGACCGGGGCGACGCTCGACGCCAACGGAGCAAGCTATGTTCGCTAGGCCCGCCGTGATCGCTACCACGCTGCTGCTGACCAGTTGCGCCACCGCGACGCCCGCGCCCCTCGCTGACGCTGGCCCCGCCCAGCGCACCTGGGCCGGACTGTGCAGCGACGTCGATGAATGGGACAAGCCCGGTCCGCCGTTCCGGGTCTATGGCAACACTTACTACGTCGGCACATGCGGCATCTCATCGCTGCTGATCGTCAGCCCCGGCGGTCACGCGCTGATCGACAGCGGGACCGACAAGGGCGCCGAGATCGTCCTCGCCAACATCCGCACGCTCGGCTTTGACCCCAGGGACGTCAAAGTCCTGCTGATGAGCCACGAACACTTCGACCACGTCGGCGGCATGGCGCGGCTACAGGCCGCGACCGGGGCGACGATCGTCGCGACACCGGAAGCCGCCGCCGTCTTGCGAACCGGACGGCCGGGCACGGACGATCCGCAATTCCGTTCGGGGCACCCGGCGTTTCCGCCGGTGACCGGGCGCATCGTCGAACTCACGGGAGAAAATCACCATCTGATCGGCGGCACCGAGTTCCGCCCGATGCGCACGCCCGGACATACCCCCGGCGCGCTGAGCTGGTCCTGGCGCGAGTGTGAGGGCACGGGCTGCGCCGCGATCGTGTATGTCGACAGCCTCAACCCGATCAGCTCGGACGGCTACAAGTTCTCCAACCACCCGGGGCTGCTCGCGGCGTTTCGCGCGGGCATTGCCAAGGTCGCCGCCGCGCCGTGCGATATCGTGCTCGCGCCGCATCCGGGCGCGGCGGGTATGCGCGACCGGCTGCTCGGTGCAAAGCCGCTTGTCGACCGCGGCGGCTGCCGCACGTATGCGGCGACCGCGACCACCAGGCTCGACAAGCGACTGTCCGACGAAGGCGCCGGTGGCTGACTGCTGGAGCATCCGTGCCGACGTGCCGCGCGAAACCGCCCGCGCCGCCCTGCTCGCTCACGAAGAAGCTTTCGACTGGCCGCCCGAATGGGTGCTGACTGGCATGGAAATCGCCGACGACCGGCCCGAGGACTGGTTCGTAGAAGTGTTTCTGCCAGCCAAGCCCTCGGCCGCCGACCGCCGGCAGGTGGCTTCGCTATTCGGGAATGCGCCGCCGACGTTCGAGGTGGCAAAAGTCGCCGCGCAGGACTGGATCACGCTCAGCCAGGGCGGGCTCGAGCCGATCGTGGCTGGCCCGTTCCGGGTCCGCACGCCGGACTTTGCGCGCGAACCCGGAACGATCGATTTCGTGATCCCGGCGAGCCAGGCGTTCGGCACCGGGCATCACGCGACCACCGCCGGCTGCCTTGCGATGCTGGCGGCTATGAAAGGGCGCGGCGTGGTGGTGCGCAATCTTGCCGATATTGGCACGGGCACCGGGTTGCTGGCCTTTGCCGGCCTGGCGCTGTGGCCGCGTGCGCTGGCCACCGCGAGCGACATCGATCCAGTATGCACCGGGGTCATCGAAGCTAACAGCGCGACCAACGATGTTCCTTTGGGATCGCGTTTCGGCGAACTGACGATGGTAATCGCCGATGGCATGGACGATTCGTTGCTGCAGGCGCGCGGACCCTACGATCTGCTGATCGCCAACATCCTTGCCGGACCGCTCGCCGAGTTGGCCAAAGATTTTGCGCGTGCGGTTGCTCCTCGCGGAAACGTGTTGCTCGCGGGGCTCCTGGAGACCCAAGAGCGGTCGGTGCGCGCGGCCTATCGCCTTGCGGGGTTCTCGATCGTCGCGCGACTGGTCAGTGGGGACTGGTCGATTTTGTGGCTGCGGCGGCGCGCCACGCGCTACCTTT
The DNA here is from genome assembly GCA_963781525.1 of uncultured Alphaproteobacteria bacterium. Classification (GTDB taxonomy): domain Bacteria; phylum Pseudomonadota; class Alphaproteobacteria; order Sphingomonadales; family Sphingomonadaceae; genus Tsuneonella. The sequence goes on along the minus strand of CAWAGD010000008.1, from coordinate 151,306 downwards.
CGCTCCACCGTTCAAGCGCGTCGCGATAGGCATCGCGCGCATCGTCGTGGCGCCGCTTGGTCTTGGCAAGCTCCTTCGCCTGTTTCGTCTGCAGCGCCGCGATCTTGCGCTCGATCTTCGCTCGCTCAGCCTCGAGCTCGCCAACCGCCGCAGCGTGTCGGCGCGTGATGTCCTCAAGCGCAGCTTCCGCGCGATCCAGCGCATCGCGCTTGGGCGGTTTGGCGGTCCGCGGCTTCGCCGGCTTTTGCGTTTCATCGGTGGCTTTTGATTTGGTCTTCTTGCGCGGACCAAGCGCCTTCAGCTGATCGGCGAGGCCACCGCGTGACCGCATGATGATTTCACCCGGCCGCTTGAGCGGTTCGGCCATCAGTTTTTCATCGGTGACCTGCTCGGCAACTCCGCGGGCGAACAGATCGACCCCGGCGCCCCACGCTTCGAGCGCGGCCTTGCGGCTCGACGCCGCGACGTACGCATCGTGGAACCCTGTTGATGTGCGGAAGACCTTGAGAGCGCGCGCCATGCACGAAGAACCGCAGTCCGGTCGCGCCGGTTCCGCCTTCAGCCGGCGCCCGCGACGATCGCCGCCCATGCCGCCTCATCGATGACCTCGATCCCGAGCTCGGCCGCCTTCTTCAGCTTGCTGCCCGCGCCGGGCCCGGCGACGATCAGGTCGGTCTTGGCGCTGACCGTGCCCGCCGCCTTGGCGCCCAGGCGTTCGGCTTGCGCTTTGGCTTCGTCGCGGCTGATGGTCTCGAGCTTGCCGGTGAACACCACGGTTTTGCCGCTGACCGCGCTGTCCTTGGTTTCGACCTCGTAGCGCGGCGGCGAGACCTCGCTCAGCAGGTCATCCCACACCGAGCGGTTGTGTTCTTCGTGGAAAAAGTCGCCGAGCGCCTCGACCACCGCCGGGCCGACGCCCTCGATCGCAGTCAGGTCCGCTATCGCCTCTTCGTCGCCGGCACCGGCCCGCTCGGCGATGTCACGCAGCAGCGCCAGTTCGTGAAACCGTCTCATGAGGTCGCGGGCCGTCACCGCGCCCACATGGCGGATGCCGAGCCCGAACAGCAGCCGCGCGGCGTCGGGCGTGCGCTTTGCCTCGATCGCAGCAAACAGATTATCCACCGACTTGTCCTGCCAACCTTCGCGTCCGATCAGGTTGGCGCGATGGCGCCACAGGCGGAATATGTCTGCCGGACCTTTGGCCAGCCAGCCCAGTTCCATGAACTCCACGATACTCTTTTCGCCCAGCCCCTCGATATCGAGCGCTGCGCGGCTGACGAAGTGCCGCAACCGCTCGAATTGCTGAGCGCGGCACACCAGGCCGCCTGTGCAACGGACGTCGACCTCGCCTTCCTCGGCGACCGCTTCGCTGCCACACACGGGGCAGTGATCGGGAAATGCGTATGGCGCGCGCGGCTCGTCGCGGGTGAGGTTCTCGATAACTTGCGGGATGACGTCGCCGGCCCGCTGGATGACGATACGGTCACCTTCGCGAAGACCCAGGCGGGCGATCTCGTCGCGGTTGTGCAGCGTGACATTATACACCGTCACCCCGCCGACGACTACTCCGGATAGGCGACCGACGGGTGTCAGCTTCCCGGTGCGGCCCACCTGGATATCGATTTTCTCGAGCGTGGTCTGCGCTCGTTCGGCGGGGAACTTGTGCGCCAGCGCCCAGCGCGGGGCCTTGCCCACCGCGCCAAGCCTGCGCTGGAGCGCAAGATCGTCGACTTTGTAGACAACTCCGTCGATGTCATACCCAAGCGCCGCGCGCCGCTCGCCGATGCTGCGATAGTGCCGCAGCATTTCCTCGACCGAGCGACACAAGACGAGGTCCGGACTGACCGGTAGTCCCCACGATTCCATGCGCCGCACCATCGCAAACTGGCTCTCGTCCGGCAGCTCCGACGCCGTGCCCCAGCCATAAGTCCAGAAGCGCAGTGGACGTTGCGCGGTAACGCTCGCGTCCTTCTGGCGAAGCGATCCGGCGGCGGCGTTGCGCGGTGTGGCGAAGATCTTGCCGCCGGCTTCGTGCTGCGCAGCATTAAGTGCGGTAAAGTCCTGTTTGGCCATGTAGACTTCGCCGCGCACCTCGAACACCTCCGGCACTTCGCCGCGAAGCTTTTGCGGGATGTCGGGGATATGCGCGACGTTGGCGGTCACGTCCTCGCCCACCTCGCCATCCCCCCGCGTCGCTGCTCGCACGAGGGCGCCATGTTCGTAGCGCAGCGAGCACGACAGGCCATCAATCTTGTCTTCGGCGGTAAAGGCGAGCGATACGTCCTGCGATAAATTGAGGAACCGCCGAACGCGCGCGACGAACTCCGCGACTTCGGCATCCGTAAATGCGTTGTCGAGGCTCATCATGCGGACATCGTGCCGCACTTTGCTCAAAGGCGAGGCGGCAATCTCATGCCCAACCGCACGCGACGGAGAATCCGGCCGCACGAGATGCGGGAAGGCGGCTTCGAGCTCTGCGTTGCGGCGTACCAGCGCGTCGTATTCGGCGTCTGAGATCTCAGGTGCATCATCGGCGTGGTAAAGCCGATTGTGATGCGCGATCGCCTTGGCCAGCCGCATCAGTTCGTTCGCGGCATCGGCTTCCGAGGGCGGCGGGTTCACTGCCGTCGCAACCGGGCGAGGATTTGCGGTTCGAGCGCTTCGTACGCCGCCGCGCCGGGCGTGATGATATCGAAATGGCTTGCCTCCGGCTTCTCGATCACGCTGACGCTGACGCCCGCCTCAGTCAGCGCCTTGAGCGCACTCGCGTCTGGAGCAGGCAAGCGCGCCTGGACGAACAGGATTTGCTCGAGGCTCGACGGGTGGCCGGTGGCCGAGATCGCCGCATATCGCGCAGGCATTTCCGTCGCGGTCCCGCCCATGAATGGTGCGACTGCGGAGAACTGGCATAGCGCGTCGAACGCCGTTTGATCGCGGGCGAGGTCGGCCGGCCCGTCGAACACGATCGCATCTGCCGGACGGGCGGCGGAACGCGATCCGACAGGCCCGTCCTTCGCTTGTCCGCTAGAAAGCCATTGCGCGGGGAGTCCGCCGGCAGAATGGCCTACGAAGGTCATACGGGTCAGGTCGATCCGTTTATCGCTCGCCAGCTTTCGCACCAGGTCTTCGCTTGCCGCCCAGTCAACGAAACTGCCCGGCCACCCGCCTCCGTCCCCGACCTCGCGGTAATCGACGTTCAGCGTGGCAATTCCCCGCTGCTGCCAGCGCGTCGCCAGCGGCGCCATGTAATGCCGGTCGGCAATACCCGCCTTCCAGCAGCCGCCATGATAGATCACCGCGAGCGGGAACGGGCCGTTGCCCGCCGGCAGCCGCAAATCGGCAACCCCGCGAGAATGACCGGCGTAGCGCATTACCGCATCAGGCTTTGACGGCGCGAGCTGCGCATCGGTGCCGTACATACCGAGAGCGGGGGCCAGCGCGGTCTCCGGCACGGATTTCGACTGCTCGCTCACCTCGCAACCGGCCAGCAGAATGACCGCGCTGAACGCGGCCGCGGATTTAAGCAACGCACTCACACCCCTTCCAGCAATCGATCTGCTTGCGCACGAGCCTCCGGCGTGACCTCGGCGCCCGACAGCATGCGGGCGATCTCTTCCTGGCGCGCCGCCGCGTCGAGCAGGGTCACCGAAGTGCGCGTGACCGTGCCTTCGCTGCTCTTGTGGATCACGTAATGCGTGCGGCCACGCGCCGCGACTTGCGGGGAGTGGGTGACCACCAGCACCTGGCCACCTTCTGCAAGGCGCGACAGGCGCTCGCCGATTGCGCTGGCAACGGCACCGCCGACACCGCGGTCGATCTCGTCAAAGATGATCGTCGCCGCGCCGCCCTTCTCCGCCAGCGCCACTTTGAGCGCGAGAATAAAGCGGCTCAGTTCGCCGCCGCTGGCGATCTTGTTGAGCGGCGCGAAATCGGCGCCGGGGTTGGTCGCGATCAGGAATTCGACCGAGTCGATCCCATGCGGCCCCCACCGTTCTTCGGGCAGTTCTACTACCGCCGTACGGAATCGCGCCGCATCCAGCTTGAGCGGTGCCAGCTCACCCTCGACCGCAACGTCGAGCCGCCCGCCCGCTGCCGTGCGCGCGACATGCAGCACCCTCGCCACGTCGCAATACCTCTCGCGCGCGCTGCGGGCCGCCGCAGTGAGGACGTCCAATTCGGCTTCGCCGCCTTCGATCGCATCGAGTTCGGACCGCATTTCGCGCATCTTGGACGCCAGTTGATCGACTTCACACCGGTGCTTGCGGGCGATCGCGCGCAAATCGAACAGACGGGTCTCAGCGCGTTCGAGAGCGAGCGGATCGTGGACCAAGGCATCGCCCGCGGCGGTCAGCTTGTCCTCCGCCTCTCCCGCTTCGATTACCGCCCGGTCGAGCGCCGATAAAGCTTCGGTCAGCAGCGGATGCTCATTTGCGATCCGCTCGAGCCGCCGGGACGCCACGCGTAAGGCGGCGAGCGGTGAATCGGATCCTTCCCACAGCTGCCGCAAGATTTCGAGATCGCCCGATAACCGCTCGCCTTTCTGCATCGCGGACCGCGTCTCTGCGAGCCGCGCTTCCTCACCCGCATGCGGCTCGATTGCCGTTAGCTCGGCAAGATGAGCAATCAGCAGGTCCTGATCGGCCTGCGCGGTTTCCACCCGTTCTCGCGCCGCGGCCAACTGGTCTTCGGCCGCACGCCATGCCGTCCACGCGCTCGCAACGCCCGCGGCCTCTCCACCGGCGAAGCGATCGACCATTGACCGGTGCCCGCGGGGATTGACCAAGCCGCGATCATCGTGCTGACCGTGCAGTTCGACCAGCGCGGGCGCGATCTCCCGCAGCATCGCAACTCCGACCGGCTGGTCGTTCACGAACGCGCGACTGCCGCCATCGGCCTTCAGTGTGCGTCGGAGGATCAACGGCTCGCCAGGCTCGATCTCGACATCGGATTCGCCGAGCGCCTCGGCGATACGCGCAGGTAGCACGGCGAATTCGAACGTGGCGGCCACGCTGGCTTTTTCCTCGCCCGCGCGGACCAGCCCGCTCTCGGCGCGATTGCCCAGGACCAGCCCGAGCGCGTCGAGCAGGATCGACTTGCCCGCGCCGGTTTCGCCGGTCAGCACGCCCAGCCCGCCGCGGAAGTCGAGATCAAGCGCCTCGATCAGCACGATGTTGCGGATGGTGAGGCGCGTCAGCATGCGGGCGATTCTCTAGACCAACCGCCATCGCGCGTCACGCGGGCAAGCGGCGATTGCCAACAGCGGTCAGCCTCGGGCCAGCACGATGAAGTCTTCGGACGAGATCGGCGAGGAGCGGAGAAAGCCCTGGTACAGCGCGCATCCTTCACCCGCTGCGATGACACGCTGCGCATCGGTCTCGATGCCTTCGACCAACACTGCAAGGTCCAGCGCCCGCGCCAGCGCGACGATGGCGCGCAGCACCGCGCGGTCGCGTTCATCGTTCTCGATGCCCTCGATCATCGAACGGTCGAGCTTGAGGGTGTCGAGCGGCAGCAGCTTGAGATAGCGAAAATTGCAGAAGCCGCTTCCAAAATCGTCGAGCGCGATCCTGACGCCTAGGGCCTTGAGCGCAGTCAGCATCGCGGCGCTGCGTTCGAGATCGCCGAGCAGAACCTGTTCGGTGATCTCTAACGTCAGGCGGCCTGCGGCGAACCCGCTCGCCTCCACCAGCGCGGCGAAATCGCGCGCAAAACCGGGGCTCGCAAGGTCAACCGGGGTTACGTTGACCGACAGGCGCAATTCCGCGGGCCAATCCCTGGCAGCTGCAAGCGCGCGCTCGGCGATGTGGCGTGACAGGTGCGCCACGTGCTCGGCCCTCTCGGCGATGGCGAACAGCGCGCCCGCGCCGATCTGCCCCACGCGCGGGTGATTCCAGCGCGCGAGGGCCTCGGCCCCGATCAAGCTATCGTCTGCCAGCGCGTACTGCGGCTGAAACACGATCTCGATTTCGTCGCGGTCGAGTGCCGCCAGCAGGTCCGCCTCGATCTCGGCCGCGCGAATCCCGGCCGGGGCGTGCGAGCGATCAGCCCAAGCGAGCCGTTCTCCAGGACGGTCGTGCGCCTGCGATAATGTCCCGGCCAGACGATCGAGCACGTGATCCGCTCGCTCGCCCGGCAGTACGCGGAGCAACGCAATGCGCGGCCACAGGCGCACGGTCCCCGAGCCGTCGAGCCCGACGATCGGGGCGGCCACTGCTTCGCCGAGCGCCTCGCCGAGCCAATGCCAGCGCTCGCGGCTGATCGTCTCGCGCGCCACCAAGGCAAACTTGCCGCCACCCAGGCGCGCCGCAAGCCAGTCGCCGCCCGCCAGTTCGTCGGCCGCGAAATTGAGTATCCGCCGCGCTACTTCCACCAGTGCGCCATCGCCCGCCGCCTCCCCGTATGCCAGATTGACCGCGTCGAACCGTCCGAGGCCGATCAGCAGCGCGTGGACCGGCGCGGCCGTTACGCCGCCCACCGCTTCGGTGCGCCAACGCTCGAGACTCCTACCCAGTGCCTTCGCATCGACGAGCCCGGTAAGAGCATCACGCGGGCAGTCGGCAAGGTGGGGCAATGTGGCCATCGCTGAACAGCCTAGCCGATGGACCGCTCGCCCGCTTGGCTCCCGACACCCGCGTTGCCAAATGGGACAGCGGCAATTAGCCTCGGTGAATTGCCCTGCTTAATGCGAGGGGGCCCGGGGAAAGGCGTAACGAGTGAGCGGGCAAATCGACGTCAAGCGGCTCGCGCTGCTCGCCTCACGCACCGAGCGGGCGATCGAGGCGGCGGCCGAGCTGCGTACGCACTTTGATTTCGTTTCGCTCGACCGCGCGACGGCGGTGGTGGTGCTCGGCGGAGACGGGTTTATGCTCCACACTCTTCATCGCATGCTCGACAAGGGCCGCGTGATCCCGGCTTACGGGATGAATTGCGGCACCGTCGGTTTCCTGATGAATTGCTATCGCAGCCCGCAAAAGCTGGCGGACCGGCTGCACAAGGCCAAGGCCTTCGCCATCGCACCGCTGCGAATGCAGGCGACCGGCCAGGACGGGCGGACTCACGTGGCGTGCGCCATCAACGAAGTGTCGTTGCTGCGCGAAACCCGCCAGACGGCGAAGATCGAGATCCTGCTGGATGGCAAGATCCGGCTGAAGGAACTGGTTTGCGACGGGGTGCTGGTGGCGACCCCGGCAGGATCGACCGCCTACAACCTGTCCGCCAACGGGCCGATTCTGCCGCTCGATTCGCAACTCCTTGCGCTCACCCCGATCAGCCCCTTCCGCCCGCGTCGCTGGTCCGGCGCGGTGCTGCCGGAGCGCAGCCGCGTCGGTTTTCGAGTCATCGAGCCGGGCAAGCGGCCAGTATCGGTGGTCGCCGACCAGAAGGAATTTCGCGACATCGCCGAAGTTCATCTAGAGATCGCGCGGGAGAGCCAACTGACGCTGATGTTCGACCCTGGTCACGCGCTCGACGAACGGATCGTCGCCGAACAGTTCGCCGTGTGAGTTCACCCGGTCGCGCGGGCTTGCCAAACGCCGGGGTCGCCCATATAGGCGCGCTCCTGCCGAAAGGCTGCTCCCCGATAGCTCAGCGGTAGAGTAGGTGACTGTTAATCACTTGGTCGTTGGTTCGAATCCAACTCGGGGAGCCACTTAAGCCGGATATCGCCTTCGGGGCGGATCGCTGCGGCACTCGAAGCGGCCCTTCACTGCGGCGTTCAAAAATCGGCCTGCCGATCGCGCCTGGCACAGCGAGCGATAGATGTCCGGCGGGACGTTCGAGTAGATATACCGCCTTCTTCCGGTGAACCAGATGCTCAGATCGCGCGTGTCCGAATTATAGGCCACCCGTTCGATCGCTTTCGAAGCTCGCATTTCTTGGACCGGCATTTCGCGCCAGCGCTCGAACGAATCGCACTGTTCCGGGTCGCGCGCCGAACCGAATTGCTTTCGCGCCCGAACGAGTCCCAAGGCCCTGGAACCCGGGTGAGGTCTTCGTATCGTCCCTGCGCCGCAATGCGGCTACCGGCTTGCCGGGCTGTTTCGCAACTGCCTAACTTTTGCACTTTCATTACTGCCTCGTTTGCGAACAGCGGGTCCACCGGCGCGAGACGAGTGATCTGACCCACCGTCCCTCCGGGCACCCTCCCCGGCTGCTTGGCATGGCAGCTTAACAACCATCAGCCTTGGACCCTTTCGCCAGGCGCTCCGTTAGAGTGGTTCACAAGCAAGGATATTCATGATGCTTCTCAGGTTGGCGACTTTCGGCGCGCTCGGCTACGCTGCGTACAATTATTACAACAAGAACCGCGAACAGGTTGACGGCGCGCTGCGCAAGATGACGCAGGGCACTGGCGGAAGCGACAATTCGCAAAGTGGTGAGGGTGTTGAACTGGCGGGTGGCCCGCTCAGTCACGATGCGCGCGTGGTGCACGCGGGCGAAGGGCCGGTCAGCTAGCCGCTAAGAGCAGTCGCGCCCCGACATAAACCGTCAGCGCCGCGGTCAGCCAGCGGATCGCGGCCTGCGGCAGGACTCGCACCGCCAGCAGGCTGCCGACCTGGCCGCCGAGCACGACCGCGATAAGCAACGGCAGGCCGAGCGCGGCTGCCTCTCCCATGCGATCGGGGCCGTTCTTGATCAATTGTCCGGCGAGGCCGAACAGCGAATTGACCAGTATGAACAGAGCGGCGGTGGCGGCTACCGCGCGGGCGGAATTCCAGCGCCCCAGGTGCAGCAGCGGGGCGAGAAATATCCCGCCGCCGATGCCGACCAGGCCGGCCAGATAGCCGATCGGCGCAGCCAAAAGCGGTATGAAGCGCGACCACCGGGTTGGCGCCTGCTCTCCTTGGTCGGTCTGCGGAACCAGCATCGTCAGCCCCGCGAGCATCAGGCTGCCCCCAAGCAACACAAGGAACGCGGCTTCTTTGATTGGAGTCAGGCCGCCAAGGAAAGCAGCCGGTGCGGCGATCGCGGTTAGCATCGCCGCACCGCGCCACGGGGTCAGCCCGGCGCGCGCAAAGCGGATCGAGCTGCCGCCGACGACCACGATGTTGCACGCCAGCGATAGCACCGGCAAAAGGCGGTAATCGAAGCCCGCAAGCGCCAGCAAAGCGCTGTAAGTGGACCCCCCGCCAAAGCCGACCGCGGCGTAAAGCAGCGCGGTGAGCGCGAAAGCCGCAGCGAGCAAAGGCATCCCGGTTCCCCTATCAGAGCCGATCCGGCATGACAGCAGCAATCACGTAACCGGTGAGGCCCCCTGCATGGACTTTCCCCCAAATCGAACTTGGCGACGATCTGATACGCGTCGATCGGGCGGGTGCCGCGTCCCTGACCGATATCACCGCCGATGCGTTTCGAGATGATCCCTTCAATCGCTGGCTTTTCGGAAGTTACGCAGGGATGGCCGGGGTGTTCGGGGCGCTTGCTCGCCACGTCTACGCGCCACGCGGGTTTTGCTATCGGCTCGGCGACGCCGGCGCGGCGATGTGGATGCTGCCGGGCGGGAATAGCGGACCGCCTCTGCTCGCGTATCCCGCACTTTACCGCGCGGTGCTCCTTCAAAGCAGTTGGGGCGCCAAGCGGCGAACCGACGCCGCTGTCGAGGCGATGACGCGTCACCACCCGACGTTCGAGCACGCCTATCTATTCACCATCGGCGTGCGCCCGGGCAAGCGCGGGCGCGGCCACGGGCGTGCGCTCATCCAGCCGGTGCTCGATGCCTGCGACAGGGTCGGCCTGCCTGCCTATCTTGAGAACTCGAACCCCGCCAACTGCGGTTTCTACGGCTCGTGCGGATTCACGCGGGCGGCGACGATCGAAGTCGCTCCCGGCGCACCGTCGCTCGAGGCGATGGTTCGTCAGCCGCGCTCTCGATCAGACCTTGCCGCTTAGTCAGACCGAGGCCTGTTGAGCGCCGACCGCGCCGTGGCAGTGTTTGTACTTATTGCCCGAACCGCAAGGGCACGGCATGTTGCGGCTGATGTCCTGCCCGGCCCACGGATTGTCGGCCACTCCGCCGGGCCCGGCCGCGGCCATCGGGGATCCGGCGAGCGCGCCGAACAACGCCTCGCGCATCCTCGATCCGTCGCCGTCGTTCGAATCATCGATACCGAGCAGCGGATCGATGTGGCCGGTGAGAAAATCGGGCAGGTCGGGCAGCGACAGCGGGGCTTGCGGCGCGCTGAATCGGAATTCGCTACGCATCAGGATCGTCGTCACATCCTCGCGCAGCGTCTCGAGCATGTTTTCGAACAGCATAAACGCTTCGCGCTTGTACTCGTTGATCGGTTGCTTTTGCGCATAGGCGCGCAGGAAGATCACCTGGCGAAGCGCGTCGAGCGTCGACAAATGCTCCTTCCAGTGGTGATCGAGCCGTTCGAGCAGGATCTGTTTCTCGATGCGCTTCCACATCGCCGGATCGGCGTCGGCGATCTTTTGCTCCATCACCCCGTCGGTGAGCGCACGCAGCCGCTCCTCGATCATCTCGGGCTCGACATGATCTTCCTCGACCCATTGTTCGACTGGGGCGTCAACCCCGAGCGCGTCGGAGATTCGCTGTTTGAGGCCGGCGACATCCCACTGCTCGGGATACGATCCCGGCGGACAGGCCTCGCCAACGAGATTGTTCACGGTATCGTGGCGCATGTCGGCGACAACGTCATCGACCGCATCGGCATCCATGATGTCGGCGCGCTGTTCGTAGATCACCTTGCGCTGATCGTTCATCACGTCGTCGTATTCGACGACCTGCTTGCGAATGTCGTAATTGCGCGCCTCAACCTTTTTCTGCGCAGTCTCGATCGCTTTCGAAAGCCACTTGGAGCCGATCGCCTCGCCATCGGCGAGATTGGAATTCATCATTCGGGCGAAAAGCGTATCTGGTCCGAAGATGCGCAACAGGTCGTCTTCCAGGCAAAGGTAGAAGCGGCTGAGACCTGGATCGCCCTGTCGGCCGGACCGTCCGCGCAACTGGTTGTCGATACGGCGAGATTCATGCCGTTCGGTGGCAAGAACGAACAGGCCGCCTGCCTCCAGCACTTTGGCCCGTTCGACGGCGACTTCCTCGCGGATGCGCTCGATTGCAGCATCCCGTTCGGGACCCTCGGGCACGTCCTTGAGTTCGTCCTCAATGCGGAACTCGATGTTACCGCCCAACTGAATGTCGGTGCCCCGGCCGGCCATGTTGGTCGCGATAGTGACCGCTCCCAAGCGGCCCGCCTGGGCGACGATGTGCGCTTCCATCTCGTGGAAGCGCGCGTTGAGGACCGAGTGCTTGACGCCCTCCTTGTCGAGAAATTCGCTGAGCAGTTCCGATTTCTCGATCGAAACCGTCCCGACCAGAGTCGGCTGACCGATCTTGCTCTTTTCAGCGATGGACTTGGCGATCGCCTGAAACTTGTCAGCCGTGTTCTTGTAGAACTCGTCTTCCTCGTCGATCCGCCGGACTGGGACATTGGTCGGGATCTCAACCACGTTCATCTTGTAGATGTCCCAGAACTCGGACGCTTCGGTCGCCGCGGTGCCGGTCATGCCGGAAAGCTTGGGGTACATGCGGAAGTAATTCTGGAAGGTGATCGAGGCCATCGTCTGGTTCTCTGGCTCGATCTTGACGCCTTCCTTGGCCTCGACCGCCTGGTGCAGCCCGTTCGACCAGCGGCGTCCATCCATCATCCGGCCGGTGAATTCGTCGATAATGACGATTTTCTCGTCCTTGACGATGTAGTCGATGTCGCGCTTGAACATCACGTTGGCGCGTAATGCCTGGTCGAGGTGGTGGACGACTTGGGTATTCTCGACATCGTACAGATTGGGCGTTGTCAGCAAGCCGCTGTCGGCGAGCTGATCCTCGATCTTCTGCGCGCCTTCCTCGGTCCATGAGATCGATTTCGACTTCTCGTCCGCTTCATAATAACTCGGGTCGATGCCCTTCACGATCGCATCGATCGAAAGGTAGAGGTCCTGCTTGTCCTCGGTCGGGCCCGAGATGATCAGCGGCGTGCGGGCCTCGTCGATCAGGATCGAGTCAACTTCGTCGACGATCGCGTAATTGAAGGCACGTTGAACCATTTGCGCGCGTTCATGCTTCATGTTGTCGCGCAGGTAATCGAAGCCGAACTCGTTGTTGGTGCCGTAGGTGATGTCCGATCCGTATGCCTCACGCCGCTCGAATTCGTTGAGGTTAGGCACGATCACCCCGACCGACAGGCCTAGGAATTCATGGATCCGTCCCATCCAGCCCGCGTCGCGGCGCGCGAGGTAGTCGTTGACCGTAACAACGTGAACGCCCTTGCCCTCGATCGCGTTGAGGTAGGTCGCGAGCGTTGCGACCAGCGTCTTGCCCTCGCCCGTGCGCATCTCGGCGATCTCGCCGCGATGAAGGACGATCCCGCCGACCATCTGCACGTCGAAATGCCGCATGCCGAGCACGCGGACCGAAGCCTCCCGCACGGTAGCGAACGCTTCGGGCAGGATATCGTCGAGCGTGCTGCCCGCTGCGAGCTGGTCGCGGAATTTCTGCGTCTGCGCGGCAAGCTCGACATCCGACAGTGCCTGAATTTGCGGCTCGAGCGCGTTGACCAGCCGGACGGTTTTGTCGAGCGACTTGACGTAACGGTCGTTGGATGACCCGAAGACGGCCTTGGCGAGGTTCTGGAACATGGTACGGGCCTGATAACTGGAGAATTGTGAAACGCCCGCCGGGCACGCGGTGTGCCGGGCGGTAGCGTTAAGAACTAGATTGGAGCGTCGGCGCTATTCGCGCGCGCGGTCAGGGCCCAGCTGAACGGTGGGGATGTAGATGACCACCGGCTTGCGCGGCGGGCACGCGGGCACCGTCGTCGTCTTGCCTTGCCGATTGAGCCGTGCGGGCAGTGTGCTGCATGCCGTCTGCTGTCCGCCCTGCGAAGTGGCGGGACCGTTCTCGACCTGCTGGCCGTAGTCGAGCATCATGCGCGCCTCGGCCGGAGCGCCGACGGCCGCGAAGCCAGTGATGAGCGCGAGACAGGTAAGGATGCGACGCAGCATTGCGCGCGTCAGATAAGCCTTGTGCAACATCTCGTCCACCCCCTCAGGAGGATTCGCATTTACCTCAAGCTCGTGTGTTTATAGTTGCCGCTGAATGGACCTTGAACGCTCGCCGCTCGCCCGCCAGTTTCCCGATGCGCCGCCCATCGCCGGAGCAACTCCGCGCGTGGCGCGCGCTGGATACAAGAACTGGGGGCGCTGCGACCTGACCTTCGTCGAACTGGCCCTAGGCACCGCGGTCGCGGGGGTGTTCACCCGGAACGTCTGTTGCTCGAGCGAAGTCGAGTTGGGGCGCGAGCAGGTCCGTCTCGGCGCGGCGCGCGCTCTGGTAGTCAACGCCGGCAATTCGAATGCCTTTACCGGCTATCGCGGGCGCGATGCGGTCGAAGCGATCATGGCACAAGTGGCCGAGCATCTCGGTTGCGCGCCGAGCGACGTGCTGGTGTCATCGACCGGCGTGATCGGCGTCCCGTTGCCGCAGGACAAAGCGCGCGAAGGTCTAGCGGCCGCGTTCGGCGCGCCTGAGTGCTCGTGGGAACAGGCGGCGGCAACCATCGGAACAACCGATACTTTTTCCAAGGGCGCGGTTGCGACCGCGATGATCGGGGGGAGCAAAGTAACGCTCGTGGGGATCGTAAAGGGCAGCGGGATGATCGCCCCGGACATGGCCACGATGCTTGGCTACATCTTCACCGACGCTGCGGTCGAGCCTGCGTTTCTCCAGGCGATCTTGAGCGCCGCGAGCGACGCGACGTTCAACTGCATAACAGTCGACAGCGACACGTCTACCAGCGACACGGTGCTGGCATTTGCCACCGGGGCCGCAGGAAACCTTCCTCTTGCTTCGTCCGATGATACTGGAGCCGATGCTTTCGCCGCGGCATTGCATGACGTGTGCCGCCAGCTAGCGCAGCTGGTGGTGCGTGACGGCGAAGGGGCGCGCAAGTTCGTCGAAATTTCGGTAACCGGTGCGACGTCCGACAACAGCGCGCGCAGGATCGGCCTCGCGGTCGCCAACTCCCCGCTGGTGAAAACCGCTATCGCCGGCGAGGACGCCAACTGGGGCCGCGTCGTAATGGCAGTCGGCAAAGCGGGCGAACCGGCCGACCGCGACAGGCTGTCAATCGGCTTTGGCGGCACATGGGCGGCACGCGATGGTCAGCCACTTCCCGATTACGATGAGGCACCGGTCGCGGCGCATCTGAAGGGGGACGAGATCTCGGTCGAGATCGACATGGGCCTGGGCGAAGGGCGCGCCACGATCTGGACTTGCGATCTGACCCACGAGTACATCGCCATCAACGCCGATTATCGTTCCTGAGGTGAGCGCCCTCGATGACGAGATGCTGGCGCTGCTGCGCTTTGCTGCGGGACGCTCGATCATGCCGCGCTGGCGGAATCTCGCGGCCCACGAAGTCGAGGAAAAGGCCAAGGACGATCTCGTCACAGTCGCGGACCGCGAAGTCGAGCAGTTCCTGACCGAAGCGCTCGAACGGCTCGCGCCCGGCGTCGCGGTGGTCGGTGAAGAAGCGGCGCATGCCGATCCTTCGGTGCTGCAGCGCCTCACGGGCGCGTGCTGGATCATCGATCCGATCGACGGCACGGGCAACTTCGCATCCGGCCTGGGTCATTTTGCGACCATGGTTGCACTTGCCGACGGCGGCGAAACGATTGCCGGGTGGATATACGATCCTCAGCGCGACCGGATGTGCCGCGCCCGCCGCGGCGAAGGTGCGTTCGTTAACGAGCAACCCATCACCGCGCATGCAAGCGGCGACAAGCCTTTACGGCTGGCGGCAATGACCCGCTACATGGCGTTGGAACAGCGCGCGTTGTTCGACCGCGAGATTGGGCCGCACCATACCCTGGTCGACGCACCCGGGTGCGCCGCTGAGCAATATCCGTTGGTCGCGCTGGGTGAGCATGACATCGCGATCTACGAACGTGTGCTGCCGTGGGACCACGCAGCCGGCTGCCTGTTCCTCAACGAAGCCGGCGGCCGCTGCGCGCGGCAGGATGGGTCGGACTACCGTGTCGATAGCACGCGCAAGGGCCTGATCGCGGCAGCCAGCCCGCGGTTGTGGCAAGATTTCACGCGCCTGCTCGATGCGGTGGGCTACTCGCCCGGCGCCTAACCGTTCTGCAACTCGCTTTCGAGCCAACTCTTGAGCTGCATCTTGGGCGCCGCGCCCAGCTTCTGCGCGACCGGTTTGCCGTTCTTGAACAGAACCATGAGCGGGATCGACTGTACGCCGATCGAGCCTGGAACTCCGGTGTTCTCCATGATGTCCATCTTGGCGATGGTCACTTTGTCACCCAGTTCGTCGGCGATTTCCTCGAGCGAAGGCCCGATCATCTTGCAGGGTCCGCACCATTCAGCCCAGAAATCGACGAGCACGGGCTTGTCGGCGTCTAGCACGTCGGTCTGGAAGCTGGCGTCGGTGACGGCGATGGTCGGCATGATAATTCTCCTGCTGTGGCGGCCAATCTAGGCGCTCGATGCGCTCACTCAACCAGTGGTGGCGGAAAGCTTTGCGAGGTTGTGGACAAGCGGCTCTTGCGCGGGCCGAGCAGTTCCTGCGGAATGGCGAACAGTTGCGGCGTATGGGTGTAGAGCACTGCGGCGCAGATTTCCCGGCCCGGGTAGATCGTTTCGAGCGCGGCAGCGTAAGCGGCCATCTGGCGCAGCGTGTTTTCGGGAATTTCGGCGACCGAGGATGGCGGGCGGCGGGCGGTCTTGAAATCGACCACCGTAACCCTGTGCGGCTCGACCAGCAGGCGGTCGGCGGTGCCCGCGATGACCAGGCCGCCGACAGTTGCCGCGAGCGGAACTTCGGCCAGCGCGGCAGGAGAGAACACGTCAGCGAACGCAGGCTCGGCAAGCACCGCCAGCGCGCTTGCCAGCATATCATCGCGCTCCGCCTGGTTCACATCGCCAGCTTGCCGCGCAAGCCATGCGCGCCCTGCTTCGGAACGCCGATCGTAGGGGATGTCGGGCAGGCGTTCGAGTAAGCGGTGGATCAGCACTCCGCGCCGGGCCGCGACCCTTGCTGCTTCTTGAGGCAGGGGCGGATCGGCGGGGCGCTCGGTTCCCGCCGCAGACGGCGCAAGCGGGCGCGGCGGACGCGGTTCCTCGCCGACCGGGTTGGTCGCCCAACCGGGCAAACCAACGAAAGGCGACGGCTCCGGCCGAGGGGCAGCAGCGACCGGCTCCGCGCGCATCCCCCATTCCTGCCGCGCGTTCCAGATCGGATCGGCCAGTTCATCGCTTTCGAATAAGGGCTTGAGGCGAGCGTACCAGGAATTGGGCGCAGGCTCTTTTTCGCGCTTTCCCAACGCGCCGCCGATGAACAGCGCCTCTTCCGCGCGAGTCATTGCGACGTACAGCAACCGCCAGTGCTCCTCGCGCTCCGCCTCGCGCGAGGCGGCTTCGGCAGGGAGAATGGGGCCGGCCTTTTCGCTCTTGCGCAAATCGGGAAGCGGAACAGTGCGTCCCCCGCCGCCGGGCAGGTCCTCTTCGAGCGTGAGGCTGCGGGTGGGCGAAGCTTCGGGGTTACCCGCGGCATCAGCGAGAATCACGATCGGCGCCTGCAGACCTTTCGACCCGTGGACGGTCATCACCCGAACCAGCCCGCCGCCGCCGTCAGCCTCGCGCTTCAACTCGCCCTCGCCCGCATCGAACCACGCGAGAAAGCCAACCAGGCTCGGCGTATGCGCCGATGCGTAGGCGTTGGCGGCGTTGAGCAGTTCGTTGAGCGGGTCGTTGACCTCGCGCCCGAGCCGGGCGACCAGGGTCTTGCGGCCTTGCCACGGGCCTACCAGTAACCAGTGCAACAGTGCCTGGGGGGGTTCATAATCGGCTAACCGCAGCAGACCGCGCAATCGGTTCGCGGTGTCCTGACGAGGATGCGACCCCTGGCGAATGTGGTCCCACAGCCGTACGCCCTTGGGCCGATATCCGTGCGCGAGCAGGTCCTCTTGCGTCCATCCGATCAGGGGGCTGACCAGCAGGTTGGCGAGGCTCAGATCGTCGAGCGGCTGGGCGGCGAAGCGCAACGCCGCCAGGATGTCCTTCACGCCCAGTGGTGCGCCAAGGCGTAAGCGATCGACCCCGGCGACTGGTACACCAGCGGCATGCAGCCGGGCGACAATCAGCCCAGCCAGTTCTTTCCGCTTGCGCACCAGCACCATGATATCGCCCGGTCCGGCGTGGCGTGGCTTGCCTTTGACCAGCGGAAAGCCTCGATCGAGCCATTCTCTGATCTGGTCAGCGAGCCGGGTGGCCATCGCGCGCTCGGGCTCGGACAGCCAGTCTTCGGGACCGTCGCTGTCGGAAGCATCGCCCGGATCGTCGGCGCGCGCCGAAACCGGCTGCCACAGCGTCACCAAGCCCGGTCGATTGTCGCCGACATGCGGCTCAGGAGCGGTATCGAGGCCGAAGCTGTCAGGTCCGATCGCATCGATCGCCCTGTCCACGAAATCAAGCACCGGCTGAGCCGTGCGATAGCTGCGCCCGAGGCCTAGATTGAGCAACTCGCCATCGGGGTCGCCCGCCGCAAGCGCGTCGATCAGATCGGCGTAATAGCGCCGCGCGGTGGCGAAGTTTTCCGGGCTGGTTCCCTGGAAGCGGAAGATCGCCTGCTTGTAATCGCCGACCACGAAGATCGTCCGCATCGCATCGCCACGCTGTCCCGTCCCGACGAAGAAATCGCCCGTCAGCGCGCGGATGATGTCCCACTGCGCTTCGTTGGTGTCCTGCGCTTCGTCGATGAGGATGTGATCGAACCGCCGGTCGAGCTTGTAGCGGATCCAGTCGGCGATGTCGGACCGGGTCAGCAACGCGGCGGCGCGGCGGATCTGGTCGTCGAAATCGATCAGTCCTTCGCGCTCCTTGGCCGCTTCCCACGCGAGCGCAAAGCGGCGGCCGAGTTCCAGCGCCGGGGTGAGAAAGTCGGCCAACGCGAGCAGAGCCTGGCGTTCGCGCAGCGCGAGCAGCGAAGCGGCGACCGCATCGGCGGCATCGGCATACTGCGCATCATGCTGCTCGAGGCTCTTCAGCGCGCGGGGCTCACCCTTCCCGGTGAACAGGGCCGATTCCATGGGGCCGGCGGCAGCAACCCGGCCCAAGCCGCTAGCGGCGAGGAAATCGCCGATCGCGGTAGCTGACTTAGCGGCGGTCGCCGTGCCCCACGCCTGATTCGCCGCGAGCACCCGATGCAGCGCTTTGCAGTCAAAGACGCCCTCGGCGCAAAGCTCCACCAGACTGGTCTCGCCGGCGTCATACGGCAGTCCAAGCAGACCCAGCACGCGTTCGCGCATCGGCGGCTGCCACGCGCCTGTGCCTAGCCACATCTCCCGCGCATCGGCGCAGCGTGACAGCCAGCCGCGCACGCCATCGGGACCCATTCGCTCGCTAAGCAGCGCGAGCGGCCGGAGAACCGCTTGCTCCCCCGCGGCTTCCGCCTCCACGACCATCAACGCGAGCACCTGATGCGCTAGCAATTCACGGTCGCGGTCCTCCATGGGGCGCGAGCCCGGCATCAATCCCGCTTCGTCCGGAAACGCCGCGAGCAGCCACTGCGAAAAGGCGTGAATTGTATCGATCCGCAGGCCACCGCCAGGACAGTCGAGCACCGCGGCGAACCGCGTGCGCGCACGATCGAGCGAGTCGGGATCGATCGGCGCACCGATCGCGATCAGGTCCTTGCCCAGTTCCTCCGGCTTGAGCCGTACCCATCGCGCGAGCACCGCGTTGACCCGCTCCGACATCTCCGCGGCACCGGCCTTGGTGAACGTCAGGCACAATATCTGCGATGGTTTGACCCCCGGCCGCAGCAGCAGCCGCAGCACTCGCGCGGAGAGCACTTGCGTCTTGCCCGTCCCCGCCGAGGCGGACAGCCATACACTGCGCTCAGGCGCGACAGCGCGTGCCTGGTCGTCGCGCAGCGGATGGACCGTCCCGCTCATTCCTCGCGCCCCAGCCATTCATCCAGCCGCATGAGCTGATCATACGTCGCATAGTTCGGCGCATCAGGGTTGAGCCGGGCGGTGAATGGCTCGGATCCGAGGATCCAATGATCGAGCGCGTGATCGAGATGTACGCGCGACTGGGGAAGGAAATCGGCAGAAGGAATGCCGCTGCGCTTGTTGCCCTCCAGCACCGGGGTGGTCACGTAACCAAAACCGGTGTCGCTATCTGCGCTTTTGCCGAGCGACCAGTACTCGAACCGGGTAACCGCGCCCTGGATTCGGCGCAAAAGCGCCGCCTTCGACCATCAGTCCCAAAGTGCCGAGCTGGAGCGCGAACCCCGCTTCGACTTGCGCGCCCGAGGGCGGCTTGCCGGTCTTGTAATCGACTACTGCGAAGCTGCCGTCTGCGAGTTGATCGAGGCGGTCGATCTGGCCACGGATGGTCACCCCCCTCCATTCGGTTGCGCCCTTTTCCTCCCAGAGAACCGGTTTGCGCTCGGGATTGGCGGCGATTTGCGCTTCGACCCATTCGAGCGCCTTGAGCAAGCGCGGTCGCCACAGCGCGCGCGTCAGGGGGTGCGCGTGCATCGCTTGCAGTTCTTCTTCAGCAATCTCCGTCAGAGGGCGCTTGGTCTCATGCCATACCTCGAGGATCTTGTGCGCCACCGTCCCCTGCCACGCCGGCGTGGGCCGGGCGTCAAGCCGATCGAGCTCGGACAACGAAAGGATCGACGAGGCATAGAACTGGTAAGGATCAGCGCGCAGCCGGTCGAGCCCGGTCACGCTGATCGCAACTTTGCGCTGCTCGGGTGTCGGCGACGGCCGGGGCCGCGGATAAGGGGCGGCGGAAGGCGCACGATCGATCGCTTCGGCCAAAGCCGGGGCGGCGTCTTCGCGATGCGTCTCGTGCAGGTCTCCGAGCAGCGCTTGGACTCGTAAAAGGAAGCGCGAAGCGATCACCGGCCCGCTCTCGTCGCGCCGTGCGCGGCTCAATACCACCTCCGGCGCGCCCAGCGCAGCGGCGAGATCGTGCGCGGCAAGGCCGATGCGGAAGTCTGCCCCCGGCACCCCGAGGGCGCGCAGCACGGCCGGCGCCAGCAGCGGATCGGTGGTCGGGCGCGCGGGCCATGTGCCTTCGTTGAGACCCGCCGCGATTATCAGGTCGGCGCGGGCCATGCGCGATTCGATCAAGCCGTAAATCGCCACCCGCGAGTGACCGCCGTAAGGGGGGCGTACAGCGATTGTTTCCATCGCGTCTGACAGTGCGGCATGCAGCTCGCCGGCTTCGAGCGTTGTGCCGACCTCACGGGCGTGCAGCCGCAGGTCGTCGACGAAAGCCGATAGCGCGCGACCGTCCTCCCGGCTCCATAAGGCTTCGCCCGCGAGCGCTTCGCCGGCTGCCGCCAGACGGTCGAGCCACTCGGCGAGCGGGAGTTCAGTCTCGTCGACCAGGAGCGGCATGAGCAGGGCCTCGACTGCGCGCCACCAGTCAGGCACTTGGGCTTTCTCGGCAACCGGACGCAGTGCCGCGAGGCCCGGTTCCGGGCGTGGCCCGCGCAAGCGCCGGTCGAACGCGCGTACTTTGTCGAGCCAGTCGCCGCGCTGCTCGCCGAGTCGCACCAGCGGGTTCGAAAGCGCCGCGATCAGCGGCACCGGTGCGGCGCGATCGGACACGACTTCGGCCAATTGCAGCAGCAGACGCCCGGCGGTGGTGGTGGACAACGGACGGCCGGCCGTATCATCAGCCACCAGGTTCCAGCGGCGGAGATGCTGCACCACGCGCCGCGCAAGCGCGCGGTCAGGCGTGATCAGCGCCACCCGCTTTTCAGGCACCTCGACCGCCTCGCGAATCAGCAGCGCAATCGCCTGTGCCTCGGCTTCCGGGCTAGCGCTTTCCATAAGTCGCACTCCCGCCAGACGGCGCTTCTCGGGTGGCAGCTCGACCCACACCTTGCTCGCCTCGGGCGGCAGGAACAGGCTTGAAATCGCATGGCTGCGTTCGGGTTGTGCAGCGGTCAGGCCGCGGCGATGCCACGGCCGCACTTCGGCCCGGTTGATGCCCATCCGGTTGAGCAGAAGCTTGAGGTGGTATTGCGGATGCGTGACCGCGTCGCCTTCAGCAAAAGGCGGATCGCCGGGATTCGCTGCGGCGCCTGCCGCGCCGAGCTCGTCCCACACCGATTGCGGCATCGCAAGGTCGAGGTCCGGCAGAATGACTGCTCCTTGGGGCAGCTCGCTGACAGCGCGCAGCAGCCGTGCGAGCGCCGGGGCTGCGCTGGTGACGCCGGCGGCAACTACCGGGCTTGCTGGGGGCCGCTCCTTCCATGCCTTCACCGTGTGATCGAACAGGCGATTTCGCCGCGCCGAGGCATCAAGCGCGCCGGATGCACCCAGTTCCTCGAGCCAGCGCGCCTGAATGCGGGCGAAGAGCCGTACCGAGCGCTGCCAATGCACCGCCATGTCTCCGACGATCTCGACCACCCGTTCGCCAAGCAATTCCTCGGGACCAATGTCTTCCACCAACAGCCGGTCCATCGTGCGCGCGGCTTCGTGCGCGAGGCGCAGCAAGGCGGAACCGCGCGGTGCATCGGCGCCCATTTCTTCGCGCAGCAACTGGGCGATGCGCAGCCACCGCCGGGTGGGGTCGACCGCAGGCGGAATGTCCGCCGCACCCAGCGGATCGAGCAGCGCGCCGAGCGTCTCGTCGAGATCGAGGTCGCCGACCACGGCCATGCGCGGCATGAGCAACCCGCCATCGCTGGCACGCACGAAAGCTTCTTGTAAAGTGCGCGCCGCGCGCGTCGAAGGCAGCAGCAGCGTCAGCCGAGCAAGGCCGAAGTCGGCCTGGGTGTAGCGCGGAATCAGCCCGGCGACGAGCGCATCGGCAAAGCCCCGGTGCGCGGCGATCGAATATACTTGGAGACCGCGCTCAACCACCTCGCAGCGCATCCTCGGTCGGCCCGATCGCGTCAGGCGTGCCGACCTCGAACCATCGTCCGGTAAAGTTTGCGCCGTACAGCCGGCCTTCGCCGATCGCCCGCTCCCACAGTGTCATCGTGCCGAACCGCCCCTCCGGCGCATCGCGCAGCAGGCGGTGGCTGACGAGCTGTATGCCGGTATAGATGAACGGCGCGATCCGGCCCGGCTTGCGGCGCGACAGGCGGCCGAGCGGGTCCATGTGAAAGTCGCCGTCACCCCGAAAGTTGGCCGCGCGAGAGTGCGGCACCACGAGCAAAAGCGCGTCCATCTTCGAAGCGTCCCACGCCGCCGAGAGATCGGCGAAGGCGTCGCGCGGCCCGTCGAGCCAGATGTTGTCGGCGTTGAGGCAAAAGAAAGGGTCAGGCAGCAAGCCGGCGTCGAGCGCCTTCTTCATGCCGCCGCCAGTTTCGAGAAGCAACGCCCGCTCGTCCGAAACCGTAACCTTGGGCATCTTCCGCATCGTCACATGCGATTCGACCGCGTCGGCGAGGTAATGGACGTTGACAACCGCGCGTTCGACGCCCGCTTCGGCCAGGCGGTCGAGCGCGTGATCGATCAGTGGCTTGCCCGCGACACGCACCATCGGCTTGGGGCGGCTCGCGGTGAGCGGTCGCATGCGCTTGCCCAGCCCTGCCGCCATAACCATCGCAGTATCGCTGGCGAGCGTTTTCACTCGAGCTTTCCGCCGGACTGGTCGCGGATCGTGCGGGGGATATTGGCGTCGAACCATGCGGCCACCGGCGCGAGCGCGGGATGTGCAAGATCGCGTTCGAGCGCGGCCCAAACGCGCGGGATAAGCTGTAGGTAAGCCGGCTTTCCATCGCGCTTCCAAAGCCGCGAAAAGATGCCGACGATCTTCGCGTTTCGCTGCGCTCCGAGGCGCGCGTAGTCAGCCTCGAACTCGCCCCCGGCTGCGACTTGCGACAGGTACCGATCGAGCATCCTGCGCTCCAGGTCGGGCGACACATCGCGACGGGCGTCTTGCAACAGGCTGACGAGATCGTAGGCCGGGTGCCCCACGAGCGCGTCCTGGAAATCGATCAGCCCCTGCACGCCGCCCGGCAGCAGCATGACGTTCTCGGCATGGTAGTCACGCAAGACGGTCACGCCAGGTTGCTGCCGCGCGAGCAACGGCGTCAGCACCGCGTCCCATGCGCTCGCAAAGCTCTCGGCATCGACCTCGATTCCGGCTGCCGGGCAATACCATTCGACCAGCAACATCACCTCGCGCTGGTACGCCGCGATGTCGTACGGCGGGAAAGGACCTGCAGGTTTCGCGTGCAAGGAAACCAGGGTGTCGATCGCGGTGTTATACGCGTTGTCCTCGTCGTGAGGATGAAGGTCGAGCCAATCACGCATGCGGTCGTCGCCGAAGTCCTCCAGCAGCACCCAGCCTTCCTTCGCGTTGGCGGCATGGATTTCTGGCGCGCGCAGATCATTGGCGGTCAGCCACCTTGCGACATCGAGGAACGGCTGCGGATCCTCGTGCGGCGGAGGAGCGTGCATCAGCATGGCTTTGCGTCCCGCTTCGCTGATCCGGAAATACCGCCGAAACGAGGCGTCGCCCGGGATTGGGGCGACGGCCGCGCCGCCCCACCCGGAGCTGGCGAGGAACGGGTGCAGACCTTCGGGAAGCGCGCTCATGGCACTCGCCCTAGCCAATCGGTGCCGGGTTCGACAATCGCCGCGCGCCCGTTTCCCGCGGATTCCAGCGTGATCGAAAGGCAGCCCGGCTCATCGACGAAGCCCCCGGCATTGGCCGGCCACTCGGCCAGCAACGCGGCGCCCGCGCGATAATCGTCAAGCCCCAGTTCGTCGACCTCCGCAGGCGATCCGAGGCGGTAGAAATCGGCATGGACAAGCGGTGGTTCGAGTGTGTCGTAAGTCTCGAGGATGGTGAAGGTCGGCGACGGCACTTCGCCCGGGTGGCCGAGGGCGGCAATGATCGCGCGAGCGAGCGTGGTCTTGCCGGCACCGAGGTCACCGGTCAGCGCGATTACATCGCCTGCGCGTAGTTGCGCTGCGATGCGCGCACCGAACGCGTCCATTGCGGCCAGGTCGGGAAGATCGACCTTCACGGAAGAAGGATCGTCGCCGTTGTACCCTCTCCGCGCCGAGAAACGATGTCGAGTGTTCCGCCGTGAGCTTCCACGAGTTGGCGCGCGAGCGGAATGCCAAGCCCTTGCCGGCGTTCGGGCTTTCCGTCCGCGCCGGTCCGCAGCCCTTCGAGCGCGCGGCGCAGTTCGTCGCGCGTCATCCCCTGGCCGTTGTCGGAAACCACGATCCGGACCCCGTCGGCTTTGCGCGAAAGGTCGACCAGGATCTTACCGCCTGACGGGGTTGCCGCGATCGCGTTGTCGAGCAACTGGCCCAACGCCCGGCCGAGCTGGCGCGGGTCCGCTTCAACTTTCGTAGTCTGTCCGCCACGCAGATCGAGGCTGAGCCCCGCGCCGAGAATGGCCGCCTCCCGATCTCGCACCACTTTGGTCGCGAACGGAAGCAGTTCGAGCTTTTCAGCGGCCAGCGGCAACAGGCCCGCTTCGCTTTGCGACAAGTCGAGCACGTTCTCGACCTGCTCGGTCAGGCGCTGCACTGATTCGATGATCGCCGCGACGTACTCGTGCGCCTGGGCGCTAAGATCACCAGCGACGCCCGCTTCGAGCAGTTCGGCAAAACCGCTGATCGAGGTAAGCGGAACGCGGAATTCGTAGCTCATGTTGGCGAGAAAGCGCGTCTTGACGTCGTCGGCGGCTTCCAGTGCCTCGTTACGTTCGCGCAAGGCATCTTCGGCTTTCTGCGAATTGGTTATGTCCAGGACGGTCAGCAGGCCATTGCCGTCGGGAAGCGGCACGCCGGCGATCTCTAGCGTCCGCCCGTCCGCCAGGGCCACCCGTCCGCCGGTCTGCTTGCGGTCGAGCGTAGCCCCGCGAACGATCTCGCCGATTGCCTTGGCCTGCTTGGGCTTGTCGAGTTGGGAAGCGATTTTCTCGACCAGTTGGTCGGACGTCGGATGTCCGTCGAGCGCTTCGGGATCGAGTTCCCAAGCGGTCGCGAACCGCCGGTTCCACAGCTGCAGGTGCCCGTCGGGCGCGAACACTGCGAGCGCCTCGAACAGGCTGTCGAAAGTCGCAGTACGAGTGCGCAACAGCGTGTCGCGGGTAGCCGACAGCGCGAGGCTCTCGGTGCGGTCCTCGGCGATCATCACCAGACCGCCGTCGGGCATTGGCTGAGCAACGACGCGCAAGTGCATCCCCTCGCTGAGCGGCCACTGCTCCTCGATCGGCTCGCCCAAGGCGAACCATTCGACCCGTTCGGCGCGCCAGGCCGGAAAATCGCGCACTTCGGGCGTACGGCCGGCATCGCGAGCCTCGCGCAAAAAGCGCTCGAATTCGACCCCCTCAGCCGCACCGGGCCGCATGGCGAAGGCACGGCGAAACGGCTGGTTGGCGGAGACGAGCTTGCGATCGGCACCGAACTGCGCGACCCCGACTGACAGCTGGTCGAGCATCCGGCGCTGGGCATCGCGAAACGCCCGGAATTCACGCGCCTGCTGTTCCATTTCCTCGATGTCGACCGCGTAACCCGCGACGCCTTCGTCACCCAACGGCAAGTCGCTGACCCGCATCGAGCGGCGCTGGCCGCCGATTGTCGCCGCTACAATCCGCTCCATCGAGCGCTTCTGCTGCGCGGCCTGCGCAGCAATCTGGGCCGCCGAAAGCCCGTCTACCGGCTCGACCAGTTCGGTCTGCGCCCCGACCACCGCATCGGCGCTTTCCGACCCGACGGCAGAAACGTACGCCTTGTTGACCAGCTTCAAGCGCGCATCGGGACCACGGAACCACATGGGCAACGGTGCAGCCTCGATCAGGCCGACCAGCGCGGCGAAATCCCCTTTGGCGCGCCCGGCATCGGCGCGCAGGCGGGCAAGCTCGCTTTCGCTTTCGGAAAAATCGAATATCCACAGCAGCGCCGCGCCGCCCGGCGAAACCTGCGGATCGGCCAGCGTGCCGCGGACCGCCAAGCTGCGTTGCGACCCTGGCGGGGTCAGCGCCATGCGGAACGGCGCAGCGGTCTTTTGCGCCCGCGAAACCAGGTTTGAAAGTTCGGCGAGCTGTTCGGCTGACAGTCCCTTGCCGCCTTCGCCTCCGCCCAAGTCACTCAGATATTGCGGCAGCTTGGGAAGGCCCAACCAGCCCGCGAGCCGCTCGCTCGCCTCGATTCGCCCATCGGCGCGCACCAGCAGCGGGATCGCCGGCGCTTCGTCGATCATGCGCGCCATGCGCCGGGCGCCTTTGCGCGCGCTTTCGGCGGCGCGCGACTTGGCGCCGGCAGCGATCATCAGCCCGGCCGCCCCGGCTACCCATGCGGCCAACAGCAGGCCGATCAGCGCCAGCGCGGGAGGGGAAAACTGCATGCGCGGTCAGCTATGCGCGCTGACCGCCCAAAGCAACGTTCAAGCGGGCAACTTAATAGCGGTAATGATCGGGCTTGAACGGTCCTTCGAGCGGAACGCCGATGTAATCGGCCTGCCGCTGGCTGAGCTTGGTCAGGTGCACGCCAAGCTTATCGAGGTGCAGCGCGGCGACTTTTTCGTCGAGGTGCTTGGGCAGCACGTAGACCTCGTTCTTGTACTCGCTGCTCTTGGTAAACAGCTCGATCTGCGCCAGCGTCTGGTTGGTGAAGCTGCAGCTCATCACGAAACTGGGGTGGCCGGTGGCGCAGCCCAGGTTCACCAGGCGACCCTTGGCGAGCACGATGATCTTCTTGCCATCGGGGAACGTCACGACGTCGGTGCCCGGCTTGATTTCCTGCCAGTCATAATTGTCGAGCGCACTGATCTGGATCTCGGAATCGAAGTGGCCGATGTTGCAGACGATCGCCATTGGCTTCATCGCCTTCATGTGCTCGGCGGTGATCACGTCCTCGTTGCCGGTGGTGGTAACGAAGATGTCGCAGCGCTTGACCGCTTCTTCCATCGTCACGACTTCAAAGCCTTCCATCGCCGCCTGCAACGCGCAGATCGGATCGATTTCGGTTACCATCACGCGTGCGCCGCCGTTGCGGAGGCTGTCGGCCGAACCCTTGCCGACGTCGCCGAACCCGGCGACGCAGGCGACCTTACCGGCGAGCATGACGTCGGTTGCGCGGCGGATCGCGTCGACCAGCGATTCCTTGCAGCCATACAGGTTGTCGAACTTCGACTTGGTAACGCTGTCGTTCACGTTGATTGCCGGGAAAGGCAGCTTGCCCTGCTTGGCAATGTGATAGAGCCGGTGGACGCCCGTGGTGGTCTCTTCCGAAACGCCCTTGATCGCCTTGACGGTGGCGGTGAGGTAGCCGGGCTTGGCCTTGATGAATGCCTTGAGCGCGCGTTGCATCTCGATTTCTTCGGCATTGGTCGGATCGGGCATGGTCTCGCCCGCTTCCATCCGCGCGCCCCACAGCGCAAACATCGTCGCATCGCCGCCGTCGTCGAGGATCAGATTGCAGGTCGTGTCATCGCCGTCTTGCGACCAGTCGAAGATGCGCCCGACATAATCCCAGTAATCGGCCAGGCTTTCGCCCTTGATCGCGAACACAGGGACGCCCGCCGCAGCGATCGCGGCAGCGGCGTGGTCCTGGGTCGAATAGATGTTGCAGGTGGCCCAGCGGACGTCCGCGCCGAGCGCGGTCAGCGTCTCGATCAACACCGCGGTCTGGATCGTCATATGCAGCGAACCGGTGATGCGGGCGCCCTTCAGCGGCTGTGCTGCGCCATATTCTTCACGCAAAGCCATCAGGCCGGGCATTTCGGTTTCGGCGATCGCAATCTCGGCGCGGCCGTAATCGGCGAGCTTGATGTCCTGAACGACAAAGTCGCGGGAAAGCGTCTGGGCGGAAGTGGCCACGGGGTAATCTCCAATGCGTGAATTGCGCGCGCCCTAGCTTCGGCCAGCGTCAAAAGCAAATATAAAGGTTCCTTTATATGTGATCGCCGAACTGTCGCGCATGCGCGGCGTGGAGCGATAATTGCCAATTCATCAGGGCATCGCCTTGCGCCGGGCAGACCGCTCGCTATCTCCGCAGCGGGCGCGACGGGATTGCAAAAGGATTTTTCGACGATGACGATCAAGGTGGGCGACAAGCTGCCCGACGTGAAGCTGACCCGTGCGACGGACAACGGACCCGAAGCGGTGCAGAGCGCCGATTACTTCGCGGGCAAGAAGGTCGCGCTATTCTCGGTTCCCGGTGCGTTCACCCCGACCTGTTCGGCCAAGCACCTGCCGGGCTACGTCGACAAGGCCAGCGAACTCAAGTCCAAGGGCGTCGATGAGATCGTCGCCACATCGGTTAACGACGCGTTCGTGCTCGGCGCTTGGAACAAGTCCGCCGGAAGCGAGGACATCACCATGCTGGCCGACGGCAACGGCGACTTCGCAGAGGCGCTCGGGCTTACGATGGACGGTTCGGGCTTTGGCCTCGGCAAGCGCGGACAGCGGTTCTCGATGATCGTCGACGACGGCGTCGTGAAGGAACTCAACGTCGAACAACCGGGCGATTTCTCGGTTTCGAGCGCGGAGCATCTGCTCGGCCAGCTATAGTCATTTGAATAGCGCATAAGGGGCCGCGGTTGCCGTCAGGCGCCGCGGCCCATCTATTTTCGCTCACGTGATCGAAACCATTGGCGGTTAATTCCGCGCCCGTGACGACGCTACCGATCGCGAGTGAGGCCGAGCCGCGCAATCCGCCGCGCGCGATGCGGCGCATGCCCGGTACCCCGGCGCTGGCCGTGGCGGCCGTACTGGGTATTTCCGCGTGCGCGACGACGGCGATCGTCGTTGCGGCAGGAATGAGCCTGGAGCTATCGGGCTTCCTGCGCTTTATCGTGATGGCCGGCGTGATGGGCGCGCTTTCGTACTGGTGCCGCGCGCGCGGCCTCGACATGCGACTGGGTACGGCAGCGGCGATTGTCGGGACTGCCACCATTTCGCTGATGATCTGCGGGATAGCGTCCAACGCCGGACTGCGGCTGGGCATGCCCATGGCCGATGCTTGGCTCGCGGCAGCCGACGCCGCGCTCGGGCTCGATGCCGGCACGATCATCCGTGCAGTCGCGGCGCACCCGATGCTGACCAGCGTATTGTCCCTGCTTTACAACTCGTCGGGCATCGCAGTGGTCGTGCTGATCGGTTGGACGCTGACGCATCGCAGCGTGAGCAAAGCCTGGGAGCTGGTGATGACGGCGGTCGTGGCGATGCAACTCGTCGCGCTCATCTCGCCAGCGTTTCCCGCCTGGGGGGCAATGCGGACGTTCGCGCTTGAGGGGCTCCAAGGGCACGGCCTGCCTGTCGGAGCGGGCACGTACCAGTGGTCGGCATTTTCGCATTTCTATAGCGGTCACGATCCGCTGCTCCGGCTCGCCGACATGGACGGGGTCGTCGCTTTCCCGTCGTTCCACACTGTCCTGGCGTTGATGATCACCCAGGCGCTGGGCGACACGCCGCTGCGCCCGCTCGCGATCATCTGGACGGCCGGGATTATGCTCTCGGCAATTCCGATGGGCGGCCACTACGTCGTCGACCTTGTCGCAGGCGTGGTGATCTGGGCGGCCGCGGCGATTTTTTCGCGGCGGGTCAGTAACCCATCAGCTTGAGCACTTCCTCGCGGCTGCGCGAATCGTCGAGGAACGCGCCCATCATCCGGCTGGTCATCATCCGCACTCCCGGTGTGCGCACCCCGCGCGCGGTCATGCAGCTGTGGCTCGCGCAGATGACAACCGCCACGCCCTGCGGCTTGAGGTGATCCCAGATGCACTGCGCGACTTCGGCGGTCAGTCGTTCCTGAACTTGCAAGCGGCGTGCAAAGGCATTGAGCACCCGCGCCAGCTTCGAGATCCCGACCACCCGATCGGTCGGCAGATAAGCAATCGAAGCGGTGCCGATGATCGGTGCCATGTGATGCTCGCAATGGGACTGAAACGGAATTTCCTTGAGCAGGATCAGTTCGTTGTAACCGCCCACCTCCTCAAACGTCCGGCTGAGGTGATGTCCGGGATCCTCGCCATACCCAAGGCAGTATTCTTTCCACGCGCGCGCGACCCGGCTGGGGGTGTCGAGCAGACCTTCGCGGGCGGGATCGTCGCCGGCCCAGCGAATCAACGTCCGGATCGCGTCCTGCACGTCATCGGGCACCGGCGGCTTGCCGGTGGGATCGTCTTCGTCGGGCCCGATCAGGCTGCTCATCTTGCCATTCCTAGCTTTGCGCGCGCGTAGGCGCGTGTCACCAGGCTGCCCTGCTTCAACAGACCGCCCTTGGCAAACGGTTCGAACATCCCTTCGGGCGTCTCTGGATCGAGCACCTGCGAAGCGGCAACGGCTTTTTCAAGCTCGTTGACCTCGGGCACCACGAAAGCGCGCAAAGTACGGTTGTTGCACTGGCCACGGCGCACGATCAGCTCGAGCATCGATCCGCCATCCTCAAGCGTCTGGCGCACCTCTTCCTCATCGAGCCCGCAATGCTCGGCGAGCAGCGAATGGCGGACCGCGCGGATCCCATCGCAAGCGTGTTCGTTGCCGGGGCGCGCGCAATCGATGAACACGTCGCACTCGCTGTCGAGCCCCATCGAGCGGTTATTCCAGTTCGCCGATCCGATCCGCAGCACCTGGTCATCGAAAATCGTCAGCTTGGCATGGACATAGATCGGCGTTTCGCCGGTAAACGGATTGAACAGCCCGAACCGCCCTTTGTGATCGAGCTCGAGAAGGCCGCGCACGAGCAGCGCGCGCGCGTGGTCCATCGCCTGCTGTTCGAGCCAGCCGTCGGCTACCAGCGGCTGGACGAGCACGATCTCGGGCGGATTGTCCTCCTCGAGCCGAGCGCCAAGCGCCTCGGCGATCCTCGGCGAGGTGAAGTACTGGTTCTCGCTGTAGATGAACTTTTTGGCGCCTGCGATCTGGTCGAGCAGCAATTGCTCGATTTCGCGCACTTCGTGGCAATCGTCGTGCTGGGCGCGGGTCCGGGCGATGCCGATTTCGACATTTTCGAACTGAACCGGCAGATCATCGGGCCACAAGGTTTCGTCGGGGAACGCGATTTCTTCGATTCGCTCACCGCCGGCGCGGTGCCAGCGCGCGCGGCTGAGCGAGCCGAGCTGGGTCGCAGCCTCCCCTTCAAACATCATGGTTGCATCGTGCCACGGGCCGTAGGCGCGCCCGTGCGGCCGGCGACGGCGGCGGTCATGCTCGTCGTGCGCGCGGGTGTCCCAGCGGTCCTGGGTCATGTCGATCCCGCCGCATACTGCCAGCTTGTCATCGAGCACCGCGATCTTCTGGTGGTGCGAGCAACCCACCGGGTGCTGGTTGTCGAACTTGAAAGTGATCGCCTTGTATCGCGCCATGCGGAGTATATCGACGATCATGTAACCCCGCGTGAGGAACGGAAACACGCCCAATCCCCATTTGAGGACGCGAATTTCAAGGCCCTCGCGGTGCCGCGCTAGCCACATCAGAAAGCTGCCGAGCCGCCGCGGATAGCGGCGCCTGAACGGGCGGCTGTACCATTTGCGTCCAATCGCCAGATGGATGCGAGTATCGAAGTCCCACCCGACCAGCATGATCCGCCGGCGTGCCTTGAGCATCGCCTGCTGCATCACCGCAAAATAATCCTCGGCGTCGACGATCACGCTCGCACGATCGGCTTTCGCAAACCGCCAAACTCCTTTCTCGGCCGATTCATCGCCGTTTGAGTCGTCTCGGTTGCCTTGCGATTTGCTGTTCAAACCGGGATCCCTGTTATGACGCGACTGGCTGCACACCTGTCAGGGGCGATGCGGCAGGGCAAGGGTGACGCGGTGAGAACGCGTGGCCTATAAACACTTCAGGCCGCCACCCTTGCGGGAGACGGCCTGAAGTAATGGTGCGCCCGGAACGATTCGAACGTCCGACCCTCAGATTCGTAGTCTGATGCTCTATCCAGCTGAGCTACGGGCGCGTTGGAGGGCGGCACATAGGCAGGCACGCTGTGCTTGGCAATCCCCTATCCCGGGATGGCGAACAGCTGTGCCGCAAGCTCTGCGTCGAGCGGCGGCAGCGGCAATCGGGCTATCTCGGCGGGGTTGAACCAGCCCAGTTCGGCACCTGGCTCTGCTCGCGGCGTCCCCTGCCAACGCAGCGATTGTGTAAAGGTCTATGACAATCGCCTGTTCACCCCCGCCGGCCGCAGCGGCGGCCCTCGCGACCGGTCCGACCGCGGCGACCGAAACGGTTATGGTCAATTCCTCGTTAAGCTCGCGAACCAGCGCTTCAAGGGGAGTTTCACCAGCTTCGACTTTGCCTCCGGGAAATTCCCACAAGCCCGCGTGGCGCTTGCCGGGAGGTCGCCTTTGCAGCAGCCAGCGCCCACCACCGTCGCCGATCGCGCCGGCTACGACCGTCATCAATGTCGGTTTTCTTGTCATCATTGCGGGCCGTCGAAACCCTTTCTTAACGGGTCGGGCGCAGAACACGAGCAGTCAGGCAGTATTCGACGGAACAACAACAGATGCCGATGCGCAACCTCATTAAGCGGCTTGCCAGCGACATTTCGGGGGCCACCGCCGTCGAATACGGTCTGATTCTGGCTATGGTTTTCCTCGCCATGCTGGCAGCGATCCAGAACTTCGGGAACTCGACGATCTCGATGTGGAACAAAGTCAACGACAAGGTGTCGGCAAGCAACAGCCAGGCAAAGTAAGTGAAAAGCGGTTAGGATTTTCTCAATCACCTGTCCGTATTTCACGCAGTGCTCGAACAGTGCCTAGGGTCACGGTTTGAGTGGGGTAGCGAAGACTGAACCAGGAGACGTCAAATGCAGTTCATCAAGAATCTCGTTCGCGACGAAGCGGGCGCCACCGCCATCGAATACGGCCTGATCGCCGCTCTGATCGCGGTTGCCGCGATTGCCGCGATGCAGGGCCTCGGCAACCAGCTGAGCAAGACCTTCACGACCGTCTCGACGAAGATGGCGTAACTTTCGCGTAAGCGAAAAAGAACAAGGGCGGCGGGAGCGATCCCGCCGCCCTTTTTCGTTGCGCCGCCGGCCGTTATCGCCCGCGGACGACGATCTTGACCTTTTGTCCCGGCGCCAGCGTCTGTCCGGAAGTCAGCCCGTTGAGCACGCGAAAGCGCTGCTCCTGCGCATCGGAGTAGGCCATCCGGCCGGCCAGCGACTGAATGGTGTCGCGCGAGCCGACCGTGACCACGTCGATCACTCGAGGGATCACTTGCGCAGCCTCGCTGGTGCTGATCCGCCGCATTGAATTGAACATCGGCGAGAACACGCTCGATCGGCCGGCCTGGCTGATAGTGACGAAGTGGTACGCCTGGCTGTTTGAAAATTCGTAGGCAAAGACCACCACATCTACCTGCCCGTTGCCCGAATTGACCCGCGCAGTGCCATAAACGGCCGGCAGGCCGTTGACCGTGGTCCGCTGCAGTTGCTGCGGAGCGACCTGCTGGCTCTGGCTGAGTTTGGCGAAAGCCTGCCGCACATACGTTTCGAGATTGCCGTTGTACGCCATGGTGGTCAGTTGGCCTTGCCCGCTCTGACCCTGGATGGTGACCGCCTGGGTGCCATTGACCATGTAGAACCCGCTCGGCGCGGTAAAAGTGAGCCGTTCCGCCGGGTGGATGAACTGGCTGCCTTCGATCACGCCCTGCGCGGGGTCATCGCCGTAGACCAGGCCATCGATCCGCGTCAGAAACGTGTCTCGATTGGTCATTCCGGTAGCGCTGCCGGCCAGCTTCAGCGCGCTCTGTACGCGGCTGGCCGGATCGGGGTGTGTCGAGGCCCATTCGGGAACCGTGGCCTTGGTGTTGCCCTGCAGAGAGGCGTCCAGCGCGTTCTGCATCGCCAGGCTTTGCAGCACGGTCGCCATCGCATGCGGATCATAGCCAGCGCTGCGCAAGTACTGGACGCCGAGCTTGTCCGCCTCCAGCTCCTGACTGCGCGAGAACTTAAGCGTCAGCAGCTGCGAGCCCTGCTGGATGCCGCTGGTGATGGCCTGGCCAATCTGACTGTTACCAAGCACCGCGCCGGCCAGGATCGAGCCGAGCGCGCCGAGGATCGAATTCTTGGTCGCCGCCTTTTGCCGCCGCTGCGAATGCCGCGCGGCAACATGGCCCACTTCGTGGCCCAGCACGCCGGCAAGCTCGGCCTCATTGTTCATCAGGCCAACCAGTTGGCGGGTCGTGTAGACGTACCCGCCCGGGATCGCGAAAGCGTTGTTCACCGAGCTGTTCAGCAGAGAGACGGTGAACGCGTCGCGCGCGTTCGACAGGCTCGAGCGTACAGCGATATTCTTGCCGACCTGCTCGACATACTGAGCTTGCGGTCCAGTCATCGCACCACCGAATTCCTGAAGCAGTTGCGGATGCTGCTGCGCACCCGTCCTTGCGTCGGCAGTGCTGATGGCGGACGAAGGCGTAGTGGCGGCATCAGCGGTGGTGGCGCAACCACTGACAAGGAAACCGGCAGTGGCGCCGACGAGCAGCAGTGAGCGCAGCTTGGCGCGGTGATTGTTCATGTCTGGTCCTTTCCAAGGCATGCACGGCGACCCACCGCCCGCGCGGTTCTTAAGTTATGGCCATGGAAACCCGCGCGGTACGGGCTTGGTTCCCTCTTGCGCCTTGCGCAAGAAAGCGCAGGTCAGCTCGCGCCGATTGCCAGAAAACGATCCTCGCGCTTCGTCCGAAGAGCGGTCTGGTCCAGCAACGACAATGCATCGAGTTCTTCGCCGATCGCCTGCCCGAGTGCGGCGGCCGCCCCTGCGGGATCGCGATGCGCGCCACCTATCGGCTCGGGCACGATGCGATCGATCACGCCGAGCCGCTCGAGATGCTGGGCGGTCACTTTCATCGCCTCGGCCGCGTCGGGAGCTTTTTCCGCGGTGCGCCACAGGATCGAAGCGCAGCCTTCGGGGCTGATCACCGAATAAACCGCGTGTTCCATCATCAGAACCCGCTCCGCGCTCGCCAGGGCCACCGCCCCGCCCGAGCCGCCTTCGCCGACGATCGCCGCGACCATCGGCACGGGCAGCGCAAGGCAAGCTTCGGTCGAGCGGGCGATCGCCTCGGCCTGGCCCCGCTCTTCCGCCTCGATCCCGGGAAACGCACCAGAGGTATCGACCAATGTTACAACCGGCAGGCCGAAGCGGCCGGCAAGCTCCATCAGGCGGATCGCCTTGCGGTAGCCTTCCGGTTTTCCCATGCCGAAGTTGTGGCGGATGCGGCTCTCGGTATCGTGACCTTTTTCGTGACCGATCAGCACGATCTTGCGGCCGCCAAGGGTGGCCAGGCCGCCCATGATCGCCTGGTCGTCGCCGTAAAGTCGGTCACCGCCCAAAGGCATGAATTCGTCGAATGCCAGCGAAACGTAATCGCGAAAGTGGGGCCGGCCGGGATGGCGGGCAACCTGGGTCTTCTGCCACGGCGTAAGCGCACCGTAAGTCGTCTTGAGCAGATCGGCGCTTTTGGTTTCGAGACGCGCGAGCTCGGCCGAGATGTCGATCTCGTCCCCTTCCGACGCGGCGCGCAGTTCGGAGATCTGCTTGTCGAGCTGGGCGACCGGCTTCTCGAATTCGAGGTAGGACTGCATGCCCACGCAGCTAGTCGCCCCGGCGCGCGCGTGCAAGCGGATGCCGCTCGTTAACGAGCGCGACCAGTCGCGCCGAATCGACATGGGTATAGATCTGCGTGGTGGCGATGTCGGCGTGACCGAGCAGCGTCTGCAGCACCCGCAAGTCCGCCCCGCCTTCCAGAAGATGAGTCGCGAAAGCGTGGCGGAGCACGTGCGGGCTGACCTTTTCCGGCGGGAGACCGGCACGCACTGCAAGGTCCTTGAGGAGCTGGAACAACCGGACGCGGGTGAGGTGCTTGCCTCCGCGCGATGGAAACAAGTGCTTGCCTTCGGGCCGCACCGCGATCCACCGCGACAGCGCCGCGCTCGCGGCGCCGCTGACCGGCACCATCCGCGCTTGCCCGCCCTTGCCGGTTACCGTCAGCAGCGGCGCATCGCGCGGTACGGCGGCGAGCGGCAAGGAAACCAGCTCGGTTGCCCGCAGGCCTGAACCGTAAAGCATCTCGAGCAAGGCAAGCATGCGCACCCCCGCGGGTCGTTCGCCGAGCGCTTCCTGTTCGGCGCGGGCGAACAGCGCTTCGATTTGGGCGTGACCGAGTATTTTTGGCAGCGGACGGCGTGTCGCAGGGCGTGGAAGCGCAGTACTCGGGTCGTCGTTCCGCAGCCCTTCGTCAACCAGGAAGCCATAGAACTGGCGCAACGCGGAGGACTTTCGCGCAACGCTCGACGGGGCGAGATCGGCCCACGCCCTGTTCAACGCGCCGAGCCCTGCCCGGTCAGCTTTCAGCAGGTCGCCCACGTGCGCCTCGGCGCCCTCAAGATCGCGGCGATAGGCGGACAAAGTGTTCAACGCCGCCCCCCGTTCGGCGGCGAGCATGGCGAGGAAATCGTCGATCGCGCCCATGGTCGCCTGCCGCGGATCAACCGCGGGCGACTGCCTCCGCCGCGATCATCCGCGCCTCGGCCGACAGACCCACGCGGTTGAGCGCGCTGACGATGTGGTAGAGGTGGCGCGCGGTCATCTTGTCCCACCCATCACCCTGCATGCCGATCCCGGTAAGGAACGCGACCAGCGCCTGGTTGTCGACCGCTGCGGCCGCGTCGATCGCGCGGGTCCAGCGGGTCGCGCTGCCGAGCCGCATGCGAAGATCGTCGGAGTAGCCGCTCACGTCACCGGCATCGATCCGCCCAAGGCCGGCCAGCCCGGCCACCAGGAACTGCGACTTGCGTTTGTCGGCGCTGGCATCGTCGCCGACGAAATCGTCGATCGCACCTGAAGATACCGCCCCGCTCGAGGAAGGCGCAGCGAACACCAGTTGGGCCCACCCCGCGCTCCCTTGCGGCACCACGCTGCCCCAGCGCAGCGCATCGCGTTCCAATCCGGCGGACATCATCGCGGCGAGCAGGAGGCCGGCATCGTCGGCGAAATCCTCGCTGGGTGCAAGCCGTGCCGCCGCAAAGGCAGTCAATATAAGCCGCGAATAGTCGATCGCTCCGCCCGTGCCCTGCCCCCAGACATCGCGGATCGCCGCCATCCGCGCCGCCGGATTGCCACCGACGTAGGCCTGGCGCAGCCGCGAGGCGAGCGTCGCCGCCGGCCCATCGAGGTCTTCCTCGGCGTAAGCCAGCGAATAAAGATCGACCAGCGCGGCCGATGACAGGATGCCCTCGCGTGCGGCGACGTCGGACGCGGCGATCCGGAGCGGCAGCGAAAGCATCGGCGCAACCGCGGCAACCCGGCTGTAATAAGGAGCGGCCCCTTCCAGCAGGCCGTCGGGCACCGGCTCACCGACGGCGTTCGCAAGCGCAAACCGCATCGGCGTGAGTTCGTCGATTCCGCTCCACTCGATCGTTACCGCGCCGCGTCCTTGTCCGGCCGCGCCGGCATAACGCAGCGCCAGCAGTGCATCGATCGAGGCAGCCTGACCGCGGCTCCGGACGCGATTGAGGTCTGCCTTGCCGCGCGCCGCTTCGCCGGCGAACGCGTTGCAGATGCCTTGCAGCAGCCGCCAGTTGGCATCCTCGCGCCCGCTCCCCTGCAGCCGCACCGCCGGACACGCGCCGACAAGGTCCGCAGTGCCGATATAGGCGTCGAGTGCCGCGGCGGTCAGCGCAGGATTCCAGTTCGCGGTATCGACATCCTGCGCGACCGCGCGAGCGGCGGCGAATTCGCCCATTTCGTCCAGCGCGCGGACCCGTAACGCCGCGAATTCGACCGGGTCCATTCCCTCGGGCGCGCGCAGCCGGCTGGCCAGCGCACGGCGCAGCAGGATGTGGCCCCAGCGCGAGACAAGCGGACCCTTGGTCCCCGCAAGCGCGGCGCGCACCAGCGGTTCGGGCTGGTTGGAGAGGGAG
Organism: uncultured Alphaproteobacteria bacterium; assembly: GCA_963781525.1. Lineage (GTDB taxonomy): Bacteria > Pseudomonadota > Alphaproteobacteria > Sphingomonadales > Sphingomonadaceae > Tsuneonella. The sequence goes on along the minus strand of CAWAGD010000008.1, from coordinate 113,389 downwards.
AACGTCGGCAATCCGCCCTCGGCCGGCGCGAGCACCCCCACTTCATCCAGCGAGCGGCGCGCGCCGGGCGGAATATCGACCTTGGGCTTGAGGCCGAGAAGCTCGTCGAGTTCGTCGGTCGACATCTTCTCCAGTTGATCGAGCGAAGGCAACGTGCCGGCAAACTCAGGCAGCGCAGGCGAAGGGCCTTGGGGCTCCCGGCCGCCGCTGGGAATCGGCTGGATCACCGGCACCGAGGTCGCCTCGCCAACTGGACTGGCGGGCACGGACGTACGCGTCGCATTCGGCGACGGGGTCCCGCTAGGCGCTGGCTTGGGTTCGTCGAAGCCGGGCGGCAAAAGCGATTCAGGCGCGCCTTGGGCCAACGCCAGTCCCGACACCAGCGCCAAGGCCGCCGCTCCGCTGGCCAGGATGGTTATCCGCTTCATTGGGCGGCTCCAGGTACGTCGACCGGATCGACCATCGGCCTCAGCGGCTCTTCGCCTCCGTCGATCCAGGCATAGACCAGCACCAGCGCCACCAGCGCCGCTGCCGTCCAGCCCATTCGCCTGCCCGTCATCGCCAAGAACGCGACCCTTTTCCCGCTCGATGTCCACGCCCGATGCACTCCAACCGTGCATGGTTGCGCAGCCTCTAGCCCATCTATAGGCGAGGCGGCAATGCGCTGCGAAACTGCCGCCCTCACCCCGGCCGAAATCGGCGCCATCGCGCGGCGGATCGACCGGCCGATCGTGCTCGTGGGATTGATGGGCGCGGGCAAATCGACCGTCGGACGCAAACTGGCGGGCCTTCTGCAAGTCGGCTTCATCGACGCGGACGACGCGATCGAGCAGGCCGCGGCGATGTCCATTCCCGAGATGTTCGAACGCTTCGGCGAGCCGCACTTTCGTAGCGGCGAGCGGCGGGTAATCGCACGGCTGATCGCGGAACAGCATGGAGTGATCGCGACGGGGGGCGGCGCTTTTGTCGATCCCGAGACCCGCGCGCTGATCCTCGAGCGGACGATTGCAGTATTCATCGACTGCGACGTGGCTACGCTCGCCGAACGCACCTCACGGCGGAACAACCGGCCGTTGCTGCAAGGCGGCAATCGCGCCGAAATCCTCGAGCGCCTGCACAGCGAGCGCGAGCCGTTCTACGCTGAGGCACCCATTCGCGTAACAAGCGCGGGCGGCCCGCAACACGAAACTGCGTTGCAGATCATCGGAGCGATCGACCGTTGGCTGTGATCCCCGTCGCCCTCGCCGGGCGCAGCTACCGCGTCGAAGTCGGGCGCGGGCTGCTCGAACGCACCGGCGAGCTGGCCAGCTCGTTTCTGCGTAAGGACCGCGTGGCGGTGGTCGCCGACCGAAACGCCTGGACGATGCACGGCCGAAGGCTGGAAGCCGGTCTTGCCGTCACCGGCAAAGCGGCTTCGGTCTATCTTGTCGAGCCGGGCGAAGGATCGAAGAGCTGGGGCGAGCTGGCCGCGCTCATCGACTGGTTGCTGGCCGAAGGCGTTGAGCGCGGCGACCATGTCCTTGCGTTGGGTGGCGGCGTGGTCGGTGATCTCACCGGGTTCGCGTGCGCCATCCTCAAGCGCGGATGCGGCTTCGTCCAACTCCCCACCACCCTGTTGGCCCAAGTAGACAGCTCGGTGGGCGGCAAGACTGCGATCAATACCGCCGCGGGAAAGAACCTGGTGGGCGCGTTTCACCAGCCCTCGCTGGTGCTCGCCGATCTGGCGACCCTTGAGACTTTGCCCGCGCGCGAGTTGCGTGCGGGATACGCCGAGGTGCTGAAGTACGGAGTACTCGGCGACCGGCAATTCTTCGACTGGCTGGGGGCCAGCGCGCCCGCTGTTCTGGCGCTCGACCACGCCGCGCTCGAACGCGCGGTCGCCACCAGCGTGGCGATGAAGGCCGCAATTGTCGCAGAAGATGAACGCGAGACGACCGGCGCGCGCGCGCTGCTTAACCTGGGCCACACGTTCGGACACGCGCTCGAAGCGGAGACGGGCTTCGGCGAGCGGCTTCTCCATGGCGAAGCGGTCGCGCTCGGCATGGTGCTGGCTGCGCGATACTCGGCGCGGATCGGCTCGATCGCCGCGGCAGAGGCCGAGCAGGTTACCGCCGCGGTCGCTTCGTGCGGTCTTCTGTCCGAGATCGCGGCCATCGGTCTGCGCTGCGACGGCGCGGGGCTGGTCGATCACATGCGTCACGACAAGAAGATGCACGCGGGGACCCTGCCTTTCATACTGTTGCGCGGGATCGGCGAGGCATTCCTCGCCCGCGATGTGGAGCTGGACGACGTCGCCGCGTTTCTCGACCACGAGCTGCAACCTCACCGATGAGCGGCGCGGAGCCGATATTGGTCAGGATGCGCGCAGCGCTCGACCGAGGCGACGCGGACGGGGCGGCACTTCACGCCGCGGATGCCGCTGAAATGGAGCCGGCCGCGCGCTTACCGCGGCTCGTGCTGGCCGAATTCGCGCAACGGCGCGGCGAGTGGGCCATCGCCGCATCGCATCTTCGCGCGGTCGAAAGCGACGCCGCTTCAGCCTTGCAGCTTGGCATCGTGCTCGTTCGCATGGGCCGTTACGCCGAAGCCATTGCGCCGTTCAGCGTGGCGGCACGCGAAGGGACCGATCGGCTCGGTTCGACGATGCGCCTGGCGTGGGTTTACGAGCGGCTCGGGCGGTTCGAAGATCTCGCCGAAACGCTCGAACACGCCCGCCCCCTGGCCGCTGCCGCCGGCGTTGACCTGACCGTGCGCACCGCGATTCTGAACGCGCGCGCCGCCGATTGGCGCGCGTCGCTGGACACGCTCGACCGCGCTGCGCAGCTCACCGGCGAAGATCGCCTCGCGCGCGGTCGCCTGCGCGACCGGGCGGGTCGCTATCGAGACGCATGGACCGACTTCGTGACCGGGAAGCGCCAGATCGCCGAACAAACAAATCAGACTTATCCGTTCGCCCCGATAACAGCGCATTTCGCACAGCTACATCGCTGCCTGACCGCCGAACTGGTTCGGTCATTGCGGTGGACGGGATCACCCTCCGCCAGCCCACAGCCGGTATTTATAGGCGGCGCACCGCGCTCGGGCACGACCTTACTGGAGGCCCAGCTAGCCGGCGGTGATCTCGCGCCGCGCGGCGAACTCCCCGCAACATTTGCCATGGCACAGCGCGCGGCGGCGCTGCCCGGGGGGTACCCCGGCGGCCTTCAAGGTCTTGCGGAAGACGAAGTCGTGGCGCTGAGCAGTCATTTGCGCGAGCAATACCTCGCCAGTGCCGATAACGCTGTCGGCGCGGTGGATACGCCGCGCTTCATCGACAAATCGCCGTGGAACGAGCAGTATCTGCCGTTGATCGCGATGGCGTTTCCCGCAGCGCCGGTCGTGGTGCTGTCCAGGCATCCGCTCGACGTGATCATATCCATGATGTCGCATCACATGACACACGGGTTCGGCTGCGCGCTCGATCCGGTAGCGGCGGCTACCCATATCGCGGCGATCGACGAGCTTTCGCAGCATTGGTCTGCAGCCGGCCTCGCTTTCCACTCGGTCCGGTACGAGGACCTGGTGACCGATGACGGCGCCGCCCTTGAAAACGTCGCAAGCTACATCGGCACGAAGCGAACTGGGACCGGCGGTGGCGCGGCGCACACTGCCGCTACCCCCAGCTATTCCCAAGTTCAGGAGCCGGTCAACGCAAGTGCAATCGGCCGGTGGCGCAACTACGCGCCTTATCTCACGGATCTTGCTTCGATCGTCTCTCCGGCCGCCATTCGCCGAGGATACGAGCTCACCGTCGGCGGTCAAACCAGCTGATACGCTCCGCCCTCGGCGGGGTCGCGCGGTCCGGCATCAGGCCGCCGGGCGCGCGCGCGGCGCCAGATTGGAAACGTTGTGGCCGAGCGTGTGGGTCTGGCCGCTCATCATCTCGTCATGCTCGGCGAATAACCGATCGAGGTCCTCTCGCCGGCTGAGCAGCGTCTGCGCGATGCCGGGAGCGAGGCTTTCGCCGTCGCCGATCTTTCCTAGCAGCGCCGCCAGGTCGCTGATCGTCGCCTCGTCCGGGGTCTTGAAGAAATGACCACGTTCATCGAAGAAACCGATACCCTTGCGAGCCATCGTCGTTCTCCTCAGGAGTGCCGGGACATTCCGGCCCGCGTCATGGTTCGCGCGAAATCGAGGGCCGCGCCAGCGGATTTACCACGATGCATGCACAGACATTTGCCGGGCGTCCCGGTACGGAACACCTTGTTCCCACACCCATGGCCAACGCGCTAGCGGGCAAGCAGATCGGGCTCGAGATCGACGCGGGCGAACCCTTCGAACACGGCGTCGTACAGCAGCGCGCGATGGCATTCGGCGGCGTTGCGCTCATAGCACAGCAGCGCGATCCGCTTGCCTTGCGCAATCTCGCGCAACTCGGCCATCTGCGCCATCGCCTCGGGCAGTTCGAGCTGGCCGCCATAAACCCGTTGAAGCCCAGCATGATCGCCGCGCCGCGCCGCCTCGCGCCCTTCGGCCGGGGTCCCGAGTTGCTTGAAATGTCGATAGGCGATCCCCGCTTCCTCGGCTGCCGCTTTGAGGCTCGACTTCGAAAACCCAGCCCGGCGCGACAGCGGCAGGTAACGCACGTCCGCCAGCAGGTCGACGCCGGCTGCACGCAAAGCCTCGATCACCGAGCTTTGAGTCGCCTGCTCATAGCCGATGGTGAAGACGGTGGAGTTCTTCATCCAGACGATATGGTCAGACGACGCCAAAGTTACAGGGTAATCGCGCCAACTAATCGAGTTCCAGGATCACTTCATCGACCGCCAGGCTGTCGCCCTGAGCCGCGTTGACCTTGGCAACTGTCCCGGCCTTTTCGGCACGGAGGATGTTTTCCATCTTCATCGCCTCGATCGTTGCGAGCGGCTGGCCCGGCTGAACGGTGTCGCCTTCGCCCACGTGGAGCGCGACCAGCAGGCCGGGCATCGGGCAAATCAGGAACTTCGAAAGATCGGGCGGAACCTTCTCGATCATGTGCGCGGCGAGCGGCGCCACATGCGCGGGTAGCACACGGACATCGTGCTTCGCGCCGCGCGTGATCATGCGATAGCCGGAACCGAAGGGCTCGATCTGGATGCCGTAGGATTCGATCGGCACCGCTTCGTCGTCATCCGCGTCGTCGCCGTACAGCTCGACTTCGATCAGGCGGTGGCCCGGCGTATATTCCAGCGCAATGGCAACCGGCAAGCCATCGACCGTGATGGCATCTTCCTCCAGGGCGACGGCGTATTCGGCGCCATCAATGCCAATTGACCAGTCGCCTGTCGCAGGTTCGGTTTCTGCGAGTTGCCCGTCGATCCGCCGCGCACGATCGGCATCGGCGGTGGCGATCGCGCCGGCCACCGCCGCTAGCGTGCGCTTCACGTCGTCGCCGGTCGCCGCGCCGTGGAATCCGTCCGGGTACTCCTCGGCGATGAAACCTGTCGTCAGTTCGCCCGAGCGGAAGCGCGGGTGCTGCATGATCGCAGAGAGGAAATCGACGTTGTGGCCAAGGCCCTCGATACGGAAGTTGTCGAGCGCCTGCACCTGCAGGTCCGCAGCCTCGTCGCGCGTTTCGCCCCAGGTCACCAGCTTTGCGATCATCGGGTCGTAGAACATGCTGACCTCGCCGCCTTCGTAGACGCCGTCATCCACGCGCACGCCGTCCATGCCGCGGCGTCCGTTGGCCTCGCCATCGTCGGTCCAGCCTTCGACCGGCGGCCGATACCGCACCAGCCGCCCGGTGCTCGGCAGGAAGCCGCGATAGGGGTCCTCGGCATAGACGCGGTTCTCGATCGCCCAACCGTCGATGCCGATGTCGCTCTGCTGAAACGGCAGCTTTTCGCCGGCGGCGACGCGGATCATCTGCTCGACAAGGTCGATGCCGGTGATGGCCTCGGTCACCGGGTGTTCGACCTGCAGGCGGGTGTTCATTTCGAGGAAGTAGAAGCTCTCGCCGCTCGGGTCCGCGCCGCTGACGATCAGCTCGACCGTGCCTGCGGAATAATACCCGACCGCGCGGCTGAGCGCGACGCATTGCTCGCCCATCGCCTTGCGCATCTTGGGCGTGACGAACGGCGACGGCGCTTCCTCGACCACCTTCTGGTGGCGGCGCTGGATCGAGCACTCGCGCTCATTCAGATAGACGATATTGCCATGCTGGTCGCCGAGGATCTGGATCTCGATGTGGCGCGGGTTGAGGATGAACTTTTCGAGGAACACCCGCTTGTCGCCGAACGAGTTGAGCCCCTCGCGCTGGGTTGCCTCGAACCCTTCCTCGACGTCGGTGTCGTTGTAGGCGAGCCGCATCCCCTTGCCCCCGCCGCCGGCCGAGGCCTTCATCATCACCGGGTAGCCGATCCTGTTCGCCCACATCAGCGCGTCGGCGGTGGTCTCGACCTCGCCGTCGGAGCCGGGGACGGTGTTGACGCCGGCCTCCTGCGCCAGCTTCTTGGACTCGATCTTGTCGCCCATCGCCGCGATCGCGTTCACCGGCGGGCCGATGAAGGCGATCCCCTCGGCGGCGAGCGCTTCCGCGAACGAGGTCCGCTCGGACAGGAAGCCATAGCCCGGATGCACCGCCTCTGCGCCGGTCTGCTTGCACGCGGCGATGATCTTGTCGGCGATCAGGTAGCTTTCGGCCGCCGGCGAAGGCCCGATATGCACCGCCTCGTCCGCCATCCGCACGAACGGCGCGCGCGCATCGGCGTCCGAATAGACCGCGACCGTCGCGATACCCATGCGCCGCGCGGTCTTGATGACCCGGCACGCGATCTCGCCCCGGTTGGCGATGAGGATTTTGGAGAACATTATTCGGCAGGCTCCATCGATTTGCAGGCGCGCATCGGCTCCTCGCCCTTAAGCGCCGCCAGCCCCAGCTTGGCGAACAGCGCAGCGTCGCTATCGTCGCCCGCATTGGGAGCGGTCAGCAGTTTGTCGCCGGTGAAGATCGAGTTCGCGCCGGCGAGGAAGCACAGCGCCTGGGTCGCCTCGCTCATGGACTCGCGGCCGGCGGAGAGGCGCACCATGACAGCGGCATCGTGATGCGCGCCGCCGCCACGGTGCGGACGAATTCGATGTCGTCGATCTTGGCGAGCGGGGTATCCGCCAGCATGTCGCCCAGCACCGTGCCCTTGACCGGCACCAGCGCGTTGACCGGCACGCTTTCGGGGTGCTGCGGCAGCGTGGCGAGCGTGTGGATGAAGCCGACCCGGTCGGCGCGCGTCTCGCCCATGCCGACGATCCCGCCGCTGCACACGTTGATGCCCGATGCGCGCACGTTGGCGAGCGTATCGAGCCGCTCGTCCATCGTGCGGGTGGTGATCACGCGCTCGTAGTACTCGGGGCTGCTGTCGATGTTGTGGTTGTAGTAATCGAGCCCGGCCTCGGCGAGCATGTCGGCCTGGCGCGGGGTCAGCATGCCGAGCGTCATGCAGGTCTCCAGCCCCATCGCGCGCACGCCCTTCACGATCTCGACGATCGCGGGCATGTCGCGGTCCTTGGGGTTGCGCCACGCGGCGCCCATGCAGAAGCGCTGGCTGCCGTGGTCCTTCGCCTGCGCGGCGGATTGCAGCACCGCCTGCACGTCCATCAACTTGCTCGCGGCGACGCCGCTGTCCGCCTTCACCGACTGCGAGCAATAGCCGCAATCCTCCGGGCAGCCGCCGGTCTTGATGCTGAGCAGCGTGCAGAGCTGCACTTGGTCAGGCGGGTGATTCTGGCGGTGCACGCTCGCCGCCTGGAACAGCAGCTCGGTAAACGGCAGGTCGAACAGCGCGGCGATCTCTGCGCGGGTCCAGTCGGTGCGGATCATCGGAAAATGCTCTTCGTGAAAAGGTATATGAACATGCCGAGGCCGATCGACAGCAAGACGGGCGCCTTGCCGCTGTAGCGCAGCACCGATTGCCGCGCCGCCGTCCCTTCGCTGCGAGACCGGGCGAACTCGCCGACGCCGGTGAATGCCAGCAGCGCGGCGAGAGAGATCACCACGAGCGCACCCACGACCAGCTCGCGGCCCCGACCCGCCTCCGGGATCCGATCTGCCAGTGCCAGCACACCGCCGAGCGAGAAGATGCACAGCGAGGTGAGATACTTGTAATAGTCATAGAGGATCGATGCGGCGCCTTCGCCGACCGCGCCACCTGAACCTTCGTCATCGTCGATCATCGCCGCGATCTCATGCCGGTTTCCTTGCAAGGTACAACCCGATCGCCATCACCGTGAGGCCGAGCATGCGCTTGGGAGTCAGCGCACTTTGCACGGTGCCAAGCCAGCCGAAGTGGTCGATCGCCGCCGCTGCCACGATCTGGCCCAGCAGCACGAAAAATATCGCATTGCCGAGGCCGATCCGCGGCGCCGCAAACGCGACGGACGTGGCGTAGAACAGCATGAATATCGCGCCGAACCAGATGTGCGGCGTTTCAAATGTAAACGCCGCGCGCTGGGGAAAGCCGGTCAGCGCAACCATCGCCAGCGCGATGACCAGGCCAACCGCGAACGTGACTGCCGTGGCTGCGACCGGACCGCCCAGTTGCTTGCCGAGCGCCGTGTTGAACGCGGCAAACACCGGGATGCCGATGCCGGCGAGAAACATCATCGACGCGATCGGCCAGAACGAGGGCTGAGGCGTCACTTGCCCTTGCCCAGATTCATCTGGACCAGGCGCAGTTCGATGTAGCCGTCCCGGGCCTCGGTTGTGAAGATGGTCCGCCAGCGTGTGCCGCCACCCCGGTCGCTGTTCCACTTCGCCATGCGGGTGCCGCTGCGGCCGCGCAGCTTGGGAGCCGCAAGGCCCGCGCTGCTCGCAAATTCGAGGATCAGCGAGTCTTGATCCGTGCCGACGGCCGCGATCGCGCTTACCGAACATTGCGGCGCCGGCAGGTCGGCCACTGGCATGGTCGCGGTGTATCGCACCGTCATGGCCGGCGAGTGCCAGATTTCTCCCGGAATCAGGCGTTCAAGTTCGGTGGACGGCTGCCGGCGGGTGAGCGTCGGCATCGCGGCCACGGCGCGGGCGAAGCCGGCCGGATCGGGGAACGGTTCAACGCACGCCTGTCGAAAGGTTGCGAAGACGGGCGCCGGGTCGACGATCGGCACGGTCGGTGCCGGTGCGGAAATCCGGACGACACCCTGCATCAGCATGGCGGCGACAAGGACGCTCATTCAGCCGCCTCAAGCTCGCTACCCACTGGCGGCATATTATGCCCCAGCAACCGCAGCAGGTCGGCGGCGCACTCCACCACGTTGGAGCCCGGGCCGTAGATGCCCTGCACACCCGCTTCGCGCAGGAATTCATAGTCACGCGCGGGGATCACGCCGCCGGCGACGACCTTGATGTCCGCGCGTCCCGCTTCCCGCAGCAACTGGATAAGCTCGGGGATCAGCGTCTTGTGTCCTGCGGCGAGACTGCTCGCGCCGATCGCGTCGACGTTTTCGGCCAGTGCCATGTCGCGGGTTTCCGAAGGCGTCTGGAACAGCGGGCCGCTGACGACGTCGAAGCCCATGTCGGCAAAGGCCGATGCGATAACGTTGGCACCGCGATCGTGGCCGTCCTGGCCCATCTTGGCGACCATCACTCGCGGCGCGCGGCCGAGACGGCGACCGACCGCCTGCACCCCGTCGACCACTTGGCTGTATCGCGGGTCGTTCGCGTAAGCCTGCGCGTAAACGCCCTTCACTGGCGTCGGCACCGTATCGTAGCGACCGAAAGCCTGTTCCATCGCAGCGGAGATTTCGCCCAGCGTAGCATCCTGCCGCGCGCAATCGACCGCGAGTGCCAGAAGATTGCCGCCGTTGCCCGTGCCCGCGGTCAGCGCTCCTAGCGCCGCGCGGCAGGCAGCCTCGTCGCGGCCTGCGCGGACCGCCTTCAGCCGGGCGATCTGTCCATCGCGCACAGCGTGGTTATCGACTTCCAGCGTGTCGAGATGCTCTTCGGCGTCCTTGCGGTACTTGTTGACCCCGACGATCACGGTCTCGCCGCGATCGATGCTGGCCTGCTTGGCCGCCGCGGCTTCCTCGATCGCAGCCTTCGGTTTGCCGCTCGCCACATATGCGGTCATGCCGCCCGCAGCGTCAACCTCGGCAATCAAATTCTCGGCTTCTTCCACCAGCTTGGCGGTCAAAGCTTCGACATAGTATGAGCCGCCCAGCGGATCGACGACGTTGGTGATTCCGGTCTCTTCCTGCAGCACCAGCTGGGTGTTGCGGGCGATCCGCGCGGAAAAGTCGGTCGGCAGCGCGATCGCTTCGTCGAGCGCGTTGGTGTGCAAGCTCTGGGTACCGCCGAGCACCGCCGCCATCGCCTCGATCGTTGTGCGGATGACGTTGTTGTACGGATCCTGCTCCTGCAGCGACACCCCGCTGGTCTGGCAGTGGGTCCGCAACATCTTTGACCGCTCGGACTTCGCGCCCAGCCCATCCATCGTCCGCCACCACAGCGTGCGCGCCGCGCGCAGCTTGGCGACTTCCATGAAGAAGTTCATCCCGATGCCGAAGAAAAACGACAGGCGCCCCGCGAACGCGTCGATGTCGAGCCCGGTATCGATCGCGCGGCGGGCGTATTCCTTGCCGTCGGCGATAGTGAAGGCAAGCTCCTGCACCGCGGTCGCCCCGGCTTCGTGCATATGATAGCCGGAAATCGAAATACTGTTGAATTTCGGCATGTTATCTGAGGTATATGCGATGATGTCGGAGACGATCCGCATGCTCGGTTCGGGCGGATATATGTACGTGTTGCGGACCATGAACTCCTTGAGGATGTCGTTCTGGATGGTCCCGTCGAGCTTGTCCTGGCTGACCCCTTGCCGTTCGGCCGCGACGATGAAGAACGCCAGGATCGGGATGACCGCGCCGTTCATCGTCATCGACACGCTCATCTGATCGAGCGGAATCCCGTCGAACAGGATCTCGACGTCGCGCACGGTATCGATCGCGACGCCTGCCTTGCCGACGTCGCCGACCACGCGGGGGTGATCGCTATCGTAGCCGCGATGGGTGGCGAGATCGAACGCGACCGACAGCCCCTTTTGCCCCATCGCCAGGTTGCGGCGATAGAACGCGTTCGATTCCTCGGCGGTCGAAAAGCCCGCATACTGGCGGATCGTCCACGGCCGGCCGGCGTACATGCTGGCCTTTACGCCGCGGGTGAACGGCGCGAAACCGGGCAGGCCCGGATCGCGTGGCGCATCTTCGGCGGTGTAGAGCGGCCCGATCGGGAAACCCTCGGGCGGGTTCCAGTTCAGGTGCTTGCCCTTGACCTCCCTGTCAGCGAGCGCCTGCCAGTCGGCGCGGGTCGGGCAAGAAGCGGGTGTGTCCGTCATGCCCCTCCCCTAAGCACACTCGTCATGCCAGCGGAAGCGCAAGCTGGACCCGCGTCAGGCGCTGGCGCTTGGCCGCGCGCTGACCTGATCGTGCCAACGCATCAGAGCGCCGCTCTCCGGCCCGGGCCCCGATCCGATAAAGGTGGCGAAATCGACCGTGGTCAGCAGCAGGATATCCGCCATGGAAAAACTGTCACCGGCGAGGAACTCCGAGTTCTCCAAACTGCGGTCGAAGAAGGCGAAGGCGTCGGCGATCCGGGGCCGATTGCTCTCGCCCCACTCGGCATTGCGGCCGGGGATCGCGGCGGTGAAGCGATGCGTGTGCACCCACACCGCGCCGACCGGCGGCATCAGGATCATCTCGACCCGGCGGTTCCACATCTCGATCAGCCCGATCTCGGTCGGCGTCTTGCCGAACAGCGGCGGATCGGGGTGGAGCGCTTCGAGAAAGCGGCAGATCGCCACGCTTTCCGCGATCACCGTGCCATCGTCGAGTTCGAGCGCAGGGGTTTGACCGCGCGGATTGACTGCGAGAAACTCGGGCGCCTTGTGCTCGCGCGCCGGAATCGAGACTTCCCTGGACGGCAGCGCGATACCCTTCTCGGCCGCGAAGATGCGCACCCGGCGCGGGTTGGGCGCGGGGTTCGGGCTGTCGTAGAACAGCATGTCAGGCTCCCTTGAACGCGGGCTTGCGCTTCTGGAGGAAGGCCATGCCGCCCTCCGCCGCGTCGGCGCTCGCGCCGGCGGTGCGCTGCCCTTCGGCCTCGGCGAGGAACACCTGCGGCAGCGTGCCGTCGAGCGCGAGCGCGAGGTTGGCCTTCATCGTGCGATACGCCACCGTAGGCCCTTCCGACAGGCGCGTGGCGAGCGCCATCGCCTCGTCCATCAGCGCCGCGTCGTCGACCGCCTTGTAGATCAGGCCCCACTCCTCGGCCTGGGTCGCGCCGATCTTCTCGCCCAGCATCATCATGCGCGTGGCGCGCGCGCGGCCGATCGCGCGGGCGAGCAACCAGGTCGATCCGCCGTCGGGTACCAGCCCGATGTTGACGAACGCCTGGAGGAAGTACGCGCTCTGGCCAGCCAGCACGAAATCGCCCGCCAGCGCGATCGAGCAGCCGACCCCGGCCGCGGGGCCGTTGACCGCGGTCACCACCGGCACCGGGCAGCGGAGAATCTGACTGAGCAGCGGGTTGTAGTAGTTCTGCAGCGCGAGGTGGCTGCCGCCCTTGGCGCGCCTCTCGTCCCCGCCGCGCGCGGCGAGGTCTGCGCCCGAGCAGAAGCCCTTCCCTGCCCCGGTGATCAGCACCGCGCGCGCATCGTCGATGTCGTAGAACGCCGCGCCGAGTTCTTCGGCCAGTTCGATCGAGGCGGCGTTGAGCCGCTCGGGCCGGTTGAGCGTAATTTTGAGGACGCCGCCGGTCTGCTCGGTCAGGATGGTCTGGTAGTCGGCCACGGTTGCATTCTCCCCAAAGACATTCGGTACGTTGCTTGTCGCAACCTTTGCCCGAGCGGCGCGCGGGAGCAAGCGTCAATGCGCGGCCTAATGGTCGCTTGGGGGCGTCTCCATGATCTCGGTCAGCTGGCCCATCATGTCCTTGGGGTGGAGGAAGAAGATCGGCGTCCCGTGCGCGCCGATGCGGGTGGGGCCGAGGATGCGCTTGCCCAGCCCCTCGAACCACGCGCGTGCCTCGTTGATATCGGGCACCTCGTAGCAAAGGTGGTGCTGCCCCCCGAGCGGGTTCTTCTCGAGGAACCCGTGGATCGGCGAGGCCTCGGACAGCGGCTCGATCAGCTCGATCTGCGTGCCGCCATCCGTCCGGCGTATCGACAAAGCACACCTTCACGCCCTGCTCGGGCATGTCGAACGGCTCGGTGACCTGGGTCGCGCCCATCACCTCGCGATAATAGGCCACGCTGTCCGCGATCGAGGGCGTCGCGACGCCGATGTGATTGAGACGGCCGAGTTTCATGGAATTGCGCTCACTGATGGGTGGACGTGGATAACGTAACGACGGAGGGCATGTCGCGAAGAGATGCCAAGCGCGTAGTCAGCGATTTTGTAGGCCGCCTCCCAAGCCTCTGCAGTCGTGCTCCCCGGCATGTCATCGTCGTCTGTAAAGCCAACAAAGATCAACCAAGCATCTACCCCCTGAGATCTAAGCAAGTAAAGATGAGCCAACCGATTGGTATATTGGAAGAAGCGGTCATGCCAATTTTCAGCATCGGCAAGCGGCACACCCATGCCCTTAGCCGTTTCGAGCAACGCTCTCTTTATCAGTTCAAGCGACCTCGGGGATGCTTGGCTAGCGGGGGAACAAAACTCACCAATGTGAGCCTTAGCTTCGACCAGAATCACTTGACTGGCGTCGGTAATTGCTAACGCGTCCCATTGAGGACCACGAGCCGGCCAAAACGAGGCGAGCGCATTCTCGAGATGAGGCACTCCGACCTTCTCTAAGAACGATTTATCTCGGTATCCTGCAAAATCGTCTGCCCGGATCGGGCTCTTCCAGTCTATCCGCGTCGCCTCCGGAAGTGCTGCCAGAATCGGCTTCTCCAGTTCTTCCGAATTACATTCGACAGCCCGCTGAATCCATTTCAGGCTGCCGCGGTCACCTTCAGGTTGAACGCAGCGCATAGATCACCTCACAGCGGAATATTGTCATGCTTCTTCCACGGGTTCTCAAGCACCTTCCCGCGTAGCTTCCTGAGCCCCAGCGCGATCCGCCGCCGGGTCGAGTGCGGGTAGATCACCTCGTCGATGTACCCTCGGCTGCGCCGCCACGAACGGGTTGGCGAAGCGGTCCTCGTATTCCTTCGTCTTCTCGGCGATCTCCTCCGGGCCGAGGCCGCGGAAGATGATCTCGACCGCGCCCTTGGCGCCCATCACCGCGATCTCGGCTGTGGGCCAGGCGTAGTTGAGGTCGCCGCGCAGGTGCTTCGACGCCATGACGTCGTAAGCGCCGCCATAGGCCTTGCGGGTGATCACGGTGATCTTGGGCACGGTCGCCTCGGCATAGGCGAACAGCAGCTTGGCGCCGTGCTTGATGATCCCGTTGTGCTCCTGCGCCGTGCCCGGGAGAAAGCCGGGCACGTCGACGAACGTCAGGATCGGAATGTCGAACGCGTCGCAGAAGCGCACGAAGCGCGCGGCCTTCTTGCTCGAGTTGATGTCGAGCACGCCGGCGAGCACCATCGGCTGGTTGGCGACCACGCCCACCGTGCGCCCCTCGACCCGGCCGAAGCCGGTGAGGATGTTGCCCGCGTGCGCCGGCTGGATCTCGAAGAAGTCGCCTTCGTCGAGCACCTTGCGGATCACTTCGTGCATGTCGTAGGGCTGGTTGGCGTTGGCCGGGATCAGCGTGTCGAGGCTGTCCTCCAGCCGGTCCCACGCGTCGGCGGTCGGCCGTTCGGGCACGCTCTCGCGGTTCGACAGCGGGAGGAAATCGAAGAACCGCCGCGTCTGCAGCAGCGTCTCGATGTCGTTCTCGAACGCGAGATCGGCGACCGAGGTCTTGGTGGTGTGGGTGATCGCCCCGCCCAGTTCCTCCTGCGTGACGACCTCGTTGGTCACCGTCTTGACCACGTCGGGCCCGGTGACGAACATGTAGCTCGAATCCTTCACCATGAAGATGAAGTCGGTCATCGCCGGCGAATAGACCGCCCCGCCCGCGCATGGGCCCATGATCAGGCTGATCTGCGGCACCACGCCGCTGGCGAGCACGTTGCGCTGGAACACCTCGGCATAGCCGCCGAGCGAGGCGACGCCCTCCTGGATGCGCGCGCCGCCGCTGTCGTTGATGCCGATGACCGGCGCGCCGACCTTCATCGCCATGTCCATCACCTTGCAGATCTTCTCCGCGTGGCGCTTGGACAGCGAGCCGCCGAACACGGTGAAATCCTGGCTGAACACGAACACCAGCCGCCCGTTGATCGTGCCGCTGCCGGTGACCACGCCATCGCCGGGAATGCGCTGGTTCTCCATCCCGAAGTCGGCGCAATCGTGCTCGACGTACATGTCGAGCTCTTCGAAGCTGCCTTCGTCGAGCAGCACCTGGACCCGCTCGCGCGCGGTCAGCTTGCCCTTGGCGTGCTGCGCGGCGATGCGCTTCTCGCCCCCGCCCATGCGCGCGGCGCTGCGGCGGCGTTCGAGTTCGGCGATATTGGCGGACATCGGCACCCCTTGTCTTGGCTTGCCGATGCCTTGCCGCGCGAGCGCTGGAGCGTCAACAAACTGTCAGAGTTTGACGATACCTTGCGCGATCAGGCTGCGGCCGGTGTCGAGAACGGTCTCGGTCGACGCGCGCGTGGTCCAGCCGAGCTTGTCCTTGGCGTGCTGGCCCGAGACCACTTTGCGCTTGCCGACTTCGCCCGAAATCTGCCGGATGTCGCGGCTGAACAGCGCCATCAGCTTGAGGATCGGCGTTGGCATCGGGCGCGTGGGTACCTTGCGCGCGTCCTCGCCCATGTGCTCGCGCAGCACGCGGGCCATGTCCTCCATCCACATGAAGTCCGCCGCGCAGGCGAACCGCTCGCCGCGGATGGTTTCGGGCGCGGCCTCGAGCGCCAGGACATGCAGCAGAGCCACGTCGCGCACGTCGACCACCGTGAAGCCAATACGCGGGATCGCGGGTATCTCACCGGTGAGGAAGCGGCGCACGAACTCGATCGAGGCGCTGAGGTCGTCATTCGCCACCGGGCCCAGCACGGCGACCGGGTTGACGCTGCAGAACGCCATATCGGGCGAATTCTCCGCCACCCAATCGCGCGCTGCCCGCTCGGCGATGGTCTTGGATTTGACGTAAGGCTGCACGCCGGGCGCATCGAGATTGGTCCAGTCGCGCTCGTCGAACGTGGTCTTCGCCGCAGGGTGCCCATAGGCGATCGCGGCCGAACTGCTGGTCTGGACGAAGTGCGGCACGCCCGCCTCGTGCGCGAAACGCAGCGCGCGCAGCGTGCCGTCGCGCGCCGGGACGATCAGCTCATCCTCGTCCTTCGGCACCCCCACCGGAAACGGCGACGCGACGTGCGCGACGTGGGTGCAGCCCTCGTTGGCGAGCGCCCAGCCGGCGTCGCTCATCAGGTCGGCCTCGAACACGAACAGCTGGCCGCCCGCGCCCGGCCAGCGCCCGCGCAGCCGCGCCTCGCTCTTCGCCTTGCTGCGGACGGTGGTGCGCACGCACCAGCCTTTGTCCAGCAATTGGTCGATCAGCTCGCCCGCGATGTAACCGGTGCCGCCGGTGACCAGAACCGTGCCTGCCATGCCCCTGTCTCCCTTCAGCGCGCTCGTACCATCGGCCCGGCGGCCGCGATAGCGCCGTCAGTGCGGCGGGGTAGGCGCCATGGGCCGGCGCAGGTGAAGTGCCTTCACGCCAGCGCGATGACACGCGCCGAAGCGAGCGGCTGAATGGCGCGTCAGCGCAGCAGCACCAGCTCCTCGGCCATCGTCGGGTGGATCGCCACGGTGTCGTCGAACTGGGCCTTGGTCAGCCCGGCCTTCACCGCGATTGCGGCAGCCTGCATAATCTCGGGCGCCTCGGGTCCGATCATGTGCAGACCGAGGATCTTGCCGGTCCCTTCGGCGCAGATCATCTTGTAGAGCGAGCGCTCGTTGCGGCCCGCCAGCACGTTCTTCATCGGGCGGAAGTCGCTTTCGTAGACCTTGACCACGCCGTATTTGTTGCGCGCCTGGCCTTCGGTCAGGCCGACGGAGGCGATCGGCGGATGGCTGAACACCGCGCTCGGGATACATGAATGATCGACTGCGTGCGGCTTGTTGCCGAACACCGTGTCGGCAAACGCCTGCCCCTCGCGGATCGCCACCGGCGTCAGCTGCACCCGGTTGGTCACGTCGCCCACCGCATAGATGTGATCGAGGTTGGTCTTGCTGAAGCGGTCGACCGTGATCGCGCCATGTTCGCCCAGTTCGACCCCGGCGGAATCGAGCCCGAGGCCTTGAGTGTTGGGCAGGCGGCCAGTCGCGAACAGCACACAGTCGACCACCAGGTCTTCGTGATTGGTCATCGACACCTTGAGGCAGCCGTCCTCGGTCTGCTCGATACCGCGAAAATTGGCGTTGAAGCGGAAATCGATGCCCTTGGTGAGGCTGATCTGGAGCAGACGGTCGCGCAAGGCTTCGTCATAGCCGCGCAGAAGCTTGTCCGACCGGTTCATGATCGTCACCTTGCTGCCAAATTCGTTGAAGATTCCGGCGAACTCGTTGGCGATATAGCCTCCGCCGGCGATCAGGATGCGCGGTGGCAGGGCATCGAGGTGGAACGCTTCGTTGCTGGTGATACCCAGTTCGTGACCGGGACAATCGGGCACGTGCGGCCGCGCTCCTGTGGCGATCAGGATGTACTTGGCGGTGACGGTCTTGCCGCTGCCGAGGCGGATGTCGTGCGGGCCGGTCAGCACCGCGCGGTCGATGATGATCTCGACCCCGTTGTTCTCGAGCGTGCTGGTGTAAATGCCGTTGAGCCGGTCGACATCGCCGAGGACGTTGTCACGCAGCACGGTCCAGTCGAACTTGGGATTGTCGATCGTCCAGCCGAAGTTCTTCGCGTCTTCGAGGTCTTCGGCAAAGTGCGCGCCGTAAACGAGCATCTTCTTGGGCACGCACCCGCGGATGACGCAGGTGCCGCCTACCCGGTACTCCTCGGCCACAGCCACTTTGGCGCCGTAGCTCGCCGCGACCCTGCTGGCGCGCACGCCGCCGGACCCCGCGCCGATAACGAAAAGGTCGTAGTCGTATTCCCGCTCGGCCATGCGCATCTCCTGTCAGGGCAGCGCATATGGCGAGCATCGGGTGCGCTGCCAACCGCCAGCGCGCCGGTCACATGTCGTGGTCGTGCACCGCAGGGTCCCACAACGTCGCTAGCGCGAGCGCGGCCACCGTCGCGGTGCGCGCCACACCGCGGTCGAGCGAGGCAGGCAGGATCAGCGCCGGGCGCCCGGTCAGTTCGAGCGCGCCGATTTCGCGCCCCTTCTGCTCGAACACGTAACCGATCGGGGTCAGGCTCGGCATCGGGGTGCCGGCGAGGTGATGCACCGAGCGGAAGCCGACGATCTCTCCGCCAAGCGCGATCTCACCGCGCCGTTCATAGCGGGTGATCGCGCTGCCGCCGCCGACTACTTCCTGCAACTCGAACCGCGCTGGGATGGGCCGGCCTTCCGCAGTCAGATCGCAGCGATAGGCCATCGGCTGCACGGTTACTTCGGCAAGTCCCAAGTCGATCGCGTGCTCGCGCATGTCGCAGCGCGCTTCGATGGTCGAACTGATCTCGGGTCCGGCGATAGTGAAATCGCTATGGCCGGTGCGCGCGATGGCCTCCGCGAATGAAGAGCGTTCGAGCGAGCGGGTGAAGGCACCGCTGTATTCACCCGCGGTGAAGCGACCGCTGGGCCATCCGCCGATGCCGGCAATTTCCGTCCGGACCGATGCTTGGGTCAGCGAGGCGGGGAGGCGCATCTGCGCCGGGGTGCAGGCGCCAAGGGCGATACAGGCGAGCAAGGGCACGATACGCGGCATCGCATAAACCTTCATTGGCCCCGATAAGACAAGGGCGGCGCGACCCGCAATTGTCCTGAAAACACAAGTTTCCATGAACAAAAGCTGTCGCACCGCCGCTCGTTCGTCGGTGGCCCCGCCGGGCCGAGGTTAACTGTCAGCCACGCGCCTGGCGCTGGCCGCCTCCGCCGCCCTGACCGCCGCCGCTGCGGCCTCCGCCGCCCTGGCCGCCGCCCTGGCCCTTGCCATGGAAACGGCGCGGACGATTGCCGCCGCCTTGACCGCCCGAACGTTCACCGCCCGAACGCTCGCCGCCCTGCTGACCGTTGCCCTGCCCTTGGCGGGGACCGCGATCCGGACGGCGGTCGCCGATCGGCTTGGCGTGGATCTTCTTGGGCGCACTGCGCTGCTGCTGCCCGGGGTTGCCCTTGGGCTTCACGATCGGCGCGTCTTCGATGAAGGCGCGGAAATTGTCGGGCAACGGCAGCCGCTCGAGCGTCACGCCGGTGAGCTTCTGGATGTCGCGCAAATATGCCCGCTCATCCTCGGCGCACAGCGTCATCGCGATGCCGTCGGCACCCGCGCGGGCCGTCCGCCCGATGCGGTGGACGTACTGTTCGGCCACGTTGGGCAGTTCGTAATTGATCACGTGGCTGACGCCCGAAACGTCGATGCCGCGTGCGGCGATGTCGGTCGCGACGAGCACCTTCACCCGGCCCGACTTGAACAGCCCCAGCGCGCGTTCGCGCTGCGGCTGGCTCTTGTTGCCGTGGATCGCGTCGGCCTGAATGCCGGCCTGGACCAGCTTCTTCACGACACGGTCGGCGCCGTGCTTGGTGCGGGTGAACACGAGAACGCGCTCCATCCCTTCGGTCTGCGGATAACGCTTTTGCAGGATCATCTCGAGCAGGCCCTGCTTTTCGGACTGGCTGACGAGCGTGACGTACTGTTCGACCCGCTCGGCAGTGGTCGCTGCAGGGGCCACCGACACTTGCGCCGGGTTGTTGAGGTACTGCTTCGACAGGTCCTTGATCGAACCGGGCATTGTCGCGCTGAACAGCAGCGTCTGGCGCTCCTTCGGCATCAGCCCGACGAGCTTCTTGAGCGCGTGGATGAAGCCCAGATCGAGCATCTGGTCGGCTTCGTCGAGCACCAGGATCTCGACCCCGTCGAGCCGGATGGCCTTCTGGTCAACCAGGTCGAGCAGGCGGCCGGGCGTGGCGACGAGGATGTCGGTCCCGCGGTGGAGCTTGTTGCGGTCACGGCCGACCGAAGTCCCGCCGACGACGACGTCGACCTTCAGCCCGGTGTAGCCGCCGTAGTCCTCGGCGCTCTTGGCGATCTGGCCGGCGAGCTCGCGCGTCGGCGCGAGCACCAGCATGCGGCACGATTTGAACGGCGTCTGGTTGCCGGCTTCACGCAGGCGGTCGATGCTCGGGAGCATGAAGGCGGCGGTCTTGCCGGTGCCCGTCTGGGCGATACCGAGGAGGTCGCGGCCTTCCAGCACAAGCGGGATCGCCTGCGTCTGAATCGGGGTGGCGACGGTATAGTTCTTGCTCTCCAAAGCCTGGAGAACGGGCTGCGACAGCCCGAGATTTGCAAATGACATGGTATGAATACTTCTTCGCGTAAGCGGCAGCGCACTTCGGGATTCCCAGCGGGAATCCGGACGCGGTGCAGCGGGTGATGGGGCCGAACATGGCCCCGTTAACAACCCGCGTGAATTGGGAAGTCTGGGAAAAGAACCGAAACGCTGCCGGGGCGGTTTTGGCATCTATCAAGGTTTGACTTGATGGAGCGTTGCCCGCCTGTTCACGCTGCGAGGCGTCTCGATGCCGGGCATATGGTTCACATCTGCGCGAATGTCAATATTTTTGCAGGTGTGTCATATGTGATTGGCGGACCCACCCGTCCAGCGCATTATCGTGTCGTCTCACCAGGAGGAGACGATGAAAAATTACAGCTTGTTCGTTTCGGCGCACGATGAGCAGCTCGAGCAACAACTTGATTTCGCGGCTGACAGCCCCGCGTCGGTATTCGACTGGGTCGAGCGCAACGCGCCGGGACACGATTTCGAACTGTTCGAAGATGGACGCAGCCTTGGCCGCGTGAGCTACGCGTCGAAAGACGAGCAATAGTCCGAAACGAACCCTTACAGCCCCATCAGGGGCCATGATCACGCAGCCAGCGGCCTCCGCGGACCTTCGGGATGGAGATACGTCTCTTCGAAAGACGCCAGCGACATCAGCCGCTCGTATTGCTCGATCACGACCGTTCGCCCGTATGTGCGGATCAACCCCTCTTCGCGCAGGCGTTGAATCGATCGGTTGGTGTGAACCGCGCTCAACCCGGTAGCATCGGCCACATCCAACTGGGTCACCGGCATTGCAAACGTGCGTCCGTCGCTCACCCCGGCCTGGTGGGAACGCCACGCCAGTTCGAGCAGGAGATGGGCGATGCGGGACACCGCCGGCCGGCGCCCGACGTTGAGCATCCATTCGCGGAATATCGCGGCATCGACCAGAGTGTCGAACCACAACGCTCTGCCCCATTCGGGATAGTCCGTTGTGAGCTTGAGAATATCATCGGTTTCATACACGAGCACGGTCGTCGCGACATGGGCGCGGATGCCGTGATCCGACACCAGTAACAACGCGGATTGCAGATCCACCATCTCGCCGCCGTAATGGAACGAATTGATCTGCCGACCGCCACTGGGCAGGGTCTTATAACGGCTGACGAACCCCTCGGCCAGAAGACAGCAGCCGCGCGTCGGTTCGCCTTCGCGAACGATATCGCGGTAGTTTGCATACTTTTCCGCACGTGGCCGCAAGGCGAAGAAAGCAGTCCGCGCGATATCGCTTAGCGGCGCACGATCTTCGATCCGGCGCAGAAACCGCTCAACACCGATTTCAGAAACGGACAAATTCTTGCTCCCACGTCGGGGGGAGCACTCCATTGTCTCTCAGCCACCGGTTCCCAAGTTAGTAATCGGCGATCCTGCTATCGTACATTATCGCCGATTAAAGTCCATCATAGGATAGCCAATCAGTCGGTCCCGCGGAGGATCCGTGGAAAACTTTGTTCTCTAGCGTTTGAAAACGTACGCAAATAGCGTAACTCGTTGTTTCATTTTCTTTTTGCTTCGCAGATCATTCTGGTGATCAATTGACCCAGGTCGTTCTCGCTGAACGGTTTGCCGAGCCGAGGAACGTCAAGCGCGGTGCCTTCGGGCAGGTCCGCGTACCCCGAGACGATCGCTGCCCGCATTTCGGGCCGCACCAGTCGGACCTGGCGGATCAGCTCCCCACCGTTCATGCCCGGCATCGCGTAATCCGATAGCAACAAGTCGTATTCGTCATTGGCCAGCGCCGCCAGCGCTTCGGAGCCTGAGTGGCACTCGGTAACCGATGGCCCATGTCCTCGAGCATCGTGACGGTGTTGAGGAGCACGATCGCGTCGTCGTCGACAGCCAGTATCCGCAGGGCGGTGATGTTGTTCGGTTGCGCGGCTTGCGCGGCCGGAATTTCCGCACCGGGCTCGTTGGCGACCACGAACCATATTTCCACCGTGGTGCCCTCGCCCGGCACGCTGTCGATCACGATCCGGCCGCCGCACTGCTCGGCCATGCCCTGGACCATCGACAAGCCCAGCCCGGTGCCCTTGCCCACGCCCTTGGTGGTAAAGAACGGCTCGGTCGCGCGTGCGCGGGTCGCGTCGTTCATGCCTTCGCCTTGATCGATGACGCTCAACCGAACGAAGTCGCTGCAGTCGGCGTCGGGCTCCGGGCAATCGATCGCCAGCACGATCGAGCCACCTCCCGGCATCGCATCCCTTGCGTTGACGACGAGGTTCATCAGCGCCAGCTCGAACTGCGCGCGGTCGGCGATCACCATCGGCAAGCGTACCGGGAAGCGGGTCTCGAGCGCAAAGTTCGGCCCGATCGCGCGCGACAACAGCTCGGCGGTGTCGCGAATGCTGGCTATCAGGTCGACCGGCGCCAGCTCGAGCTCTTGCTTGCGGGCGAACGACAGCAGGCGCTGCGTCAGCGTTGCGCCGCGCTCGGCTCCTTGCATCGCGTTTTGCAGGAACTGGGTCGGATCTTGCCCCGAGGAAAGCCGTCTCAGCGCGATCTCTATACTGCCCGATATCGCCGCCAGGATGTTATTGAAGTCGTGCGCCACGCCGCCGGTCAGTTGGCCGATCGCCTCCATCTTCTGCGCCTGGAAGAACTGCTCCTGCGACTTTTCGAGCGTGTCCTGCGCACGCTTGCGTTCGGTCAGGTCGCGGGTGATCTTGGTAAAGCCGAGCAGGTGGCCGTCATCATCGCGGATCGGATCGATCACGACGTGGGCCCAGAATTTGCTGCCGTCCTTTCGCACCCGCCAGCCTTCCGCTTCGAAGCGGCCCTCGACCCGCGCCGTTTCGAGCGCTCGCTCGGGCAACCCGATCTTGCGATCCTCATCCTGGTAAAAGCGGGAGAAATGGCTGCCGATGATCTCTTCGGCCGCATATCCCTTGAAGCGCTCGGCGCCGGCGTTCCAGCTCGAAACGTGGCCCAGCGGATCGAGCATGTAGATCGCGTAGTCGGTGACGCCCTGGATCAGCAGGCGGAAGCGCTCTTCGCTCTGGCGTAGAGCCTGCTCCGTTTCGCGGCGCTCGGACAGATCGCGAGTGATCTTGGCAAAGCCGATATGACGACCGTTCGGATCGCGGACCGGGTCGATCACCACGCTGGCCCAAAAGCGGGTGCCGTCCTTGCGCCTGCGCCAGGCTTCGGCGTGAAACCGGCCTTCCTCCAGCGCAGTCTGCAGCGCCCGGGCAGGCAGCCCGGCTGCCTGATCCTCCTCGCTGTAGAACCGCGAGAAATGCTGGCCGACGATCTCCTCGGCCTCGTACCCTTTCAGCCGCTGCGCGCCGGTGTTCCAGCTGCTGACGACGCCCGCCGGATCGAGCATGTAAATCGCATAGTCCGTGATACTCTGGACGAGCAGGTCGGCCCTAAAGGGTGATAAACTGTAATCCGCCATCCGTCCGAAGCTTCAACCCCCCTCGATCCCTGCATGCCGCAAAAGCGCTGCGCGCCAAAACGGGCATCCCTGGCGTTAGTTCCGAATACTAAATTGTTTTCAGTCCAGCCCCGCCGCGCCGAGCAGCGCTTCGGTGCCGGCATCGAACGATGCCCCGCCGGCGGCGATCTTGTTGGCGATCGCCTTGCCGAGCTCGACCCCGAACTGATCGAACGGGTTGATCCCCATCAGCGCGGCATTGGCGAACGTGCGATGTTCGTGAAACGCGATCAGCGCGCCCAAAGTGGCGGCATCGATGTCGTCGACCAGGATCGTCGCGCTCGGCCGGTCGCCGGGATACGTGCGCGCGGGGCCGAATCCGCCGGAATCCTCGCCTTTCTGGCCCGCCATCAGCGCGGCCCCCTGGGCAAAGCAATTCATCAGCAGGATGCGGTGGTGCGCCGGATCGAGCGCGTCGCCCGGATCGATGCTGGCGATGAAATCGATCGGTACTTCGACCGTGCCCTGGTGGAGCAACTGGAACACCGCGTGTTGCCCGTCGGTGCCGACCCCGCCCCAGGTGATCGGCGCGGTGGGGCCGGCGACCGGGGCGCCGTCGGCGGTCACCCGCTTGCCGTTCGATTCCATCTCGAGCTGCTGGAGGTAGGCGGGAAACAGCGCCAGCCGTTCGTCGTAGGCGAACACCGCCCGGGTCTGGCAGCGGCGCACCCTGGTGTAATAACGATCCGCGAACGCCGCCCGCAGCGGCAGGTTGGCGCGGCCATCGGTGTCGCGGAAATGCTCGTCGACCGCTCGCGCCCCGGAAAGCATCGCGTCGAATTGCGGCCAGCCAAGCGCCAGCGCGACCGGAAAGCCGATGCTCGACCACAGCGAATACCGCCCGCCGACCGTATCGGGAAACGGCAGCACACGGGTCTCGTCGATGCCCCATTCGACGGCTTTTTCCGGGCTGGCGGTCAGCGCAATCACCCGGCCATAGGCATCGGCAACGCCGTTCTGCCGGAGCCATTCGAGCGCGCTTGCCGCGTTGGTCATCGTTTCGATGGTGGTGAAAGTCTTGGAAGCCACCGCCACCAGGGTGGTCGCCGGATCGCACTTGTCGAACGCAGCCTCCAGCGCGAGCCCGTCGATGTTGGAGACCACGTGGACATCGACCAGTGCGCCGTCCCGCGCCAGCGCATCGATCGCCAGCTTGGGCCCGAGCGCCGAGCCGCCGATGCCGATATGGATCAGGTGGCGCACTTCGCCCAGCGTGCCGCGATGGACCGCGTCGACCAGGATCTGCATCCGCTGGTGCAGCGCGTCGGCTTCCTCGACCGAGGCTTCGGCACCCAGCCCGCGCTGCGCAGTGTGCTCGGCGGCGCGGTCCTCGGTGGTGTTGACCCGCTCGCCCGCGAACAGCGCGGCGCGCTTGGCGGCAAACCCGGACGCCTCGGCGAGTTGCTCGAACGCGTCGAGCAGGCAATCGTCGAGGTGGGTCTTGGACCAGTCGAACAGCGCCCCGCCCGGCTCGTCCCCGGTGCCCCAGTCCAGCCGTGCGGACAGCTTGGCCACCCGCGCCGGATCACCCGCGAACAGCTCACCCAGCGTCCTGCGTTCGCACGCCTCGATCCGTTGCCATGCCGTTTCGGCCGCGTCGCTCACGTGCAAATTCCCTTTCCTACCAGGCGGGCTCCCGACTAGGGACTGCGGCCATGTTTGCAAGCGCTCGTCCCAATCTGCCGTCCAGTTTTGCCGCGAGGCACACGCATCGCGATCGCCTGGCCGCGAATGCCCGCTTCCCGTCTTCAGGACAGTGTAACATGCGGTCCACGCCCACCGCGGCGGCGGCAGGATGAGCGCGGCTGCCGACCCGGCTGCACCGCCGGCCAAGCCCGAAGAAAAGGAAAGCCTCGGCTCGTTCGCGTGGTTCGTGTTCAAGCTCGCGCTGGCGGTGTTCCTGTTCCGCAGCTTTGCGTTCTCGTTCTACTCGATCCCCAGCGAATCGATGCTGCCGCGGCTGTGGAACGGCGATTACTTCATCGCCGCCAAGTGGCCGTACGGCTATTCGCGCTGGTCGCTGCCGTTCGCGCTGCCGCTGATTCCCGGCCAAGTGTTCTCGACCACGCCCGAGCGCGGCGACGTGGTGGTGTTCAAGCACCCGGTCGACCACGTCGACTACATCAAGCGGGTGATCGGCGTGCCGGGCGACACGATCGCGGTCAGCGGCGGTCAGGTGATGCTCAACGGAGAGCCGGTCAAGCGCGAGCGGGTGGCCGATTTCACGGTCTCGATCTCGCCTAACACCAGCTGCGCATGGGGCGGGCAGAGCGTGACCACCGCGAACGGCCCGGCGTGCGATTACGTCCGCTTCCGCGAGACCCTGCCTTCGGGCAAGACATACGACACGCTCGATTTCGGGGCCACCCCGCAGGACGATTACGGACCGGTGATCGTGCCGCAGGACCGGGTGTTCGTGATGGGCGACAACCGCGATAATTCGCAGGACAGCCGCTTTCCGGCGGCGGCTGGCGGCGGCGTGGGCATGGTGCCTGAGGAACTGCTGGTCGCGCGGGCCAGCGTGATGGTGTGGTCGACCGACGGCTCGGCGCAATGGCCCAAGCCGTGGACCTGGCTTTCCGCCGCGCGCTGGAACCGCATCGGCGAAGGCATATGAGCAAACTGGCAGAAGCGACCCGCGGCTGGCTGGCGGACACCGGATTTACCGTCCGCGACGAGGCGTTGTGGCATGCGGCGCTTACGCACGGCAGCACCGGCGAGGCGGTCAATTACGAGCGGCTCGAGTGGCTCGGCGACCGTGTGCTCGGCCTCGCGATATCGGACTGGTTGTTCGAACGTTCCGAAGGCGCCGAAGGCACGCTCGCCCAGCGGCTCAACGCGCTGGTCAGCCGCGATACCTGCGCCTGCACCGCGCGCGACATCGGCGTGGCCGACCACGTCCGGCTCGGGAAACAGGCGCGCGACGACGGCGCGCACGACAGCGATAATGTGCTGGGCGATGTGATGGAGGCGCTGCTCGGCGCCAACTTCCTCGAAGCCGGGTTCGATCCCACCCGCGATCTCGTGCGCCTGCTGTGGCGCGAAGCGGTCGAGGGCCGCCGCGGCCGCTCGAAGCATCCCAAGTCCGCGTTGCAGGAATGGGCTGCCGGCAGCCGCCGCAAGCCTCCCGAATACGAACTGGTCGACCGCTCGGGCCCCGATCACAGCGCGCGCTTCACCGTGCGCGTGCGGGTCCATAACGTCGGCGAGGTCGAGGCGACCGCGGCG
This sequence comes from uncultured Alphaproteobacteria bacterium, assembly GCA_963781525.1. Lineage (GTDB taxonomy): Bacteria > Pseudomonadota > Alphaproteobacteria > Sphingomonadales > Sphingomonadaceae > Tsuneonella. Next base: position 86,246 of record CAWAGD010000008.1, on the reverse strand, counting down.
AGCAAGCAGCAGGCCGAGACCGCCGCTGCCAAGGCATTCATGGAGACATTCGGATGACCGACACAGGCTCCACCCGCTGCGGCTTCGTCGCGGTGATCGGCGCGCCCAACGCGGGCAAATCGACCCTCGTCAACGCGCTCGTCGGGCAGAAAGTGGCGATCGTTTCGGCCAAGGCGCAGACCACCCGCGCGCGGTTGCTCGGCATCGCGCTCGAAGGCGGCACGCAAATGGTGCTGGTCGATACGCCGGGCATTTTCACCCCCAAGCGCCGGCTCGACCGCGCGATGGTGAGCGCCGCGTGGGAAGGCACCACGGCGGCTGACGCGGTGCTGCTGGTGGTCGATCCGATCAAGCAGCGGCGGCACGAACTCGATCCTTTGATCGAGGCGCTCAGCGTGCGGCCCGAGCGCAAGATACTGGTCCTCAACAAGGTCGACATCGCCAAAAAGGAACCGCTGCTCGCGCTGGCGCAGGAATTTGCCGCCAAAGCGGAGTTCGCCGACATCTATTTCGTATCGGCATCAACCGGTGACGGGGTGCCCGAGCTCAAATCGGCGCTCGCCGCGATGATGCCCGAAGGCGAGTGGACCTACCCCGAGGACCAGGTATCCAACGCCAGCGAACGTCTGCTGGCGACCGAGATCACCCGCGAACAGCTCTACAAGCAGCTCCACGAGGAACTGCCCTACGACAGCGCGGTGCGGCCCGAGAAATACATCGAGCGCAAGGACGGCAGTCTCGAGATCCACCAGCAGATCGTCGTCGGCCGCGAAACCCAACGCGCGATCGTGCTCGGCAAGGGCGGCTCACGCATCAAGCAGATCGGCGAGGCGGCGCGCACCGAACTGGCCACACTGCTCGATCGCAAGGTGCACTTGTTCCTCCACGTGCGGGTGGAGGAAAACTGGGCCGAGAACCGCGAGATCTACGAAGAAATAGGACTGGATTTCGGGCGCTAGGATGCTGATCGAAAGCGGGTCGCACGTGCCGGGCGTTGATCCGGCGCGTTTCGTGCTCCCGGACTACGCTGCCGTTCGCTATGAAATTCCCGCGCCTGCGCTGGCGGGTTTGGTTTCCGATTATCACGTGCTCGATTCAGAGCCTCGCGCCGACGCGCCGGCCAACGGGTGGATGCTGCCCAACTCTCCGGCCATCCGTTTCATTCCACACCGTTCGCCGATGACTCTGGCGATCGGCACGGCCGACCGCACGCCCCTACCCGGCGCAGCCTTTTACGGGGCGACGAGCAAGGCTGCCAGGATGGTCGTCGCGAGGGGCGGTGTGACGATCGGCTTCAACCTTACCCCGGTAGGCTTCGCCCGCTTGCTCGATGCCGACGCGTCGAAGCTGCGCGACAAGGTCACCCCGCTCGAGCGCCTGCTCGCGCCGGCGTGGGTCGACGCGTTGGCGCGGCGGTTGCGCGACCATGACCGGGGCCGGGCCGTCAAGGCGATCCTCGACGAGATGCTGCCGGCGCTGTTCGCGGTGCCGCACCGGCAAGAGACACAAATCCGCCAGGTCGCCGATCTGCTCGCCCGGCCGAGCGTAACCGATCTGCGCGCGGAAGCCGCGGCGATCGGCATCCCGCAGCGGCGCCTGGAAAGGCTGGCCAACCGGTATTTCGGGTACCCGCCCAAGCTGCTCCTTAACCGTGCGCGCTTCCTGCGATCGATCATGGCGTTGAAGATCGCCGGGCCGCCTTACGCGCTCAACGACCCAGACTATCACGACGATTCGCATTTCATCCGCAATGGCCACCGATTTCTCGGGATGACGCCGTTGCAGTTCCTGCGGATGGAGACGACGTACCTCGACAGCGTGTTGCGCGCCCGCTCGATCGTGCACGGGGCCGCGCTCGCGGCACTGGCCGACGGTTCAGCGCGCGCTTAGCGCTTCTTGGCGATCTCGATGCCGTTTTTCTTGGCGAAATCCTTGGTCGATTCCTCGCTGCGGTTGATCGCCTTGGCGATTTCCTTGAGGCCCTTGCCCTTGCCGGCGAGCATGCGGAGCTGACCGGCTTCCTCGCCTTTCCAGGGCTGCTTGTGACGCTCGAAATGTTCCTTGGCCATCGTCGCCCCGTCCCCGTTCAAGATTGCGTTTTCCTACACGCCCTGAGCCTGCCAGTACTAGGCCGCTCTTTCTCGCCGTTGCATTTTCCTGGCCCTGCACGCCGTACATGTGGCGTGACGCTTGTTCGCTGCGCGCCCTCGCCGCGAAAGCGAATTTCGAGTGAACTTTGAGTGAACTTTGAAAAGCGCGCGCCGCCTCGCCTAGCCGCTCGCCTTCTTCGCTTTCGGCGCCGCCTTCTTCTTCGGCGCGGGCTTTTTCGCCGGCGCTTTCTTGCGGCCCTTCTTCTTCGCCGGACCCTTGGCGGCGCGCGCATCGATCAGCTCGATCGCCTGGGCTTCGGTCAGCTCTTCGGGTTTCGCATCGCGCGGCAGCGTGGCGTTGGTGGTCCCGTCGGTGACGTACGGGCCATAGCGGCCCGGCATCACCTTCATTTCGCCGCCGCTGGTCGGATGCGCGCCGAATGCCTTGATCGGCTCGGCCGCCGCGCGCCCTTCCCGCCCGCCGCGATTGGCCGCCTCGGCGAGCAGGGTGACCGCGGCGTTCATGCCGGTCTCGAACACTTCGAGCGTATTGCGCAGCTTGGCGTACTTGCCGTCATGCGCGAGATACGGGCCATATCGGCCGATGCTCGCGGTGATCGGATTGCCGCTCTCGGGATGGGGGCCGACAGTGCGCGGTAGCGACAGCAGCTTGAGCGCCCATTCAAGGTCGAAGTCGGGCAGGTCCTTGGGGATCGACGCGCGCTTGGCCTCCTTGCCCTCGCCTAGTTGGACGTATGGTCCGAAGCGTCCGGTCTTGCGCTCGACTTCGAGGCCGGTCTCGGGGTCTTTGCCCATCGATCCGTTCTCGCCCTCCCCCTCGCCGCCCCCAGGGCTCGCGAACTGGCGGGTGTATTTGCATTCAGGATAGTTCGAGCACGCCACGAACGCGCCGAACTTGCCTCCGCGCAGCGCCAGCCGCCCGCCATCGCGCCCTTCGGCGATGCACACCTGGCATTGACGCGGATCGCCGCCGTCGGCGCGTGGCGGGAACAGGAAGTCGGACAAGTATCCGTCCAGCTCCTCGGTTACTTCCGACGGCTTCTTCTCCATCACTTCGTCGGTCTTGGGTTTGAAGTCGGTCCAGAATGCGCGGAGCAGCTTCTTCCACTCCTCCTTCCCGGCGGAGACCAGGTCGAGCTCGTCCTCCATCCCGGCGGTGAAGTCGTAACCGACGTAGCGTTCGAAAAACCGTTCGAGGAATGCCGTCAGCAGCCGCCCGCTTTCCTCTGCGAAGAAGCGGTTCTTCTCCATCCGCACGTAATTCCGGTCGCGGATGGTCTGGATGGTCGAGGCGTACGTCGAAGGGCGCCCGATGCCGAGCTCCTCGAGCCGCTTGACCAGGCTGGCTTCGGAAAAGCGCGGCGGCGGCTGGGTGAAGTGCTGGTTGGCATCGACGCCCTGCTTGTGCGGGCTGTCGCCCTTGCGCATCAGCGGGAGCAGGTTCTCGTCATCGTCGTCGGACTTCGCGTCGCGGCCTTCCTCGTACACCGCGAGGAAGCCGGGGAACTTCACCACCTGCCCGGTGGCGCGCAGCTCGTGGCGCCCGGTCGGATCGCGCAGCGTGACCGTCGTGCGTTCAAGGCTGGCGGCGGCCATCTGGCTGGCCATCGCGCGCTTGAAAATGAGGTCGTAGAGCTTCGCCTCGTCGCCCTGCCCGGCGTGATCGCGCGCGAAATCGGTCGGCCGGATCGCCTCGTGCGCTTCCTGGGCGTTCTTGGCCTTGGTCTGGTAGATGCGCGGCTTTTCGGGGAGGTAGTGGCCCGAGAAGCGGTCGCTGATCGCCAGCCTCGCCGCGCTGATCGCGCTGTGGTCCATCTGCACGCCGTCGGTCCGCATGTAAGTGATCGCGCCGGCTTCGTAGAGGTTCTGCGCCAGCCGCATCGTGTGGCTTGCCGAATAGCCGAGCTTGCGCGCAGCCTCTTGTTGCAGGGTCGAAGTGGTGAACGGCGGCGCGGGGTGGCGCTTGAGCGGCTTGGTCTCGACGTCCTCGACCGTGAAGCGCGCGTCCTCGATCGCCTTCTTGGCGGCGAGCGCGGTGCCCTCCTCGCCGATGCTCAAGCGTTCGAGCTTGTTGCCGTCGTAAGCGACCAGCCGCGCGTCGAACGCGGTGCCATCGTGCTGCAGGTGCGCGACGACCGACCAGTATTCCTGCGCCACGAACGCTTCGATTTCGCGCTCGCGCTCGACGATCAGCCGCAGCGCCACGGACTGCACGCGCCCCGCGCTCTTGGCGCCCGGCAGGCGTCGCCAGAGCACCGGAGACAGGGTGAAGCCGTAGAGATAATCGAGCGCGCGGCGCGCAAGATAGGCATCGATCAAGGGTTGATCGAGTTCGCGTGGGCGCGCCATCGCCTCGGTCACCGCTTGCTTGGTGATCGCGTTGAAAGTGACCCGCTGGACTTCCGCTGGCAGCGCTTTCTTCTTGGCCAGCAGGTCGCGCACGTGCCACGAGATCGCCTCGCCCTCGCGATCGGGGTCGGTCGCCAGGATCAGGCGGTCGGCCTTCTTGGCCAGGTCGGCGATGTCCTTCACCCGGCCGGTCTTGTCGCGGTAGACTTCCCAATCCATCGCGAAATCGTCGTCCGGACGCACGCTGCCATCCTTGGGCGGCAGGTCGCGAACGTGCCCGTACGAGGCGAGGACCTTGTAGTCCTTGCCGAGGTATTTCTCGATGGTCTTCGCCTTGGCCGGCGATTCTACGATAACAAGTTGCATGTGAGTTCGGTAATGTCCTTACGCGTATACGTACGCACGAGGGTGGCGGGAATCGATGCGCCGTCAAGCGGCGAGCGACACGCGACCCCCGGCATGGCGCACGATCCGGCCTGCGATCTCCAGTTCGAGCAGCGCCAGCTGCACCGACGCGGCGGGCTCGCCCGACTGGCGGATCAGTTCGTCGACCGCCACCGGCGCGGTGGTCAGCAACGCAGACACGTCGGCCGGCTCGGCATCGGCGAGTTCATCATCGCCGAAGATATACGCCGGCGTTGCTTCGCGGAACGTCGAGCGCGGGGTGCCGTCGAACCCGCTTAACAACTCGATAACGTCCTCGGGCGATTGCACGAGCACCGCGCCGTCGCGGATAAGCTGGTTGCACCCCGTCGCCCGCCCGTCGAGCGGACTCCCGGGGATCGCCATGACCTCCCGCCCGGCTTCGGCCGCGAGCCGCGCGGTGATCAACGAGCCTGATTTGGGCGCAGCCTCGACTACCAGCGTTCCGCTCGCGAGACCGGCGATGATGCGGTTGCGGCTGGGGAAATGACGGCCGCGCGGTTCGGTGCCGGGGGCTTGCTCGGCGAGCAGCAGACCCCGGCTGGCGACTTCCTCCTGGAGCTCTACGTGCTCGGGAGGATAGGTCACGTCGATTCCACTGGCGATGACGCCGATCGTGGCCGGCATCGCGCCGCGGTGCGCGGCTCCATCGATCCCGCGCGCCAGGCCCGAAGCGACCGCGAACCCCGCCTCGCTGAGTGCCGCGCCGAAATCGCGCGCCAGCTTGACCGCAGCCGCTGAGGCATTCCGCGCGCCGACGATGGCGACGCACGGCATCGCGGTCAGCGCGACGTTGCCGCGCCAGGTCAGGATCGGCGGCGCACTGTCGAGCTCGGCGAGAAGCGGCGGATAACCGGGTTGGTCGTGAAACAGGTATTTCGCTTGCGCCCGCCGAACTTGAGAGATTTCCTCTGCAATAGTCTCTGGCGGCGCAGCGTGATACGCGGTCCCGCCCCGCCGGGCGAGATCCGGCAGCGCGTCCACTGCAGCTTCTGCAGTGCCGAAGCGGCGCAAGAGCTGCCGGTAACTGACCGGGCCTATATTGGGCGAGCGCAACAATCGGATGCGCGCGAACGCCTCTTCCTGTGAAAAGCGAGGTCCTGAACCTACCGGAGAATTCACGTTTTCCGGCCGACCTTCGGCTCTTCCTTGCGCAACAGGCGACCGATATTGCTGCGGTGGAGCCAGATAATCAGCACCGCGATGATCACCAGCGGAATGACATATTCGCCGTAGCCCAGCAGCGCCGCGGCAACCGCAGCCGCAACCACCGCGGCCATACCCGCAACCGAGCTGATCCGCCCGAGCGCTAGCACGAGGAGCCAGACGACCGCATAAGCGAGCCCGATCGGCCAGGCCAAGCCGAAGCTGACGCCCGCGTTGGTGGCGACACCCTTGCCCCCCTTGAAGCCGAGCCACACTGGAAAACAATGTCCCACCACGGCCGCCACGCCGGCTAGGCCTTCCGCGCCCGGCCACAGGAGCTTGGCGAGCAGAACTGCGCCCAGACCCTTGACCAGATCGAGTACCAGCGTCGCCGCCGCGGCCGGCTTGTTGCCGGTTCGCAATACGTTGGTCGCGCCGGTGGCGCCGCTGCCGATATCGCGCACGTCGCCCAGCCCCGCCGCGCGGGCCAGCAGCCATCCGAACGGGATGGAGCCGAGGAGGTAGCCAGCGATGGCGGCAAGGAGCCAATTCATATCTGCCACTCGGTTGGTTCGCCCCTAGAGCTTGTCGAAGACCCGCTTTTTCATCTAGCGACAGGACAATTGCAAGGACGCGGCTTTCGACGCGAGCCCGACCGAACGGAGTTTCGCGTGACGGCCGATCCAACCGCTCCCATCCTGTTGTTCGATTCCGGGGTGGGCGGGCTCACCGTGCTGGCCGAACTGCGCAAGGTCCTGCCGCAAGCGCCGGTAATCTACGCAGGCGATACTGCGGGCTTGCCGTATGGCGGCAAGACGGAGGCGGAAATCGCCGCGCGGGTTGCGGGCTTGCTGGGCGTGCTGACCGAACGATATCGCCCGCGCCTCGCGACAATCGCCTGCAACACGGCTAGCACGATCGCGCTTGGGATGGTGCGCGATGTCCTCAACATCCCGATCGTCGGCACCGTCCCTGCGATCAAGCCCGCTTCCGCGCTAACCCGCACCGGGGTGATCGGACTGCTCGGAACGGAGGCGACAATCCGGCAGGGGTATGTCGACCGGCTCGAAGCCGAGTTCGCACATGGCAGGCACCTCGTGCGCCACGCAGCGCCCGCGCTGGTCGCGGCGGCGGAGGCCAAGCTCCGGGGCGAGCCGGTCGATGGGCGGATTATTGCCGAGGCAGTCCAGGGGCTGCGTGCGAAAGCGAGCGGTGCCAAAATCGACGTGGTGGTGTTGGCGTGCACCCACTTCCCCTTGCTCGCAGGCGAGCTGGGCCGCGCGTTCGGGACCACAGTCCAGTTGATCGACGGTGCAGAAGGCATCGCCCGCCGCATTGCCAGCCTCACCGCGGGTCAATCCTTCGAGCGGCAGCGGGGCGACTTTGCGGTGTTTACCGCGGATCCCGACCAGTCGGACACTTTTGCCGCCACCCTGCGCGGCTACGGTATCGAGCGGATCGAACGGTTGTAATCGCGAATGATTCGCAAAGATCGCGGTGGCAATAACACGCCTGACGCGATAGATGCGCGGACGAGCTGCCGGACGGGACCGGCGACACGCGACGGGCATCGGCCAGTGAACTACGACCACATTTTTGATCAGGCGATCGACCGGCTCCATGGTGAGGGCCGCTACCGCGTGTTCATCGACATCCTGCGCAACAAGGGCGCTTTTCCCAATGCCCGCTGTTTTGCAGGGCACAACGGGCCACAGCCGATCACCGTTTGGTGCTCGAACGACTATCTCGCGATGGGTCAGCATCCCAAGGTGATTGCGGCGATGGAAGAGGCGCTGCACGACGTCGGCGCGGGTTCGGGGGGCACGCGCAACATCGGCGGCAATTCGCATTATCATGTCGAGCTTGAGGCCGAGTTGGCTGATCTTCACGACAAGGAAGCCGCGCTGCTGTTCACCAGCGGCTACGTCTCAAACGACGCAACGCTGTCCACATTGGCCAAGCTTCTGCCGGGCTGCGTGATCTTTTCCGACGAACTCAATCACGCGAGCATGATCGCGGGTATCCGCAATTCTGGCTGCGAAAAGCGCGTGTTCCGCCACAACGACGTGGCGCATCTCGAAGAACTGCTCGCCGCCGAAGACCCGGACGTGCCCAAGCTGATCGCTTTCGAGAGTGTCTATTCGATGGACGGTGACGTCGCGCCGATCCACGCGATCTGCGATCTTGCCGAACAGTACAGCGCACTGACGTATATCGATGAAGTCCACGCGGTGGGCATGTACGGTGAGCGGGGCGGTGGCATCTCGGAACGCGACGAAGCCGCGCATCGGATCAACATCATCGAAGGCACGCTCGGCAAGGCATTTGGCGTGATGGGCGGTTATATCGCCGCCGACCGCAAGATCATCGACTGCATTCGTTCGTATGCGCCCGGTTTCATCTTCACCACTTCGCTGTCACCGGTGCTCGTGGCCGGGGTGCTCGCTTCAGTACGCCATCTCAAGCAATCGAGCGTCGAGCGCGATGGCCAGCAGGCTGCCGCCGCGCAGCTCAAGGCGATGTTCCGCGATGCCGGACTGCCGGTGATGGAATTGGTCACCCACATCGTCCCGCTGATGATCGGCGATCCGATCCGGGCGAAGAAGATCAGCGATCTCCTGCTCACCGAGTACGGAATTTACGTTCAGCCGATCAACTACCCGACCGTGCCGCGTGGCACCGAGCGGCTGCGCTTCACACCTGGTCCGGCCCATGACGAGTTGATGATGCGGGACCTGACCGCCGCCTTGGTCGATATCTGGGATCGCCTCGATCTACAGCTTGCCAAGGCTGCCTGACCGGCACCCCACGCGCGTGCCGCGCGGTCGCGCATGATTGCCTCGATGCTTCAGAACCGCTCCGGCCGGGTGATCGCGCTGTGCCGCGTCGTTCTCGCGATCGTGTTCTTCATCGCCTTGTGGCTTGATCCCGGACAGCCGGTCCGGGCCAGCGAACTTGGCTACACGGTTGTCGGCGCCTATCTCGCGCTGTCGCTGATGCTGATGGCGCTGGCGATGAACAGTTGGTGGTGGGATCACCGCCTTGCCTGGCCGGTGCTGGTTTTCGATGTGCTCGGATTCCTCTTCGGGGTCTACCTCACCGAAGGCGGGGGTGACGATTTCACCAGCCCGTTCCTCGCCTTCTTCACATTTCTGATGCTGGCGACAACGATCCGCTGGGACTGGCGGGTCACCGCGGTGACGGCGCTCATGGTCACCACCTTCTATTTGCTGGTCGGTATCGGGCTAAAGGTGGCGGGCATCGAGATCGACCTGTTCCGCTTCGGTCGACGGGTGGCCTACATGCTCGTTTTGTCTCTGATCCTGATATGGTTCGGACTCCAGCGGCGTGACCAGCACATTGGCGGTTTCAGCGGTGGCGCGGAGCCGGCCGATGGACTTCTGCCCCCACTCCGGGCCGCTTTAAACTTCGCGATCGAGCAATGCGGCGCTCGCGGCGGGGCGATCGCCTGGAGCGACAGCGAAGAGCCTGCAATCGAGTTGCGAACCGAGGGCATCGAGGGACCCGGCAAAAGACTGGATCCGGTCATTCTGTCAGACGACCGCGCGTTCGGTGACAGCGTGCGGCTGTTCTCCGTCGATCGTAAACGAAGTTTGCAAGCGAGCGAGAGCGGGCCGCCGCGGGCCAGCGCCGATCCGCTTGTCGAACCGCTGGCAGACCTGCTCGGCATCGGCGAGGCCCTCGCCCTGCCTTTCGCCAGCGGAACCGGGCGCGGTGAATTGCTGCTGACCGGAATAGCCGGCGTCGGCGCTGACCATGTGGGTATCGGGTCATTGATTGCGCGCGAAGTCCAGGCAGCGTTCGATCGCCACGCGACCCTCGTGCTGTTGCACGAAACAGCACTCGCGCGTTCGCGAAGCGCACTAGCGCACGATCTTCATGACAGCGTCGCCCAGTCGCTGGCGGGCGCGGCGCTGCGGCTCGAGGGCTTACGAAAATCGATCCAGGCCGGCCACGATCCCGAAGCCGAGATACTCCAGATGAAAGCCGCGTTGCGCGCCGAGCAGGACCATGTGCGCGGTCTGATCAATCGCCTCAGGCAAAGCGAGCAATCGTCGGCAACGGTCAGTCTTTCGGCGAATGTCGCCCGGTTGATCGACGAACTCTCGGCCAGTTGGGGCATCGACATCAAAAGCCCACCTGCCGGGTCGGTCGAGGCCCCGGCTGAACTGGCGTACGAGATCGGCAACATGGTCCGCGAAGCGGTCGCCAACGCGGTACGCCATGGTTCGGCCGATAGGATGACCGTCGGCTTGCAGAACGAAGGTAACACGATCACTCTCGATATTGCAGACAACGGATCGGGCCTGACCGCCGGGATCGACCCTGGCGCACCCCGTTCGATCCGCGACCGCGTGGCCAGGCAGGGCGGCTCTCTGGTTGTGCTTAGCGGACCGTCGGGTACGAGACTGACGATTGGCCTGCCGATGGGAGCGACCGCGTGATTTCAGTTCTTCTCGCCGACGATCACTCATTCATGCGTGCCGGCATCGAAGCGGTGCTTCGCGGATCGCGTTATACGCTTGTGGAGACCGTCGCCGACGGAGAGGCCGCACTGGCTGCTCTCGCGCGCTGCAATCCTGATATCTGCATTTTCGACGTGCGGATGCCGGGTAAAGACGGGGTGACCGTACTGGAAACAATGCGAAATGCAGGCGACACTCGCCCGGTCGTGCTGTTGACCGCCGAACTGTCCGACCGCGCGCTCTATACCGCAGTAAAGGCGGGGGTAGACGGCATCGTGCTTAAGAACGGAGCCGAGGATTCCCTGATCGAATGCCTCGACGCGGTCACCGGTGGCGCGAAATCGATCGACGTCGAACTGATGGCCCGGGCGCTGGACCTCGCTATCAGTGGCGGCGGCATTGACCGTCTCGCCAAGCTTGCGCCGCGCGAGCGCCAGATCACCGAGCTCGTCGCGCAAGGCTTGCGCAACCGCGAGATTGCCGAGCGTCTCTCGATGAGCGAGGGGACAGTGAAGGTCTATCTCCACGGTATCTATCAGAAGGTCGGGGTCGAGAACCGAACCTCGCTCGCGCTGCTGGCGCGGGGTGCCGGTACCAAAGCGGGTGGCGCAGGCTAGAACACCTTGCGCAGTTCGAAGCTCGCGGTGCGCCCGACCGCATCGCGCAGAATGGGTTGGTAGGCCTGGGGAGTTACGCCAGCATTGTTGCTCACCAGCTGGCGGTCGTTGAAAATGTTGGCGAGACCAAAAGACAAACGAGTGTCCTTTGCCCATTTTGAATCGCGCAGATAGTCGCCAAGCTCGGTGTATAACTTGAAATCGGCAGTCGTTAAATCGTTGAACGCCAACCGGTCCGGAGCGGCGACCGTGCCGATCACCAGATAACTGTCGCCGCGACGTCGCAGATTAAACTTCATCCCGCTTTTTCCGCGGATCAGCGTCATCGATACTTCGCTGGAATTACGCTGCCCGCCGCCGCTGATTCCGATCGCGCCACCTTCGAGCAAATCGACTGATGGCAAGCCCGGGCGGATGACAGTTGTGCTTTCGAGGACGAACGTGTGCGATGCGTTGACTTGGAGCGCGAGGGGCGGTGTCCGCCGTCGCGCGGGACCGCGCTGGCCTTTCGACAGCGGTGCCTGGGGGGCCGCCTGGCTGACCGGCACCTTGAAGCTCGCGCCGAGTCGTAGCTGGCGCGTTCGCTGTTGCGCAAAATTTACAGAACGCTGGTCGACCGTCACGAGCGTACCGCTCGCGTCTCGCACGAACCGGTCGGGGAATGCGGCGACCACGGCGGTGCTCGGCGCCGGCAGGGCGCCGATCTGATTGCCGAACCTGCTTATGGTGTAATTGGCATTGAGCTGCAGATTGTAGGCTTTCATGGGCGATAGGGTGAGCCCGAACGCGGTTGTGCGGATGGTCTGGTTCTTCAGCGCGCCAGCGCCCCCGTTGATGGTCGTCACCTCGACCGTCTGCTGGGTAACCAGATCGAAATAGGGGACGTTGGGAGTTATGATCGCGGGCGAGGAAAATAATTCGGGAGCTAACGCAATCTCGTCCCTGCTCTGCGTGGCAGTGACCCTGATCCATGACCGCGGTTGCGAATTTAGAGCGAGCGAGTACCGGCTGAGCTTGCCGTATATGCCAAGACCGACCCTTCCGACATCGCCTGCAATCTCGGTATCGCCGAGTTGGGGCAGAAACCCGGCCTCGCCGCCGCTGGTCAGGGGGATAGTGAGACCCCCTTTCGCCAGATATTCGTGCCGGTGAAACCGGCGCGGTCCACCGCTGTCATCAGTATCGTAATCCAACCAGGTAGCACCCGCGCCGGCACGTCCCCGGAGTGGTCCGGCCCAAAGTTGGGCCAACGGCCCTTCAAGATCCGCGTTGATCTGAAACGTCGTGGTGCGGCCGACGCTCGCAAGGGTCGTTACCGGGATGCTTGCCGCCAGCTTGCCAGCAAAAGGATTGGTCGCCGCATCGACGGTGGTTCCGCCCGGTACGAAAGCGCCAGTAAATGCCGTGTCGAAATCGTTGCGGTTTCGGTCGTAGCGACCCGTGACCGTCGCCACCCACTGCCTTAAGTTGGCATTGAACGTTCCGGACAGCGATGCTGTGGTAAACCGACTGTGACTTATCAACGGTCGGCTGGGATCGTTGATCGCGAGTGACACAGGCACGTTGAAAGGCGTGAATGGATTGCTTGGGGGGATCAAGAACCGCGCTGCAGGCAACCCCGAGAAACTGCGCCCCCTGTTCCAGCCCATCCGAGCGTTGCCAGAAAACGACAGCCAGGCGCTCAGTTGCTTGGAACCGGACAGCGCGATCTCATTGTTCCGGTTTCCGCCCCGCAAGGTGCGAAATAGGCCGATGTTACTGGAATTTGCGGTGTTTGCCCCCGCGGCCAGATCGGCCAGCGTCGGATTGGCGTTTCCGGCGGGAAGCGCGACTACGGTGACAATACTTCCCACCAGCGCACTGAGCGCCGGATCGACCTGAAGCCCGCCGGCGGGCAGGATATTCCCGACGGCGGAGTATGGGACCCTTTCCGTCCGTGGGATGAAACCCGGGCGCTCGATCTGGAAGAGCGGATCCGAATCCTGCTCGCGAAACGTCAGGTTGAGGCGATCCTGGCCCCTGATGTAAGTCGCAAGGGCTTCTCCGCGCCAGGTGCCGAAGCCGCCTTCGGTCGCAGTTTCCCGCCCTGCGGTTCCTGTCAAACTGCGGACGGCGGGGCGCAAGACTACGTTGTAGGCGCGCTGCCCGGCCGTGCCGCCGACGCGTTGCGCCGAACCACGCGGAAGCGCCTCGATCCGAGCAATGGCTTCCACGGGCAGGTCGGCAATATCGTCCACGTTGCGAACGGGACGACCGTTAATCAGGAGCGCGGTGTCGTCGTCGCCGCTCTCGCGCCGTATCTCGTCCAGCAACTCCCCGACGGTGCTGACAGCGTAAGAGGCAACGTCAGTTTCGTCGTACACTCGCTCGACCGCCACGTCTTGCAGCGAGGCAATGATGACCCGATCGCCGATGACGACAATTTGATCATCGTCCGCCTCGCTAGGAACGGGCGGCGCAGGATCAGGGGCCTGGGCGAGGCAGGGTCCGGCATACGACAGCGCCACGAATGAGCATGACAGGACCAGCCTGCGGCAACGATAAGCCACGATTCCCCCCGAGCGCACCGGGCGCAAAAGATTGTGTGCCGCTACGGCAAAGAAAAGTCCCGCCGAATTGCTCCGGCGGGACGTTTCCGTTAATTTTCGATCAGGAACGATCAGGTTTGAGGGATCGTGACCGAATTGCTGCTCGTGTTCACGTGAGCGGCGTTCCACACGATCGACGGATCGTTGTACCACGCCGTCGTGCACTTGGACGTCGTGTAGTTCTGACCGGGAGGCGTCGACCAGGTGCCGGGCAGCTTCTTGGGCGAGATGCAGACCACCGCCTGACCATTCGCAAAGCGACCCTGTTCGGTCGCCGGCTCAGCCCCGAAGTCCTCGTAAGCACGAAGGTTGTCGGTCTGATCCTGCCGGACAGGCGTGAGGCCCGTAGTGACATGGTCTGTCACGACCGTGTCGGGGACGGGCGTCCGGCTGATTTCAACCGGCGTGGTGCCGCCATCGGCATTGAACTTGCAACCGTGGAACTTGGTCACACCGGTGCGCGGGTTGGTAACAGTTGCGCCGATGTCGGTTCCCCACTTCGGGTGATCGAAGTCGATGCCGTTGCAGCTCCCAGCGCTCTGGTCCTCATCGTTCGCTTCGTCGCTGGGGTTCGTGTAGTGACCATTGGGGAAGTCCTTGGTCAGGACGATATCCGGATGGTGGGTAGTCGCGACGACCTTGCACCCGAAACTGTACGAATAGGTGGAGTCGTAGTCGGCGGTGAACCAGTACTTGCTGTTGCTCCAGTATTTTTCGCTCGCGTAACGAAGGGCGAACATGTTGACGCTCCCACCGTTACGGAACGGATCGCCTTCGAGCGAGACCGTGCCGCCTAGGCCCGTCACACTGCCGGCCGGGAGAACGGTTGTCGCCTCGATAACTCTGTTGAATGGGGTGCTGGCAGTGGGCCCGGAGACACGCGCCGCAGCGCCCGGGTTCTCTACGAAAGCGACCACTTCGTCGGCGGTGTAATTTGTGACGAGTGCCTGGCACTGGGCGTCCATCGCGCCGGTTGAGTCTGCATCGATCGGATCGGGGATGACGGTCTGTAGCTGAGTGACTGACGCCTGCGCCATCGATCCGGCCAGCGAGGAAAGTGCGGTGGTGGCCATCACCACCGAGGTGAAAAACTTTTTCATGCGATGCGTCCTTGAATATCTTTGCGTCCGCCATTCAGGCGGTCCGCGAACCGGTGAGCGAATGCGACGCCGTCGATTCTTGTGCAATTAGGCAAAAGTAAACAGATTGCTAACGGTGCGCTACTTACCCTTTGGGCAGCCTCGACATAACCAAAGTTAATTGCTTCAAATCGGCACGCGCAGGGGATAAAGTCATGCGTCCGCTCGCTATTAGTGCGGTGTAAACCATTTTTCAGTAGCGGTTTCAGATACAAATCCGTCGGTTTATCGTCCGGCTTAGGTAAGCGAGAATGGCGGTCAGGAATTTCTGGAAAGGCAGCGGCACGACCGCGGTGGGCGATCTCACCAGCGACGGGCTGCGCTTTTCCGTACTCGACGATTTCGAGAAGACCGGCCTCGCGTGGATCTGGGCTTCAGACGCGGAGGGCGCGCTCAGCTACCTGTCGCCCGGCGCGGCCGAAGCGCTCGACATTCCGCTCGCGACACTACTCGGCAAACCGCTCGCCTCGCTGTTCGAAACCGATCCGGACGATCCCGAAGATCGATCCGGCAGGCCGCTTGGTTTCCAGATCAACGCCCGCAATCGCATCGCCGAAGTAACGGTACGCTGCGCGCTGCCCGAGGCACGAACCGGTCGCCCGGTTTGGCTTCTGCTGTCGGGCCAGCCTAAGATTGATTCGGCGGGCAAGTTCCACGGCTATCGCGGTGCGGCGAAGGACATTTCGGTCGAATACCAGCGCAAGATCGAAGATTCGCGCCTTGCGGAGTTCGATTCGCTAACTGGCCTCTACAACCGTCACCGGATGACTCGCCGGCTTGAATCGATGCTCGCTGCGTTCAAAGCCGCCAAGCGCACCTGCGCGCTGATGATGCTCGATCTCGACCGCTTCAAGCAGGTCAACGACACGATGGGCCACCAGGCCGGTGACGATCTGCTACAGCAGGTCGCCGAGCGGCTGCGCAACATTATCGGCGACCGCGGTGAGATCGGGCGGCTCGGGGGCGATGAATTCCAGGTGATCATCCCCGACGTCGACGACCGTGGGAAGCTCGGCGAGCTGGCCGAGAAAGTCATCCAGATCATCTCACAGCCTTACGCGATCGACAACAATCGCGCGATCATCGGCACCTCGATCGGGATCGCTATCGCGCCGTACGATGGCATCGACGTAGAGGAGTTGGTGCGCGCTTCCGATCTTGCGCTGTACGCGGCCAAGAACGGTGGGCGCGGCCAATTCCGGTTCTATTCGGCCGATCTCAAGGACGAGGAGCAGGAACGTCAGTTACTGCTCGACGACTTGCGCGAAGCGCTGGCTACCGAGCAACTCGAACTGCACTATCAGCCCGTGGTGCGGGTCAAGGACAACCACGTCGTCGGCATGGAAGCGCTGATGCGTTGGGAGCACGAGGAACGCGGCTGGGTCAGTCCGGGTTTGTTCATCCCGGTCGCCGAGGATTCGAGCCTGATCGGTCCGCTCGGCGACTGGGCCCTGCACCGCGCCTGTCGCGACGCGACCGAGTGGCCCGAATCCGTGCGGGTCGCAGTCAATGTTTCGGCTCGCCAGTTCACCGCCAACGGGTTTGTCGAAATCGTCGCAGACGCCGTTGAGGCGAGCGGACTGGCGCCCGATCGGCTTGAGCTCGAGCTGACCGAAAGCGTGTTCATGGGCGATAGCGAGGCGACTGACGAAACCTTTCGCGCGCTCAAGAAAATCGGCGTGCGTCTGGCGCTGGACGATTTCGGCACCGGTTATTCCTCGCTCAGCTATTTGCGCTCGGCGCCGTTCGACAAACTCAAGGTCGACAAGAGCTTTGTCGATTCGTGCACTCAGACCGATCAGAACAGCGCCAAAATCATCACCGCGATCATTGGCTTGTCCAAGGCGCTGGGAATGGAAACGACCGTCGAGGGTGTCGAGGCGTTCGACCAACTCGAGGTGGTTAAAGACCGCGGGGCGGAACTTATCCAGGGCTGGATTTACGCCAAGGCGATGCCCCAGCACATGGTGCTGCAGCACATCCGATCGGGCGAATTCAAGATCGAGCCGAACGGGCCTGACAAGCACCGACCCGATCGCCGGTCGATGTTCCGCCGCGTCGGCATCATCCACGGCGATCATCGCTACGATGCGGTGATCCGCGATCTTAGCAAGACGGGCGCGTTCATCGAGGGCCTGGTCGGCGTGCCACAGGGCACCAACATGGTGCTCGATTTAGGCAACGGCCAGTTGGCGGTGTGCCGGGTCAATCGTTCAGATGGCGCGCAAATAGGGGTCGAGTTTGAAACCTCGCTGGTCAGTGATGGCGCCGGTGGCCTGTGCACCCGGCATAGGGTCAGCCCTTACGCACTCGCCGCCGCGAGCCTGCCGCTCGCCAGTCTGCCGCAAGGCGCTTCGCCCCTCGGTCTATCGGCAAATCCGTCGAGCGCGCCCCAGTTCATGCAAGTCCAAGTCGGCAGCGGCGGCTGAGGCTTTACTCGCCGCAGCGACCGTTTAAGCCGGTTGCCATGACCAACGCATCACCGCCCACCTACGACGATGTCGTCCTGGGCCGCCGCTCGATCCGGGGCTACCTCAACAAGCCGGTTCCTCGCGAATTGATCGAGGACGTCATCGCGCTTGCGCTGCGATCGCCTTCGTCAATGAACACCCAGCCCTGGCATTTGCATGTGATCACCGGAGAACCGCTCGATCGCATCCGGCGCGGCAACACCGAGAATATTCTCGCGGGCGCCCCCGACAGCCGCGAGTTCCGCCGCGGCAGCGCTTTTGCCGGCGTCCACCGGGAACGCCAGATCGGCGTCGCAAAGCAATTGTTCGAGGCGATGGGAATCGCGCGCGACGACAAGGACGGTCGCCAGGACTGGGTTCTGCGCGGCTTTCGCCAGTTCGACGCTCCGGTCTGCGTGATTGTCGCCTACGACCGGGAACTCGCCGACAGCGACGACAGCGCGTTCGATTGCGGCGCGGTGACTACGGCATTGGTCAACGCTGCCTGGTCGCGCGGGCTAGGCTGCGTGATCAATTCGCAGGGCATCATGCAGAGCCCGGTTGTTCGGTTGCACGCCGGAATTCCGGAGGACCAAGTCATTATGAAGGCGGTTGCACTCGGCTGGCCTGACGAGACCTTTCCCGCCAACGCCGTCGTAAGCCATCGCAAACCGGTCGAGGAGGCTGCCCGGTTCGTCGGGTTCCCCGATTGATGCCGATTTCCCGCGGGCACACACGGTGTCCCACGGGGGCCTAACAACCGCCGGTGCCAGCACTTCGCCGCGAGCAATTGCTTCCTCGCCCTCCGGGGGGTGGAGCGAGACCGCTCTCGCCCGGGGGGCACACCTTGGCTTCGACCAAGTCGCCTGATCAGCGAAGAGAGACGACGTTGTCGCTGGCTCGTGGATCGACCCGGTCCCCACGGTAGAGGCTCGCCATCGGCTCGTCTCCGACCACGATCTGCTCCGCGTTGCCGAACCCGTTGAAGCCGGTCTTCATCGCAGCGCCATATGCGCCGAGCATGCCGACTTCGATGTAGTCGCCGGCCTGGATGTCCGCCGGCAGCAGGAAGGGGCCTTTCATGTAGTCGGCGTCGTCACAAGTCGGACCGTAGAACGCGAACTCGGCAAGCGGCTGAGTGAGATCGTCCTCCAGCGCAACCACCGGGAAGCGCCATTCAATATGCGCGGCATCGAACAGCGCGCCGTAGGCGCCATCGTTGATGTACAATTCGTCCCCGCGGCGCTTTTCGACGCGCACGATCAGGCTCGAATATTCCGCGCACAGCGCACGTCCGGGCTCGCACCAGAGCTCGGCGTTATAGGCAATCGGCAACGCTTCGAAGTGGCGGTGGATCACCGCGAAGTAATCTTCCAGCGGCGGCGGTTCCATGCCCGGGTAGTCGCTCGGGAAGCCACCCCCGACGTCGACGACGTCGATCACCACGCTCGCCTCGGCGACCGCAGCGCGCACGCGCTCGAGTGCCTGGACATAAGCGAACGGCGTCATCGCCTGGCTGCCGACGTGGAAGCACACGCCCAGCCAGTCGCAATGCTGGCGAGTCGTTTGCAGCAGTGCGGCCGCGTCGGCGAGATCGACGCCGAACTTGGCCGCGAGGCTCAGCTCGGAATACTCGGACGAGACCCTCAGGCGCACCAGCAGCCGCAAGTCAGTTGCGGGCTGACCATCTTCGCTGCTGGTCGCCTCGACGATCTTTTCCAGCTCTTCGATCGTATCGAGGCTGAAAGTTTTCACGCCGTGGTCGAAATACGCCTCGCGGATCGCCCGCGCGGTCTTGACCGGATGCATGAAGCACAACTCGGCGTCGGCCAGAGTGTCGCGCACAAGGCGAACCTCGGCGATCGAGGCGACGTCGAAATGGGTGATTCCGCTGTCCCACAGCACCCTGAAGAGCTCGGGAGAGGGATTCGCCTTTACCGCATAGAGCGACCTGCCCGGAAACTTCTCAACGAAGAAACGAGCAGCGCGCCCCGCGGCTTGCGGGCGGTTAAGAATGACCGGTTCGTCCGGCGCGAGCGCGCGAACTACAGACCGGGCGTCAGGATGGATGTGCAACTCAAGGGACCCCCAAACGGTTCGTTTGAACGAGGCAGCCTTGCGGTTAAGGAAGTCCCCTTGGGGCTGCGGGGTGCGCCTATATAGGGCGGGGGGTGAACCGCAAGTGAAAATGCAGCCCTAGCGACCGTGCCGGACCCGCGCCTTTCCACAGTCAGCTCAGGCGATCGCGAAAATCTTCGTAGCCGAAGGTTTTCACCTGCTCGAGGGTGTCGGTGTCGCTATCCCATAACCAGATCGAGGGCAGTCGAACGCCGTTGAAAGTGTTGGTCTTGACCATCGAATAGTGGGCTTGATCGAGGAACGCGAAGCGCTCCCCCGGTTCGTTCGGCACAGGCAACTGGTAGTCGCCGATCACATCGCCGGCGAGGCACGAGGGGCCGCCAAGCCGGACCGCTTCGCCATCTCTGGACTCGCCCAGCATGGCGGGCCGGTAGGGCGCCTCAATCACGTCGGGCATGTGGCAGGTCGCCGATATGTCAGTGATCGCGACGGGCTGTCCGTTCCAGTGCGAATCGAGGATCGTTCCGACCAGTATTCCGGCATCGAGTGCCACCGCCTCACCAGGCTCAAGGTAGATCTCGGCGCCGGTATCCTCTTTGGCGTCCTTCAAAAACTCGACCAGTTCTTCGCGCTGGTAGTCGGCACGGGTAATATGATGGCCGCCCCCCATGTTGATCCATTTCAGATGGCCGAAATAGGGTTCGATCGCGTCGAATACCGTGTCCCAGGTGCGCTTGAGCGGCTCGAAATCCTGCTCGCACAGATTGTGAAAGTGGATGCCATCGACCTGGGCCATGATTTCGGGCGTCAGTTGATCGACCGGAAAGCCGAGCCGGCTCCCCGGGCTGGACGGATCGTACCGCGGCACGTCGCCGCACGGGCACAGCGGGTTGATCCGTAAGCCCACGTCGAAGCGTCGGCCAGCAGCGCGCGCCGATTCGAGGATAGGCGCGTAACGCTCAAGCTGACCTGGCGAATTGAAGATCACGTGGTCCGACAGGCGGCAGACTTCAGCCAGTTCGTCCGGCTTGTACGCGGCGCAATAAGTAGCGATCTCCCCGTCGTAGAACTCACTGGCGAGTTGGGCTTCCCACAAACCACTGGTGCAGACCCCGTCGAGATACTCGCCGATGATGGGCGCGACCGACCACATGCTGAACGCCTTGAGCGCGGCGAGCACCTTGATGTCCGCCTCGTCGCGAATGTCGGCGAGCATCTGCAAGTTAGCACGCAGTCTCGCCGCGTCGACTACGAACGCGGGCGAATCGACCCGCGTCAGGTCGAAACGTGCGAACGCACCGGGATCGCCTGCGCGGGTTTCCATCAGAAGTCGACCGGCCCGCTCATTTCCTCGACTGTCCACGGGAGGCCATCGGAATTGAGCATGTCCATGAACGGATCGGGATCGAGCTGTTCGATATTGAACACGCCCTCACCCGCCCACTTGCCTTGTATGACTAAGGCGCTGCCGATCATCGCGGGAACGCCGGTAGTGTAGCTCACCGCCTGGTTGCCGGTTTCCGCATAAGCCGCTTCATGGCTGCAGATGTTCTTGATATAGAACGTCTTCTCACCCGACCCGTCGAGCGCCTCGCCGGTGGCAATGACGCCGATATTGGTGTTGCCCTTGGTCGTCTCGCCAAGCGATTCGGGCTTGGGCAAGACGGCCGCCAGGAACTGGAGCGGGATGACCTCCTTGCCCTGGTAGCGTATCGGCTCGATCGAAGTCATACCAACGTTCTGCAGCACGGTCAGGTGCGTGATGTACTGATCACCAAAGGTCATCCAGAAACGCGCACGCTCAAGTTCGGGCACGAACTTCGCGAGGCTTTCCAACTCCTCGTGGTACATCAGGTAAGCGTTCTTCTTCCCAACCGCCTCGAAATCGAACTCGGTCTTCACCTGCATCGCCGGGGTTTCTACCCACTCGCCGTTTTCCCAATGCCGAGCAGGCGCAGTAACCTCGCGAATGTTGATCTCTGGATTGAAATTGGTCGCGAAGTGCTGGCCGTGGTCGCCACCGTTGCAATCGAGAATATCGAGCTGTCGGATCGTCCTCAGCTTGTGTTTCTTGAGCCACATCGTGAAAACGCTGGTCACGCCGGGATCGAAGCCGGAACCCAGCAACGCCATAAGCCCCGCCCGCTTGAAGCGTTCGTGATAAGCCCACTGCCACTTATACTCGAACTTCGCCTCGTCCTTGGGCTCATAATTCGCGGTGTCGAGGTAATTCGCGCCGGCTTCAAGGCAGGCGTCCATGATCGGCAGGTCCTGATACGGGAGAGCGAGGTTGACCACCAGGCTGGGGCGCACCTTGCGGATCAAATTGACCATCGCGGGCACTTCCTCAGCGTCGATTGAGTACGTCGCCACGTCGCGGCCGGTGCGCTGTTTCACGCTCTCGGCGATCGCGTCGCACTTCGACTTGGTGCGGCTCGCAAGATGGATGTCCGAAAAGATCTCGGCGTTCATCGCCATCTTGTGGACGCACACCGAGCTGACCCCGCCCGCGCCGATAACCAGGACTGTCGACATGATAACTCCAAAAAATCTTTGCCCGCCGATTGGCGTCGGATGGCGAACGCCCTAGTCCGGGCGAATGCTTCGCGAAACCCCCAGTCAAGCTGATCGAGCACCGACGCGCGAGGGCGTGTTGCACGCGGCCGAAAAGATTGCTGCGATCCTGCCCCCCACCCCGCTGTTGCCGGTGGAAATCGGCGGGGTGCGGCTGTGGGCCAAGGCGGAAAATCTGCAGCCGATCGGCGCATTCAAAATTCGTGGCGGCTGGCACCGGCTGACCGACCTGACGAAGGAAGAGCGCGCGCGAGGCGTGGTGGCGGTATCGAGTGGCAACCATGCACAGGGGATCGCGTGGGCGGCTCGCAAGCTGGGCATTCGCGCAACGATCGTAATGCCGCACAACGCCCCACAGGTAAAACTTGACGCGACCCGCGCGCTGGGCGCCGAGGTGGTGATTTACGAACGACCGCGCGAGGATCGCGACGAAGTCGCTGCCAGGTTGATCGAACAAAGCGGCGCGATCCTCGCGCACGCGTTCGGCGATCCATGGGTAATCGAAGGCCAGGGCAGCGCGGGGCTCGAGATCGCACGCCAGCTAGGGCATGAGCCGAGCCGCATCGCCGCACCGTGCGGAGGAGGCGGTCTTGCTGCAGGCCTGTCGTTGGCGTGCCCGAACAGCGCGGTCGTTCCGGTCGAGCCGGTGGGGTGGGATAAAGTCGGGCGCGCGCTAGCGGCGGGAGAGATCGTCCAGATCGGCACCGACGCGCAATCGACGATTTGTGATTCATTGCAACCGCTTGCCACCAAGCAGGTTAATCTCGATGTGCTAGCGGGCCGATCGGAACCTGGCGTGACCGTTACCGACGCCGAAGTTCGCGCGGCACAGCGATTCGCATTTTCGGCAATGAAGCTGGTGCTCGAACCGGGCGGTGCGGCTGCGTTGGCCGCTGCCCTGGCCGGCAAGATCGCGCTCGACGAGCACACCGTGATCATGCTCACAGGCGGGAATACCGACCCGCAATCTTTTGCGCAGACCATCACCGGCTCCGACTAGCATCCGTCGCACAAGCGCCCGTTTGACAAGCGCAGTGGCCCAGCGCAGTTTCGCGGTGGGTCGGGGTGACGGGGAAATTCGATGCAGGCACAGATGCTCGCACCGGCTGCAGTGCTGGTGGCGTGGACGCTGATCATGTTGCTGTGGGCTGCGGGTACGCGGCTGCCGGCGCTCAGCAAGATCGGTGGACTTAAGAACGCCAAGCCCGGCGGACGAGGGCAAGATCTCGAAGGGGTACTCGACGACCGGGTCAACTGGAAGTCGCACAACTACGCGCACCTCGTCGAACAGCCGACCCTGTTCTACGCTGTATCGCTGATCATCGCCCTTATGGGCGCGAGCCCCGCCGATGTGCTGCTCGCGTGGGTCTATGTCGCGGTGCGGATCGTCCATTCGTTCTGGCAGGCGCTGGTGAACGTAGTGGCGATCCGGTTTGTCCTGTTTCTGATCTCGACCATCGCGCTGGTCGTCCTCACGGTGCACGCGCTTTCGCTGACACTGTTCGCCGACCCGATGGTGATCTCATGATCGGAATGGAGATCCTCAAGCCGGTCGTGGCGTTGCTGGCGTGGACCATGGTCATGTGGCTGTGGATGTATTCCACCCGCATCCCCGCGATCAACAAGGTGATGAAAGGCGGCAAGCCGGGTGACGATATCGGTTGGACCGGCCGCAAGCTCGATAGAATCCTGCCACCCGAGGTCCAGTGGAAGGCGCACAACTACAACCACCTGCACGAAGGTCCGACGCTGTTCTATGCGGTCGCCATCGTACTGGCGATCCTCGGTCAGGGTGACGGCCTCAACGCGACGATCGCGTGGGTCTATGTCGCTCTACGGGTGCTGCATTCGCTGTGGCATGCGACCGTTAATAAGGTAATGATCCGCTTCTTGCTGTTCGCGCTTTCAAGCCTCGCCCTGATTGCGCTGATCGTGCACGCCGCCATCGCGGTCTTCGAACTGCATTAGGCTCGAGGCTCAGGCGGCGACTTCGGTCGCCTGAGCCTGGGCGAAGGCGAGGTCGGAGAGGAACCTCTCGGCATCGAGCGCGGCCATGCAACCCGTCCCCGCGGCGGTGACGGCCTGGCGGTACGTATGATCCATCACGTCGCCGCATGCGAAAACGCCGGGGACCGCGGTTTTCGGCGTTCCGGGCTCGACCACGAGGTAGCCGCCGTCGTCCATCGCCAGCTTGCCCTTGAACAGCTCCGTCGAAGGGGCGTGGCCGATCGCTACGAAAGCACCGTCGGTGTGAAATTCGCTCATCGCGCCGGTCCGGGTGTCCTTGAGCGACAAGTGCGTCAGTCCGCCGGAGAGCGGATCCCCCTCGAACCGCTCGACCGCCTTGTTCCATAGGACCTTGATCTTGGGGTGTTTGAACAGCCGCTCCTGCAGGATGCGCTCGGCGCGCAGACTGTCGCGGCGATGGATCAGGGTGACGTCGTCCGAATGATTGGTGAGGTAGAGCGCTTCTTCAACCGCGGTGTTGCCACCGCCGATCACTGCCACCTTGCGACCACGGTAAAAGAACCCGTCGCACGTCGCGCAGGCCGAAACGCCCTTGCCGCCAAGCTCCATCTCGCCCGGCACGCCGAGCCAACGTGCCTGCGCGCCGGTGGCGATGACAAGTGTTTCGCCTTCATAGATGTCGCCGCTGTCGCCGATTGCGCGGAATGGCGAGCCATTTTCCAGCTCCACCGAGATGATGGTGTCCCACATCATACGCGTGCCGACATGCTCCGCCTGCGCCTGCATTTCCTGCATCAGCCAGGGGCCCTGAACGACGTCGCGAAAGCCCGGATAGTTCTCGACATCGGTGGTGATGGTGAGCTGCCCGCCGGGCTGGAGCCCCTGCACCACGATCGGCTCCATCATCGCGCGCGCGCCGTAGATTGCGGCTGAAAGGCCCGCGGGCCCCGAACCGATAATAAGCATGCGCGTCTTGTGAGTAGCCATAATTCCTCCGTCTCGCGCGCCAGATAAGAGCGCGGGCGCGGGAAATCGAGTCAGGCGACGAACTTGATCCGCAGACTTGCGCGCAATCCATTATCGACCCCGACCGCTTTCTCCAGCCAGGCGTCGAGCGAGCCATGCATTTCATCCGCGACCTCGCGGAAGCGGGCGAGGTAATCTTCGTGCACGCCGAGCAGGGCCTGGAGCGACTCCTCGTCAATCGTCCGCCCGAGCCGCTTTTCCATCGCCGGCACCGACTGGGCTCGCAGAACGTGAAAAGTGGGCGAATGGTTAGTAAGCAGGAATTCGTGCAACTGATCCGCCGGTGACACGCCGAGGATATGCAGCAGCAGCATCGCGGCGATTCCGGTGCGGTCCTTGCCAGCGAAGCAGTGGACCAGGCTCGCTCCGTCACGGTCAGCCAACGCATGAAGGTAGCGGCCAAACATGGCGTGCATCGCAGGGTTGTGCGGCATGCGCGTGTAAACCGCTAGCATCCGGTCGCGCGCGTAGTCCGCGGTGGTGACATCCGGTCCGATGTCCATGTGCGGCGGACTCGACGTGGTCTCGCCATCGTGCGCGATAACCTCGCCTGACCAGCCTTCGTGCCGGCGGCACGGCTTCATCTCCCGCTCGGTAATGCCGCGCAGATCTATCACAGTACGGATGTCTAGCTTCGCGAGCGCCGCGAGGTCCGCGTCCGTCGCGGCAACGTGCTGGCCGGATCGGTAAAGCAACCCACGTCGCACCATACCACCGTCGGCGGGATATCCGCCGTAATCGCGGAAGTTATGAATGCCCTCGAAGCCTGGGTTGTACGGTGCTGTCATCGCCGCGCCCCTGCCAGCGCGCCGGCCTTTGGGCAAGCACGGCGCGCCATCACTCGGCAGGGGGCTGCGGATTGTGCGGCACCAGGATCATGGTCCGCCCTTCCACTCGCCACGAGGCGAGCCGGGAAAGCAGGTTCATGCCGATGACGTTGGTCTTGCCGATGTTGGGCGCAATCACCGCGTCCAGACCGCCGGCCTTGACGTTCCCGAAGCGCAATGTGTCGATCGTCGTCAGCTCGGCCGCGACCATCCCGTTCGCGGTTGCGATGCGCACTGGCACCCCGCCGGTCCGCGGCTGGAGCCCAGCGCGACGAGCGAACGGCTCCGAGACGGCAGTCAGCGTCGCGCCGGTGTCGACGAGGAACCGTGCCTCGACGCCGTTGACCTCGGCACGGATCCAGAAATGACCGTCCGGCGACAGCGGCACACGAGTTTCACCCCCCGCCACGGTCTGCTCCGGCAGGCCAAGCTGCGGCACTGCGATATCCAGGCGCGGGTCGAAGCGCGAGACCTGAAGTACGATCAGCACCAGGATACCGGCGAGCGCGATGGTGCTGGTAGTCGCCAGCACCCGCCCGAACACGCTGTGGCGCCTGGCGAGCGCGCTGCCGATCATGCTGCCGGCCACCGCCGCCACCGTCGCAATCAACAGGTTTGACCGCGGCAGCTCGCGAATGAGATCGCTGATGCCGGCCCAGATCGAGTGCAAATCCATCGCGGCGCTTTAGCCTATGAAGGCTTTACCGGCCATGAGCGGCTCACGGCGCGCTGCGCGGGACCGTGGCGTCCGCCAGGATCAGCGAAAACCGCTCCTCGTGGTCGAGCCACCGATGGCGCGGTGTCCAGCCGCCGGCGAGCAAAAGGGTAGTGCTGCTGCGCCGCGAAAACTTATGGCTGTTTTCGGTGTGGATCGTCTCGCCCTGCGTCATCGTGAACGAGCGGCCGGAAATCTCGAACGAGATCGTCCGCATCGCCTCAAGATGCATTTCGATGCGCGAGTAGGCATCGTTCCAGCGCGCGACGTGGCGCAACGCGTCGATCGGGATCGTGCCGCCCAGCTCCCGATTAATTCGTTCGGCCAAGTTGAGGTTGAACCTGGCGGTTACCCCGGCCGCGTCGTCATAGGCCGCTTTGAGCACGGCTTCGTCCTTGATCAGGTCCATCCCGATCAGCAGCTGGCTGCCCTCACCCAGCGTTGCGCGCATCGTTCGCAGCAAGTCGACCGCAGTGCGCGCGACCATGTTGCCGATGGTGGAGCCGGGAAAAAAACCCAGCTTTGGGCTGTCGCCGACTTCGGCGGGCAGTTCGACCTCGCGCATAAAGTCGGCTTCGACCGGATATACCGGCAGGCTGGGAAACTTGGCCGCCAATGCTTCGGCTGAAGCACGCAAGAAATCGCCCGCAATATCAAGCGGCACATAAGCGGCCGGTTCGATGCAGCCCAGCAAGAGCGGAGTCTTCACCGAGCTGCCGGACCCAAACTCGACCACCGCGCGCCCAGGTCCGATCAATTCGCGAAATTCATCGCAGCGATCGGTTAGAATTTCGGTTTCAGCGCGGGTGGCGTAGTATTCGGGAAGCTGGGTAATGTCCTCGAACAGCTGGGAGCCGGCATTGTCGTAGAACCAGCGCGCAGGGATCGCCTTTTGCGGTTCGGACAGGCCCTGCAGAACGTCGGCGCGAAACGCGATATCGACTCCATCGGCATCGAGCTTGACCAAGCTGAGCCCTTCCATGGCCGACATCAGGCGTCCCTCGCCAGCCGCAGGCCGGTGAACTGCCAGCGTTGATGAGGATAGAAGAAGTTGCGGTAGCTGGCGCGGCTGTGGCCGCGCGGCGTCGCGCAGCTGGCGCCTTTGAGGACGAACTGGCCGGACATGAATTTGCCGTTGTATTCGCCCACCGCGCCCTCCGCGACGCGAAAGCGGGGGTATGGCAGATAAGCCGAGCGCGTGAACTGCCAGCAATCGCCGAACAGATCGGTCCCTCCGGCGGGGGCGGGCGGCGACGCTGCGTCGAGCTGGTTGCCGCCGGCCGGCGGGTGTCCTTGGGCGATGGTCTCCCATTCGAACTCGGTCGGCAGGCGCGCGCCGGCCCACGAAGCGAACGCGTCGGCTTCGTAGTACGAGATGTGCGCGACTGGTCTGTCGGGGTTGCGCGGCTGCCAGCCCTGGTGGGTGAAGTGTTCCTCGTCGCGCCAGTACAGCGGCGCGGCGGACTGCGCCGCCTGTACCCATGTCCACCCGTCGGCCAACCACAGCGCCGGCGAATGGTAACCCCCGTCGTCGATGAATTCCTGCCAGTCGGCATTGGTCACCAGACGATCGGCGAGTTCGAATGGTTCGAGCAGGACCCGGTGGCGGGGGCCTTCATTGTCGAAAGCAAATCCCTCGCCTTTATGGCCGATCAGCGCGATGCCGCCCGGGTGGGAATGCCATCGGCCCCCGGCGTCTGATCGCGCGCCGGTGACACCTGAGGTTTCCGGCCACATCGCGGGACCCAACGGGTTCTGGAACAGCGCGTGCTTGATGTCGGTGAGAAGCAATTCCTGGTGCTGCTGCTCGTGCGCAATACCGAGGGCGATCAGCGCTCCAAGTTCCGGTCGATCGAGTAGCGGCGTCATGGCCTGCGTGACATGCGCGCGCCACTCCAAGATCTCGCTCATGGCCGGCCGCGACAGCATCCCTCTGCGCGATCGCGCGTGCCGCGCACCTTCGGCTTCATAATAGGAGTTGAACAGGAACGGCCAGTCCTCGCGCCACGGCCGGTATCCCCCAACATGATCGCGCAGCAGGAAGGTTTCCCAGAACCACGTCGTATGCGCCAGATGCCATTTCGCCGGGCTGGCATCGTCCATCGATTGAACGGTCGCGTCCGCATCGCTCAACGGCACAGCTAGTGCTTCGCTCATTGCGCGGGTCGTTGCGAAACGCAGGGCAAGGGCATCCCCTTGCGTCGGCACTGCCGTGCTGGGTTGAGGCACCGATAATTCTCCCGCGCGCATCCCGTGACATAGGAGCATGCCGAACAGGATTTGTGATGGAAAGCTCTCGTTCGATATTCGTTCCGCGCAGGACTGATCCGTTCACGCTGCGAGCCGCACACAATCGCGGCCCGCGGCTTTGGCAGCATAGAGCGCCGCGTCCGCCCGCGCGAACAGCGCAAGCGCGCTATCGCCTTGCCGCCAGCCCGCAAAGCCCACGCTTATCGTCACCGGCGGCACGCCTGCGACCCCGCTGCCAACGGCAATGACGGCCCGTAGCCGTTCGGCGCATTCGCGGGCGAGCGCGAGGTTGGCGTTCGGCAGCACGCATAGGAACTCCTCACCGCCGATCCGTCCCACCACATCCCCCGAACGCAGCGCGCCGCGAACCAGTTCTGCGATGCGCACCAGTACCGCATCGCCCGCCGGGTGGCCGTAGCAATCGTTGACGCCTTTGAAATGGTCGATATCGAACATCAGCAGTACTGGTCGATCGCCGCCGCGCGTCGCGTTGAGAACCGCCATGTCCGCGTCCTCCATTGCCCGTCGGCGGTTGGCCAAGCCGGTGAGCGGATCAGTCTCTGCGAGCACTCGCGATTGCTCGGCGAGCGCCAGAGCCTCGCTCTTCTCGCGCGAAAGTGTCTCCAGCCGCCGCTGACTGTCGGTGACGTCGAGCGCGACGCCTTGCCACTCGACCAGCCTCCCGGTCGCGTCGTCGAATTCATTGCGCACGATTACCCGAAGCATTCGTCGCGCGCCGTCGACGCGAAGCGTCTCGAATTCGAAGGCGAACGGCTTTCGGTCGCGCTTATGGCGTTCGAGCGCACCGTAAAACGCCTGCCCCCCGTCCGGCATCATTTCGCACTGGGTCTCGAAATCCGGGGTCATCCCGAGCGGGAACCCGGTGATGCGGCACAATCCTTGTGACCATTCAGGAGCGCCGCCGGGCTTTGCTCTCCAGCGCCCGAATTCGGCAAGTTGCTCAGCCATGTCGACCAGCGCGAGGCTGCGGGCGAGGCTTCGGTCACGCCGGCGGAGGCGCGAGCGGAGATTGCGGTTGGCGCGTACAAGAAATGCCAGGCTCAGCGGTGCCGGAGCGAGGATAAATGCAACGAACAAGACCCATTCGGCACCGGCTGGCCACAACGGTGATCCCACGTCCATCGGGCCACTGTGCCGGGCGCGGGTTAAACCGCTGGCCGAACTGTCCTAAGTGATTGCCCTTAGGCGGCGTCCGCCTGGCGCGCGGTCGCTTCGAGATTAAGCATCTCGGCCAGCAGGAACGCCATTTCGAGCGATTGATCGGCGTTGAGGCGCGGATCGCAATGGGTATGGTACCGGTCGCCGAGCGCCTCATGGCTGATCGCCACCGCGCCGCCGACGCACTCCGTGACGTCCTGCCCGGTCATCTCGATGTGAATGCCGCCGGCGTGGGTTCCCTCAGCGCGGTGCACTGCGAAAAAGCCCTTCACTTCGCGCAAAATGCGGTCAAACGGCCGCGTCTTGTAGCCGCTGTTCGACTTGATGACGTTGCCATGCATCGGGTCGCAACTCCACAAGACAGGATGGCCCTCGCGCTGGACGGCACGGATGAGAGGCGGCAGTCCGGCCTCCACCTTGTCGTCGCCGAACCGGCTGATCAGGGTCATCCGGCCGGGTTCGCGGCCCGGATTGAGGACGTCGAGCAGTCGCAGCAGATCGTCCGGCGCCAGGTTCGGCCCGCATTTCATGCCCAGCGGATTGCCGATGCCCCGGCAGAACTCGACATGCGCGCTGCCGGGAAAGCGCGTCCGATCGCCGATCCAGACCATGTGCGCCGAACAATCGTACCAGTCACCCGTCAGGCTGTCCCGCCGCGTCAGAGCCTGTTCGTACGGCAGCAGCAGCGCCTCGTGGCTGGTGTAGAAGCTGGTCCGCTCGAGCTGCGGCATGGTTTCGGCATTGATGCCGCACGCTTCCATGAAATCCAGCGATTCCCCGATGCGGTCGGCAATGTCCTGGAACTTGTCTGCCCACGGGCTGCGGCCCATGAAATCGAGCGTCCAGCGGTGGACCTGTCGCAGATTCGCGTAGCCGCCTCCCGCGAAGGCGCGCAAAAGATTCAGGGTGGCCGCGGCCTGCGAATAAGCGCGCACCATGCGCTGCGGATCGTTGGTCCGGCTTTCGGAGGTGAAGTCCATACCGTTGACGTTATCGCCGAAATAGCTCGGCAACGTCACCTCACCTTGCGTCTCGGTGGCGGTGCTGCGCGGCTTGGCGAACTGCCCGGCCATCCGCCCGACTTTCACCACCGGCCGCTTGCTGGCGAACGTCAGCACGACCGCCATCTGCAGCAGCACACGGAAGGTGTCGCGGATGTTGTTGGGGTGAAATTCGGCGAAGCTTTCGGCGCAATCGCCGCCCTGGAGC
This sequence comes from uncultured Alphaproteobacteria bacterium, assembly GCA_963781525.1. Lineage (GTDB taxonomy): Bacteria > Pseudomonadota > Alphaproteobacteria > Sphingomonadales > Sphingomonadaceae > Tsuneonella. The sequence continues at coordinate 55,109 of CAWAGD010000008.1, read as the reverse complement.
AGGAACCCGCGTCCAAGCGACACCTCGGCCAGATCCGCTTTGAGCGCGCGCGCCTCGCCGGCAAAAACCAGCGGCGGATAGTTGCTCAGCGTCGCTTCGGCATCAGCCAACGCTGCCTGATCGAGGTATTCGGGCAAGTGACGCGCTTCGCACGCCTGCCAGCTATCGGGGTTCCATGCGTGTGCCACGGCAGCGCCCTAGTCGCTTCGCGAGGCTCAGGCAAAGCGGCTTAAACTTGGGCCTTGGCAAGCTTGCTTAGCGCGCGGCCGCGGTGGCCCCCTGGACCTGGGTCGCCAGCTTCTGACCATCGGGGATCACCGCCAACCGGAAAGGCGCCCGCGTTGCGAGATATTTGGCCGCCAGCGCCTGCATCGCCTGCGGGGTGGTCTGGGTGTAATCGCTGAGCAGCGAACGCAGCAGTCGCACCCGCTGGGGATCGGTGCTCGCGCCTTCGAGCTGCCACAGCCAGAAGGTGTTGCCGGTAGAAGCGCGGCTGACCGATTGCTTTAGCGGCTCCGTCACCCGCGCCAGTTCGTCGGCCGAAGGCGGGTTGGCGACCAGATCGCGGGCAATCTCGTCGGTCGCGGCGAAGAACGCGGGAACGTCCTGCGGGCCGCACCATCGCGACAGCCGAAATCGATCCACCGGTGCTGATGTCCTCAGGCCAGTCGCTGCTGACTTGCGGCGAGTAGCTCGCGCCGGTCCGCTCGCGCATTTCGTCGAGCAGTCGGTTGTTGAACAAGTCGGTCAGGATTTGCAGCTGGCGCGATTCGGGCAGGCCCGCGACGCCCGCGCCGCTCGGCCACGCGACCATCGCGGCCGCCTGGTTGGCATCTCCGCGATGGAACAGCACCGTCGGCTCTCCGGCCGAGGCGATCTTCACTTCGCGAGCCAGCGCGGCTGCGGGGATCGGCTGGCGCGCCGGGAGCGCCCCGAAAGTCCTGCCGAGCGCGGCGACGGCCTCGGGCATCTTGAAATCACCGAAGATCAGCACTTCGACCGGACCCTGCTTGAGCAACGGCTCCCACACCGTGCGAAAGCCCTCGGCCGTTGCGGTCTCGAGTTGCGCAGGGCTAGGCGTCGCGAAGCGAGGGTCGCGCGCGTAAAGTTGATATTGCAGGTCGCGCTCGAGCACACCGTTAGGGCTGGTCGCATAGCTTTCGTACGCCAGCTTCGAGGCGGCCTTGGCGCGGATCACCGGATTGGCGTCCCACCGCGGCGTCGCCAGCTTGGCCGCGAACAGGTACAACTGATCCGCAAGATCCGCGCCGCGGGTCTGTGCCGCGAACGTGAACACCCCGTCGTCGATGTTGAAATTGAAGTCCATCTTGCGGCCGTTGCTGATCCGGTCGAGCTCTTCCTGCCCCAGCTCACCGACGCCCGATCCAACCAATGCGCTTTCGCCGAGCTTGGCATAGACCGCGTCCTCCGGCGAAAACGCGCGCCACCCAGAGCCGAAGCGCACTTTCACAGTCACGCGTCCCGGCTCGGCATTATTCGCCCACAGCAGCGCCGTGGTGCCGTTGGGGAACGCAACCCGCTGGATATCGAGCAACCCGAGCGGGGCGGTCGACGATGGTTGCTGGGCAACACCGATTGCCGGCAGGTCGTCGAACGAAATGCTCTTGGCGGCGAGGCGCGCGCTGCCGTCGGCCTTGACCGGGGCGAGCAAGGCGGTCCGTAGTCCCGCGGGGTTCGCCTCTGCAGCGTTCGGTGTGACGTAAACCGATCGGATCACATCGCCCGAAAACAGCGAGCGGGTGTGCGCCAGCACGTTGGCCGGGGTGAACTTGTTCTTCATCCCGCGAAACACGGTGAGCACCGTCTCAGGCGCGGCAACGGTTTCGCGGATATCGATCGCCTGAACCACGTCGTCGGCGAGCTTCGACCCGGCCATCACCGCGCGCTGTTCGACCGAGCTGGCGAAGGCCACGTCGAATTCTGCCATTTCGCGGTCGATCTCTTCCTGCGTCGGCGGCGAGGCCAGCGCATCCGCGATCACCGCGCGAACATCTGCCAGTGCGGCGGACCAGTCTTCGGTCAGCGGTGCGAACGTCACGAAAGTAGCGTCCGCCGTCCGGCTGACGTCTTCCTGGTTGACCTGCGCGTACAGGTACGACCCTCCCGCCCGCGCGTGCGATTCCAGCCGGCGGTTGATGATCGACTGCGCGAGGGAATCGAGCAGCAGACCCTCGTTGTAGACAATCGTGTCGTTGACCGGCCGCCATGGGCGCATGATCGCATAAGTCAGGCTGCGCGGCAGGTCGGGCTCGACCAGCACTTGCGTCTCGCCCACCGGATTGGCGCGCGTCGCGCCAGGAGGGGCCTTGGGATCGCCGAAGTCCGGCGCAGCGACGTGCGGGCCGATGCCTTTCCAGCCGCCGAAGTATTTCTCGACCAGCCCCGCCAGCGCGCGCGGATTGGCATCGCCGGCGACCACGACGACGGTATTCTCTGGGCGGTACCAACGCCGATGAAATGCGCGCACCGCTTCGGGCGTCGCGGCATTGAGCGTTTCTTCGGTGCCGATCGGGAGCCGGTTGGCAAGTCGCTGACCTGCAAATATTGTCTTGCGGCTTTCCTCCGCCACGCGCTGCGCGGCCGCGCCCCGCTCGCGCTTCTCCGCAAGCACGATCGGGAGGTCTCCAGCCAAGCCCTTGGCCGACAATGTCGGCGCCGTGATCATTCCCGAAAGGAGCTTGAACACTTCTTCCAGCTTGGCTGGTGTCGCCTCGGGCACGTCGAGCTTGTAGACCGTCTGGGTGGGCGAAGTTTCCGCGTTTGTATCGCTCCCGAAGGTTGCGCCGAGCCGCTGAAAGGTCGGGATAGCCGCGCCGTCCGCCAGATACTTGCTCTCGCGAAAGGTCATGTGCTCGATCAGGTGCGCAAAGCCCTGTTCGGCGTCGGTCTCGTGGATCGATCCTGCATCGATCCGCACGCGAATCGAAACCTGTCCCGGGGGCACACCGTTGTTGCGCACCGCATAACGCAGCTCGTTCGGCATCTTGCCGAACAGCCATTCCTTGTCGCGCGGAACGTCGCTGCCGACGTAGATCCACGGAGTTTCCGCGCCGGTCTGGAGCGACTTGGGCTCTGGCGTTGCACCACCGTCCTGCGCCGGAACCGGCGAAGCGAGCAGGAGGACGGGAAGGAGGGGCGCGAGGTGCCGGACGGCACGCGGGAGCAATGTCATGATGCGGCTATAGAGGCGCTCCAACTGAAGGGATAGTGAATGCCCGACAAGAAACGCTGACCGTTCGACCAACTTGTAGCGAGCCCGCGCGAAGCCTACATCCGAGCTCATGTTCATTGAGACCGAAACCACCCCCAACCCCGCCGCGCTCAAATTCCTGCCCGGGCGCCAGGTCATGCCTGCCGGCACCCGCGAATTCGCCGATCCCGAAGCCGCCGAAGCGAGTCCGCTCGCCGAGGCGCTGTTCGATACTGGCGAAGTGACCGGGGTGTTTTTCGGGGGCGATTTCGTGTCGGTCACGGCGGCGCCCGGTGTCGACTGGACCCAGCTCAAGCCGCAAGTCGTCGCGGTGCTGCTCGATCACTTCATTTCGGGCGCGCCGCTGTTCGCCGGTGGCAGCGCTGGCAGCATCATGGTGCCCGGCGAGGCCGACATGATCGTCGACGAGGACCCGGCCGATGCCGATATCGTCGCGCAGATCAACGAACTGCTGGAAAGCCGTATCCGCCCGGCGGTAGCGAACGACGGCGGTGACATCGTTTATCGCGGCTATCGTGACGGTGTGGTGCACCTCCAGATGCAGGGCGCCTGCTCGGGCTGTCCGTCCTCCACCGCGACGCTCAAGCACGGTATCGAGGGGCTGCTGAAGCATTACATCCCCGAGGTCGTCGAAGTCCGCGCCGCCTGAAAGTTTTTCATGACGAAGCAATTCCACGAGCCGCTCGATGACGCGGCGCTCGACCAGATTTTTCGCGCGGCACGCACTTACAACGGCTGGCTCGACAAGCCGGTGAGCGACGATCAACTTCGCGCGATCTGGGACCTGACCAAAATGGGGCCGACTTCGGCCAACATGCTGCCGGCGCGTATCGTGTGGGTAAAGTCAGACGGCGCGAGGAAGCGCCTCGCCGGCCTGACCGGCGGGACCAATCCGGGCAAGGTCCTGCAGGCGCCAGTGACCGCGATCATCGGTTACGACATCGATTTTCACGAGCAGCTGCCGTGGCTGTTCCCCCATGCCGATGCCAAAAGCTGGTTCGAAGGCAACGAGCCCTTTCGCATCGAGGCGGCGTTCCGCAATTCGTCGCTGCAGGGCGCGTACTTCATTACCGCCTGCCGCGCGCTCGGGCTCGACACGGGGCCAATGTCGGGGTTCGACAACGCGAAGGTCGATGCCGAATTCTTTGCCGACCAGCCACGTGTGCGTTCCAACTTCATCTGCTCGGTCGGCTACGGGGATCCGGAAACGATCTTCGAGCGCAGCCCGCGACCCGATTTCGACAAGTTCAACCGCATCGTCTGACCGGCTTGCGCTTGCCCGCGCGCTCGTGGCATCGGCCCGGGCGATGAGCGGACAAGCCTGACATGCGGACGCTGGCGATCGAATGCGCGACCGAGGCTTGCTCGGTCGCGCTGTTCGATGACGACGATGTTATCGCCGCCGCGCACAGGGTGCTCGGCCGTGGGCACGCCGAACAACTCGTGCCGATGATTGCCGCGTTGCCCGATCGTGCACGCGCGGACCGCATTCTGGTCTCGCTTGGCCCCGGCAGCTTCACCGGCGTGCGGATCGGCATTGCCACTGCCAAAGCGCTCGGCTTTGCATGGCAGGCGCAAGTTCTCGGTTATCCAACCCTGACCCTCGTGGCGGCGATCGCGATGGCCGAAGAAGGATGGCCGGCGGTCACCGTGTGCATGACCGGGGGCCATGGCGAATGGTTCGTCCAGGATTTCGACGCGCCGGTTAGCCCCCTCGCCCCCTGGCAATCGGTCACCCCGCAAGCCGCTGCCGCGCGCGACCGCGGACTGCCGCTCGCCGGTTCGCAAGCGGCCGCGCTCAGCGAGCTGCTTCCTTGTCGGAAATCGGCGCGGCCTATGCTGCCCGATGCATCGCGGCTCAATTTGCTAACCCCTGCACTTTTCACCGACGCTGTCGCGCCGATATATGGCCGCGGGCCCGACGCGCGGTTGCCGGCATGACCGACGATCTCGACCGGATCATGGCCATCATGGAGTCGGCGTTCGACCCGCGGTGGGGGGAAGCGTGGACCCGGCGACAGGTGGGCGACTCGCTGGCGTTTCCCCATACGCACTATGTGTTGATGGGGGCTGAGGGGGGAGCTCCGCGGGAAGTTCTGCCGCCGGCCGGCTTCACGTTGGTGCGAGCGGCGCCGGGCGAAGAGGAGTTGCTGCTCATCGCGGTCGATCCCGATTGCCGTGGCCGGGGTCTTGGCCGGCGATTGCTCGACCGCGTGCTGGCCGACGCCCGCCAGCGCGGCGCAGAGCGGGTGTTCCTCGAGATGCGATACAACAACCCGGCAGCTCGGCTCTATCACGCCGCCGGGTTCGAGCCCATCGGACGCCGCAAGGACTATTACCGGCTACCCGATGGCACAAAAATCGATGCCATTACGTTTGCCTGCCCGGTCTGAATCGGCAGCCGCCCCTCGGAGCGCGCAACCAGTATTAGCCGCACCGCTGCTTGTATTCCCGCAGTAAGTCCGTCAGTAAGAGAGCGCGGAATGGATATGAACGGGTCGCCCGCTCACAAGTATCGATCGCAAGAGGTTTTTCCATGGACACAATTGAAACAGACATGGCGGAGATGCTGATTACGCTAACCTCCGACATCGTCGCAGCCCACGTAAGCAACAACACACTATCCGTCGAAGAAGTACCGACGCTCATCACCACCGTGTACGGCGCGCTCGCCGGCCTCGGCGGATCGGCGCCGGTTGAAGAAGCACGCCCCGAACCTGCGGTAACCGTACGGGCTTCGGTCAAGCGGGATCATCTCGTCTGCCTCGAGGACGGCAAGAAGATGAAAATGCTGAAACGCCACCTGATGACCGAGCACGGCATGACGCCCGCTGAGTATCGCGAGCGCTGGGGCCTCGGATCGGATTATCCGATGGTCGCCCCCGAATACGCCGAAACGCGGCGCGATCTGGCGGTGAAGATCGGTCTCGGCCGCAAGCCGGGCCAGAAGCGCGGCCGCAAGAAAAAGACCGCCTGAGGTCGCGAGCCAAGGCTTGAGACCCAAGACTTGAGAACAACGTCCCGGAGCGATAGGCTCCGGGACGATTGTTTCAACCGGAGCGCCAGTGCACCAGCCGATCGACCTTGAACAACTGTGCGCCGAGCGCGGGCTGCGAATTACCGAGCAGCGCCGGGTAATCGCGCGCGTGCTGTCGGAGAGCGAGGACCACCCGGACGTCGAGCAACTCCACCGGCGCGCGGCCGACATCGATCCGAAGATCTCGATCGCGACGGTCTATCGTACGGTCCGTCTGTTCGAAGAGGCCGGCATCCTCGACCGCCACGATTTCGGTGACGGACGCGCTCGCTACGAAGCCGCGCCCGAGGCGCATCACGATCACCTGATCGACGTCGAGAGCGGCAAGGTCATCGAATTCGTCGATCCCGAACTGGAGGCGCTCCAGCGCCAGATCGCCATCAAGCTGGGCTACCGCCTGGTCGATCACCGGATGGAACTTTACGGCGTGCGGCTCGACCGCAAGGAGTGATGGCGCACGCATTGCCCGCTACGCGCATCCGGCCGCTCGCCTGGGCGCTGATCGGCTTTCGCCTGGTTCTGATGTTGTTGATGCTGGTGGTGTGCACGCCGCTCCACCTGCTGTGGCGCCTTCTGGGCGCGGGCCGCTGGTGGCCGCGGGTGTTCCTGTCGTCGATCGGCATGATTGCCGGGCTTTATCTGCGCGTCGAAGGCAAGCCCGCAAAAGGCGCGCTGCTGCTGGCGAACCACGTCAGTTGGCTCGATATTCCCGCACTCGCGCAAGTTACCGGAAGCGCGTTCGTCGCGCACGACGGGCTAGCCGCGTTCCCGTTCCTGAAGTGGCTTTGCGAGATGAACGACACGGTGTTCATTGCACGCAGCGACCGCTCGACCATCGCTGCCCAAGTCCGGCAGGTGCGCGCCGCGATGGCGGCGCGCGGCACGCTTACACTGTTTCCCGAAGGCACGACGAGCGACGGCACCGGTCTGCTGCCGTTCAAATCCTCGCTTCTATCGGCGCTCGATCCGTTGCCGGCTGGCGCAGTGGTGCAGCCGGTGTTGATCGCGTATGACGACGCGGCTGCGATCGCGTGGGTTGGGGAAGAGCGCGGGCTCGACAATTTCAAGCGCATGCTTGCGCGGCTGCGGCCGATCCGGTTGACGCTGGTATTCTTGCCGCCGCTCGAACATTCCGCGCTGGCGGACCGCAAGGCAATCTCGGCCGCGGCGCGGGCGCGGATTGCAAAGGCGATGAGCCGCTAGCCTCCCCAGCCGATTTGGGCTAACCGCGCCGCCCCATGCACACCGCGCCTCCCAAGACCTTCCAGAGTCAAGAACTTCGGCTGCCAGATGAACGTCTATGACGGGGAGCGGATGGCCGACCTGCTCGCCGCCCAGGGCATCGCCCCGGCCGCCGAAGGCGCGGACGCCGATCTCGTAGTGCTCAACACCTGTCACATACGCGAGCGGGCGGCGGAGAAAGTCTATTCTGATATCGGTCGGCTGGTCAAAGCCGGGGAGGAAGCCGGAAAACGCCCGCTGATCGCGGTTGCCGGCTGCGTGGCGCAAGCCGAAGGCGAGGAAATCATGGCGCGCGCGCCGGCGGTGGGCATGGTGATCGGGCCGCAAGCCTATCACCGGCTGCCCCAGATGATCGAACGGGCGCTGCGTGGCGAGAGCGCGGTCGATACCGACATGCCGGCGATCGCCAAGTTCGATCAGTTGCCCGCGCGCAGGAAACGCTTTCCTACAGCTTTCCTCACTGTGCAGGAGGGGTGCGACAAATTCTGCACTTATTGCGTAGTGCCGTACACCCGGGGGGCCGAGATATCCCGGCCCTTCGCCGATCTGATCGTTGAAGCGCGCCGCTTGGTCGACCAGGGCGCGCGGGAGATCACGCTGCTGGGGCAGAACGTAAACGCGTGGCGCGGCGCAGATGCCGAAGGTCACGATTGCGGGCTCGAAGGCGTCATAGAAGAGATCGCCAAAATACCGGAATTACGGCGAATTAGGTACATGACCAGTCATCCGAATGATTTTTCCGAAGCGCTGGTTCAGTGTCACGCGGAAGTCGAAAAACTGATGCCCTTCCTGCACGTGCCGGTGCAAAGCGGATCCGACCGAGTGCTGAAGGCGATGAACCGGAGCCACACCGCCGAAAGCTACCTCCGGCTGATCGATCGTTTTCGCGCCATGCGCCCCGATATCGCGGTGTCGGGCGATTTCATCGTCGGCTTCCCGGGCGAAACCGAGGCGGAATTCGCCGACACGCTGCGGCTGGTCGATGGCGTCGGGTACGCACAGGCGTTCAGCTTCAAGTATTCGCCGCGGCCCGGCACTCCAGCGGCGACCATGGAGGGCCAGATCGCGCCGATCGTGATGGAAGAGCGCCTGAGCCGACTGCAAGATGCGCTCAATCGTGATCAACTCGCCTTCAATCAAGCTACCCGAGGGCGCCACTGCTCGGTGCTGGTCGAGCGGCCCGGCAAGAAGCCGGGTCAATGGCTCGGCAAATCCCCTTGGCTGCAGTCGGTATGGTTTACCGGCGACCACGCGATCGGAGACATGGTAAAAGTCGAACTGGTCGAGGCGGGGCCGAATTCGCTTGCCGGCAAAGTGCTTCATCCTGTTTTCGCATAACGCTTTTCCACCGCTCAGCGACGCTGCGGCGCTTGCCAGAGCGTCCACTCGGACCCATCTTTCGAATCTCTGACGAAAGGAGCGCCCCAAAAGCGCATATGGCTCGCAAACCCCACCGCGCCGGGATGGCGCCCTCGCCCAACCTCGCCTCACCGCGGGACGTGCGCCGAGCGCGCAGCGAGATTGCGTTCGAGGACCAAAGCCTGCTCGGGCCACTGTTCGGACAGTTCGACGCCAACCTGGTGCAAGTCGAAAACCGCCTCGGGGTGTTCATCTCGGCTCGCGGGGACCGGGTGCAGATCGAGGGCAACGAGGACGCGGTCGCCCGCGCACGGGAAACCCTGCAGGCGATGTACACGCGTCTGTCGCTGGGCCAGGAGCTCGAAGCCGGCGCGATCGAGGCGTTGATAGCCATGTCGGTCGAGCCGACGCTCGAAGGAATCGTAACTGGCGGAATCGACGCGCCGCCGATCATGATCCGCACGCGGCGCAAGACCATCGTTCCGCGCAGCGCCGGGCAGATACCGTACATGCACCAGCTGGCGGCCGCGGACATCATCTTCGCGCTCGGCCCGGCGGGCACCGGCAAGACCTATCTGGCAGTGGCGCAGGCGGTCAGCCAGCTGATTACCGGTAGCGTCCAGCGGCTGATCCTGTCGCGCCCGGCAGTGGAGGCAGGCGAGAAGCTTGGCTTCCTGCCCGGCGACATGAAGGAGAAAGTCGACCCTTACCTGCGTCCGCTTTACGACGCGCTGTACGATTGCCTGCCCCCCGAACAGGTCGAGCGGCATATCGCCAGCGGAGTTATTGAAGTCGCTCCGATCGCTTTCATGCGCGGCCGGACCCTGGCCGACGCGTTCGTGATCCTCGACGAGGCGCAGAACACCACGCGCGAACAGATGAAGATGTTCCTCACGCGCTTTGGCCAGAACAGCCGCATGGTCGTGTGCGGCGACCCGCGGCAGATCGACATTCCGGGCGGCGAAGCGATGAGCGGCCTGGCCGACGCGGTCGGCAAGCTGGAAGGCGTCGAAGGGATTGCCGTCAGCCGCTTCTCCGTGTCGGACGTGGTGCGCCATCCGATCGTCGGTCGGATCGTCGAAGCCTATGAAGGGCCGACGGTCTGACATGATGCTCCACATCGAGATCGATGGCTGGCCTGGGCCGACCGACTGGGCGGACCTGGCGCAGCGCGCGCTGGAAGCGGCCGAGCAGGTCGCTCCAGAACTCGGCAATCAACGGCTATCGGCAGACGTTCTGTTCACGGTCGATGAGGAAGTGCAGGCGCTCAATCGCGAATGGCGGATGAAAGACACGGCCACCAACGTGCTGTCGTTCCCGATGATTCCGCGCGCCGAACTGCTCGCGCTGGCGCCTGATGGAGGGCCTGAGATGCTCGGCGATATCGCGCTCGCCTGGGAGACCTGTGGACGCGAGGCGGGTGAAAAGGGCATCGCGCTTGAAAACCACGCTGCCCACCTGCTCGTTCACGGGCTGCTGCACCTGGCCGGGCACGACCACGAAGCGAGCGACCAGGCCGAAACAATGGAAGCGCTCGAGATCAAGGCGCTTGCGCTGATGGACATCGCCGACCCATACGGGAACGGCTGAGCGAACAGGGACTTTTGACGAGGGCCATGGCCGACAGCGACACTCAAACCGGAGAAGCGGACAGTAACCGCGGGCTATGGCTCGCCATCCGCCGTTTTTTCGACACCGCCGATGGTGAGCGCAGCTTGCGCGCGCAGCTAGAGGAAGCGATCGACGAGCATGCCGCCGCGCGCGGCGATGCCGACGATCCGGCACCCGCCAACGGCGACCTGTCGCAAGTCGAGCGGCAGATGGTCAAGAACCTGCTCCATTTCAGCGAACACGATGCCGACGACGTCGCCATTCCGCGCGGACAAATCGTGGCGCTGAACGCTGCGGCGAGCTGGGAGGAAGTGGTCGCCGCGTTCGCCGAGCACGGTCATTCGCGATTGCTGGTCTACCGCGACACGCTCGATGAAGTGATCGGCATGATGCACATCAAGGACGTGTTTCCGATCATCGCCACCTCCGCCGCGCCGCCGGCTGACTGGACCACGCTGATGCGTCAGCCACTGTTCGTTCCGCAGGCGCGTAACGCACTCGACGTGCTGGCCGACATGCGCCAGCAACGCATCCATCTGGCGGTAGTGCTCGACGAATATTCGGGCACCGACGGCCTGATCACGATCGAAGACCTCGTCGAGGAAATAGTCGGCGACATCGAAGACGAGCACGACGACGCGGCCGAGGAATGGATCGTCGCGCTGCCCGACGGGATGTGGGATTGCGACGCGCGCGCCGAGCTCGACGACGTTGCCGAACGCATCGATCCCCGGCTCGCCGAAGTCGAGGAAGCGGTCGATACGCTCGGCGGGCTTGCCTTCGTGCTCGCCGAATCGGTGCCTTCGATCGGCACGGTCGTTACGCACCCGAGCGGCTGGCGAATGGAAGTGACCGACGCCGACGACACCCACGTCAAGCGGTTGCGCCTGCATCCTCCTGAAAGCTCGGCTGAACCGGACGACTGACCGGAGTTCTTTTCGCACCTGCAAAAAAGCCGCTCGACAAGCCGCGCCGTCCTGACCACTTTAGGCTCCATGACCCGCCGCCTGCCGCCTTTGCGCGCCCTTGAGGCCTTCCTGCGCGTCGTCCGCCTGGGTTCGGCGCGCGCGGCAGCGGCCGAGCTGGGGCTCAGCCCGTCAGCCTTGTCGCGGCGTATCCTCACGCTCGAAGAATTCGTCGGCCGCAAGTTGTTCACCCGCGCGCACCAGACGATGCAGCTGACCGACGAGGGTCGCGCGTTCTACGAAGCGGTCGCCCCGCATATCGAGGCGCTCGCCAGCGCGGTCGAGGCACAATCGGATAATCTCGGCGTCATGCGGCTCCACCTGGGCGTGTTGCCACTGTTCGGCGGGCAGCGGCTGTTTCCGCGCCTGCCGGAACTGCGCAAGCTTCACCCGCGCCTGCATATCGACATCGACACGGGACCGCATCTGCTCGACCGTGTGGGCGACACGCTCGACGCCGCGATCGTGCTGATGACCGATCCCGATCCGACGTTCCACGCGGTCCGGCTTGACCACAACAGCGTGTTCGCGATCGCATCGCGCGAGCTGGCGGCGCAACTGGGCGACACTCCCGACCCGGCATCGCTCGCAAAGCAGACTTTCCTGGTCCACAACGAGTTGCCTGACAGCTTCATCGCCTGGCGCGAGGCGCTGGAGCTTCAGCCGTTCGAGCCTGCGGCAGTCGATCATTACGATTCGGGGCAGTTGATCCTCGAGGCCGCGGCACAAGGTCTCGGCATCGCGATCATGCACGACGACCACTTCAAGCGCGCTGGCGACAAGCGGCTTGCCCGCCTGTTCGATATCGATGTCGCGAGCCCGTATTCCTACTGGTTCGTGTGCCGTCCGCGCGCGCTCGATCAGCGCCCGGTGCGTCTGTTTCACGACTGGCTGGTGAGCGCGGGGCTCTAGGGCTTCTCGTCACCGGCAAGTGCCTGGGCGGGCGCGCCGAGAACCTTGCGCCGCAGCGCGAGCGACTGCTTCAGCAGCGGTGTGTCGAGCTTGAGGAACGCCTGCGGGCTCATGCCGAGAAAATCCTGCGCGTCGCGCACGAAATGCGAATAATCCGTGTAGCTGCAGTCGATCGCGCTTGCCCGCCCCGCTGCTGAAGCGTCGGCTACGGCATGGAGCGATCGCAAGAAGCGCGCGCGCCGCATAAGCAGCTTGGGGGTAAAGCCGAACGCCCGCAGGCTGAGCCGTTCGAGTGAGCGTGGCGCTACGCCGACCCTGATGGCCAGTTGCGAGACCGTCAACAGCTCCGGATCAAGCAGCGCTGCCTCGACCGCGCCGACAATGGCTTCATCCTCGTCTCCCGGGTCGGCGTGCGCGGCCAGCAATGCGTCGAAAAGCGCCGGGACGGCGGCGTCGTCGTCAATTGCCGAAAGCTGCTCTTGGAGGGCGCTGAGGTCGAGCACGAAGGCCGCGCCAGGATCATCCACCCGATCGGCCCACTTGGAGGCCGGTTGGCGCCCGAGTCTCACCCAGCCGCGCGGGCGCAGGCCGATGCCAACCGTCAGGCCGGGGCCGGACTCCGACCATGTTACACGGCTGCTGGGGCCGAACAGCGACAGCTGCCCGACCCGCCTCCAAGGTTCGCCGGGCTGCCGCACCCGCCAGTCGCCGGCGCCGAAGGTAAACCTCAGGCACGGCCAGGATGGCTGAAATACATCCCGCCAACGCTGCCCCGCCGGCGGGTCGACCGCATAGAGATGATATCCGCTGACCAGCGGTGCCAGATCGGCCGCCGGCCGCCAGTACCGCATACGCGTCTCCCGGCGCAGCGCCGACGTTACCGGCTCAGGTCCCTCCCCGGAAAACGTCATGCGCGGCGCGGGCTCGATTAGCCGACGGTCGCTTTCACGATCTTGCCGGGCTCGCGTGGCGGTTCGCCTTTGGGCAGCGCATCGATGTGCTCCATCCCGCTCTCGACATTCCCCCACACCGTGTATTGCTTGTCGAGGAAGCGCGCGTCATCGAGACACACGAAGAACTGGCTGTTGGCGCTGTTGGGATCGTTGGTCCGCGCCATCGAGCAGGTGCCGCGCACGTGCGGTTCGGCACTGAATTCCTGCTTGAGATCGGGCTTGCTGCTGCCGCTCATCCCGGTTCCAGTGGGATCGCCGCCTTGCGCCATGAAGCCGGCGATCACGCGGTGGAACACCACGCCATCGTAAAACCCTTCACGCGCCAGCTCGGTGATCCGCCCAACGTGGCCGGGGGCCAGGTCCGACCTTAGGCGGATGACGACGTCGCCGCCTTCCCCGTTGCCGGTGTCGAGGGTGAAAGTGAGGGTTTCGTCGGCCATCGCACGTCTCCTGTCTGGATGTTGGCGCCGATATAGAGCGGCGCGTCGCGTTGTCACCCGTGAGCTTGCGTTTCCGGGCTCCGCGCCTAGAGCGCGAAGGGATGGCTGATGAGCAAATCCTCGACGAGCAGTTGCGCTCCGGCGACGAGGCCGGTCGGCCCGACGACCGTATCGACGACGAGCGCCACGACGAGGAAAACCGCCTCAAGCCGGGGTACGTTCGCAGCGTAATTGACGCGCTCGAAGCCGGTGACAAGGGGCGGGTCTACGACCTGGTCGAGCCGCTCCACCCGGCCGACGTCGCCGACTTGTTCGAACTGCTCGATGCCGACGATCGCCCGCTGCTGGCGGCAGCGATCACCGATCTGCTGAGCGGCGAGGTTATCGCCGAGCTCAACGATCACGTGCGCGACGGCATGATCGAGGCCCTGCCCCATGAAATGGTGGCCGAGATCGCCGAGCAGCTTGAGACCGATGACGCGGTCCAGATGCTCGAGGACCTCGAGCCCGCCGATCAGGCAGCGATCCTTGCCGAAATGGAGCCCGCGGACCGCGCCGCGATCGAAAGCGCGCTCGCTTATCCGGAGGAAACCGCCGGCAGGCTGATGAGCCGCGAGTTCGTCGCGGTGCCCGAGCATCTCAGCGTCGGCGACCTGATCGATTTCCTGCGCGATTCCGACGCCAGCGACCTGCCGACCGATTTCTGGGAAGTGTTCGTGGTCGATCCGGCGCACAAGCCAGTCGGCACCTGCCAGCTATCGTGGATCCTGCGCACGCCGCGCAACATCGCGCTTGCCGACGTAATGAAGCGCGACCAGACGCTAATCCCGGTAACCGCCGACCAGGAAGAAGTCGGCAACATGTTCCAGAAATATGCGCTGATTTCGGCCGCAGTGGTGGACGAAAGCGGGCGGCTGGTTGGCCAGATGACGGCCGACGACGTGGTCCACATCATTTCCGAAGAAGCCGGCGAGGACGTGCTGTTGCTGTCGGGCGCGGGCGACGGCGACATCAACGAACCGATCGGGAACGCCTATGCCGCCCGCGTGCGCTGGCTGGTGGCCAACCTGGCGACGGCTTCGGTCGCGTCGTTCGTCATCTCCCGGTTCGAGAACGTCATCGCCGAAATGGTCGCGCTGGCGGTGCTGATGCCGATTGTCGCAGGCATCGGCGGCAACGCGGGCACGCAGACTCTTGCCGTCACGGTCCGCGCGCTGGCCACCAACCAGCTTACCTCGAGCAATGTCATGCGCGCGGTGCGCCGCGAACTGTCGATCGCCCTGCTCAACGGGGCGACGGTGGCGGTGGTGATCGGCGTGGCGGTTGGGTTGATCTTCGGGCACCCGATGCTCGGCGTAGTGATCGGCATGGCGATGATGACCAACATCGTCATTGCCGGAATCGCCGGCGTGGTCGTGCCGTTGACACTCGACCGGCTGGGGGCGGACCCCGCCATTTCCTCGTCAATCTTCGTGACCATGACGACCGATTCGATGGGCTTCCTCGTCTTCCTCGGCCTCGCCGTGACGAGCGGACTGGTCGGCTAGGGCTTGCGCCGACTGGCGCAAAGACCATCTCCCTTTCATGCCGCTGCACATGACCAAGATCGCTTACACCTCGAAGACGATCGAGGTGTTGCGCGAGTGGGTCGAGGCTGAGGCCGAAGCGCTGATGCGCACCCGCTACCTGCCCAAGCGTCACGCGGAGATGATCGGCGGATCGCTGTACTGGATCATGGACCACGCGATCATCGCGCGCAGCGAAATCCTCGGCTTCGAACAGCGCCAGGACGGGCACTGGACCATCCGCCTTGCCGGATCGCTGATCCCGGTCGTTCCCAAGCACAAGCGCGCGCACCAGGGGTGGCGCTATCTGGAAGACCGCAACGCTCCGCGCGATCTCGAGGAGGGGGAGATACCGGGCGATGCGATTCCGGGCAGGCTCGCCGGCCGGCTGACGAAGCTGGGGCTTATCTAGCGCTGACATAACCGTCATTGCGCGGACCATGCTGCCGGGCCACTATCGCAGCGAACCTGCAAAGGCGCCCGATGGACCTGCTCGCTTCGCTAGACCTGCTCCATGTCCTGGCGGGCCTGCTCGTCGGGTTCATGGTCGGGCTGACGGGGGTAGGCGGCGGATCTTTGATGACCCCGCTGCTGGTACTGATGTTCGGCGTCAAAGTGCAAACCGCGGTCGGCACAGATCTGCTGTTCGCGGCTGTGACCAAGATTGTCGGCATGGGCGTTCACCACGGGCACAACGCGGTCGATTGGCGGATCGTCCGGCGATTGGCCACCGGCAGCATGCCAGCCGCGGTGCTGACGCTCGTTGCGCTCAACACCTTCGTGCATATCGGAGCAAGGACGAGCGATGCCATACTCGTCGCGCTGGGCGCGCTGCTGCTGGTCACCTCGATCGGCCTGCTGTTCCAGCGGCGCCTCCTCGCCTACGGGGTGACCCACACGATCGTCCATACCGACAAGACGCTCGCGCCCACTGTCGCGCTGGGCGCGTTGCTCGGAGTGCTGGTGACGATTACTTCGGTCGGTGCCGGCGCGATCGGGGCAACGATCCTGCTGCTGATTTATCGGCGGGTGCCGGTGGTGCGGATCGTCGGCACCGACATCGCCCACGCGGTGCCGCTGGCATTACTGGCGGGCGCGGGGCACTGGCTGATCGGAAGCGTCGATCTGGCGCTGCTGTTGGCGTTGCTGGTCGGCTCGATCCCCGGGGTGATCGCTGGCAGCCTGCTGTCGTCCCGTTCGCCGGACCGCCTGGTCCAACTGGCGCTTGCCGCGGTCCTCGCGGTTTCGGGCGTGCGCCTTCTGCTCCAGTAGGACGGAACATTCGCGTCGCCGCGTCCGTTCAAGGTGCGAGGAGACAGCCAATGACCGAACGCAAGCCGCATCCCGACAATGAATTGATCGACGCGTTGGAGGATGGCTCCGCGCCCGCCGCGCAGTCGGACAGCGCAGGCGGCAACGTCAACCGCACCGTCGGCACCCGCGCCGAGCTCAACGCTGCCCAGGGCGACCTTGTCGGCGAGGAAGTCGAGCGCGCGACCGGCTCGGACAACCCGGCGCAGGACGAAAAGAAGGGCGACAAGACAATCGGCGCCATGCAGCAATCGCAGCGCTGATCGATTGCGTCAGGCGCGCCGGGCGACGACCTTGCGCAGCACGTTGATGTAAGTCTCGGATTCCTGCGCGCCTGGGACGAGGAACTGCCCGTCGATCACCATCGCGGGAACGCCGGTTATGTTATGCTCGAAGGCGCTTTGCTCTTCGGCGCGCACGGTTTCGGTGAGCGCCGGATCATCGAACGCAGAGCCGGCGGCAGCACGGTCGAGCCCCTGCGCTTCGGCTACATCGAGCAACACGTCGCGATCCGACATATCCCTGCGCTGCTGAAAATGGGCGGCAAACAGCGCGAGCTTAAGCCGCGTCTGCGCGTTCGCGCCGTGCGTGGCGAGCGTCCAGCCGAGCAGCTTGTGCGCGTCGAACGTGTTCCACAGCCTCGACGCAGGAGGGGTCCCGTCACCGGTGTAGTCGAACGGAAAGCCCGCTGCGCGCGCGCGTTCGGCCATCATATCCGATCCGGCGGCCGCCTGTTCGGGCGTGCGACCATACTTGCGGGCGATGTGCGCGCGGCTTTCCTCCCCTTCGCGTGGCATGTCAGGATTAAGCTCGAACGGCAGCCAGCGGATCTCCGCATCGATCTCTCCCTCGAGTGTCTCCAGCGCGCGTTCCAAATGTTTGTACCCGATCACGCACCACGGGCACATCACATCGGACCAGATATCGATCGTCACGCGCTCGGTCATCGGTCGAGCCAAGTCGTTACGAGGTGCGAGGCGATGGCGTACGAGCGCGGAAAGATCAGGTCGCCCTCCCCATCCGCTCCCGCTGCGCGCGCCGCTTCGAGCTCGGCGCGGGTAAACCACCGCGCTTCCTCGATCTCGGTGTGATCGACCGCCAGTTGGTCGTCGTCGGCCATCGCGTGGCAGCCGATCATCAACTGGCTCGGGAACGGCCACGGCTGGCTGGCGACATAACGCACATTGCGCACTCTTACGCCGGCTTCCTCGAACACTTCGCGCGCAACCGCTTCCTCGATCGTCTCGCCCGGTTCGACGAACCCCGCGAGCGCGGAGAAAACCCGCGGCGGAAAGCGCGGCTGGCGACCGAGGAGCAGACGGTCCTCATGTTCGACCAGCATGATCGTCACCGGATCGGTACGCGGAAAATGCGCGGCAGAGCAGACCACGCAGTCCCGTTGCCACCCGCCTTTCGTGAGCCGCGTGCCCGCGCCGCACCTGGCACAAAAGCGATGACGCGCGTGCCAGTCGACCAGACTGCGCGCACCTCCGTAAATTGCCAGATCGCTCGGCGAAAGCACCTGCATTGCCTGCCACACCTGCGGCTGCGCGTAGGCTGGCCCGTCAGCGCCATCCTCCGGCACGGCGGCAAAGCACGCCTTCCCGTCGATCAGGCCGAGAAACACCAGCTCTGCACCTTCCGGCGCCTCGGCCAGCGTGCCCCAACCCATTTCGCCCGAGGCGGCATCGTACGATGGCAGCAGTCCATCCAACCGCAGCAACCGCGCGCGCCAGTTGGTAAGCCCCGCAAGCGCGTCTGGATCGCAGCGGATGTGATCGGCACGGTCGAGCGGCGAGCCGCTGAATGCGATCATGGGTTCACCCGGGTGACCGCCCCTTCACCCGCCATCGCGGCCAGATCCGCGCGCACCGCGTTACTGAACTCATCGCTAAGCGGATAGGGCGTGGTCGACATGTACTGGGTCATCATGGTCGCCCGCAGTCCGCGCTTGAAATCGACGAACGCGACAGTGCCCGCCGCGCCGCCCCACCCATAAGTGCCGGATGTCTCGCCGGAGCCGACCCGCCCGCCCGCGCCGAAGCCGCCGCCGTTTGCGAACGTGCCCCTGGTATCGACCCCATCGGGGAGGAGGTTGGATGTGCCGACACGCACGGCGAGCTCGCTCATCACGCGCGTGCCATCAATCTTGCCGTATCCGAGCAGCATTTGCAGGAAGCGGTCGTAATCGCGCGCGCTCGAGACCAGGCCCGCACCACCCATCGGGAACGGCGGCGGATCGGCGTACACCGACTGCGTGGGCGGGTCGATCGGCAGCAACGTTCCGTCGAGCACACCATAGTTAGTGGTCAGCCGTCCGAGCTGGCTGGTCGGGACCTGGAAGAACGTGCTGCTCATGCCGGCGGGATCGAAGATGCGCTGCTTAAGAAACGCATCGAACGTCTGGCCCGAAGCAACCTCGATTACCCGCCCCATCAGGTCGAGCCCGACCGAATACGACCAGCGCGTGCCCGGCTGCGCGACCAGCGGCATCGTCGCCAGCCCGTCCGCGAACGCGGACAGGCTCCCGACCGCTTTGCCGCGGCCGAACATCGCCGCGACCGGCAGCTTGGTGACCTGGCCCGGGATCAGGCCCGCTTCGACGTACGCCTTGGCAATCGGACCCTTCTGAATGATCGAATAGCCCAGCCCCGCGGTGTGGGTGAGCAGGTTGCGAATGGTGATCGGGCGCTTGGCCGGCTCGAGATCGGTGATCGAACCGTCGTACGTCTTCTGCACTTTCATGTCGGCGAACGCCGGCAGGATATCAGCCAGCGGCTGGTCCAACCCGAGCTTACCCTCATCGATCAGGATCATCGCCGCCATGCCGGTGATCGGCTTGGTCATCGAATAGATGCGGTAAAGGCTGTCGATCCCGGCAGCGCCGTCTTGGCCGAGCGCGAGCGTGCCTGACGCGATAACGTCGGGGGCGATCTGCCCCCATCCAAGCGCGGCTACGATGTTGGCGACCTTGCGCGCCGAGACGTAGTCATTGGCAAGCTTCGAGACGTTGGCCCACTTCGTCGCCCCTTGCGCGAAGGCGGCGCGACCGAACGGCAGCCCGCCGAGCGCCGCGCCCGCCCCCATCAACGCGCCCGAGCGCAACAACGATCGCCGAGACAGTTGCGGCGTTCCGAAATCCCTGAAGGCCATTGCGTTCTCCGTGATCGGTTTCAATTGAGGATGTGCGTCAAGGCGGAAGGCGGGTCAATCGGGCTTGCAACCGAGCGGTGTGCTATGCATATAAAACACATGCTCAATATCGTTTCGATTCTCATCGGGCTCGTCGCCTTGCTGCTGGCGATCCCTTCGGCCATCCCCTTCCTCGGTTGGGGCAACTGGGTAGTGCTGCCGATCGCGGTGATCGGCGCGGGCATCGGCGCGCTGTCGCGGTCAAACCACGGACGCAACTTCTGTCTGGTCGTGCTGGTAATCGCAGTGCTGCGGCTGATGCTCGGCGGCGGCATTATCTAGCGCGCGCGCAGCGGCTTTCGCGAACAGCGTCGGCAGGCCCGCTTCGCCCAGTTTCGCCAGCGGCCACCATTCGCCGTCGCCCGGTGGTTGGCCCGCGGTGACCGTCCGCCAGACGCGAAGTTCGAGATTGAAGTGGGTAAAGCCGTGGCGCACGACGCCAGCCTGGCGCCAGTCGCCCGCCAGCGGCGGTTCGCCCGCCCCATCGCCGCGTGCCGACCAGCCGTCGTCCGGCAGCGCACGCATCCCGCCCAGCATTCCCGTGCCTGCCCGCCGTACCAGCCAGACCGCGTCTGCCCGCTCGATCCAGAACGCCCTGCCGACGCGCGACGGCTGCACTTTTTTCGCCGCCTTCACCGGATAGCGGGCCGGCTCTCCTGTCGTACGAGCAAGGCAATGCGCGTTTAGCGGACATAAGAGACATTTCGGCTGGCGCGGGATGCAGATGGTCGCGCCGAGGTCCATCATCGCCTGTGCGAAATCGCCCGCGCGGCGCTCGGGCGTAACGCTGTCGGTTCGCAAACGGATTTCCTTGCGCGCGGCGGGCAGTGGCTCGGCGATCGCGAACAGCCGGGCGATCACCCGCTCGACGTTGGCGTCGACCACCACCGCGCGGCGCCCGAAGGCGATCGCCGCGACCGCCGCAGCGATATAGGCGCCAACACCCGGAAGCTCGCGAAGACCGTTCTCGCTATCGGGAAACGATCCGCGCGCGGCGACCGCCTTGGCGGCCGCAATCAGGTTGCGCGCCCGTGAATAATATCCGAGTCCCGCCCATGCGGCCATGACCTCATCCTCGTCCGCCGCCGCCAAGTCTTCGATCGTCGGCCAACGCTGCAGGAACCGCGTAAAATACGGCGCGACAGCGGCGGTGGTGGTCTGTTGGAGCATGACTTCCGACAGCCACACGCCATAAGGATCGGGCAGCGGCGAACCGGGGGGGCTGCGCCACGGCAAGCTGCGCGCATGGACATCGTACCAGTCGAGCAGCAAGCTCGCGATACACTTCTGCCTGGCGGACGATCTGGCGCTCACCGGGCGCCTATGGCATGGCGCTGACGACGATGGAACGGGACACGCCTTCTCCTAAACCGGCCAGGCCGCCCAAGGCCAAGGCGGTAGGCCGGACTTACGAACGGCCGCGCGGGGGCCCTGCGCGCTCGATCGCCGAACTCACCCCGCAAGTCGGCCGCACCGCTTTTCGCCGGTTCGGCTTCATCCAGTCGAGCGTGGTCACCCGATGGCCCGAGATCGTCGGCGAGCATCACGCCAAAGTCTGCGCGCCAGAGGCCATACGATTCGCGCCGGGGCAGAAGGCGGACGGCATCCTGCAGTTGGTGGTGGTTCCGGCGCACGCGCCGCTGATCCAACACGTGATTCCCGAGATCATGGAGCGCGTGAACCGTTTTTTCGGCTATAAGGCAGTCGCCCGGGTCAAGCTGAGGCAAGGGGCGGTTAATCCACCGCGTGCACTAGGCTCGAACGGGGGACCGCCGTCGCTGAAGCCGATCCCGATCGAACTGGGTGACAGCTTGCGTGACATCGGCGACCCGGAGCTGCGCGCGGTGCTCGAATTGCTCGCCCGCTCGCTCGGGGAAAAGGAGGACATTCAGTGAAATTCGTTCGTCCCCTGGCGCTGGCCGCACTGGCCGCGCTGACCGCAACCGCTTCGTTCGCCGCGCCGGCTGGGCCCCTTCAAAGTAATACTTCGAAGGGTTCCCGCAACTGGCTGACGGCGGTCGACACCAGCACCGGCGGACACGCGATCGGCAACCCGGACGCCAAGGTCAAGCTGACCGAGTTCGTCAGCTACACCTGCACCCACTGCGGCCATTTCGCGCAGGAAGCGTCGGGGCCAATCGACCTTTATGTCGCCTCCGGCAAAGTCCGCGTCGACGTGCGCCACGTGGTTCGCGACCCCGTCGATCTGACCGCGGCGATGATCGCCAACTGCGGGCCGGCGGCGAAGTTTCCCCGCAACCACGCCGCCTTGATGCTCAGCCAGCCCAGGTGGCTGCCAGTGGTCGAGCACGCCACCGACGGACAGAAGTCACGCTGGTACTATGGGCCCGGCCCGGCGCGTCGTCGTGCGATCGCCAGCGATCTCAAGTTCTATGACCTGATGGCACCGCGCGGCTACGATCGCGTGGCGCTCGACCGCTGCCTGTCCGACGAGGCACTGGCCAAGCGGCTCGCCGACCAGTCAGCCGACGACGACAAGAAGTGGAACGTGCGCGCTACGCCCAGCTTTGCGATCGACGGCGAAATGATCAATGGGGTGTTTAGCTGGGGGCTGTTGCGGCCATTCCTCGACGCACGGCTCTAGACCGCACGCTCGCACTTGTGGAAAGACATTGGCCGCGCTTCTCCCGGCTCGCGCAACCGTCTACCCTCGATAGCCAAATGAGAGAACTTGCATGATGACCCTCCGCTACGCTTCGCTCGTGCTTGCAACCACCCTCGCTCTGGCGGCCTGCAATTCAAAGGATGCCGCGGCCAACGGCGAACTGGCCGAGGGCGAAGCGGTTGCCGCAATCCCCGCGCCGGCGGGCCAGAGCTGGTCCGAGGTCGCCGCGTTCACGCCCGAAGGCGGCGTGGTCGAGGGCAACCCCAACGCCCCGATCAAGCTGGTCGAATATGCCAGCCACACGTGCAGCCACTGCGCCGAGTTTTCGGAGAGCGCCAGTGACACGATCCGTTCGAAGTATGTCGACAGCGGCCGCGTCAGCTACGAACTGCGCAACCAGATCCACGATCCGATCGACCTGACGTTCGCCGTGCTGGCACGCTGCGCGGGGCCGGAAGCGTTCCATGCCTTTGCCGAGCAAGGGTGGACCAACCTCGCCCCGATGTTCGAGAAAATCCAGGCGAACAGCGCCGCGCTCGAAGCCGCGCAGGCGGCTGCCGGGGCCGCGCGGATGGACGGCATCGCCAGCGCCGCAGGTCTGTACGATTTCTTCGCCCAACGCGGCGTTTCGCGTGATCAGGCACGTACCTGCCTCGCCAAGACCGAAACCGCGACCCAGATCGCTGCCAATTCGGACAGCCAGTCGGCCGAGCTCAACGTGACCGGGACCCCGACGTTCTTCATCAACGGCAGCAACGTCGGCACACAGACCTGGGAATTGCTCGAACCGATGCTGCAACGCGCCGGCGCGCGGTAACGCGACACGCGGATGCGCATCCGGCGGCTCAAGCTCAGCGGTTTCAAGAGCTTCGTAGAGCCGTCGGAACTGCGCATCGAGCCGGGGCTGACCGGGGTTGTCGGGCCGAACGGTTGCGGGAAGTCCAACCTGCTCGAAGCGATCCGCTGGGTGATGGGTGAAAATTCGCCCAAGTCGATGCGCTCGGGCGGGATGGATGATGTCATCTTCGCCGGCACCGCCAGCCGCCCGCCGCGCGATTTCGCGGAAGTCGTGCTGCAGGGCCAAGGTGGGGACGGCGAAGAGCTCGAAGTCGTTCGCCGGATCGAGCGCGGCGCGGGAAGCGCTTACCGGGTTAACGGCCGCGACGTCCGGGCGAAAGACGTCTCGCTCACTTTCGCCGATGCGGCAACCGGGGCCCATTCTCCCGCGCTGGTCAGCCAGGGCAAGATTGCTCAGGTGATCGCAGCCAAGCCGGCTGAGCGGCGGATGATGCTGGAGGAAGCCGCGGGCATTGCGGGGCTCCATGTCCGCCGCCGCGACGCCGAGGGCAAGCTGCGGCAGACCGAAGGCAACCTCGCACGGCTGGAAGACCTGATGGCGGGGTTGGACAGCCAGATCGCGAGCTTGCGCCGACAGGCACGCCAGGCCGAGCGATACACCGCGCTGTCCGACCAGATCCGCATGGCCGAAGCGCGGCTGCTGTTCGCGCGCTGGCGCGACGCTGCCGCTGCCGCGGATGCCGCACGCGGAGAGGCGAAGGCGGCCAATGCGCGAGTCGAAGCGGCGCAAGCTGCGGCGAGCGAGGCGCAAAAGGCGCAAGCCATCGCCGCGCACACGCTGGCAGAAGCGCGCGACGAACTCGCCGACCGGCGCGACGATGCGAGCGCGCACGGCCACCGGATGGCGGCCCTGTCGAGTCAATTGGAAGCGGCCGAGCAGCGGCTGGCCGATCTGGACCGGCAACGGGCCCGGCTGGAAGAAGACCGCGGTGACGCCGATCGGCTGACCCGCGATGCCGCTGGAGCGCTCGCTCGGCTGGAGAAGGAACTGGCCGCCAACACCGCCGCGCTCGCCGCTGACGAAGCGCGCCGACCGGCCCTCGCCGCCAAGCTAGAGGATGTCGATCGCGCGGGTCGCGCGGTTGAACTGGCGCTGGCCCGGGCGACCGCGGACCATGCCGGTGTCGAGGCCGACTGGCGCGTCGCCGAGGCGGAGGTCGCGCAGGCCCGGGCGCGTCTCGGACGGTTAGAGGATGAAGTGCGGCGGCAGGACGAGGCCTGCGCGGCGCTGTCGGCCGCGGGAGACCCGGCGATTGCGGTCGCCGAATTGCAGCGCGCCGCCGAACAGGCCGCAGCGGGGCTGGCAGGCCTTCGGGCAACTCTTGTAGAGAAGCGCACTCGCGCAGAAAGCTTGCGGAGTGTGCGCGACGAAGCTGCCAGCACACTGTCGGCGGCGCGTGCGGATGTCGCGGGGCTTGAGCGCGAGCTGTCCGCTCTCGAACGCGACCGTCAGGCCCGTGCCAAGCAGGCCGCGAACCGGCACGGCCTGCCCGCCGCGCTCGACAAACTTCGCGCCGCGCCCGGCTATGAGCGCGCGCTGGCCGCGGTCCTCGGGCGTGATGCCAAGGCACCGCTTGGTGCGCCTCAGGCCCCAACCGAAGGTCGGTTCTGGACCGGCTCGGTGCCGCCTTCCCGGGTGCGCGATTCGCTCGCCGGGCATGTCGCCGAATGCCCACCGCAGCTGGCCGCACGGCTGGCCCTGGTGCACGTGGTCGAGACCGACGACGAGCGCGCGCTCCAGCCGGGAGAGTGGCTGGTCACCAAAGCGGGTGCCCTGCGGCGATGGGACGGGTTCGTCGCGCGCGGCGAAGGCGCGGCCGAAGCGGCGCGGCTCGAAGCGGAAAACCATCTGCTCGAACTGCAAGGCCTGATCGTGCCGCGGCGTGCGGCACTGGACGACGCGCAAGCCGCACAAGCGCGCGCGCAGGATGAACTGACGGATCTCCAGCGCAGCCTGGTCGCTGACGAGCGGGCGCTGCAGGAAGCCTCCGAAGCCGAGCGCAGCGCCTTGCGGGCGCTCGATCAGGCCGAAGCGGCGCGTGAACGTCACGCGGCGCGGCTGGCCGAGTTGACCGCCGCCTCCGCCGAATTGGCGGAACAACGCAAGATCGCGCAGCGTGACCTCGACGCGGCGCAGGCCAGGCGCGCGGCCCTGCCTTCACCTGACGCCGGGCGCGCGGCGCTCGACGCGGCGCGCGCAAGAAACGACGCGGCGCGCAGCGCCCTGCAGGGAGCGGCCGCCGATCTCGCCGCGCACGATCAGGCGATCGCCGTGGCCCGAGAACGCACCGCGGCTCAACGCGCCGATGCAGCGAGCTGGCAGGCCCGTTCGGGCGAGGCTGCGCGCAGGCTGAGCGACATGGCCCGGCGCACTGACGAGATCGAGCAAGAGCGCGCCGTCGTCGCGGCCAAGCCTGCGGGGCTGATGCGCGAGATCGAGCAGGGCGATGCCGTCCGTACCCGGCTCACCGCCGAGTTGACCGAAGCCGAAAATGCGGTGGCTCAGGCGCAGGCGGGTGCACACACGGCCGATCGCGCGCTCGCCGAAGCGACCGAGGCGCTTGCTGCGGCGCGCGAGGCCCGCGCCGGGCTCGCTGCGCGGGCAGAGAGCGAAGAACAGCGGCGCGAGGAAATGGGCCGCATATCGGGCGAGCGCTTCCAGTGCCCGCCCCCGCTGCTCGGCAGCCGTTTCGGCTTCGATGCTGACACCGTCGGCAAAGCCGGCGCCGAATCCGAAGAAATGGACCGCCTCGTCAGCAGCCGCGAACGGATCGGTCCGGTCAACCTGGTAGCCGCCGAGGAACTCGGGCGAATCGAGCAGGAACATGGCGCCAGCGTGGCGGAACAGGCGGAACTCGCCGAGGCGGTCAACCGGCTGCGTGGCTCGATCGGCAACCTCAACCGCGAAGGCCGCGAACGACTGCGGGTAGCGTTCGAGCAAGTCGACACCCATTTCCGCCGCCTGTTCACCCGCCTGTTCGAAGGGGGTCAGGCGCACCTGGCGCTGATAGACAGCGACGATCCGCTCGAAGCCGGGCTTGAAATCTATGCCCAGCCGCCGGGCAAGCGCTTGCAATCGCTCACATTGTTGTCGGGCGGCGAACAGGCGCTGACCGCGATCGCGCTGATCTTTGCGCTGTTCCTCACCAATCCGGCGCCGATCTGCGTGCTCGACGAAGTCGATGCGCCGCTGGACGACGCCAACATCGATCGCTTCTGCGACTTGCTCGATTCGATGGTCGCTGACACCGACACACGCTACCTGATCGTGACCCACAATGCGGTGACGATGAGCCGGATGCATCGCCTGTTCGGTGTGACGATGGTCGAACGGGGGGTCAGCCGGCTGGTCAGCGTCGACCTTGGCGCGGCCGAGGAATTGCTGGCGGCCGAGTAGCGCGCCTCGCCGCCGCCAGTCATGGTTCAGCAGGCCGGGTCCAAGCGGGCGGTGCCGGGCCGCGGAGTGGCAAAAGACATGGGCTTGAACTAACCCGAAGCCCGCGCGCGCTCCTCGTCGGCGGCACCGAAGTGCGCAAGTTGATCGGCGTGCGCTTTCCTGAACGCCGGTCGACTGGTGACGCGCGCGACGTACGCCTCGCTCGCGGGTCGCTCACCGAAGCCGCGCACGGCAGGAACCCGCAGCACGTCGGCCATCAGCAGGTCGGCGGCGGTAAACCGGTCCGCGGCTAGCCACTCGCGCTCATTCAGAACGCGCTCGACATGGCCGAGACGGCTCTGCACCCATCCGGTGAGCGCGTTATCCCCGTCGGCGGACATTGTGAGGAACCACCACGGTACCGTCACCATCTCGATGCTGTTGAGCGCGGCGATGACCCACTCGAGCGTTTGCGCTTCGCCGATTTTATCGCGCGGCATCAACGTCTCGCTCTTGCGGGCTAGATAGATGACCCCTGCGCCGCTCTCGAACATCTCGACTGCACCGTCGGTCAGAAACGGAACCTGCCCGAACGGCTGATGTTTCAGATGGTTGGTTTCGCGCCCATCGAACGGCACCGTGCGCACAGAGTACGCCAGCCCCGCTTCCTCGCACGCCCACCGCAAGCGCAGATCGCGCACCAGCCCGCGCGGCCCTTGCGGCACCCAGTCCAACGTCCAGATGACCAGTTCGCTCATCGCCGAGCTTGCTGCGCGGTTAGCGGGCCAGGGCGCTGGCCAGAGTGGCGCGGATCGCCCTGAGCTTCGCGATAGTGACAGGTGAACTTAGCGCCGGCTCGTGCGCCGCCGGAAGCGGGTCACCGGTTGATGCGGTCTCCGCCGTGTACGGCGCCTCGCTTACGCTACCTGCCCCTTCGTTCGTCTCCGCCTTGAAATCCTTCAGCGCGGTGCGAGCGCCGCGCAATGTGTAGCCTTGGCGATTAACCAGCCGGTCGATCTCGCGCACCAGTGCGACATCCTCTGGCCGATAATACCGCCGCCCGCCGCTGCGCTTGAGCGGCTGAAGCGTGGGAAACTGGTCTTCCCAGTATCGCAAGACATGCGCCTTGATCCCGAGCGCTTCGCCGAGCTCGCCGATCGTGCGCAACGCGCCTTCGTCTTTCCCGTCGTCGAAGCCAGCGGTCATCTTGCGGTTCCTAACCGTTCGCCACCCGCTCCTTGAGCAGCTGGCTGGCGCGGAAGGTCATCACCCGCCGCGGTGTGATCGGCACTTCGACCCCGGTCTTGGGATTGCGCCCGATCCGCTCGCGCTTTTCGCGCAAAACGAACGTGCCGAAGCCCGAAATCTTGACGTTTTCGCCGTCGGACATGGCCTTGCACATGTGTCGAAGGATTGATTCAACCAGCTCAAGCGCTTCGGCGCGCGAAAAACCGAGCTTGCGGTTGATCGTATCCGCAAGGTCTGCGCGGGTCAGCGTACCCACCGAACGCGTCATGCGCGTATTCTCCTACCGTCACGGGCGCGACCCGGGGATGATCTTATGCTATCAAATTTCGGGGTTTGCGCAATGGGTTATGCGCGATTCTGCACAATTGCCTAGATGCGAACCAGGCTTGCTCCCCAAGTGAATCCGCCGCCCATTGCTTCGAGCATGACGAGATCGCCCGGCTTGATCCGCCCGTCGCGCACCGCGGTGTCGAACGCGAGCGGAACCGAGGCGGCCGAAGTGTTCGCATGGCGGTCCACCGTGACGACGACCTTTTCGGCCGGAAGCCCCAGCTTGCGGGCGGTCGCGTCGAGAATACGCGCGTTCGCCTGGTGCGGCACCACCCAGTCGATATCGCTCGCGGTAAAGCCTGTCTCGGCCAGCACCGAATGGAGCACCGAGGACAAATTGTTGACCGCGTGGCGAAATACCTCGCGCCCCTTCATTCGCAGCTTGCCGACGGTGCCGGTGGTCGAGGGGCCGCCATCGACATAGAGCAGTTCGTTGTGCGCCCCGTCGGCGTGGAGCTGCGAGAAGATCACCCCGGGGCCGTCCTCGGCCACCTCTTGCGCTTCCAGCACGATAGCCCCGGCACCGTCGCCGAACAGGACGCACGTGGTGCGGTCTTCCCAGTCGAGGATGCGGCTGAAGGTTTCCGCGCCGATTACCAGCGCGCGCTTGGCCATCCCGGTGCGCAGCATCGAATCGGCGGTCGCCAGGGCATAAAGGAAGCCCGAGCACACTGCCGCGACGTCGAACGCGATGCCGCCGTGGCAGCCGAGCAGGTCCTGCACTTTGGTAGCGGTCGCGGGGAACGTCTGGTCGGGGGTCGCGGTGGCGAGGACGATCAAGCCGATGTCGGCCGGCACGAGGCCCGCCGCTTCGATCGCCTTGCGCGCGGCATCGGCGGCGAGCGTCGCGGTGGTCTCGCCGTCGCCAGCGATATGGCGGTTGCGAATGCCGGTACGCTCGACGATCCATTCGTCGGTGGTGTCGACCGTTTCCGCCAGTTCGGCATTGGAAACCGCGCGCTTTGGCAGCGCCGAGCCCGATCCGACTACTACCGAACGGATCATGCTGGTTGCCCCGCGCCGTCTTTCACGCCCGATGCGACAGGCGCCTTGGCCTTGCCGTGGCTGCGCAGCCGCACTTCGCCAAGTTCCGCCAGGTCGGCCGAGATCCGGTGCGTCAGGTCTTCTTCGAGCAGGCGCGCGGCGACCGCGACAGCATTCGCCACGCCCGCTGCGGTGGCGCTGCCGTGGCTTTTTACCACGACGCCGTTGAGGCCGAGGAATACCGCCCCGTTGTGATTGTTGGGATCGAGGTGGTGCTTGAGCAATTCGGTCGCCGGGCGTGAAACGAGGAACCCGATCTTGGAGCGTATCGAGCTGGTAAATGCGTTGCGCAACAGGTCGGTCACGAACCGCGCCGCGCCCTCGATCGCCTTTAAAGCGATGTTGCCCGAAAACCCGTCTGTCACCACCACGTCGCAGGTGCCGCGATTGATCTTGTCGGCTTCGATGAAGCCGTCAAAGCTGAGCGCGAGGCCGGTCGCGGCGCGCAGCCGTAAGGCGGCTTCCTGCAACTGATCGGTACCCTTGGTTTCCTCGGTGCCGATATTGAGCAGGCGCACTCGCGGCGCTTCGCGACCGGTGACGATCCGCGAATAGGCCGCGCCCATGATCGCGAACTGCACGAGGTTGCGCGCATCGCATTCGGTGTTGGCGCCGAGATCGAGCATGATCACGTCGTTATCGCCCAGGCTCGGCAACAGCGCGGCGAGCGCGGGGCGGTCGATGCCCTTGATCGTGCGCAGCGCGACCTTGCTCATCGCCATCAGCGCGCCGGTGTTGCCCGCGCTGACCGCGGCGCCGGCGTGGCCCTGCTTCACCGCGTTGACAGCCAGGCCCATGCTGGTGGTCTTGGCGCGGCGCAGCGCCTGGGTAGGTTTTTCGTCGCCCGACACGACATCGTCGCAATGGAGTATTTCCGACGCGCCGCGCATCTGCGGGTGTGCGTCCAGCGCGGCCTTGATCCGCGGCTCGTCGCCCACCAGCAGGAACTTGAACTTGTCGTGCCGGCGCCGCGCGAGGGCGGCGCCCGAGATCATCGTCTGCACGCCCTCATCGCCGCCCATCGCATCGACGGCGATACGCGGGAGGGTCATGTCAGCGGTGCTCGTCTACCGGCCGTCAGAGGCCGACGGCGATGACTTCGCGGCCGTTGTAATGCCCGCAATGGCCGCACAGGTTGTGCGGACGCTTGTTCTCGCCGCAGTTCGAGCACTCGGCGAACGCCTCCGGCTTCAAAGCATCGTGCGAGCGGCGCATGCCCCGGCGTGAGGGCGAGGTTTTTCTTTTGGGGACAGCCATTGCGGCACCTGTTCCAGTATTATCGATCGATTGACGGGTCGCTCTAGGCCAAGGGCCCACAGCGCACAACCCATCGAGAGGGTACGCTTTACCTAGGGACCCAGCCTTCGCGGGAAGGCGCGCCCTATACCGCAATTCTTGTGCGTTGCAAGCATGGGGCACTGTGCTAGCTCGGCTGCTCGGATCGTGTGGAATTTTCGAGGAGTGTGGGGCGAATGATCCTTCCGGTAACGCTGACGTCGGCCGCTGTGGCGGCGATCATCAACATCTGGCTGTCGACGCGGGTCGGCCGCATGCGCATGGCTCACAAGATCTCGATCGGCGACGATGCCGGCGGCCCGCTGACCGCCCGGATGCGCGCGCAGCTCAACTTTGTCGAGAACACCGCCTTCGTGCTGGTGCTGATCGCGGCGATCGAACTGTCGGGCCGCGGCGGCCAGTGGCTCGCGTGGGTGTCGATGGCCTACATGCTCGGGCGCGTCGCCCATGGGATCGGGATGGACGGGGGCACGCTCGGCAAAGGCCGCTCGGTCGGCACGGCGATCACCATGCTCACCCAGATCGGTCTGGCGATCGTCGCGGTCCTGGTCGCGCTCAATCGGTTCTAACCGGGCAGTTCAGCTCAAGGCGTAATCGCTGACGAAAGCGTTAGTCTGACGTTCGCGGCCGAACGTGCTGGTCGGGCCGTGGCCCGGAATGAACGTCACGTCGTTGCCCAGTGGCCAGAGCTTCTGGGTGATCGCATCGATCAGATCCTGGTGATTGCCCATTGGAAAGTCGGTCCGCCCGATCGATCCCTGGAACAGCACGTCGCCGACAATCGCGAAGTTCGATGGCTTGTGCACGAACACCACGTGCCCCGGCGTGTGGCCCGGGCAATGGATAACATCCAGCGTCAATTCGCCGACGGTGACGGTGTCGCCATCCTCCAGCCAGCGGTCGGGCTCGAACACTTCGGCCTGCATGCCGTATTTGCCGCCGTCCTCGCCCAGCCGGTCGATCCAGAACCGGTCGGCCTCGTGCGGCCCTTCGATCCTGAGGCCCAATTCCTTGGCCAGCATCCCTGCTTGCCCACAGTGATCGAGGTGACCGTGGGTGACGAGCAGCTTTTCGAGCTGGACCCCGGCCTTGGCCACCCCGGCCTTGAGCTTGTCGAGGTCACCGCCCGGATCGATCAGCGCGCCTTTCATCGTCCTGGTGCACCAGATCAGCGAGCAGTTCTGTTGCAACGGCGTCACGGGGATGATTGCGGCACGCATTGGCGGTTGCGGGGTGTCGGTCATCGTGCACACCTGATGCGCCGGTTGTCGCCTTGCAAGGGGATAGGACGGGATAAACACTAAGCCAGCGTGCGAATGCATCGGGCCGCGTCGGGGATCAGATTTACGGTTCCGCATCGATGGAAAAGCCGTAACCCGTTAAAGTCGCCCGCTTTTCCACACCACGCGGCCGACGATTTCGAGTTCATCGAGGGCCACTTCCACCGGCGGGTACTGAAAGTTCTGGCTCAGCAGCGTTGCCCTGCCCGGTCCCGCCGCGGCGAGGCGCTTGACCATCAGCGCGTCGCCAAGGCGCACGACGTGGATGCCGTCGCGCAAGCTGCGCTGCGCGCGGTCGACGAGGATCTCGTCGCCATCGTGAAGCAGCGGCTCCATCGAATCGCCTTGAACACGAATGGCTGACAGCTGCGCCCCGCTCAGCCCCTGGTCGCGCAGCCAGCGGCGCGAGAACCGAAAGCTGTCGAACGGGGCCTCGTCCACCGCCATCGCGCCCGGCCCCGCGGCGGCGCCGAGCGGAAGGCGGGGGACTTCGAGCCAGTCACCCCGCGGGGGAGAGGGCGCGGAGGAATTTCCCTCGCTGGCTCCCAATTCCGACTCGGGCACGGCGAAGAACTGCGCCAGCTTGCGGCGGTCATCCTCCTCCAGCTTGCGCGGGCTGCCCTTGCGAATGAATTGCTGCAAGTAACTGGAATTGCGCCCGATCATCTCGGACAGACCGGCCAGGCTCACGCCTCGGTGGCGCGCCAGATCGTGCAGGCGCTGGCGCGGTCCGTCTGGCGAGGGAGACTTCATTTTTCCTTCCTACGCGTAGGAATTTTCCTAGACAAGTAGGATTTCGCCCGCAAGCTTGGCCCCTCGATCGCCCCCTGAGTCGCTTCGATCGAGGAGTCGCATGCTAATTCGAACCATCGAAAAATTCCTGCGTGAGCAGGAAATGCCGGCCACCAAGTTCGGTCGCCTGGCGGCCAACGATCCGCGCCTGGTCCTCGACCTGCGGATGGGCCGCGAACCGCGCGCCCAACTGCAATCGCGTGTGGAACATTTCATGAACATCTATCGGGAGAGCAACCATGCGTTGTGACCAGCCGCCGACCAGGCCCACCATGCGGGTTCGCCGCACGCCGGCCGCGAGGCTGCGCGATGCGCTGTGCGAGCTTGCCCAGCGCAAGACGGTCATCCTCGGCCATAGCGAGACGAACTGGGCCAGCATTACCTTCGCGGGGACGCGCCATCGGATCGAGCTCGCGTTCGACGGCGCACAGGCTGTCGAAGCCGGCGAGCAATTCATCGCCTCCCTGCCCGATCACGAATTCGCCATACCCGGTCAGCTGGTGGCCGAGGCGACGGTGATCGCGGTCGATCATCGACCAGGCCTGCCGCGAATGAAGGTGACGTGCGAAGTGCTGCTGCTGGATGAGAGCTGATTTTCGGGTGAACTTTGAGTGAACTTTGCCCCTGTGTTCGGCTCTTCTAAAGTCGGCGTATGACCAGGTTGCGGATTTCGCTCATGTCTTCCATCGCGAAGCGGATCCCCTCGCGGCCCAGGCCTGAGTCCTTGACCCCGCCGTAGGGCATGTTGTCGACCCGGTAGCTGGGCACATCGTTGACGACCACGCCGCCGACTTCGAGCGTGTCCCATGCCTCGAGCACTTTGTGCAGGTCGCGGGTGAACAAGCCCGCCTGAAGTCCGAACTTGCTGTCGTTGACCTCCGCCAGCGCGGCGCTCCACTCGGTGAACGGGGCGAGGTTGGCGAGCGGGCCGAAGGCTTCTTCCTTGTTGGCGGAGCAAGCCTTGGGGACGCCTTCGAGCAGGGTCGCCTCGAGCATGTTGCCGGTGCGCTCGCCGCCGCACAGCAGCGTCGCGCCGCCCGCGACCGCTTCGTCGATCCACCCCTTGAGGCGCTTGGCTTCCTTTTCGGAGATCATCGGCCCGATGAACGTCTGACGCTTCTTGGGATCGCCTGCGACGAGCGTTCTGGTCTTCTCGACCAGCATCGCCTTGAACTTGTCGTAGATATCGGCGTGGATCAGGATGCGCTGGACCCCGATGCAGCTCTGCCCCGATTGGTAAAATGCGCCGAATACGATCCGGGCGAGCGCGTGATCGAGATCGGCATCCTTGTCGACGATCACCGCCGCGTTGCCACCCAGTTCGAGCACGACTTTCTTCTTGCCGGCCTTCGCCTTGAGGTCCCACCCCACCCCCGGCGAACCGGTGAAGCTGAGCAGCTTGAGCCGATCGTCGGTGGTGAACAGGTCGGCCCCGTCGCGGGTCGCCGGGAGGATCGAAAACGCGCCCTCGGGCAGCACGTCGCACTCGGCGAGCACCTCGCCCATGATGATCGCGCCCAGCGGGGTCATCGAGGCGGGCTTCATCACGAAAGGGCAACCGATCGCGATCGCCGGGGCGATCTTGTGCGCGGCAAGGTTGAGCGGAAAGTTGAACGGCGAGATAAAGCTGCACGGCCCGATCGGCACGCGCTTCCACATCCCCATATAACCCTTCGCTCGCGCAGAAATGTCGAGCGGCTGGACCTCGCCGTAGTTGCGGGTCGCCTCCTCGGAGGCGATGCGGAACGTGTCGATCAGGCGGGTCACCTCGCCCTCCGCGTCGCCGATCGGCTTGCCGGCCTCGACGCACAGCGCGAACGCCAGTTCGTCGAACCGCTCCTTGAAGCGCGTGACGCAATGATCGAGCACGCCCTGTTTTTCGTAACTCGCCAGCCGCGCCATCGGTTCGGCCGCGCGTACGGCACCGGCGATTGCCTGGTCTATCACTTCGGGGGTAGCGAGCGCGGTGCGGAACGCGATCTCGCCGGTGAACTTGTCGGTCACCGCAAGATCGGTGTTCGGCTGCGCCGCCTTGTTGTTGAGGTAAAGCGGATAAACATCTTTGAGCTTGGTCATGGTTGCCCCCGGTGCGCCGTTTGGCTTTCGCTTGAAATGTCCCGCCCCCCGCGCACGAATGCAAGGCCCGCCAGCCCGATCGCCAGCAACGCCACGATCGAGGCGAAGCCCCACTGCTGGCTATGCGTCAACCGGGTGACGAGGCTCACCAACCCCGGGGCGAGCCATGCGGTGGCGACCCCCGACAGCGCGTACACCCCGAAGAACGCGCCGGTCTGGTCCGGCGGCGTAAGCCGGGTCAACGCGGTGCGCGCGGAGGCGTATTGCGCGGTGATGAAGATGGCATTGTTGAACCCGATCAGCAGGAACAGCAGGCTTGGCAGCGTCTGGTACACCGGACCATCCCACAGCGGCGCGTGCGCCGCCGGGTCCCAGTGCCAGAAGTAGAGGATGCGATCAGGCTTCATGCCGAGCAGCGCGATCAGGCTGATCATGGTCATGCCGATCTCGATCATCAGCGCGTTGCGCGGGCCGACCCGGTGATCGAGCCAACGGCCGACCTGGCCGCCGAGCACGGCAACCACACTGAGGATGATCCCGGTAATCAGCAGGTCGAGCGGGCCCCAGCCCATCACTCCCGCCGCGAGCACGCCGAAGAAGAACAGCACACCGTTCATCCCGTCGTAGAAGAACATCCGTGCGCCAAGATAGATTGCGGCGTCGCGCTGGCGCCGGACGGTAGCGACCATCCGCACGATATCGCCCACCCCGTCGCGCACGGCGCGCAGCACCGGCACCCCGGTACGCGGGGTGTCGGGGGTGAACAGGAACAGCGGGATCGCACCGAAGGCCAGCAACGCGGCGGCAAGCAGCGCAACCACTCTTTCGGGCTCGTGCATGACCGCGTCGAACCCGAACAACGGCTGGGCGGGCACCCACCACCAGTCGACCTTGCCCGGCAGCGCAAACGCCCACGCGGTGAACCCGAGCGCGATGACCGAGGCGGCATTGCCGAGCGAGAGCGCCAGGCCCGAGGCAGCGTGGACGTTCTTCAGGCCCACCGCCCGCACCAGCATCGCGTTGTGAAACACCTCCGACCACGAGAACAGCACGCCTGTTATCAGTGTGACCGTCATCGTCATCGCGAGCGTCAGGCCGGTGCCGTCGGGCTTGGCCCACCACAACAGCGCCGTCAGCGGCACCATTGCGCAAACGATCAAGCCCAGCCCGGGCTTGCGCGGTCCCAGTTTATCGAGCGCCGCTCCGAGCAACGGCGCGGTCAGCATCACGATCCATCCGGCATACTGGGCATAACGCGCGATGATCTCCTGCCCGCGCACCGGGTCGCCCACCATCGTCGCCGAAACGTACGGCATGAAGATGTAGATCGTCAGCAGGATCACATACGGATCGCGCCCGCCTTCGAAGACCGACCACGAGACTCCGCCGCGGTCGAGCCGGCCGGGGGCGCCGCGGTCTCCCGCGATCACTGGCTCGGCAACGACCGCGGCCGGCCCCAGCACTTCGGGCACGGTGGGCTGGCTTGTGCCGTTCGCGAGGGGCGTCGGGATCACAGGGCCTTCGACAGTTCCTTGATGTCCTTGTTGAGGATCTGGTCGTTTTCCGAATAATCGACCGGGCAATCGATCAGGTGCACGCCCGGGGTCGAGTTGCAATGCGCCAGCACCTCCTTGAGGTGCGCGCTGGATTCGACCCGGTGCCCGACCGCGCCGTAGCTTTCGGCGTATTTGACGAAATCGGGGTTGCCGTATGTCAGCCCCCAATCCTCGAATCCCATGTTGGCCTGTTTCCAGCGGATCATGCCGTAGCTGTCGTCGCGCAGGATGAGCACTGTC
Source organism: uncultured Alphaproteobacteria bacterium (assembly GCA_963781525.1). Lineage (GTDB taxonomy): Bacteria > Pseudomonadota > Alphaproteobacteria > Sphingomonadales > Sphingomonadaceae > Tsuneonella. The sequence continues at coordinate 18,568 of CAWAGD010000008.1, read as the reverse complement.
AGGTTGAGCCCGAGACGGACCGAAGTCTCCATTTCCTGGCTGTTCATCATGAACCCGCCGTCGCCGCAGATCGCCATCACCTTGCGGTCGGGATAGAGCATCGCGCTCATCATCGCGCTGGGCAGCCCGGCTCCCATCGTCGCGAGCGCGTTGTCGAGCAGCACGGTATTGGGCAGGAACGCGCAATAGCCGCGCGCGAACCAGATCTTGTAGACCCCGTTGTCGAGGCAAATGATCCCATCGCGCGGCATCGCCTCGCGCACCTGGCTGACGAGATGCGGGGGAAAGATCGGGAACCGCGCGTCACCGGCCAGCTTGTGCGTGTGCTCGAGCTCAGCCTTGCGGTAGCCGAGCATGTGGTCGAAGTTCCACGAACGGTTGGGCGAGATGTCTTCCTTGATCTGCCAGACCGCATTGGCGATGTCGCCGATCACTTCGATTTGCGGGAAATAGACCGGATCGACCTCGGCCGTGCGGCTCGAGATATGTATCACCCGCGCGCCGCCCGGCTTCATGAAGAACGGCGGCTTCTCGATCACGTCGTGCCCGACGTTGATGATCAGGTCGGCATCTTCCACCGCGCGGTGGACGAAATCGCCCGCCGAGAGCGCCGCGCAACCGAGAAACTTGGGGTGCCGCTCGTCGATCACGCCTTTGCCCATCTGCGTGGTGAGGAACGGGATGCCGGTTTTCTCAACGAACTGTTCGAGCATCCGCCCGCACAGTTTGCGGTTGGCGCCGGCGCCGATGACGAGCACCGGGGCCTTGGCTTCCTCGATCGCCTGGACCGCCTGGCGCACGGCCTTGGGCTCAGCGGAGGGACGTCGCGCGATCGAGCGCCGGATCGGCTGGGCATCGGTATGCTCGTCGGCGATATCCTCAGGTAGCTCGAGGTGGACCGCGCCGGGCTTTTCCTCTTCGGCGAGGCGATAGGATTCGCGCACGCGGCTGGGGATGTTGTCGCCCGCGGCAAGCTGGTGAGTGTACTTGGTGATCGGCCCCATCATCGCGACCACGTCGAGAATCTGAAACCGCCCCTGCTTGGACTTCTTGATCGGCTTTTGCCCGGTGATCATCATCATCGGCATACCGCCGAGCTGGGCGTAAGCCGCGGCGGTGACGAAGTTCGTGGCGCCTGGGCCCAGGGTAGCGAGACACACCCCGGTCTTGCCGGTGTGCCGGCCGTAAGTAGCGGCCATGAACCCGGCGCCCTGTTCGTGGCGGGTGAGGACCAACTTGATCGTCTTCGAGCGGCTCAGCGAATCGAGGAAATCGAGGTTCTCCTCGCCCGGTACGCCGAAGATGTATTCGCATCCTTCGGCCTCGAGGCACTCGATAAACAGATCCGACGCTTTACGCTTGCCGACTTCGGCCATGCCCTCATCCCCTCGCTGCACGATGTCCAGCGCCCGCTCGGCGCTGTTCTCGCGCCGTTGGAGGCGAGGCGTATCAAAGCTTTGCGCGCGAGTCTCGCGTCAATAGCCGCGCGCGGGATCGAACAGCGGGGCGAGCGGTTCGCCCGCGACGTAGCGGCGGCAGTTGGCGATGAAGCGCTCGGCCGAGCGAGCGAACATCTTCGACTGCGCCCGGCCCGACAGGTGCATGGTGATCTGCGCGTTCTGCAGGCTCCACAGCGGGTCGTCCGACGGCAGCGGCTCGGGTGTGGTCACGTCGAGCAGGGCGCCGCCGATCGCCCTGGCCTCAAGCGCGGCCACCAACGCCGGCTGATCGACCACAGCGCCGCGAGCGATGTTCACCAACACCGCGCTGTCCTTCATCGCGGCGAGTTCGGCGGCCCCGATCATCCCGTCGGTTTCGGGCGTGGCGGGGACCGCCAGGATCACCCAGTCGAAGTCGCCGAGCTTTGCCCGCCAGTCGTCGGGACCGAGGGCGCCGGCCCCCGCGGAGCGGCGCACCGGCGTCACTTCGACCTCGAACGCCTCGAGCCGGGTCCTGATCAGGCCTCCGATCGCACCGAGCCCGAGCAGCAGCGCGCGCGAACCCGCCAGCTCCATCTTCCCCGGCGAATCGAGCAACCACTCGCGCCGGTCCTGCGCGCGAACCACCTCGCGATAGCCTTTGGCGTGACTGAGCATCAGCATGACGACGTATTCGGCGATGGTGATCGCGTTGATCCCCGCGCCATTGGTCACTTTCACGCCGCGCTCGGCGAGCACGTCCAGCGGGAGGAAATCGAGCCCGGCATAGATCGAGTTGAGCCACTTGAGCTTGATCGCGCTTCGGACCGCCTCGATCATCGGCTCCTTCTTGTCGAGATCGAACCAGCCAATCTCGGCCTGAGGCGCCAGTGCCAGCATCTCATCCACCGAGCCGAACCAGCGCGGTTCGATCCCGGCGGGAAGATGCGGTTCGACCAGTGGGCGGACGAGGCCCGAGAGCACGGCAACGGTCATAGCTTCCAGTCCCATCCCAGCGCGTCCCCGTCCATCACCTCGACGCGCTTTGCAGCAAGCTCGTCGCGGATGGCATCCGAGACGGCGAAGTCTTTGGCGGCGCGTGCATCCTTGCGGCTGGCGATCAGTCGGTCGATCTCAGCCTCCGCGATCGGCGCCTCGAGGGGCTTGAGGCGCAAGTCGCGGCGCGTCAGGCCGAGCAAATTCAGGCCAAGCAGGTCGTCCGCCATCCGGATTGACTGGATGCGCTTTGCCGCCGGCATCTTCTTGCCCGCCATGATCGTCTCCACGGCCGTCAGCACCTCGGGCGTGTTGAGGTCGTTCGAGATCGCTTCGTCGAAGACTTGTTGCTCCTGATCGCTCAACGGGAAGCTGCCCTCGGGCTGCTTGCTCGCGGCCACCTCGGCCTTCAATTTCTCGACCCCGATTATCATCCGCTTCAAGCGGACGAGCGCGGCGCCCAGCCCTTCCCAGGTGAATTCCAGCTCGCTGCGATAGTGCGCCTGCAGACACAGCAAACGATAAGCGAGCGGGTGATAGCCGCGGTCGACCAGCGCCTGCAGGGTGAGGAAATCGCCGGTCGATTTCGACATCTTCCCGCGCCGATCGACGAGGAAGTTATTGTGCATCCAGATGCGCGCGCCGGTGTCGGGGCCGCAACTGTGCGCCTGATTCTGGGCGATCTCGTTGGGGTGGTGGATCTCGCGGTGGTCGATCCCGCCGGTGTGGATGTCGAACGGGTGGCCGAGCAGCTGCGCGCTCATCACCGAGCATTCGATGTGCCATCCCGGCGCGCCGCGGCCCCACGGCGAATCCCACTCCATCTGCCGGTTTTCGCCCGGCGGCGTGGTGCGCCAGATGGCGAAATCGGCCGCGTGGCGCTTGCCCTCGACGCTCTCGATCCGGCTCTCGCCCTCGTCGGTTGAAGCGCGCGCGAGACGCCCGTAGTCCGGCACCGTCGTGACGTCGAAATAGAGACCGCTGTCGAGCTTGTAGCAGTGCTTCGCTTCGATCGCCTGCGCCCACGCGATCATGCTCTCGACGTAATCGGTCGCGCGCGGATGCTGGGGCTTGCGGATGTTGAGCCGCGCGAGGTCAGCCTCGAAAACCTCTTGGTAGTGCCGCGCGATGTCCCACGCCGACTTGCCCTGGCTCGCCGCGGCCTTTTCCATCTTGTCATCACCCGCGTCGGCGTCACTGGTCAGGTGGCCTACGTCGGTGATGTTGATCACGTGGGTGAGGTCATAGCCCTTGAAGCTCAGCACCCGCCCCAGCGTGTCCGCGAACACATAGGCGCGCATGTTGCCGACGTGCTGGTAGTTGTAGACCGTCGGCCCGCACGAATAGACCCGCGCCTCGCCGGGATGGAGCGGCTGGAAGGTCTCCAGGCTGCGGGTCAGCGAATTGAACAGCTTGAGGTCGGTCATTGCGCGCGGGCTTATCGGTGCAGCGGCCGAGGTCAATCCCACCCTTCCCAGCGGACCGCCTCCTCCAGCGGCGCACGGGCGACCGGGAACCGGTTGACCGGCGCGTCGCGGTCGCCCCAGCCGATCGCCAGGCCGCAGAAGAACGTGTGGTCCTCCGGGATCGCGACCACTTCGCGGATCTGCTTCTGAATAGACCGCCCACGCCTCCTGCGGACAGACTGTCGAGCCCCTCCTCGCGCAGCAGCAGCATGACCGTCTGCAGCCACATGCCGATGTCCGACCACTGCGGCGGCCCCATGTACTTGGGCGTGTGGACGAGCATCAGCGCGGGCGCCCCGAACGCCTGGAAATTGCGCGCGAACCAGCCGAGCCGCGCGGCCTTGTCCTCGCGCGGAATCGCCAGCGCGCCGTACATGTCCTCTCCCACGCCGCGTCGCCGTGTCTCGTAGGCGCCGTCAAGTTCGGGCGGGTAGACGTGATACTCGGGCGCATGCGCCGCGCGGCCCTTGGGAAATTCGTCCGCAACGCGCGCGGTCAACCGTGCAAGAGGCTCGCCGGTCAGCACTACGCCGTGCCACGGCTGGGTATTGCCGCCCGATGGCGCGCGCTGGGCCCGTTCGAGCACGCGCTCTATCGCCGAACGCTCGACCGGACGATCGAGAAATGCGCGGATCGACCGGCGGGTCGCGACCGCTTCCGAAACGTCCATCAATCCACCTCGAACAAGTCGGCCAACTGCTCGACGATCGTCCCGCCGAGCTGTTCGACGTCCATGATCGTCACCGCCCTGCGGTAATACCGGGTCACGTCGTGGCCGATGCCGATCGCCACCAGCTGGACCGGGCTCTGCTTCTCGATCCAGTCGATCACTTTCCGCAAGTGCTGTTCCAGATACCCGGCGCTGTTCACGCTCAGCGTGCTGTCGTCGACCGGCGCGCCGTCGGAAATGACCATCAGGATGCGGCGGTCCTCGGTGCGGCCGAGCAGGCGGTCGTGCGCCCACAGCAGCGCCTCGCCGTCGATGTTTTCCTTGAGCAGCCCTTCGCGCATCATCAGGCCGAGGTTGCGGCGCGCGCGGCGCCACGGTTCGTCGGCTTTCTTGTAGACGATGTGGCGCAAGTCGTTGAGGCGCCCGGGCTGCGCGGGCTTGCCTTCGCCCAGCCATGCCTCGCGGGCCTGCCCGCCCTTCCACGCACGCGTGGTGAAGCCGAGCACTTCGGTCTTCACCCCGACGCGCTCGAGCGTGCGCCCGAGGATATCGGCGCTGATCGCGGCGATACTGATCGGCCGCCCGCGCATGCTGCCCGAATTGTCGATCAGCAGGGTGACGATGGTGTCCTTGAACTCCTGCTCGCGCTCGATCTTGTACGACAGCGAATGACCGGGACTGACGACCACGCGGGCGAGCCGCGCGGCATCGAGCAGGCCTTCCTCCTGGTCGAAATCCCAGCTGCGGTTCTGCTGTGCCATCAGCCGTCGCTGGAGCCGATTGGCGAGCCGCGTGACGATGCCCTGCAACCCGGTCAGCTGGCTGTCGAGATACTGGCGCAGGCGATCAAGCTCGTCGGTGTCGCACAGTTCGCCGGCTTCCACCACTTCGTCGAAGCGGGTGGTGTACGCCTTGTAGTCGAACCCTTCGGGTATGTCGGTCCACGGACGATTGGGGCGGACTGGCATCATGCCTTCCTCGCCTTCGTCGCCCGGCTCACCGTCGGTGGTGTCTTCCTCCGAAGTGGTCTCGGTGTCGGATTCGCCGTCGTCGTCCCCGTCGGACATTTCGCCGGCCATTTCGGTCGACTGCGGGTTGCCCTCGCCTTGCTCCTCCTCGCCTTCGTCCTGCTCGTCGCCTTCGGGCTCATCGCCGTCGTCGCTGTCGTCGGACGGCTGATCGAGATCGTCGGGCACAGTCAGGTCGAGGTGGCGCAGCAGGTCGAGCGCGAGGCCCTGGAACGCCTTCTGATCGTCGAGCGACAGCGCCAGCGCCTCGAAATCTGCCCCGGCGCGCGCCTCGATCCATTCGCGCACCAGTTCGACCCCGGCGGCGGCGCGTGCCGGGATCGCCTCGCCGGTCAGCCGCTCGCGCAGGATCAGCCCGAGCGCGCTCGCCACCGGCACGTCCTCGGAGCGAATGCGCGCGCGCGATCGGGTCGGAATTGGTGCGCAGTTCGGTCGCGGCATCGAGGTTGGCGCGTATGCCGCCGTAATTGTTCGCTGCCGAGCGCCTCGTAACGCACCCGCTCGACCGTATCGAAACATTCACGCGCGGTCGGCTCGGGCGGCATCGCGCGGGCGTGCATCACTTCGTTGTGATGGCGCAACTTGAGCGAGAAGCTGTCGGCGAAACCCCGTGCCTCGCGCGCCTGGTCGGCCGGAAGCGAGCGGCCGGGCAGCGGCACACGGAAATGCTTGCCGCGCGCGGTCGGCGCATCCGCGCTCCACGCTACTTCGACTTCGGGTTCGTGCGCGAGTGCGCGCGACGCGCCGGTCAGCGCCAGCTTGAAGCGATCGAGAGGGGTTTCGTCGGCCACGCTTACCTGAGAATCGTCTGCCCGGTCTTCCCCCAGTCGGCGAGGAAACCTTCGATGCCCTTGTCGGTCAGCACGTGCTTGAACAAGCTGCGGATGACCGCCGGCGGCATCGTCGCGACGTCGGCGCCGATGCGTGCGCTTTCGAGCACGTGGACGGCGTGACGCACGCTGGCGACGAGGATTTCGGTGCCGAAATTGTAGTTGTCATAGATCAGGCGGATATCGCGGATCAGGTCCATCCCGTCGAACCCGTTATCGTCGTGCCGCCCGACGAACGGGCTGATGAACGTTGCCCCCGCCTTTGCCGCCAGCAATGCCTGGTTCGCGCTGAAGCACAGCGTCACGTTGACCATCGTGCCCTCGCCGGTCAGCGCGCGGCAGGTCTTGAGACCGTCGATCGTCAGCGGCACCTTGATGCATACGTTGTCGGCGATTTTGCGGAGGACTTCTGCCTCGCGCATCATCGTCGCGTGATCGAGCGCCACCACTTCGGCCGAGACCGGGCCATCGACGATGCCGCAGATCTCTTTGGTCACTTCCATGAAATCCCGGCCCGACTTCGCGATCAGCGACGGGTTGGTGGTAACCCCGTCGAGCAGCCCGGCGTCATTGAGCTCGCGAATATCTGCGATGTCCGCGGTATCGACGAAGAATTTCATGCGTTTCTGGCTCCGGGAAAAGCGATTCCCGGGTGCCTTAGCCGGTGGGTCCGCTGCCGCTAGAGCGCGCTTCCGACCCCGAAAGCGCCGATGATCAGCGGATCGCGGGTGCTTTGCGGATTGGCGCGAATGGCGGCTTCCTCGGCGCCGATCTGGTTCCAGATCACGTCGTCCACCCGGCTGGTGAAGCTGCGAGCAACTTGCGGAATATCGACCCCGCTGAGCGCGGCAAGCGCCTGGCCGACGATCGGATCGCTGGCGAGGCGCAAGCCCTGGCCGACTTGCGGCAGCATCGCGTCGATCAGCCGGCTGCCCATTTCCTGGCGCAGGAAGCCGGTCGCCGCAGTCGGTCCGCCGCGAATCAGATCGACCGCATTGGCGAAACCGATCGTCCGCACAGTGTCGGCAACGACCGGCGCGGCGCGTTCGGCTGCATCATACGCCACCGGGGCAAGCGCGTGAGCGAGGCGATCCTTGAACAGGCTCGAAGTAAGGATGCGGCTGAGCACCCCTCCGCGCGCGCCGAGGAATTGTTCGAAACCCAGCGTGGCGACCTGCTGGTCCCAGAACCCGCCCGGCGCGGTCATCCGGTCGAACGCCCGGCCGGTCGAGAGGAACAGCAGGCGAGAGATCGCGTCGGTAAAGCTGAAGCCGCCGCCGAAACCACTGGCGCAGCCGGGCAGCAGCAAGGCGCCACCGGCGACGCCGAGCCCGGCGAGGAACTTGCGGCGGTGGAAAATGGACGGCGGGGCAATCGAATCGGTCATTGCAAGGGCTCCCAAAGCAAACGGTACCTTGCCGCCCCACCACGGCGGCGCCCATATGGGCCTAACTGTGATGAACCGCGCCCGACTGCTGATCTTCAACGCCGCGCTCGGCCCGCTCGACTACCGCGTTCCGGAAGGGATGCACGTCGAGCCGGGGTCGGTCGTCGTCGCGCCTCTGGGTCCCCGCCAGATCGTCGGAATCGTCTGGGAGGCAGAACGGCTGCCCACAACCGAGGTTCCGGAAGCCAAGCTACGCCCGCTGCTCGGCGTGCTGCCGGTGCCTCCGCTCAAGGCGGAGCTGCGCCGGCTGATCGAGTGGACCGCCGATTACTACTGCGCTTCGCTCGCCTCGGTCGCGCGGATGGTGCTGGCGAGCGGCGGTGCGCTGCGCGGCCCGGCGACGATGACCGAATACCGCCTGTCCGGCGGTGTCCCGGAGCGAATGACCCCGCAGCGGATCGCCGCGATCGAAGCGCTCGAAGGCGAACAGGCGACCGTGCGCGAACTTGCGGGCATCGCCGGAGTCAGCGAAGGCGTGCTGCGCGGCCTGGTCAACCAGGGCGTTCTCGAACCGGTCCAGGTCGATTGCGACCGGCCTTACCCCCGCGCACGCGCCGATCATTCTGTTCCGACGCTATCAGACGCGCAAAGCGCCGTTTCGAGACGTTTCATTGACGCTGTACGGGACCGCAAGTTCGCCCCGTTCCTGCTCGATGGGGTGACTGGATCGGGCAAGACCGAATGCTATCTCGAAGCCGTCGCCACCGCGCTGGACGCCGCCCAGCAGACGCTGGTGCTGCTGCCCGAAATCGCTTTGACCGAGGCGTTCCTGCGCCGGTTCGAAGACCGCTTCGGCACCCCGCCGGTCGTGTGGCACTCCAGTCTCAAGTCCACCGAGCGCCGCCGCGCCTGGCGCGCGATAGCGGCTGGAACAGCGCAAGTGGTGGTCGGAGCGCGCTCGGCGCTGTTCCTGCCCTATGCCAATCTCGGCCTGATCGTGGTCGACGAGGCACACGAGGTCAGCTTCAAGCAGGACGAGGGCGTGCGCTACAACGCCCGCGACGTCGCCGTGATGCGCGCGCGGTTCGAAGAACTGCCGGTGATCCTCGCCAGCGCCACCCCCGCGCTCGAAAGCCTGCAGATGGCCGAGAGCGGCGTGTACGAGCGGCTGGTGCTTGACGACCGTTATGGCGGCGCGCGGCTGCCGGCGATCGACACGCTCGACCTGACGGTGGAAAAGCCCGCGCGCGGCCGGTGGCTCGCGCCGCGACTGGTCGAGGCGATGGAGGAGCGGTTCGCGCGCGGCGAGCAAAGCCTCCTGTTCCTCAATCGCCGCGGCTATGCCCCGCTTACGCTGTGCCGCAACTGCGGGTTCCGCTTCCAGTGTCCCAATTGCAGCGCGTGGCTGGTCGAGCATCGGCTGTCGCGCCGCCTGTCGTGCCACCACTGTGGGCACGAGACCAAGCCGCCGCCTGCGTGCCCCGAATGCGGCGAGCTCGAATGCCTGGTCGCATGCGGCCCCGGCGTCGAACGCATCGCCGACGAGGTGGCCGAGATCATGCCGGATGCGCGGATCGCGGTGGCTACTTCCGACACCTTGAACTCACCCGAGAAAGCCGCCGCCTTCATCGCCGAGGCCGAAGCGGGCGCGATCGACGTGATCGTCGGCACGCAGTTGGTGACCAAGGGCTTCCATTTCCCCGAACTGACGCTGGTCGGCGTGGTCGATGCCGACCTCGGGCTTGAAGGCGGCGACTTGCGCGCGGCCGAGCGGACCTACCAACAAGTCGCGCAAGTCGCCGGCCGCGCCGGGCGCGGGGCAAAACCGGGTGAAGTGCTGATCCAGACCCGCCACCCCGACGCACCGGTGATCGCCGCGCTGGCTGCGGGCGATCGTGACGCGTTCTACGAAGCTGAGACCGAAGCGCGCCGCCACGCGGGCGCTCCCCCGTTCGGGCGATGGGCGGCGATCATCGTTTCGAGCGAGGACGAGGCCGAGGCGAAGGAAGCCGCACGGATGATCGGCGGCACCCAGCCCAATGTGGCCGACGTGGCCATTCTCGGCCCCGCCCCCGCCCCGCTCAGCCTACTGCGCGGCCGCTACCGCTATCGTTTGCTCATCAACGCGCGGCGCAGCGCGCAAGTCCAGGACGTCATTCGTGAATGGCTCGCGCCGCTGCGCTTCCCACAAGGCGTCCGCGTCTCTATCGACATCGATCCGTACAGCTTTGTCTGAGGAAATCCGGCGCCCATGCTTACCGTTCACCACCTGCGTATCTCGCAATCCGAACGTATCGTCTGGCTGTGCGAGGAACTCGGGCTCGAATACGATCTCAAGCTGTACCTGCGGCGCTCGGACAACAACCTTGCGCCCGATGAGTACAAGGCGCTGCATCCGATGGGCATCGCTCCCGTGATCACCGACGGTGACCTCGTGCTGGGTGAGAGCGGCGCGATCTGTGAGTACATCGACCGGACTTATGGCGATGCAAAATTGTCGCCGGGCCCCGGCCATCCCGATTTCGCCGGGCACTTGTTCTGGTTTCATTTCTCCAATGCGACTTTCATGACCAACGGCATGATGGGGCTGATCGCCCGGCGCATGGGCGCCGAAGAGCTGCCGGATTTCGTCGCCGACCGCGTGGCGAAAGCGTGGGACCTGGCCGAAGCCCGGCTCGCCGAGGGGCCGTTCTTCGGCGGCGCTCAACTGACCACCGCCGACATCATGATGGGTTTCAACCTCACCACTTCGCGCATGTTCGGCGGGGCCGACCTGGCGCCATTCCCGAACATCGCTGCGTACCTGAAGCGGATCGGCGAACGGCCGGCTTACGCCCGGGCGATGGAAAAGTGCGAACCCGGAATGGCCCCCAAGCTCGACTAAGCGGTAGTGATCTCGCAGCGGGCCAACCGCCGCCGCGCCCACCACGGCCGCACGACGTGCCCGCGCCGAGCTGCCTCGACCACGAACCACAAACCGAGCGGGGTCGCCAGCGCCAGCGCGATGACCGACGCCTCAAGGCCGAAGGCTCCGCCTGACAAAAGCGCGGACCCGGCGCCATGCGCATCGACCAGACCATCGACCGGAAAGCCCGATACCGGCACGTCCCACACATATCCCTGCACCATGTTCCAGCCGAAATGCAGCCCGATCGCGAGCCACAAATTGCGGGTGAGCATGTAAGCGCCGCCCAGCATCAAACCCGCCTCGACCGCGATGGCCAGCGAGGAGAACATGGTCGCGTTGGCATTGAAAATGTGCCCGAAGCCGAACAGCGCCGAACTGAGCGCCAACGCAAACCAGCTGCCGCCGAATTCTTCGAGGAACCGGAACAGCACACCGCGCACGACGATTTCCTCGAACAAGGCGGCTTGCAGGCCAGCGCCAAGGAGCAGGGTGAGAAAGCTCGTGCTGCCGCCCCACCCATCGATCCGGTAAGCGCCCAGCGCGGCCGCTACACCGACGATCGCGCTCATCAGCAGCGCCGCGATAGCTGCTCCGCGCAGCACGTCGCGCGTTCGCCGATCGAAAGGTAAGTCATCGCGCGGCGCATCGCCCAGCCGCGCAACCAGCAGCTTGTAAACGACGATCGCGACGACGATCACGCACAGCGCACCGAGCGGCGCGTCGATCCATCTCGGCAGCGATTCGAGCGGCAGCAACTTCAGGAACGGACCTATTCCCGCCAACGGGGCCAGCAAGGCGACGAGCGCGATCGCCAGCGCCACCAGGGGGAAATCGGCGATCCGGCGCCAAAGCGGCCTGTGGGGGATCGGGCCGGTCACGCAGCGTAGGTCGGAACCCCTCCGGCCAGTACAGCGCGGGCCTGGTCGCCCAGCCACGCCATTGCCGCGGCCCACGGCTGGTGCCCGTGGCTGATGCGCGCGACGCCGAGCGCGGCAAGCGCGGCGCGATCACCGCACGGCGGGCTCCACAGGATATTGACCGGGAGCGGCGATCCTTCGCAGATCGCAGCGATGCACTTCGCATCAGACAGAAACGGCACGAACAACCCCATAGCGCCCGCGTCGGCATAAGCCCGCGCCCGATCGAGGGTAGCCGCCACCAGCTTGGCTCCGTCGGTGGCCACGTCCCCGCCGCGGAATACGTCACAGCGGGCGTTGACGAACAGACCGCTCTCCGCGGCCGCTGCAAGGCGGACCGCTTGCTCGCCCGCGGGCACCAGCGCGCTTTCGCCCGGCAGCCGGTCTTCCATGTTGATGCCGGCCGCGCCCTTATCCCGCGCGCGCCGTGCCGAAGCGCCGACTTCGGCGGCAGTGCCGCCATAGCCGGATTCGAGGTCCACGGTGACCGGCAGGTCAACCGACGCGACGATGCGCTCGAGATTGGCGAGCGCGAGATCGAGCGGCATCGTCTCGCCATCGTTCAGTCCGTGCGCTTCGGCGACGCCGTAGCTTCCGGTAGCAATCGCCCGCGCTCCTGCATGAGCAACCGCCTTGGCCGATCCGGCGTCCCAGATATTGAACAGCACCAGCGGATCGCCCGGCACGTGCAGCGCGCGAAATTCCTCGACCCGGTCCATCACTTCACTCCTTCGCGCCTCAGCAGCTCGCGTTTGATGTCGAGCCCATAGGCATAACCGCCCAGATCCCCGCCGGTGCGTATCACCCGGTGACACGGGATGAGTACCGCGACGTTGTTTCGCGCATTGGCACTTCCCGCTGCGCGGACCGCTTTCGGATTGCCGGCGGCAGCAGCGATATCGGCATACGTGCGCGTCTCGCCGGTGGGAATCTCGCGCAGCGCTTTCCAGCACGCTTCCTGGAATGCGGTGCCTTTTACGTCGAGCGGGATATGTGCGAAGTCTCCCGGAGCTTCGACCGAGGCGATCACTTGCGCCACGAGCGCCTCGAAGTCCGCGCCGCCTTCGATTAGCGTTGCACTTGGGAAGCGCTGTCCCAGCGCGTCGGGACCTTCGGCGAAAGATAGCCGGCAGACACCCTTGTCGGTCGCCGCGACGAGCATTCTGCCGAGGCTGGTATCGACCACCGCCCAGCGAATCGTCACACCGCGCCCGCCATCCGCCCATGCGCTGGGCGTCATCCCCATCTTACCCTTCGCATTATCGTAGAACCGGCTCGAGCTTTCGTAGCCCGCCTCGTAAAGCGCTTCGGTCACATTGCCTTTGCGGGTCAGCGCGGCGCGTGCCCGCTCGTCGCGCAGTGCCCGCGAGTAAGCTGCCGGGGAGAGCCCGGTGGAGCGGGTGAACACGCGTTGGAAATGCGACGGCGAATACCCGGTCAGGCCCGCCAGTTCATCGAGCTTGGGCACGCCTTCGCTGCTTTTGATTTCGTCGATCGCGGTCAGCACCGCCGCCTCGTCACGCGCGACGGCGCCCGGCGCGCAGCGCTTGCATGCTCGCAGACCCGCGGCTTCGGCTTCCGCGCCCGAAGCGTAAAATCGCACATTCTCACGTTTCGGCGCGCGTGCCGGGCAGCTCGGGCGACAGTAAATACCGGTCGAATGCACGCCCGTGATGAACTGCCCGTCAAAGCGCCGGTCCTTGGCCAGCGCGATGCGCCAGCGATCGTCATCGGTCAGGGATAAGTCGTGGGCCATCGGTGGCACTCCTCGTGGCAGAATTGGCCTGGGCTGAACAGATAGCGCGCCCCGACAGGGCGCGCCTCCCGCGGCTTGCGGTCAATGTCGTGCCGCGCCACAAGCGCCGGCGATGAAACGCCTGTTCCTGATTTTGGCCGCGCTCGCGCTCACCGCCCTCCCTTCCGCCGCGCGGCCCGAGCCGGCTGACATAGCCGCGGCGGCGCGCGGGGTGGTTCGGGTAGTGATCATGGCGACCGATGGCGACTCGGTGACTCCGGTCAGTCACGGGAGCGGCTTTGCGGTTTCTACGACCCGGATTGTCACCAACGCTCACGTCGTACGCGAGGTGCTGCAGGACGATACCTTGCGCATCGCAATCGTGCCGTCCGATGGCAATTCGGCGGATTACGCGAAAGTACTCGCGGTTTCGGCGGCCAAGGACCTCGCAGTGCTCGAGATCGTCGGCAGCCTGCGATTGCCCGCGCTGACTATCGCTGGAACCGCAGCGGGCGATGGGGAGGAAGTCGCGGCCGTGGGTTACCCGATGAACGTCGATCGCGCACAAGGCCTTGACCTCGCCGATCTGTTTCGCCCTCAGCCGCCGGTCAAAAGCCGCGGCTTCGTTTCCGGCGCCCGCCCCAGCCGCGATATAGACACGGTGTTGCACACCGCGCCCATCGCGCGCGGCAACTCCGGAGGCCCCCTGCTCGACAACTGCGGGCGAGTGGTCGGGGTGAACAGCTTCGGCACAACCTCGGATGACAGTTCTGACGCCGAATTCTCGTTCGCGGTGTCGGACAAGGAACTGCTGGCGTTCCTTAAATCGGCGAGCATTCAACCGGCGGTCAACGCGATGCCATGCCGTTCGATGGCGCAACTCGACGCTTCTGAGCGCGAGCGAATGTCTGCCGAACAAGCTGCCGCCCGCGCAAAGTTGGCCGAAAGGGCTGAAACCAGCCGCACAGCGCGCCAGCGGGCGCAGATGGAAGCCGAACTATCGGTGCTGGACGACCGCGAGAACGCGATGGCGCTGGCTGCATTGCTGGTGCTGGTTGGCACCGCCGCGGGATTCGCTGCGTGGAACATGCGGCTTCGTGATGACGGCGGCAAAGCCATGCGAATCGCCGGCGCGCTCGCGGCCGTGGCAGCAGTCAGCGCGATCGCCGTGTGGGTCACGCGTCCCGGGATCGAAGCGATCGACCGCCGGGCCGCCGATGCGATGGCGGAAGGTGATTCAGGCGGCGACCCCATTCCCGCCCCCGCCCCGGCGATGGACGAAGCCGAGTTGACCTGCACCATCGCGCCCGACCGCAGTCGCATCGTCAGTGAGCCGCCATCCGACATGGATTTCGGGTGGAACCCCAACGGATGCGTCAACGATCGCACCCAGTACGGCTTCGCCGACGGCAAATGGACCCGGCTGTTCGTCCCGAACGAGGAGGATTCGGTATCGGTCAACAGCTTCGATCCCGAAACGCGTACTTTCCGCACCGACCGCTTCGCGCTGACGCAGTCGACGATGTCGAAAGCGAGGCAGGCGCGGGCAGGCTACAAAGCCCCACAATGCGGCGCGGCCGATGCGGCAAGGCGTCTCGGCGAAATGCAAACCGGCGTTGTCGCGCTGTTGCCGGCTCAGGCCAACGAACGGCTGGTGTACCACTGTAGGGCCAAAAACGACTAGCCGAGCAAGGTCGACAGGCTCACGTGCCATGTCCGGTTGCATCGCAGCAATGCCGGTGATAGTGGCGCGCCAACCTTGCCCGGGCAGCCTTGCGGCGGCCCATCTCGCGGCGCGGCCGAAACCGATCCTTTCCGGACCCAAGAGGACCAACGCGCGTGGATATTTCCGCCGGTATTCAGGCTAGCCTCGCAGGGCGTTACGCCTCGGCGCTGTTCGATCTCGCCAGCGAAGCGGGCACGGTCACAGCGGTCGAATCGGACCTCAACACGCTCGAATCTGCGTTGGCCGAATCGGCCGATCTGCGCGCTCTGACCACCAACCCCGAAATTGGCCGCCAGGCGCAAGGCGCCGCGATGGAAGCAGTCGCAGGAATGCTGGGCATCAGCGATCTGACCAAACGTTTCCTCGGGGTGCTGGCCGAGAACCGTCGCCTTGGTCAAACCGGCAACGTGGTTCGCGCCTTTCGCGCGATCGCCGCCGCCCAGCGCGGCGAAGTGACTGCCGAAGCGACCAGCGCTCACACCCTGACCGACGCGCAGATCGATCAGCTCAAAGCAAAGCTGACGCAGCGCGAAGGCCGCACCGTCAAACTTACCACCAAAGTGGACCCGGACCTACTCGGTGGGCTCGTCGTCACCATCGGCTCCAAGCGGATCGACGGTTCGATCCGCACTCGTCTCAACTCTCTCGCCCAGGCCATGAAAGGCTAGTCATGGAAATCCGCGCCGCAGAAATCTCCAAGGTCATCAAGGACCAGATCGCCAACTTCGGCACCGAGGCGGAAGTCTCGGAAGTCGGTTCGGTGCTCTCGGTCGGTGACGGCATCGCCCGCATCCACGGGCTCGACAAAGTCCAGGCCGGCGAGATGGTCGAGTTCGCTAACGGCGTGCAGGGCATGGCGCTCAACCTCGAAGCCGACAACGTCGGCGTCGTGATCTTCGGATCGGACTCCGAGATCAAGGAAGGCGACAGCGTCAAGCGGACCGGCACGATCGTCGACGTTCCAGTCGGCAAGGGCCTGCTCGGCCGCGTGGTCGACGCGCTCGGCAACCCGATCGACGGCAAGGGCCCAATCGTTTCCGAACAGCGCATGCGCGTGGAAAAGAAGGCTCCCGGCATCATCCCGCGCCAGTCGGTCAACGAGCCGGTGCAGACCGGCCTCAAGGCGATCGACGCGCTCGTCCCCATCGGCCGCGGCCAGCGTGAGCTGATCATCGGCGACCGCCAGACCGGCAAGTCCGCCGTGGCGATCGACACCTTCATCAACCAGAAGGAATCGCATCAGGGCACGGACGAAGACAAGAAGCTTTACTGCATCTACGTCGCCGTTGGCCAGAAGCGCTCGACCGTCGCGCAGCTCGTCCGCACGCTCGAAGAGAACGGCGCGATGGAATATTCCATCATCGTCGCCGCGACCGCTTCGGAGCCCGCTCCGCTGCAGTACCTCGCGCCTTACACCGGCTGCACGATGGGCGAATTCTTCCGCGACAACGGCATGCACGCCGTGATCGTTTATGACGATCTGTCCAAGCAGGCGGTCGCCTATCGTCAGATGTCGCTCCTCCTTCGCCGTCCTCCCGGCCGCGAAGCTTACCCCGGCGACGTGTTCTACCTTCACTCTCGCTTGCTCGAGCGCGCGGCGAAGATGAATGCCGAGAACGGCTCGGGCTCGCTTACCGCCCTGCCGATCATCGAGACGCAGGCTGGCGACGTGTCGGCCTACATTCCGACCAACGTGATCTCGATCACCGACGGCCAGATCTTCCTCGAAACCACGCTGTTCTTCCAGGGTATCCGCCCGGCGATCAACGTCGGCCTGTCGGTGAGCCGCGTCGGCGGCGCCGCGCAGACCAAGGCGATGAAGAAGGTGTCGGGCTCGATCAAACTGGAGCTCGCGCAGTACCGCGAGATGGCAGCGTTCGCGCAGTTCGGCTCGGACCTCGACGCCTCCACGCAGAAGCTGCTCAACCGCGGCGCGCGCCTTACTGAACTGCTCAAGCAGGCGCAGTTCTCGCCGATGCCGTTCGAAGAGCAGACCGTGTCGATCTTCGCTGGCACCAACGGCTACCTCGACGCCGTGCCGGTGGAAAAGGTGACCGACTACGAAGCGCAAATGCTCAGCTTCATGCGCAGCGAACATGCCGACGTCCTGACCGAGATCCGCGACAGCCGCGCGTTCGAGAACAGTACGCGCGACAAGGTGGCCGAAGCGCTCGAATCGTTCGGCAAGCAGTACGCCTGAGCCTGACGAGACAACCAGGGAGCCGAAATGGCCTCGCTTAAGGAACTCAAAGGTCGGATCAACTCGGTCAAGTCGACCCAGAAGATCACCAAGGCCAAACAGATGGTCGCCGCCGCGAAGCTGCGTAAGGCGCAGGCGTCGGCCGAGGCCGCGCGTCCTTATGCCGAGCGGCTGGGCAACGTCATGGCCTCGCTCGCGAGCAAGGTCGCGGGCCACGAAGGCGCGCCGAAGCTGTTCGCCGGGACCGGCAAGGATCAGCGCCACCTGCTGGTTGTCGCCAATTCCGACAAGGGCCTTGCCGGCGCGTTCAATTCGAACATCGTGCGTGCTGCGCTGCTCAAGGCGCGCGAGCTGCGCGCCGAAGGCAAGGACGTCGACTTCTACCTCGTCGGCCGCAAGGGCCGCGCGCCGATCCGCCGCGTTCACCCCAACAACATCGCCCAGATGTTCGACACCACCGACGTGCGCGAGCCCGGCTACGCCGAGGCGGAGCGTATCGTGGCCGAACTGATGGAGATGTACGATGCCGGCAAGTTCGACGTCGCGCACCTGTTCTATTCGCGCTTCAAGTCGGCTTTGACGCAGGAGCCGACCCGGTTGCAGATTATCCCGGTCCCCGCGCCGGAAATCGCCACCTCCAGCCAGGCCGCGGTCGAGTACGAGCCCGACGAGGAGGAAATCCTCGCCGAGCTGCTGCCGCGCTACCTCAAGACCCAGGTGTTCGGCGCGCTGCTCGAGAACCAGGCGTCGGAGCAAGGCGCGTCGATGACCGCGATGGACAACGCCACGCGCAACGCTGGCGACCTGATCAACAAGCTGACCATTCAATACAACCGCAGCCGCCAGGCCGCGATCACCACCGAATTGATTGAAATTATCGCTGGCGCCGAAGCGCTTTAAGCAACGAAGGCAAGGAATAGAAAATGGCCACCGCCCCCGTGCTCAACCAGACCGCCACTGGCACCATCAGCCAGATCATCGGCGCCGTCGTCGACGTATCGTTCGAAGGCGAGCTGCCAGCGATCCTGACCGCGCTGGAAACCGACAATAACGGCAACCGGCTGGTGCTCGAAGTCGCCCAGCACTTGGGCGAGAACACCGTCCGCACGATCGCGATGGACGCGACCGAGGGCCTGACCCGCGGCCAGAGCGTGAACAACACCGGCCAGCAGATCTCGGTCCCCGTCGGCCCGGCAACGCTCGGCCGCATCGTCAACGTCATCGGCGAGCCGATCGACGAGCGCGGCCCGGTCAATGCCGAGAAGCGCAATCCGATCCACGCATCGG
>CAWAGD010000007.1:0-320383 GCA_963781525.1 uncultured Alphaproteobacteria bacterium | reverse complement strand
TTACCCCACCAACTAGCTAATCCAACGCGGGCCCATCTAAAGGCGATAAATCTTTGGTCCGAAGACATTATCCGGTATTAGCACCCCTTTCGGGGAGTTATTCCGAACCTCAAGGCAGGTTCCCACGCGTTACGCACCCGTGCGCCACTAGACCCGAAGGTCTCGTTCGACTTGCATGTGTTAGGCATGCCGCCAGCGTTCGTTCTGAGCCAGGATCAAACTCTCAAGTTTGTGTCACACACCAAGCAGGCACGATCTGACGATCGCTGACCTGCCAGGCACGCGCTTCTAGGAGCCGATACCTGCACATCAAACGTAATGGATACGAATGAACATGCATCATCCAAGCCGCCGTGGTGGCGAACAAGGATGTGGCAATCGGCATAAATTAACCGGTATCCGGAGCCTAAAAACCCCCGGACCGGGCGCCGTCGCCCACATGTCCCTTCATCAAAAACCAACGATGTCAAAGAGCCACTCAACAAATTAGGCGGACAACAATGGTACCCCGATTTACACCGGGGGCCGGTTGTCCGATAGATGTTGGCGACCGTTGCGGTAGGAGCCAGTCGAAACCGGCAGTACCGCGTCGGTGAGGGCCATATATGGAGGGGGTTGATTCGGGTCAACCGCCTTTTTGCAATTTTGTTGCGTGGCCGCCTCAAGACTTCTGATTCAGCGCGGAAATTGGCGAGCCTTTTCGCGTCTCGCAGCTAAAGGGCGGTTTTGAAGTCGGCGCTGTGTGGGATAATGTCGCGCAGACGGCTCGGTTCCTGCCGCCGCGCGCTGCCTCGGCAATTGTTCACCTTTCACCGCTATCGCGCGGGTGCGATGAGCGAGTTTGAACTGATCCCCGCCACTTCAGCGCCTGTCGGGCTGACAGCGCGAGTTCGCAGCGCGCTCGCCTGGCGCTGGGGTACACAGGTGCTCGCCCAGGTGATCACGTGGGCTTCGACCATCGTAGTCGTGCGTTTGCTCAGCCCAAGCGACTACGGCCTTTACGCGATGAGCCAAGCGGTGGTCACCGCGCTCGCCTTCCTCAACGGACAGAGCTTTGCCACCTCGCTGATTCAGACCGACCGGGTCGACGAGCGGCGGGTTGGCCAGGTGTTCGGCCTGCTGTTATTGCTCAACGGCAGTCTTGCGCTCGCGCAGTTCCTGCTCGCCCCGCTCGCTGCGCGCTATTACGGCGAGCCGCTGATCGCACCGATGCTGCGCGCACAGGCGCTCATTTTTCTGACTATCCCGTTCGCCGCATTGCCGCAGGAGCTCCTGGCGCGCCGCATCGAGTTCCGCTCGCAAGGGCTCGTCAACCTGGCAAGCGCGCTGGTCGGCGCGGGCAGCGCGCTCGGCCTGGCGTGGTGGGGCCATGGCGTGTGGGCGCTGGTCTATGCGCCGATCCTGATGTTCGCTACCCGTGCGATCGGCCTCACCCTGGCATCGCGCGTGCTGGTACGGCCGGTGTTCGACCTCAGGGGTGCCGGCGACCTGGTCACGTTTGGCGGTGCGCTGACGATCTGCCAGTTCCTGTGGATCGTGCAGAGCCAGAGCGACATCGTCATCGCCGGGCGTAGTTTCGGCGCGCACGAGTTGGGGCTTTATGCCGAGGCGCTATTCCTCACGCTAATCATTACCGGCCGTTTCCTGCCTCCGATCAACGAAGTGTGCTTCCCCACCTTTGCCGAGCTCTACAAGGGTGGCCAGCCGCTTGGACCTTTCTTCCTGCGCGTGCAGCGCACTGTCGCGCTGGTCGTCCTGCCCGCGTATGTTGGCCTGTCGCTGGTCGCGGCACCTGCGGTGGCGACTTTATTCGGACCCAAGTGGACCGAGATGGCCCCGATTGCTGCGGGTCTGGCGCTCGCGATGCCGGCGCTTGCGCTGCAGATCGTCTGCAGCCCGGCCACCAACGGAATGGGCCAGCCGCGCACATATATGCTGACCAACGGCGCGGGCGCCCTGATCTTCCCGCTGCTGTTCCTGGCGGGCATCCGCTACGGGCCGCATGGCCTGGTCGCGGCATGGTGGGTCGGCGCACCGGCGCTGCTCGCGTTCACGTATGCGCTGACCCTGCCAAAGATCGGCGTCAGATGGGGCGATTTGATCACTGCGCTCGCGCCGGCAATCGCCGCGACAGCTGCGATGGCCGTGGTGGTGCTGGCTGCCCGAATCGCCCTCCCCCCCTGCCCGCGCCGGTAGAACTGGGCCTGCTCGCGGCGCTTGGCGCAGCGGCCTACTTGGCCGCGTTGCTCACAGTTGCGCGCGGCGCAGTCGGCGAAATCCTGGCCTTCGTACTGCGGCGCGAGCTCGCCCCGGCCTGATTGGCGCCCGCAGCCCGGGCGTGGTATTGCGCGGACTTGGGAGAGCCGTCATGGCCCGTCGAGTTGCCGTCATAGTCGGATTGTTGCTGGCCGCGCCCGTTCCTGCGCTCGCTCAAGAAGACCAGCGCTCGCCTTCCGAACGCACAGCCAGCGAGATCGTCGCCAGCCAGACCGACCGTTACGAGCGCATGACCGTCCCGGTCACCATCGCGGGCCAAGGCCCGTTCCGCTTCATGATCGACACTGGCGCACAGGCCACCGTCGTCACCCGCGCGTTGCGAGATCGGCTCGGTCTCCCTTTGTTCGGCCACGCGACGCTTATCGGCATGGCGGCGAGCAAGAAAGTCGAAGTTGTCCGGCTCGACGGGCTGGAATTCGCCGCACGCGTGTTCGACGCGATCCACGCACCCCTGCTCGAACAGCAGCACATCGGTGCCGATGGCATCCTGGGCCTCGATTCGCTTCAAGACCTGCGGGTTTTGATCGATTTCAAAAAGCAGATCATCGCGGTCGACGATTCGCGGGCGCTCGGCGGCAACCGCGGCTACGAGATTATCATCCGCGCGCGGCGCAAGCTCGGCCGGTTGATCATTACCGATGCGCAGGTCGATGGGGTGCGCACCGCCGTCATCATCGATACTGGCGCACAAGGATCGATGGGCAACCTTGCGCTCCAGCGTCGCCTGCGCGCGCGCCGCGGGGCTGATGTTACCACCACCGACGTCACCGGCACCTCGATTACCAGCCCCCTTGGTTTCGCCCGGTCAATCGAGATCGGCCGGATGCGGCTGGCGAGCCTGCCGATCGCATTTGCCGATAGCCCGGCGTTTGCGGCGCTAGGCCTGGCAGGAAAGCCGGCGATGGTGATCGGGATCGGCGATCTGCGCGCGTTCGACCGCGTGGCGATCGACTTTGCCGATCGCACCGTGCTGTTCGATCTGCCGGCCGGTTCGGCGCGCGACGCTGCGCCGGGGTAGCCGGCAAGCATTGCCTAAGCCCCGGGCGCCGCCCACATGACGCGCCATGCCGCCTGATACCACGCCACCCACACCGATCGATTACGATGGTTGGGCGACGCTCAAGCGCTTCCTGCCATACCTGTGGCCGCGCGACCGGAACGATTTGCGAGTCCGTATCGCCGGCGCGCTGGTGCTGGTGCTGCTTGCCAAGGCAGTAACGCTGGCGACCCCGCTGGCGATGAAGAAAGTGGTCGATACGATGGCCGCGCAGGGCAACCCGATGGTGTGGGTGGCATTAAGTTTCATCATCGCGTTTGTCGCCGCGCGGTTTCTCGGCACTGCATTCGATAATACCCGCAACATCGTTTTCGAACGCGTCGGACAGGAGGCAACTCAGCACCTGGCCGAGGATACTTTTGCAAGGCTCCATCAGCTCAGCTTGCGCTTCCACCTCGGGCGGCGGACCGGAGAGATCACCAAGACCATCGAGCGCGGGACCAAGAGCATCGACGCGATGCTCTATTTTCTGCTGTTCAATATCGCCCCGACGATTCTCGAGTTGATCGCGGTCGCTCTCATCTTCTACACCTTGTTCGGTCTCCCGCTGGTGATCGCCACCGCGATCACGGTCGCGCTCTATATCGCCACTACCCGCTGGATCACAGAGTGGCGCACCGCGCTGCGCAAGCAGATGAACGATCTCGACGGGACGGCGCTGGCACGCGCGGTCGATTCTTTGCTCAACTACGAGACGGTAAAGTACTTCGGCGCCGAGCATCGCGAGCGCGCCCGATACGGCCGGGCGGCAGGCGCTTATGCCGAAGCGGCGATTAAATCGGAAAACTCGCTCGGCCTGCTCAACCTTGCCCAGGCATTGATCATGAACGCGCTGATGCTGTTCGCATTGGGCTTCACCGTGTGGCAGTGGAGCAAGGGGCGGTTATCGGTCGGTGATCTGGTCGCGGTGCAGACGTATCTCACCCAGCTGTTCCGGCCGCTCGATATGCTCGGCATGGTTTACCGTACGATCCGCCAGGGGTTGATCGACATGGCGGCGATGTTCAAACTGATCGACACCGATCTGGAAGTCGCCGACGCGCCCGGGGCGCCCGCTCTGGTAATCCGCAGGCCGACCGTCGCCTTCGACAACGTGGTGTTCGGGTACGAGCCCGAACGCACCATTCTTCATGGCCTCAGCTTCGAAGTGCCCGCGGGTGCGCAAGTGGCGATCGTCGGACCATCGGGGGCCGGCAAAAGCACCATCGCACGGCTACTGTTCCGCTTCTACGATCCCTGGTCAGGCCGCGTGCTGATCGACGGGCAAGACATCTCTCGGGTCACGCAGGCGAGTCTGCGCGCGGCAATCGGCATCGTCCCGCAGGACAGCGTGCTATTCAACGACACGATCGGCTATAATATCGCCTACGGCCGCGACGGCGCTACGCACGAGGACATACTGCGCGGCGCACGAAGTGCCGCGATCCTGCCGTTCATCGAGCGACTGCCACACGGCTTCGATACCGAAGTCGGCGAGCGCGGCCTCAAGCTGTCGGGCGGTGAGAAGCAGCGGGTCGCGATCGCCCGTACGCTGGTCAAAGACCCCCCGATCCTGGTGCTCGACGAAGCTACCAGCGCGCTCGATTCGCGCACTGAGCAGGACATCCTCGCCACGCTCCACCGCGTCAGCGCGCATCGCACCTCGCTCAGCATCGCACACCGGCTGTCGACGATCGCGGATGCCGACGAAATCCTCGTGCTCGATCACGGCCGGCTGGCCGAACAAGGCGGGCACGCCGCGCTTTTGCGACGTGACGGCCTCTATGCTGAGATGTGGAACCGCCAGCAGGCCGAAAGCGACGGCGTGAGCGAAGCTGCCGAGTAATCAGTCAGGCGATCTTCGCGCTGTCTGCACGCAGCCGCCACGCCTATTTACTCCCACGAGCGGCGCGCTCCACGGTTCGACGCAATGTCACCTGGCTAGAGAATATACTTCGATAGATCAGTGTCGCCAGCGAGGGCTTCGAGCCGCTCGCGCACGTATGCGGCATCGATCTTCACCGTCTCGCCTTTGCGGTCCTCGGCTTCGAAGCTGAGTTCCTCGAGCAGTTTTTCCATCACCGTCTGCAGCCGCCGCGCTCCGATGTTCTCGACGCCGTCATTCACCTGTGCGGCGATGCGGGCGATCTCGCGCACCGCGTCGTCACCGATCTCGAGCGTGACATCTTCGGTGCCGAGCAACGCCTTGTACTGCGCCACCAGGTTCGCGCGCGTCTCGCTGAGGATGCGTACGAAGTCCT
The DNA here is from genome assembly GCA_963781525.1 of uncultured Alphaproteobacteria bacterium. GTDB lineage: Bacteria > Pseudomonadota > Alphaproteobacteria > Sphingomonadales > Sphingomonadaceae > Tsuneonella. Next base: position 314,809 of record CAWAGD010000007.1, on the reverse strand, counting down.
CTTCGGTCAGCGATTGCAGCTCGACCCGGATCGGCAGGCGACCTTGTAGCTCGGGCAGCATGTCGGAAGGTTTGGCCACATGAAACGCACCCGAGGCGATGAAAAGCACATGGTCGGTCTTCATCGGGCCGTACTTGGTCGAAACGGTCGTGCCTTCGATCAACGGCAGCAAGTCGCGCTGGACGCCTTCGCGGCTGACCGATCCGCCACGCACATCGCTGACCGCAATCTTGTCGATCTCGTCGAGGAAGACGATCCCGTTGCTCTCGGCGTTGGCAAGCGCGACGCGGGCGACGTCGTCCTGATCCATTCTGCGTTCTGATTCCTCGTCGACCAACTTGTCCCACGCATCGGGCACCTTGAGCTTGCGACGCTTGAGCGCGGATTTGCCCATCGCCTTGCTCATCATGTCCGACAGATTGATCATGCCGACGTTGCCGCCCATTCCGCCCAGGTCGAACGGCGCAGCCGGTCCTTCCTCGACTTCGATCTCGACTTCGACCTCGTTCATCGCGTTTTGCGTGACCCGCTGGCGGAAGCTCTCGCGGGTCGCCTCGCTCGCGCTTTCGCCCACAAGCGCTTTGAGCAGCCGGTCCATCGCGGCTTTGCTTGCCGCCTCGCGAACCGCTTCGCGCCGGCGGTCTTTCTCCAGCCGGATCGCCTCTTCGACCAGGTCGCGGGCGATCTGCTCGACGTCGCGACCGACGTAACCGACTTCGGTGAACTTGGTGGCCTCCACCTTCACAAACGGCGCTTCGGCTAACTTCGCCAACCGGCGGCTGATCTCGGTCTTGCCGCAGCCGGTGGGCCCGATCATCAGGATGTTCTTGGGGCTGACTTCGTCGCGCAATTCCGGGCTCAGACGCTGACGGCGCCAGCGGTTGCGCAAAGCCACCGCGACCGCGCGCTTGGCGTCGGTCTGGCCGACGATGTGCTCGTCGAGCGCGGCGACGATCGCTTTGGGTGTGAGATTTTCGATGGGTCCCGTCATGGCCGCCACGTGGGGTTGGCTGCGCGGGGCTTCAAGGCGCGAGCGTGTGCGCCAGGTCTGCGCGCTTGGCTGGTTTGTCGCCGAACATACGGTTCAGCCTGTCAGTCAAGGGCCGCTCGACCCAGCGATGGAACGCGAGCGCCAGCGCGATCAGTAGTGGGACACCGAGGGCGAGATAGCCGATCGAGCCGCCCGGGTGATGCCACCAGGTGTTGAACACCCGCATCCACAAATGGGCAAACGGGACGTGGAGCAGATAGATCGCATAGCTCGCGTCGCCCAACAGAGCGAAAGTTCGCCCGAACGGGAGACGTTGCAGGCCAGTCACAGCCGCGAAGAACATCAGCGCCCCAGGGATTCCCGCCCATACGAGATAGCCGAAGCCCAGCGCCGCGTCTGGCTGCGCAGCAGAAACGAACAACGCGGCGGCGGCTATCACCGCGGCGACGCGGGCCCACCCTGGGGCGACGTAGCCGCGCTGGAGCGCAAGCCCGAAGATCATGCCGACGACGAACAGCAGTATCACAGGCCGGGTCGCCGCGTAGACCGTAAGATCGTCCGGCGGGCTGAACTGGCCGAAGATAACGAGGCCGCACAAACCGAGCGCCGTGAGCAGCACGGCTGGTACCCGGCCGAAGGCGACGAATGCGCCGAACAGCGCATAGAACAGCAACTCGTAGAACAATGACCAACCCGGCCACAGGAAGAGCGCAAAAGGTACGCCCGATGCGCTTGGCGACGGCGAGCCGAGGAAGGCCAGCGATCGTGCAACGTAGTCGAAATCGACCGCATACCCGAGCGCGGCCATCGCGGCTGCAAGTGCTGCCGATGCGATCCAGTACGCCGGCACAACCCGCACCGCCCGGCGACGCCAGAACGTCAGCGTCGCGCGCGAGGAGCCGGACAACTTGCCCGACGACAGTACCATCACGCACCCCGAGATGACGAAGAACAGCGCCACCGCGGTCTGCGCCAGCTGATCACCGGCTGGCCATCCAGTCAGGCGGCCATCGATATAACGAGCGAACCCGCTGGTCAGATGGACCAGGGCAACTGTCAGCGCGGCGATTGCCCGTAATGCCTGGATGGCGGCGACCTTGTGTCGGGGTTCGGCCGGGTCAGCGCGCTGCATCGACGGCAGGCTAGAGCCTTAAGGCTATGTCGCCAACCATCAGTCGCCAACGGTCAGCCGCCGATGCTTTCCAGCGTCACGCGGTCGTTGGTGAAGACGCAGACTTCCGCCGCTACCGCCATCGCGCGGCGGGCGATCTTTTCGGGATCGTCTTCATAATCGGACAAGGCCCGCGCGGCGGCGAGGGCGTAGTTGCCACCCGATCCTATCGCGGCAATTCCGCCCTCCGGCTCGAGCACATCTCCGTTGCCGGTGAGCACCAGCAGGACGTCCTTGTCGGCAACGATCATCAGCGCTTCGAGATTGCGCAAGTATTTGTCGGTCCGCCAATCCTTCGCCAGTTCGACCGCCGCGCGCATCAGCTGTCCGCTATATTGCTCAAGCTTTTTCTCAAGCCGCTCGAACAAGGTAAAGGCATCAGCCGTCGCGCCGGCGAACCCCACGACGACGCTGCCGTCCTTCCCGATCCGACGCACTTTGCGCGCGTTCGGCTTCATCACCGTGTTGCCCATCGATACTTGGCCATCGCCCGCGATGACGGTGCGGGTGCCGCGCTTGACCCCGATGATGGTGGTGCCGTGCCAGGGCGTCAGGCCGTGTGCGGAGTTTCTCTCGTTCATGTCGCGCGATATGGTGCGCGACAGCAGTGCTTCAATCCTTCGGCCAGGTCAGGAGAGCACTAGCGGCCGGTGTTGCCGCCCTGACCACCCGGTCCGCCCGCGCCCGGCGCGCCGACCGCGCCGATATTGCCGAACAGATCTTCGAAGAAGCCCCGGTTACGGCCGACGGTCGCCGTGCTGTCGCCATCGGGTGAGAGGTAGACGACCTTATCGAGCCCGGTCCGCTCAACGCTGGCGACGTTGCCGCCGGCGTCGAACTGCACTGCCAGCACCTGATGTTCCACGATGCGCGGCTTGACGAACGGGCGACGACCGGTCTGGCTTGAAACGTAGTACCAGGTAGGCTCGCCGAACTGGCTGACAAAGCTCGGATGGCCAAGCGTCCCCTGGACCGACTGCTTGTTGTCGATCCCCGGCTGGATCGACGACGTCAGTGTCTGATCGACGATGTATCCGCGGTTTTCCTTGATCGAGGAACAGCCGCCTACCGCCAGCGTGACCGCCACTAGCGCGCTTGCGCCCACGAACCGAACAGCGTTCATCGAAATCCTCTTAGTCTGGTCCATTGCGGCTCGCCTTAGGGCGGGCCGCGCCCGCTGGCAATCGCGCGGGAAACGCGCGCGCTGGCGACACCTGTGCGCTGACGCTTGAATTGCCGGTGAATGCACGCGACATGGCGGCGATGAGCCTGCTGCAACGCCTGTTCGCCGCCAAACCCGATCCTCGCGAAGCTTTGCGACCGTTGTGGCAGGCGGTCGTCGACGAGGCGCGACGGCCCGAATGGTACGCCCGCCTGGGCGCAGTCGATACCGTCGCCGGACGGTTCGACATGGTCACCGCAGTGCTCTCCGCAGTGCTCGTGCGGATGGAGTCCAGCCCCGCTCTCGCCGGTCCCTCGGTGTGGCTGACCGAGCTGTTCGTGCAGGACATGGATGGCCAATTGCGCGAGTTCGGCGTCGGGGACCCGGTGGTCGGCAAGCAAGTCGGCGAACTGGTAGGCGCGATGGGCGGCAGGCTGGCAGCTTACCGCGAAGGGCTTGCTGGCGACGATGCGGCGCTGGTCGACGCGGTGCAGCGCAACCTCACCTTGCGCGACGCGGCGGGTGCGAGGTCGATCGCCGACGGCTTGCACTCCTTTGCCGGCCGGCTCGCCTCCACCGAGGATGCTGATCTGCTGGCGGGGCAGATCGCACCGTGAGGGACCCGGAATTCTCCCGTCTCATCCGCGCACGGCCCAGCCCGCCGGAGCGCACGTCGATCGAGGCGAACGAGATCGAGCGCCAGGAGCTGGCGGCTCGTTTCGAGGTAGTCGCGATCGAATCGCTTCACGCCGAGTTGGCGTTCGAACCCGATGGAGACGCAGTGCTCGCCAAAGGTGCATTGACCGCCGAGGTCATCCAGACGTGCGCGGTATCGGGCGACGATTTCTCCCTCCGCATCGAGGAGCCGGTGTCGCTGCTGTTTGTGCGGCAAGCAAGCACGGTCGATCCGGATGAAGAGGCCGAACTTCCCGGCGATGAACCCGACGAAATCGAGTTTTCCGGCGAGATGTTCGATATCGGCGAAGCCGTTGCGCAAACCCTCGGGCTGGTAATCGATCCGTTTGCGGAAGGACCGAACGCCGATACAGCACGCGTCGACGCCGGCCTGATCGATGAAGACGCGCCTAGGGGCCCACTGGCCGAAGCGCTCGCCCAGCTCACCAGGAGCTAGGCGAGCCGTCGATCAGAACGGAATATCGTCGTCTAGATCGTCGAAGTTGGAACCGCTGCTGCCCTGACTTCCGCCGGAGCGTCCGTTCTGGCCTCCGCTCTTGTTCCAGCCGCCGCCCTGCGGTTCGCCGCCCGGGTTGCCCGAACCGCGGTTCCAGTCGCCACCGCTGCGTTGCCCACCGCCGCTGCCGCCGCCGCCGGGCGAATCGAGCGAGGTCAACTGGCCGTTGAACGGGCGAATAGCGATCTCGGTGCTATAGCGGTCGTTACCCTGCTGATCCTGCCACTTGCGGGTCTGCAGCTGGCCTTCGACGTAAACCTTGGCGCCTTTGCGCAAATACTGTTCGGCGAAATTGATCGCGGGTTCCTGGAACACCGCGACGGTGTGCCATTCGGTGCGCTCCTGGCGCTCCCCCGATTTGTCCTTCCATGTCTCGCTGGTGGCGATCCGCAGGTTGCACACCTTGCCGCCGTTCTGAAAGCTGCGCACTTCGGGATCCGCCCCGAGATTGCCGATCAGCATGACTTTGTTGAGGCTGCCCGCCATCCTTGCTTCCCTTCGCTGGAACCTGAGCGCGACGCGCTTCAATTGGTGATTCTCGCGAACAGGTAGGCCCCAGTCGGCCGACTCTCAACAGGCTATGAGCGCTTTTGCCCGAGCTCGCGCTACAGGCCCACGGCCGTCGCAAGCCAGAACGTGAGCCCGGCGAAAATATAGGCGAGCGCGAACAGGTAGGCCAACATGAACGCGGGCCATTTCCATCCGTTCGTCTCGCGCCGGGTCACTGCAATGGTCGACAGACACTGCGGTGCGAACACGAACCACGCGAGGAATGCGAGCGCGGTCGGCAAGCTCCACTTTGACGACAACTGGCTGGCGAGCCCGACCGCGGCAGCTTCGTCGTTCGGCGCATCGACTGCGTAGGTCGTCGCCAGGCTGCTGACCGCCACTTCGCGCGCCGCCATCGCCGGGATCAGCGCCAGCGCGATCTCGCGATTGAAGCCGATCGGCTCGACCACCACCGCCAGCCCCTTGGACAACTGGCCGGCAATGGACGCCTCGACCTGGCTCTCGCCGGGAGCGGCCCGGGGAAAGCTCAGCAGGACCCACAGCACGACCGTGACCGTAAAGATGATCGTCCCGGCGCGGCGGAGGAATATCCACGCACGCTGCCAAAGACCGATCGCAAGGTCCTTGAGCAGCGGCATCTGATAGCGCGGCAGTTCCATGATGAAACCCGATGCGGCGCCTTTCGTCACAGTGCGGCGTAAGATCAGCGCTGCCGCCATCGCGCCGATCACCCCGGCCACGTAAAGCGCGAACAGGACCAGCCCCTGCAGCCCGATGACTTCAAATCCTGCGGGACCGACGGCCGTTTGCGGGATAAACGCCGAGATGATGATCGCATAGACCGGCAGCCGCGCCGAACAGGTCATCAACGGCGCAATCAAAATGGTTGTCAGTCGATCCTTGGGATCGGAGATCGAGCGGGTCGCCATGATCCCGGGTATCGCGCAAGCGAAGCTCGACAACAGCGGGATGAAGCTGCGGCCAGACAGGCCGACGCCCTGCATCATCCGGTCCATCAGGAACGCCGCGCGCGCCATGTAGCCCGACGCCTCCATCGCGAGGATGAAGGCGAACAGAATGACGATCTGCGGGAGGAACACCACCACCGAGCCGACCCCGGCAATGATGCCTTCGGTCAGGAGATCGCGCACAAGCCCCGCTCCGACGTTCTCCCGAATCCCTGTCGCTACCATGCCTGCGAGCGCCTCGAGCGCATCGGCGAACGGGGTGGCCCAGGCAAACACCGCCTGGAACACCACGAACAGGAGCGCGAACAGGATCAGCGGGCCCCACCAGGGATGCAGAAGAACCCGGTCGAGACCCGCGTGGAGCCGATGTTGAGCAGTCTCCGACAGAATGGCACCGCGGGCGATATTGGCCGCCGCCAGTCGCCGCTCGGGCAGTGTAATATGCGGCTGCGGATGCGCGTGGTCGGTTCCGGCGCGCTGCTCGGCTGCCGCGATCGCGGCGGTCAGCTCTTCGAGGCCGCGGCGACGCACCGCAATGGTCGGGATGACCGGCACCCGCAGCCCTTGCGACAGCGCCGCCGGATCGATGACCAGTCCGTCCCGCTCGGCAAGATCGATCATGTTGAGCGCCACCACCGTCGGCCGGCCGAGCGCTATGATCTCTTGTGCGAACACCAGATGCTGTTCGAGGTTGGCGGCATCGAGCACCACGATCAGCACTTCGGGCGTCGCTTCGCCGGCGAACTCGCCGTGGACGACCTTGCGCGTGACTTCCTCGTCCGGGCTCGACGGTTCGAACGAATACGCGCCGGGCAGGTCGATCAGTTCGACCGGCTCGCCGCTCGGCAGCGTCAACCGTCCGGCCTTGCGCTCGACCGTAACGCCCGGGTAGTTGGCGATCTTTTGCCGCGCGCCGGTGAGCGCGTTAAACAGCGCGCTCTTCCCGGCGTTGGGGTTGCCGACCAGCGCGGCAGTGCGCACCCGGCTCACGTTCGATCGCCCACGTGCGCGATCATAGCGGCTCGATCTCCATCGCCGCGGCGTGGATGCGGCGGACCGCGACAGTCATCCGGCCGATCATTACCGCGATTGGGTCGCGCCCGCCGAACACGCCGCGGTGCGCAATCCCGACCCGCGCACCTGCATCGAGCCCGAGCGCCCGCAGACGCCTCGCGTCTTCCGGTGCCAGTAGGCTCCAGTCCACCGCCACGATGCGCGCGCGGTGGCCACGTTCAAGTCCCTCGAGGGTCATAGACTGGAGATAACGCGCAGGCCGCTAATTGCAACTGATTTGCAATAGTGCTAGCGTACCGGATAGCGCAAACGGCCGAGAAAGCGCGCGATGCTGAAGCGCTCCTCGCTCGGTCGCAGCAGTTGGGCTTTAAGCTTCTCGAACCGCATCACGCCTTCGATCCCGCGATCGAGAAATGCACGCGTCTCGGATTTGCCGTCGCTCTCGTCGGCTACGAACACCGCCAGCGTGCTAGCGTAGAGCGAGCCCAGAATGGCCCGCTTGGTATAGTGATTGTAATCGGTCGCCGTGTCGCCCGCGAGCCGCCACATTGCATCGGCGCTGGCCCAGCCGAGCTTGCCCGCGCGGAGGACGTTTTGCGGCATCGCCATGATCGCCAGCGCCCGGCGTAACGCTTCCTCACGGCCAGCTATCGCGGCCAGGCGGGCCTCGACCAGCGAGCGGATTCGCACGCGAATCTTCATCGTGGCAAGCTTATCCGCAGTCAGGGACTTTGCCATTGCCAAGTCGACGCTGGCGGTCCACGCGGCGATCATGTCCATTGCCCCGCCCGGAAAGGCGAGGCGGGCGACATCGGGATCGATCCGCTCAAGTTGCGCGGCCGCGACCAGCGCCGCGTCGGTCCATCCGTCGAACACCGCGGCATCGGCGATGCCAGGCGCCAACACGATCCGCATTTCGTCGAGCGTGAAATTGGCCGTGTCGTCGCCCAAGCCTGCCGTTATCGTCACAGTCCGGGTCCGTAGGCTTCCTTCGCGGGTGTCGCCTTGCGCTCCGCCTCGGCCCGTTCGATCTCAGCGGACACTCCCGCGGCGCTGCCCATCAACATGGCATAATCGCGCGCAGAACGACCCGAATTGTCTGTCCGGTCCGCGCTGGCACCGCTCTTGAGCAGCAGGCGGATCATCGCCATGTCGCGCCTGTGAACCGCCGAAATCAATGGTGTTTCGCCCGCCGAATTGGCGACATCGACGCGCGCGCCACGCTTCAGCAGCACGTCGACCCCCTCGACGAATCCCAGGCTCGATGCGATCGCGAGCGGGGTGTTGCCCTGCTTGTCGATCGCGTTGGGATTGGCTCCGCGCTCCAACAGAAACCTGGTCCAGGTCTCGTCGCGGCGTTGGACCACGAAGTGGAGCGCGCTTTCGCCGGTCGATTGGTCGCGGGTGTTGACCAGCGTGCTGCCAGGCTCGTCCAGAAAGTCGGTCGCCTTGGTCCCGTCGCGTTCCTTGACCGCCTTGAGGAAATTGTACCCGTCTGTGAACTGGGCTGCAGCCGGAACCGCGACCAGCGCCAGCCCCGCCGCGACCATCAATGCAAGCCTGCGGAAAACGACCCCCGACATCTTTCAGCGCCTCCGTGAACACCCTACAAATCTGGGCAACCTTTCGGCCTGCCCTTGCCGCCAGCCGGTTAGCAGACCATGAACCGCCGCGCCATGCCCAGTCCGAAGACGCCCAGTCCAGACATGCCCCGCCCAGTGATCTTTCGCGCGTTGGTTTGTTTCGCTCCGCTTTTGCTTGCCTCCTGCCAAGCTGCGCGGGAACCGGCCGAAGACCCGCCGCTTGCCGGCGCCACGATTGGCGGACAATTCACGCTTGCCGATCAGCGCGGCCAAACCAGGCATTGGAGCGACTTTCGCGGGAAATACGCGGTAGTCTATTTCGGCTATACATATTGCCCGGATATTTGCCCAACCGACGTTCAGCGGGCGGCGCAAGGGTTGCGCGAATTCGGCAGCGCGCATCCCGACTTGCGCGCCAAGATCCAGCAGATCTTCATCAGCGTCGATCCGGCGCGCGACACACCCGAAGTGGTCGGACAGTTCGTATCGGCATTCGATCCGAAAATGGTCGGCCTGACCGGGACGCCTGAACAGGTCAAGGCAGCGGGCGACGCGTTCAAGGTCTATTTTTCCAAGGGCAAAGATGAGGGCGACGGCGCATACATGGTCGATCATTCGGCGATCACTTATCTGTTCGGTCCGGACGGCAACCCGCTCGCCACGCTGCCAACCGACGAGGGTGCGTCAGCGGTGGCCGAGGAACTCGCGAAATGGGTGCGCTGAGGGACCTGTTCTGGGAGCTTCCGCTGGCCGAGCTCTCGCGCGACGAGTGGGAAGCGCTGTGCGATGGCTGCGGCCGCTGCTGCCTGCACAAGCTCGAGGATGAAGATACTGGCGCGATCGCCCACACCAATGTCGCGTGCAAACTGCTCGACACCGGAACCGCGCTGTGCGGCGACTATCGCCATCGCAAGGCGTTCGTGCCCGATTGCATGCGGCTGACGCCGCGCCTGGTCAATCAGATCAGCTGGCTGCCTGACAGCTGCGCCTATCGCCTGCGCGCCGATGGAGAGCCTTTGCCAAAGTGGCATTACCTTGTGTCGGGCGACCGCACGACCGTCCACCGCGAGGGTCCGGGAGTCGCGGGCCGGGTAATCAGCGAAATCGATGCCGGCCCGCTCGAAAACCATGTCATCGACTGGCCCGGCGACGATGACGACGACGATGGCGAGCGCACAGCGTGATCGGCTGGCTGCAGCGCGACGATGCTGCGCCGACGATCGAGCTCGATGGACGGGCGCTTCCGGTTGCGCTGCGCCGCAACGCCCGTGCGCGCCGACTGACTCTCCGTCTCGCGCCCGACGGCAGCGAGGTGCGACTGACGTTGCCGCGATGGTGTCCTGAGGAAGAGGCGCTTGCATTTGCCCGCGCACGGGCGAACTGGCTCGCCGGACAGCTCGCGCGGGTGCCGCAACGCCGCGCGCCGGAACCGGGGGCCACGCTGCTCTATCGCGGGCTGGAGCTGGCAATCGAATGGCGGGCAGGTGCCCCGCGCACGCCGATGCTCGAACGTGATCGGATCGTGCTGGGTGGACCACAAGAGGGCATCGGCAACCGCCTTCAACGCTGGCTCGAACGCGAAGCGCAACGGTTGCTAGGCGAAGACCTGGCGTTCTATGCCGATCGAGCCGAGATTGCCGCGCCGCACCTGCGACTGAGTTGCGCGCAGCGGCGCTGGGGCAGTTGTTCGACGCAAGGGACGGTGCGTATCAACTGGCGATTGATCCAGGCGCCCGACCATGTGCGCCGGTCGGTAGTCGCGCATGAGGTCGCGCACTGCCTACACTTTGACCACAGCCCTTCCTTCCACGCTGAGCTTGCGCGGTTGTTCGAAGACGACCTTGGCGAAGCCGACGCGTGGATCAAGGCGCACGGGCGGTCGCTGTATGCCAGCTTCGGCTAGGCGAACGCCTGCTTAGCCCCTAGATTGCCGTCATGCGGATTATCCAGCGCCTCAACCCCGGACCCGGCCTGGCCGATTTCTGGACCGAGTTCAAACGGCCCAATCCTTATCGTTGGCCGATCCTGGCGGGGTCAGTACTGCTGACCGGATCGCTGATGTTCATGCTGACTGACCGCGCGGTCAGCTTTAACTGGATCGTCGGCGGAGTGCTCGCGCTGATCGGGGGTCTGGCGCTTGCGGCGCTGATCGCCGAGCGCGTGCGCATCCGCCTCGGGGTGCTCGCGGTCGCATCGCTGATGACACTCGGCCTGGTCTACCAGTTCACGAAGGAGCGCGTGCGAGTTCCGCCACGCCCGCCCGAAGTGACTTTCATCACCACTTTCGAGCCCGGCCGCAGTGACGGCGAAATTGCTGCATCGAACCGCGCCAACCAGAAGGTTCAGGAACGGTTGCGCGCTGAACAAGCTCAGCGTGAGGAAAAGGCCAAGGACGCCTACCGCGCGCTCGGCCGTGCGACCGGCCTCGACGTCGACGCGATGGAGCGGGAAATCGCGCGTCAGGAAGCCCGAGAAGAGCAAGCGGATACCCCGGTTGGCGCGCGGCGCGACTGACAGTGACTGGCTCGCCGCTACCGCGCGCCTCGCAGCTCGCGGTCGCCCGCTGAGCCGTCCCAACCCGGCGGTGGGGTGCATGATCGTGCGCGACGGCAAGGTCGTCGGGCGAGGGTGGACCGAGGCAGGCGGACGACCCCACGCGGAAGCGGTCGCGCTCCAGATGGTTGACGGCAACGCCCGGGGGGCGACGGTCTACGTGACTCTCGAGCCGTGCGCGCACGCGTCCCGGCGTGGGCCGGCATGTGCCGACTTGCTCATCGCGGCGCATCCCGCCCGCGTTGTGGTGGGGGTGCAGGATCCCGATCCGCGAACCGCCGGCAATGGCCTCGCGCGGTTGCGCGAAGCGGGCATCGCTTTCGATCTGATCGATTCGCCCGCGTCGCGGGATAGCCTGTCCGGATACCTGACTCGCGCCGCCCTCGCCCGCCCCCACGTAACGCTCAAGCTGGCAATGTCGCTCGACGGTTGCATCGCGCTCGCCGACGGTTCGAGCCGCTGGATTACCGGCGCGGGAGCCCGCGCGCACGTCCACGCGCGCCGCGCACGCGCCGATGCGATCCTGGTCGGCGGCGGCACCTGGCGCGCCGATTCGCCTCGGCTCGATGTGCGACTGCCCGGCCTCGCCGAGCGCTCACCGCAACGCTGGATCCTGACAAGTGGCGATCCGCCCGACGGGTCGCGTTCGATCGCCGCGCCCCACGAAGTGGCGCTGATGGACGACGTTCAGTATCTTTACGTCGAGGGAGGCGCGCAGACCGCCGCCGCGTTCCTCTCCGCCGACCTGGTTGACCGGCTCGAGATTTACCGCGCGCCGATCCTGATCGGCGATGGATTGCGCGCTGTCAGCCCGATCGGGCTTGATGATCTGACCGCTGCGCACGGACGCTGGCGCCTCGTGGAAGAGGCGCGGCTTGGCAGCGACGAATTCGCCGCCTATCGCCGCCTGCGATAAGGGAGGCTCCAAAGTGTTCACCGGCATCGTCACCGCGATCGGCACGATCGAGAGCGTCGAGCAGCGCGGCGACTTGCGCGTCCGAGTGTCCTGTCCGTGGGACCCGGCGCGAATTACGATCGGTGCCTCGATCGCCTGCGCGGGTGTTTGCCTGACCGTGGTCGAACGCGGCGGTGAGCCTGGAAACGCCTGGTTTGCGGTCGATGTGTCGGCTGAGACCGTCAGCCGCACCGCGCAAGGCATGTGGCGCCGGGGCGCGACGATCAATCTTGAACCATCGCTCAAGGTCGGTGACGAAATCGGCGGCCACATCGTTTCCGGCCATGTCGATGCGGTCGGCAATGTGGGGACCTGGGAGCCGGAAGGCGATTCGATGCGCGTCACCATCATCGCCCCGCAATCGCTCGCCCCGTTCATCGCTACCAAAGGCTCGATCACGGTCGATGGCGTGTCGCTAACGGTCAATTCGGTCGAAGACCGGTCCAACGGCTCGGTGCATTTCGGGATCAACGTGATTCCGCACACAGCTGAAGTGACGACGCTGGGGGGCCTCGCGCAAGGGGCGCAGGTCAACCTCGAAATAGATACCGTCGCGCGTTATCTCCAGCGCCTCGAAAGCTTGCGTTCCTGAGCTAGCTGTCCCTCAATCGGGCATGACCCCCGGTGCTGCCGAATCCGCCAGCCCCGCGTGCCGTATCATCGAGCGCGCTGACTTCCTCCCACGCCGCACGCACAACCGGCGCCAGCACCAGTTGCGCCACGCGGTCGCCGCGGGCGACAACGAAGGCTTCGGCGCCGTGGTTGATGAGGATGACCTTGATCTCACCGCGATAGTCCGAATCGATCGTGCCAGGCGCGTTGGGCACGCTGATCCCGTGCTTGAGCGCGAGGCCCGAGCGTGGCCGTACCTGGATTTCGTACCCTGCAGGGATCGCCAGCGCGAGTCCGGTTGCCACCGCGTGGCGCGCGCCCGGCTGGAGCGTCACGTCTTCGGCTGCCAGCACGTCCATCCCGGCCGCGCCGTCGGTGGCGTAGGCGGGGAGCGCCAGTCCCTCGCCGTGCTCCAATCGGGCTACCTTGACCGCGACCGGTGTCAGTGCGGTGCCATCGCCTGCGTCTGCTTGAGCCCAGTCAGTCATGCCGGGGATCGATCTCGTCGAGCGCGATAGCCATGCGTTCGGCGAGCGCCATCGCGACCTTGTTCTTGGGCATCTCGGGCAAGCCTTCGACGCCCTCGCCGGTGACGATATGCACAGCGTTGGCATCGCCGCCCATCACATCGCCCGAAACGTCGTTGGCGACGATCCAGTCGGCCGCCTTGCGCTTGCGCTTGGCAATTGCGTTCGGGACGATGTCCTCGGTCTCGGCGGCGAAACCGATCAGCAACTTGGGCCGCTGCTTGCCCGAGGAGACCTGGGCGAGAATGTCAGGATTTTCGGTCAGCAACAGCGCCGGGGGGGCCGAGCCGCGTTTCTTCATCTTCTCCGGCGCGTATTCCTTGCTGCGCCAATCGCTGACCGCAGCGACCATCACCGCGGCGTCGACCGGCAAGGTCTTCTTGACCACCTCGGCCATCTCGCGGGCGGATTCGACATCGATCCGGTCGACCCCCGCCGGCGTCGGCAGGTAAACCGGCCCCGCGACCAGCGTTACCCGCGCACCTAGTGCCGCCGCGGCGGCGGCGATCGCGAAGCCCTGTTTGCCGCTCGACCGGTTGGCAATGTAGCGCACAGGATCGATCGGCTCATGCGTCGGACCCGCGGTGACCAGCACATGGCGCCCGTACAGCGGGCGATGTTCGGGATCGACATCGAAGTCCGGCTGGCCGGCGAGCGGGTCGGCGAGAAGCTCGGGCAATTGATCGCCCGCCCCTGTGGCCACGGTGTGGTTGAGGGCCTCGGCGTCGGTCGGCGGCGCAGACTTCGCCTTACCTTTTTGCGCCATGATTGGCGCCGAAAGGTCGGGGCGGGGAAGTGCCTCGTCCATTTCGACCGGTGGCGGGAGTTCGTCGTTGAACTTGCCTTCGAACGCTTCCTCCTCGGCAGGTTCCCGGCGCGGTGTCTTGCGCGGGATCAGCGAGGACAGCAGGCTGCCGAGCCGTCCGAAGCCTTCGACCGCGGCTTCGGGACCGAGCGCTTCGAGCATGTCGCCTTCTTCGCAATCCGCCACAATGCCGAAGCGCGCGGCGATCTCTGCCCAGACGAGCTCGGGCTCGGGCAAGCGGCCAGGGCCGAACTCGCCGCAGGCCATCGGGCCTTCGTCGGGTTCCATCACCTCCACTCCGGCCTCACGCAGCCAGGAAACGTTGCGCCGGGTGGCGTCGTGGAGCCACATCTTCACGTTCATTGCGGGCACCGCGAGCACCGGTTTGTCGGTCGCCAGGATCATCGTGGTGGCAAGGTCGTCGGCAATCCCGGCAGCCATCTTTGCGAGCAGATCGGCGGTCGCCGGGCATACCACGACGATATCGGCCGCACGCGACAGCTGGATGTGACCCATCTCGACCTCGTCCTTCAGGTCGAACAAGTTGGTGTAGACCTTGTTTTCGCTCAGCGCCGCGAGCGCCAGAGGCGTGACGAACTGGCTGCCGCCGTCGGTCAGCACGCACGTGACATCGCCGCCCCCGCGCCGGATCAAGCGCACCAGCTCGCACGATTTGTACGCGGCGATCCCGCCGCCGATCACGAGCAGGACTTTGGGCCCGCTCAAGCGAAGCGGCTCCTGCTGCGGTCGTCGTCCGACCAGCTCGTGCATGGTCCCCCTCGCGGCTCCATCGCGCCAGCCTAGCGGCGGCGCACAATCCGCGCCAGTCCTTGACTGACAGTGGTTAAGATTGCCCTAGCGCCGACCCGGCGTTCGGGTAACAAGCATGATACTTAAAGGGGGAAAGACCGACATGCGACTTATCCTGACCGCGCTGATCTTCGTCGAAGGACTGTTCTTCCTGGTAATGGGAGCAGGCTTCCTGGTGACGCCCGCGAGCACGGTCGCCAGCTTCCATCTCATGCCCGACGGTGCAGGCGGACTTGCCGTGCTACGCGCCGATTTCCCCGCGCTATTCTTCGTTGGAGGCGGGGCGATGATCTGGGGCGCGTGGAAGCGCAACGGCGATCTGCTGCTGGTGCCGGCGGCGATTTTCGGCATCGCGCTGCTGGGCCGCTGCGTTTCGCTAGCGGCCGACGGGGCCTACGAAGGCTTTCTTGCACCAATGTTGGTCGAGGCTGCGGCTGTAGTATTCTCACTTGTAGCCAGCCGCGTGTTACCGCATCGCCTGACTTAAATCGAGTTCGCCGCCATCGCACCGGCCACGATTGCACCACCGGCGATCGCTGCCACCAGATACTCAAGCCAGCGACGCTCCCCCGTGCGCACCCACATCAAGGGAACATCGGGCAGCGGAGGCGGCTCAGGCGCGCCGCCACGAGCGGGGTAGCGATCCTCGATCCGGCGGACTAATTCGGGCAAGCGAAGCAAGGTAGCAAAATCGGTCCGGATGCGATCGGCGAGCGCAGCTTCCGGACCGAGTTCATCGCGGATCCACTCGCGCACGAACGGCGCCGAAACGTCCCACATGTTGATAGTCGGATCGAGGCTGGTCGCGAGGCCTTCGACCATAACCATCGTCTTTTGCAGCAACAACAGGTGCGGCTGAGTCTGCATGTCGAAATCGCGGGTGATCGCGAACAGGCCATCGAGCATCGCGCCGACCGAGAGTTCGCTGACGGGTTTGCCGCGCATCGGTTCGCCGACCGCTCTCAGCGCAGTCGCGAATTCCTCGACCGAGTGGTAGCTTGGCACGTACTGCGCCTCGAAGTGGATTTCGGCGACCCTGCGATAGTTTCCCGTAATCAGGCCGTAGAGGATTTCGGCCAGCCACTGCCGCGCACGGCGGTCGATACGGCCCATGATGCCGAAGTCGATCGCCACGATCGTCCCGTCGGCGCGCACGAACAGGTTTCCCTGATGCATGTCGGCGTGGAAGAACCCGGCGCTGATCGCTTGCTGAAGAAATGCCAGCACCAGCCTGCGCGCGAGGTCGGGCAAGTCGTGCCCGGCAGCGATCAGCGCCTCGCGCTCGGAAATCTTGACCCCATCGATCCACTCGATCGTCATCACGCGGCCGTTGGTACGGTCCCAGTCGATCGACGGGATGCAGTATCCAGCGAATCCCCGCATCGCCTCGGATAATTCGCTCGCTGAGGCCGCCTCCCGTCGCAAGTCGAGTTCGCTGTTGGTCCAGCGCTTGAAGTTGGCGATCGTTAACCGGGGGCGCAGCCGGGTCGCCTCCCCACCGAACGCCTCGAGATGCGCCGCGGCCCATTCATACGTGTCGATGTCGCGCGCGAACCGCTCGCGGATGCCGGGGCGGAGCACCTTGATCGCCACCTGCCGCCCATCGGTCGTCTTCGCGCGGTGGACTTGCGCGATCGACGCTGAGCCGATCGGATCAGGATCGATGGACGTGAACAGGCTGGCGACCGGCACATCGAAGCTGCGCGCGATCTCCGCCTCAATTTCGATGAATGGTACCGGCGGCAGGCTGTCCTGCAGCGACATAAGATTGTAGGTCGCCGTCTCGCCCACCAAATCCGGCCGGGTGGCAAGCGATTGGCCGAGCTTGATCGCCGCGGGGCCAATGTCTTGGAACGCGGCCGCATAATCGGGCTCGCGCGGCTGCACCGTGCCGAACCGCGCCACCCGCGCCAGGCGCTTGACCTGCGCCGGGGTGTTGGGATCGTTCTCAATCCCGCGCAACGCGCCGTGCCGGGCGAGCGCGCGGCCCCAACGCAGGAGACGCCAGATGTGCGTGGCGGGGCGGGTCACGCCTAGATCTTCCACCCCGAATGAACTGCCACCAAACCGCCCAGGATCGGCTCGACCCGTGTACGCGTAAATCCGGCTTCGCGGATCATTTGTTCGAACTCGCGCAACGGAGGGAAGCGACGGATCGATTCGATCAGGTAGCGATAGCTGTCGGCGTCACCCGCAATCGCCTGGCCGAGCCGGGGCACCAGCTTGTGCGAATAAAAATCGTAAGCGTCCTTGAAACCGGGCCACTCGGTGGTCGAAAATTCAAGGCAGAAGAACCGACCGCCGAATTTCAGCACTCGGTGAGCTTCGGCGAGCGCCTGATCGATGCGCGTTACGTTGCGGATGCCGAAAGCGATCGTGTACGCATCGAATATGCGCGACGGGTAGTCGAGTGTCTCGGCATTTTGCCGGCTCCATACCAACCCGTCTATGCCACGTTCAAGCGCGCGCTCGATACCAACGTCGAGCATCTCCTGGTTGATATCGGCGACCGTCACGCTCGCCCCACGGTCGGCCAAGCGAAACGCCACGTCACCGGTTCCTCCGGCCATGTCGAGGATCGCCTCTCCTGGCTGCGGTTTCACCCGGCGAACGAAAGTGTCCTTCCATAATCGGTGCATGCCGACACTCATCGCGTCGTTCATGACATCGTACTTGGCCGCCACGCCGGAGAACACCGCCCCCACCCGGCGGGTCTTTTCTTCAGGCGGCACTTCTTCGTAGCCGAAAGAGACCGTTTCGCTCATGGCTGCGCGCCTTAGTGGGAATTGCCCGCACGGCAAAGGGTGTTAGAGCCCCGCGATGCCCGAGCTTCCCGAGGTCGAAACCACCGTGCGCGGCCTGGCCGCATCGCTCGACGGTGCGCGGATCGAGCGGGTCACGCTCAATCGGCCCGACATGCGGCGTGCCTTTCCGCTCGACTTGGTGCAGGCGCTAACCGGCGCCCGCGTCATCGGCCTTGGCCGCCGCGCCAAATACGGCCTGATTCATACCGATCGTGCACGGACGCTGGTGTTCCATTTGGGGATGAGCGGGCGCTGGCGGATCGATCCCGCCGAGCCGGACAAGCACGACCATTTCGTGCTCGAGACCGCAAACCATCGATACGCGCTCAACGACGCACGGCGGTTCGGTTTCGTCGACCTGGTCGACAGCGATGCGCTCGACGAGTGGCCCGCATTCGCGGCGCTCGGTCCCGAGCCGCTCGGGCCCGGGCTTACCGCCACGCACCTCAAGACCGCCTTCTCAGGCCGGAAGCAGGCGATCAAGCTATTGTTGCTGGACCAGGGGATCGTAGCAGGGCTCGGCAATATCTATGTGTGCGAGGCGCTGTGGCATGCCCGGATCGATCCGCGCAAAGCAGCAGGCAAAGTATCGCAGGTAGCGCTTGGCCGGCTCGTTCCAGCGATCCGCGACGTGCTCGAACGCTCGATCGGGGATGGCGGTTCGACCTTGCGCGATTATGCGCGGCCCGATGGCCAGCTCGGCTATTTCGCCACGCGCTTTGCGGTATACGGGCGCGAAACGAAACCCTGCTTGCGCGACGATGGCGGCACGATCCGCCGCTTGGTCCAAGGCGGCCGCAGCACATGGTATTGTCCGCGCTGCCAGCGGTAGCCTCACTAGTTCGCATTCGGACCAGCTTTTCAGGGCTCGCTTGACGATTCGGCGGGTGCCCGCTAGGGGCGCGCCTTTCCCGGCGGGTCCGCCCGCTGCGATAGCCCACGCAAACGTCAGAATTCCGGCCGCGTCCGAAGCGGCCTATCGAGGACAGATATGGCCAATACGCCGCAAGCCAAGAAGCGCATCCGCCGCAACGATCGTCGCGCGGAGATCAACACCAGCCGCGTCAGCCGCATCCGCAACTTTCTCAAGAAGGTCGAGAGCGCGATCGCTGGCGGCGACAAGCAGGCCGCGGCCGACGCTCTCAAGGCGGCGCAGCCTGAACTGGCGCGCGGCGTTTCGCGCGGAGTGCTTCACAAGAACACCGCCAGCCGCAAGATGAGCCGGCTTTCGAAGCGAGTCGCGAGCCTCTGATTCGCCCATCCGCCGCGTAATGTGCGGCGGCCTAGCTAGAACAAAAGCGAACGACGCCGGCGCCTCATCGCGCCGGCGTTGTCGTTTGGGCAACGCATCCTTCACAAAAGTGAGCGTTTCCCGCGATTCGCACTGCTCAGTCAGAATTAACCGAACCATTTCATGCACTTGAATGCATGTGCGTGGGTTTGCGCGAGTCAACCGCCAATATTTCATTTTTTTTGCGGTCGCGCCCTTGCCAGCCGGACGGTGGTGATGAAAAGAAGCGCTCTGCCCGGGGCTGGACGGCCTGGGCTCATACAGCGGTGGACTGGCTTGGCGGACCCGAATCCCACGAAGGATTCAGGGCGCGGCGGAGCTGTGTTCTCGGGGGGAAACGGGCTTAGCTTGATGCGAGCCCACTGGATTGGGCGAGCGAGCGATGGACAGCATCAGTGGTGGCAATCACGTTGCGCGGCGCGGTAGCGGGGATGGCATGGAAGATCTCGAAGCAGTAAACTTGGCGGCCGACTGGTCGGACATCAGCCAGGGCCTGCGAAAGGATCTCGGCCAACAAATCCACAGCCAGTGGATCAAGCCGATCACGGTCGGCGGCCTGTGCGAAGAGACCGGTACGCTCGAACTTTACCTGCCGACCGAATTCTCGGCCAACTGGGTCAACGACCGATTCCACGACCGGCTGAGCCTGGCCTGGAAAATCGCGCGTGGCGAAGTTCGGCAGTTGCGGATCTGCGTTCATCCGGGCCGACGCAAGCTGCCTGAGCTGTCGCTGATCGACGGCCGCCGCCCGGCCAACGACGGCGACACCAGCATGATCGCGGTCGCCGCGGGCACCATCGGCGAGCGCGGGTTCACCTCGTCGGTCGGGCTCGACCCGTCGCTGACCTTCGCCGCGTTCGTCACCGGCGAGGCTAACGTGCTCGCCTGCAACGCCGCACAGCGGATGGCGGCGACCGAGCAGCCGCAGTTTTCGCCGCTTTACCTCAAGGGCGCGACCGGCCAGGGCAAGACCCACTTGCTCCACGCGATCGGCCACACTTATCTGGCGACGCACCCGCGCGCGCGCATCTTTTACTGCAGCGCCGAGCGGTTCATGGTCGAATTCGTCCAGGCGCTGAAATCGAACCAGACGATCGAATTCAAGGCGCGGCTGCGCAGCTTCGACCTGCTGCTGGTCGACGATATTCAGTTCATCATCGGCAAGGCCAGCGCGCAGGAAGAACTGCTCTACACGATCGACGCGCTGCTCGCCGAGGGCAAGCGGCTGGTGTTCGCAGCCGATCGCGCGCCGCAAGCGCTCGATGGGGTCGAGCCGCGCTTGCTGTCGCGGCTGTCGATGGGCCTGGTGGCCGATATTCAAGCCGCCGACATCGAACTGCGCCGTTCGATCCTGCAGTCGAAGCTGGTCCGCTTTGCGCCGCTCGACGTGCCTGCGGATGTGATCGACTTCCTCGCCCGCACGATCACCCGCAATATCCGCGAGCTGGTCGGCGGGCTCAACAAGCTGATCGCTTACGCGCAGCTGACCGGCCAGCAGGTCGCGCTCCAGCTCGCCGAAGAGCAACTGACCGACATCCTGTCTGCCAACCGCAGGCGGATTACGATCGACGAAATCCAGCGCACCGTGTGCCAGTTCTATCGCATCGACCGATCGGAAATGGGCTCCAAGCGCCGCGCCCGCGCGGTCGTGCGCCCGCGGCAGGTGGCGATGTATCTGGCCAAAGTCCTCACCCCGCGCAGCTATCCCGAGATCGGCCGCAAGTTCGGCGGCCGCGACCATTCGACCGTGATCCACGCGGTGCGGCTGATCGAGGACTTGCGCCAGCGCGACGCCGACATGGACGGCGACGTCCGCAGCCTGTTGCGCCAGCTCGAAAGCTGAACTTTCCACCTGTTGCCAGCGAATGATCGACAGGGCTGCACACAGCCTTTGAACAGTGCTGTCGACAGCATGTGAACTGGCTGCCAACACCCTTTCCATGAGCTTTTCCCCCGAGCGCCTCGATCGCTTTGCCCGTCACATCGTATTGCCCGAGGTGGGCGGCGCGGGCCAGTTCGCGTTGGCCGACGCGCATGTCGCGTTGGTTGGCCTGGGCGGAATTGGCTCGCCCGCATTGCAATATCTGGCTGGAGCGGGGATCGGGCGGCTGACCCTGATCGACGATGGCAAAGTCGAGCTCACCAACCTCCAGCGCCAGACGATCTTTTCGGAGCGCGACATCGGTCACGGGAAGGCGGTGTCCGCTCGTCGTTGGCTGGCAAATTTCGACGGCAAGCTCGATGTTGCACTCGATGACCAGCGGATCGATGCCAGCAATGCCGTCGCGGCGATTACCGATGCGGACCTCGTACTCGACGGAACGGACAATTTCGCCACCCGCCTCGCCGTGTCCGACGCCTGCGTTGCCAGCGGTACCCCATTGCTGTCAGCCGCAGTTGGCCGATTCCAGGGCCAGGTCGGCGCGTTCGCCGGGCATCTTTCCGATTCGCCATGCTACCGCTGCTACGTGGGCGACGCGTTTGACACCGACGACTGCGATACGTGCGCCGACGACGGCATGCTTGGGGCGATGGCCGGTTGGGTCGGCACGTTCGCCGCGCTGCAGGCAATCCGTGCGCTGCTGTCACCGGGCGTTGGGTTGGGCGACCCCCAATGGGGTAAGCTGCACCTGCTCGACGGTCTCGAACCGGCCATGCGCACGATGCGGATAGCCAAGGATTCCGAGTGTCGCGGGTGTAGCTCAGACCGCTAGCATCTCCGCCACCCACGCGGGCACGAGCGCGCTCGCCGGGCCGAACCGGGTATCGTCGAACCAGGCCGACCCTTCGCTGGGCTCGAGGTTAAGTTCGAGCGTCCTCGCGCCAAGATCACGCGCATTACGCACGAACCCGCCCGCAGGGTACACCGCCCCGCTGGTGCCGATCGAGACAAACAGGTCGGCGTTGCGCAGAGCAGCATAAATCGTGTCCATTCGATAAGGCATCTCGCCAAACCAAACGACGTCGGGCCGCAATGCGCGCATCCCGCACACGGGACACACCGGACGGTCGATCAATGGCCCGGTCCAGCGGCTGCGGGTGTCGCACGCGGTGCACCAAGCGTTGAGGTGCTCGCCGTGCATGTGCAGCACGCGGCGGGCTCCGGCGCGCTCGTGGAGGTCATCGACGTTCTGGGTGACGATCAGCAGTTCGCCGTCCCATCCCCGGTCGAGCGCCGCCAGCGCGAAGTGTGCGGCGTTGGGCTCCTTGGTCTGGATCGATGCGCGGCGCATGTCGTAGAACCGCTGTACGAGGTCGGGGTCGCGAGCGAATGCCTCGGGCGTGGCGACGTCCTCGACCCGGTGCTGCTCCCACAGCCCACCGCCGCCTCGAAAGGTGTCGATACCGCTCTCGGCGCTGATCCCGGCACCGGTGAGGACGACGATATTGCGGATGGCGGCCATGTCGCGCATGAAGCATGGGGTTCGGGGAGTGGCAATGGCGCGTATCGGCATTATCGGCAGCGAGGGGCGCATGGGCCTAGCGCTAGGTCGTGCGGTTACCGAGGCCGGGCACGAAAGCGCTGGCGGGGTGGACCAGGGCGGCAACACGGCCAATCTCGCCGAGGCGAGCGACGTGCTGCTCGATTTCTCCTCCCCTTCCGCACTCGAGACCAACCTCCACGCCGCGATCGGCGCGGGCATTCCGATCCTGGTCGGCACAACTGGCTTAGACGAGCGACACCATGCCGCGCTCGATTCCGCCGCCCTGGCCATTCCCGTCTTGCAAACCGGCAACACCTCGCTCGGGGTCACGCTGCTCGCGCACCTCGTGCGCGAAGCCGCCGCGCGGCTCGGTCCTTCGTGGGACATCGAGGTGCTCGAAATGCATCACCGGAAGAAGGTTGATGCGCCGTCAGGTACCGCTTTGCTCTTGGGCGAAGCTGCAGCGCAGGGGCGCGTCATCGACCTGGCGGGGCATAGCGAGCGTGGGCGCGACGGACACACCGGCGCACGAGCTTCTGGCGCGATCGGCTTTGCGTCCTTGCGCGGGGGGACTGTTGCTGGAGAACACAGCGTGATCATGGCTGGTGACGAGGAGCGTATCACCTTGTCGCACGTAGCCGAGGACCGTATGATTTTCGCGCGCGGTGCGATCGCCGGAGCAGTTTGGCTGGTCGGTCAAGAGGCCGGCCGCTACTCGATGCCGCAGGTGCTTGGCCTTTGAAGAAAGCGGATATTTTTGAATTCTTCCGCCGGCTTGCCGAAGACAATCCCGATCCGCAGACCGAGCTAGCGTACGGCAACCCCTATCAGCTCGTCGTCGCGGTCGCGCTGAGCGCGCAGGCGACGGACATCAGCGTCAACAAAGCAACCCGCCTGCTGTTTGCCGAAGTCCAGACTCCCGCGCAGATGCTGGCGCTCGGCGAGGACGAGCTGCGCGAGCGGATCAAGACGATCGGGCTGTTCAACACCAAGGCGAAGAACGTGATCGCACTGAGCCAAATGCTGATCGATGATTTTGGCGGCGAGGTGCCAGTCACCCGTGACGAGCTCATTCGTCTGCCGGGCGTGGGTCGGAAGACCGCCAACGTGGTGCTGAACTGCGCGTTTGGCGAAGAGACTTTCGCGGTCGACACCCATGTCTTCCGGGTCGGAAATCGCACCGGTCTCGCGCGCGGCGAGACGGTCGACCAAGTCGAAGCCAAGCTCGACAAGCGCGTGCCCCAACCATTCCGTCGCCACGCGCATCACTGGTTGATCCTGCACGGTCGCTACACCTGCAAGGCGCGGCTACCCGAGTGCTGGCGCTGCCCGGTGGTGGACTTGTGCGCCTATCGCCCCAAGACGCCGCCGCCGAAGGCCAGGCCGACCGGCTAGACGTTTGCCTCCGGATCGAGATTCAGACCCTGGCGCCCTTCGGATTGGGTGTGGCTGGGCGCGATATCCTCATCCGCATCCGGATCGCGCATCGGCTCCAGCATCCCTTCCCACTTGGTGATCACGCTGGTCGCCACCGCGTTGCCGAGCACGTTGGTCGCGGTGCGGCCCATGTCGAGGAACTGATCGATCGCCAGCACCAGCGCGATGCCTTCGGCGGGCAAATCAAACATCACCAGCGTCGCCGCAATCACTACCAGGCTTGCGCGCGGGACCGCGGCGATCCCTTTCGAACTGATCATCAGCGTCAGCAGGATCGCGATCTGGGTGCCGACCGACAGCTCGATGCCGTACGCCTGGGCGATGAAAATCGTGGCGAAGCTGGCGTACATCATCGACCCATCGAGGTTGAAGCTGTAGCCCAGCGGGATCATCAGGCCCGAAATGCGGCGGGGGATGCCGAACCGATCGAGCTGCTCGAACAGCTTCGGCATCGCCGCTTCGCTCGATGCGGTCGAAAAAGCGATCAGCACCGGCTGGCGGACATAACGGACCAGTTGGAACGCGCGACCTCGCAGCACCACCCAACCGGCAAACAGCAGGATCGCCCACAGGATCGCCAGTGCGAAGTAGAACTCGCCCAAAAGCTTCGCATACGTTCCGAGAATGCCCAGACCGTTCTTTGCCACCACGTTGGCGAGCGCGCCGAACACCGCGAACGGCGCAAAGCGCATTACGTAGCCGGTGATCTCGAGCATCAGTTCAGCCAGCGTGTCAGCAGCGCGCACCAGCGGCAGGCCGCGCTCACCCAGGGCGGTCAAGCCGACGCCAGCGAACAGAGCGAACACGAGGATCTGCAGGACGTTATTGTCAGCCATCGCGCCGACCACGTTCTTGGGAAAGACGTGCTCGATGAATTCGTAAAAATCGAGCTTCTTGACCTCGCCGATCGCCTGCGCGGGCGCGGTAACATCGACGCCAGCGCCGGGCTGGAACAAGTTGACCATCACCAGGCCCAAGCTGATCGAGATCAGGCTCGCGACGATGAACCACATGATCGCGCGAAAGCCGATCCGCCCGACCGCGCTGCTGTCCCCCATGTGTGCAAGGCCCGATACAATCGTCGCAAGCACCAGCGGCGCGACCAGCATCTTGATGAGGTTCAGGAAAATGGTCGACAGCATCTGGAAGCTGCGCGCCCAATGCTCGGCGTCCATAATGCCGGAAAGCAGCTGCTGGTTGACCAGCCAGCCGAAGATCACGCCAAGTATCATGCCGACCATGATCGACGCGGTCAGATGCCGACTCAGCGCGTGGAGCACCCACCCAAACGCCGAACGTCGTCCAGAAACCGGCTCGGCAATATCCCGCGCGGGGCTAGCGACCATGGTGATTTTCTCCCTCTGGCCGTCTTGCTAACAGCGGGCGACGCCAGGCACAATCAGCGAGCGGTCAGCGCGGCCCTGGCGATCCGGGCATAAATGCGGGCAAGCTGCTCGAGATCGGCCAGCGCGACCGCCTCATCGCGCTTATGCATTGTAGCGTTGAGCAGGCCGAACTCGATCACCGGGCACAAGTCCTTGAGGAAACGCGCGTCCGAGGTGCCGCCGGTAGTCGACAGTTCCGGCACCAAGCCGGTCTCGCTTTCGATCGCGTCGGAAATCAGCTGGGAAAACGCGCCCGGCGGGGTGAGGAACGCTTCGCCGCTGACGACAGCGCGCGCGGTGCCGCCATGCTTGGCGGCGATGACCGAGACGAGTTCGGACAGCTGGGCGCCGGTGTGGAGCGCGTTGAAGCGGATCGACAGACGCGCACGGGCCTTGGCCGGTATCACGTTATGTGCCGGGTTTCCGACTTCGAGTTCGGTCAGTTCGAGGTTGGAAGGCTGGAATTGCTCAGTCCCCTCGTCGAGCACCAAGGCATCGAGCTCGGCAAGCATCGCGACCAGCCTGGGAATCGGATTGTCCGCTAGTTGGGGGTAAGCGACGTGGCCTTGCGTTCCTTCGACCTCGAGCCACACGTTGACCGAGCCGCGGCGGCCGATCTTGGCCATATCGCCAAGGCGATTGACCGACGTCGGCTCGCCGACGAGGCACAGGTCTGGGACCTCGCCGCGCTCGCGCATCCGATCGATCAGCGCGCGCGTGCCGTGGATTGCCGGGCCTTCCTCGTCCCCCGTGATGATGAAGCTAACCGTGCCCGCATCGGCAGGGATATGGGCCACCGCGGCGACCATCGCCGCGATCGCGCCCTTCATGTCGACCGCGCCGCGTCCATAGAGCAGCTCTCCTCCAGGACCTGGCCGCCGCTCGGGGGTGAACGGAGCGCTCGACCAGTTCTCTCCCGGCGGCACTACGTCGAGGTGGCCGGCAAAGGCGAAGTGACGGCTCCCCGGACGACCGCGGCGAATGGCCAGCAGGTTTTCGACCCCGTCCAGCCCTTCGCCGGCGACAAACCGGTCGATCTCGAACCCAAGCGGGGCGAGCATCGCCTCGAGCGCGTCGAACACGAGGCCCGAGGCCGGGGTCACGCTGGGGCAGGCGATCAGCCGTTCGGCAAGGTCGGCGACAGGGGTTTCCGTGGTCATTGCGCGGTCGCTATACGACGCGGCCAAGTCAATCCACCTGACAGGATCACGCCGTGCCCAAGCTGAACCTTGCCATGATCGCGCAGACCAACGCGACCGGTTATCCCGCGCCGTTCGACGCGGCGGTCGAAGGACGCTGGTACCGCCGGCTCGCGCCGCCATCGGGCCTGACGCGGATGGGGGCGAGCCATGTCGTGCTGAAGCCGGGCGCATGGTCCTCGCAGCGGCATTGGCACGCCGAAGAGGACGAATTGCTGATCATGCTTTCGGGCGAGGCTGTGCTGGTCGAGGACGGGGGCGAGACGGTGGTCCGCCCGGGCGACGTCTGCGCCTGGCCAGCGGGCGCGCGCGATGGCCATCATCTGCAAAACCGCTCGGCAGCCGACTGCGTGTTCGTCGCCGTCAGCGCGGGCGACCGCGATGCCGACCACGGCGAATACCCTGACATCGACATGACTTTCGGGCCGGACGGATATGCCCGCAAGGATGGCACGCCGTATCCGGCCAAGCGCATTCCCTAGCGCTCCGGGGCCGGCAATACGCCAGGCGCGAAGGCAGCGTCGAGCAGGTCGGCGATACGCAGGCCCGCCTGTTCGATTCGCCGCTCGGCCACGGGCACCGCGGCGACGATCGCCTCCTGCGACAGCGTCGCGTTCTTGGGCGAAGCCTCGCCCGGCGCGAGGTCGCGGCCCAAAGCGTTGGCGTAGACGAACGTGCGTGCAAGCTCCCAGCTCTCGCGGCCCCAATCGGCGGGCACGCCGCCGGCCAGCGCCGCGCGGTCGGCGGGCGTGAAGCGGCGCACCATCGGCGGGGTGGCACCCGAAATGGCCCGTTCCGCCAGCGCGCTGTCCCAGATCGAGTGCAAGTTCAACCCTGCCGCGATGCCGTAAGTCGCTTCGATCGCGTTGCCTCCCCTGTCGTCATTGTCGCCCGAATGGAGCGGCATGTGGATGTCGCCTGCGAAGTGGACCATGAACGCGAGCGCCTCGAGCCGGACGTTGGCCGGCAGGCTCTCGTCTGACAGGATACGCTGGTTGCGCTCGATCTGCACAGACACGCAATTGCCGCCGATGCAGTTGGCCCGCGCATCGTACGGCCGATCGATCGGCTCGGTCTGGAAGTGCCACGCCGCGGTGTAGCCCCACCGCCAGCTATCCCGGCGAATGCAATCGGGCCACGTAGCGGCACTGGCGATATCGCGGATGCGGCACTGCGGCGTGCCCAGTTCGCGGTCGAAAGCTATCAGCCGAGCGACCGCCGCGCGAGTTTCCGGCCGCACGTTGGCCAGTGCGATCCGCCCCGTCGTTTCGTGACCAAAAAATCCCCACGCCTGCGCCAGCGAGGGCTGGAGCACCGCCAACAGCGCCGCCAGCGACGCGATCAAGCGGCCGGTACGCTGTCCCATTGCTCGATCACCCATTGTTCGTCCTCGGCTGCCTTGACCCATGCCCGTAGCCATTCGTGCTCCCACATCGCCTCCATATAGGCTTGCGCGAAGCCAGGCATGCCGATGCCGTAAGTCATGAAGCGGCTGACCACCGGAGCGTAGAACACGTCCGCCGCCCCAAAAGTACCGAACAGGAACGGCCCGCCGCGGCCAAAGCGCGCGCGCGCCTCGGCCCATAGCTGGAGGATGCGCACGATGTCGTTCTTCGCGTCGTCGGACAGATCGACGCCCTGGTGCCGCATTCGCACGTTCATCGGACAGCTGCGGCGAAGCGCCGCATAGCTGGAATGCATTTCGGCGACCATCGCCCGCGCCATCCCGCGCGCGGTATCGTCCTTGGGCCAGAAACGGTCGCGCCCGACTTTGTCGGACAGGTATTCCATGATTGCCAAGCTGTCCCAGATCACTGCCTGGTCATCCCACAGCACGGGCACTTTGCCGCTCGAAGGCTGGACTTCGCCCATCTCGCGCTTGGCGGCTTCCCACTCACCGCCCGAGATGTTGACCGTCAGTTCCTCGAAGGCGAGGCCCGATTGCTTGCAGGCGAGCCAGCCGCGCAACGACCAGCTCGAATAATTCCGGTTGCCGATAATCAGCTTCACGTTGCTACCCTGTTGTCCCACCGCGGCGCGGCCTAGGCGTTCATCCTTGCGCTGTCGAGGCTGAACGGTGGACCGGGTGTTACACAGTCCTGTTCGTTCTCAATTCGCCTGTGCTGCGTAAGCTCGAAAGGTGGCGTAGACGCGGCGGGCCGGTGGATATCCATCACCGCGACGGTGGCATGGCCTGAAGCCTGTAGGAAAATGGATTCCGCGCGAGTAGATGCTGCGCGATGAGCCTGCGCCCGTTCCACCTCGCCTTCCCCGTCCGCGACCTCGCCCAGACGCGCGCATTCTATGGCGGGCTTCTCGGTTGCCCCGAAGGGCGGAGCAGCGACGGATGGATAGATTTCGACTTCTTCGGCCACCAGATCGTGGCCCACTTGGCGCCCCGGGCGAGACGGCGACGCGGCGGTGAACCCAGTCGACGGCCACGGCGTTCCGGTCCCGCATTTCGGCGTGGTCCTCACGCTGGACGCTTTTGCGGCGCTCGCCGGGCGGCTGAAGGCAGCAGGCGTAACGTTCGAGATCGAGCCCTACACCCGCTTCAAGGGCGAGCCGGGCGAGCAGGCGACGATGTTCTTCCGTGATCCGAGCGGCAACGCGATCGAGATCAAGGCGTTCGCGCATTTGGGAAACTTGTTCACCCGCTAGCTGCGCCGCACTCCCCGCGTGGTTAATAAGCACTGTGTATTTACCTAAAATAAACCAACGATTTCTGCATTTTAGCGGAACCCTGTCGAAGGCTCTCCGTAGTGTCCGCAAGGTCGCAGGAGAATGTGGGTGTCGCTGGTATCAAGCCCGCTGGGTCGAGCGGGACGCGCTGCGTCGATCGGTCCTCTAAATGTCTCGGACGATCATCGGCGAAACCATCCGCGGCTGCGGCTCGGCATTCCTGCCCGGCTCGAAACGCTCGACGGTACGCGCGACGTGCGACTGATCGATCTTTCGCAGACGGGCGCGCAAATCGACTGCGCGTGGGCGCAGGCGATCGGTCAGGCTGTGCTCCAATGGCTCGATTTCGAGACCTTTGGCGAAACGGTCTGGCGCGACGGCGAACTGCTTGGAGTTCGCTTCGACCGCCCGCTCAGCCCGTCGGTCATTTTTGCCACGAGGCAGATGGCTCCGTCGATCGTGGCGAACGCCCACCACGCGGCCAGCGCCGCCGCGCGCGAGTGGGTGCAGGGTAACTTTCGCTCCGGCACCGAAGCATAGGTACGGCGAACGATGGACGGGTCGGCCGCGCTATTGCGCGAGGAAATCCTGGTGGGCAGGCGCCAGTACCAGCGGCACCGCGTCGACCTGTCGGCCCGGCTTATCACCGCGACCGCCAACGCCAGGATCCAGTTGGAGGATATTTCCGCCGGGGGCGCGTGCATCCGGCTGTCGCGTCCGATGGCCATCGATTCCGCCCGTATGTGCTGGCTCAACTTCGCCATCTTCGGCAGGCTGGCGTGGAAGGAAGATCTGCGGTGCGGATTGAAGTTCGACGAGCCGCTGACCGACGAATGCCTCGCGCAAACGATCGAGTTCGGGGAGTTGCTGGGCAAGGACCCGACCAACAAATTTCTCAAACTCGCGTCAGCCTGGGTGCACGGACCTGGTGACTGGTAACGGACGACAGTGGGCGTTGGCAGCCAGGTTAAGTTTGGAACCGCATCAGTCTCCGTGCGCTTCGCTTGCGATGGTCCACTCAGATAGCTCTATCCCAGTGAAGTCAGCCCGGTTGCAGGCGAATCTTTCCATGCTCAAGGATAGTCTCAAGCAGGTTTTCCCGCCGCAGGAAGAAAGGGCGTTCGAAGTTTTGCTCCGGCAACTCAATCGCCCCTGAAACGCCCGCGGACTTTCCTTAAGCCTTTCGCGTCCCCGAAGGTCGGTTCCTGACCTGGCCGCTCCCTTGGAACGTCACCCCATCAAAGCCCGTTGGTAACCGGATCCGCAGCTGCATTTGTAGTTAGCGGGTCGGGCCATCTGCGGGGAGCGCGCATGAAGATCGAAGCCGCACGGGTCATCGTCACCAGTCCGGGGCGCAACTTCGTCACGCTCAAAATCGAAACCGATCAGGGCGTCCACGGTATCGGCGACGCGACGCTCAACGGGCGTGAGCTGGCGGTGGTCGCTTATCTGGAAGAGCATGTGATCCCTGCCCTGATCGGGATGGATCCGCAGCGGATCGAGGACATCTGGCAGTACCTCTATCGCGGCGCATACTGGCGGCGGGGACCAGTGACCATGCGCGCAATCGCGGCGGTCGACATGGCTTTGTGGGACATCAAGGCCAAGATGGCGGGGATGCCCCTTTATCAGCTGCTCGGCGGCCGCAGCCGCGATGGGATCATGGTCTATGGCCACGCGAATGGTGGTGACATTGCCGAGACGGTCGAAGCGGTCGGCGCGTATATCGACATGGGCTACAAGGCCATCCGCGCGCAAACCGGGGTGCCGGGGATCAAGGACGCCTACGGTGTCGGGCGGGGCAAGCTGTTCTACGAGCCCGCCGATGCCGCGCTGCCCTCGGTCACCGGGTGGGACACGCGAAAAGCGCTCAACCACGTGCCCAAGCTGTTCGAAGAACTGCGCAAGACGTTCGGTTTCGACTATCACCTCCTGCACGATGCGCACCACCGGTACACTCCGCAAGAAGCCGCCAGTCTGGGCAAGATGCTCGAGCCCTACCAGCTGTTCTGGCTGGAGGATTGCACTCCGGCCGAGAACCCCGAAGCATTTCGGCTGGTGCGCCAGCACACTGTGACCCCGCTGGCGGTGGGAGAGATTTTCAACACCGTGTGGGACGCGCGCGAGCTCATCCAGAACCAGCTGATCGACTATATCCGCGCCACGGTGGTGGGCGCGGGGGGAATCACCCACTTGCGCCGGATCGCGGATCTGGCCAGCCTCTACCAAGTGCGCACCGGGTGCCATGGCGCGACCGACTTGTCTCCCATCACAATGGGTTGCGCACTGCATTTCGATACTTGGGTGCCCAATTTCGGGATCCAGGAATACATGCGCCATAGCGACGAGACCGACGCGGTTTTTCCGCACGACTATCGCTTCGAGCGAGGCGAGCTGTTCTGTGGCGAGCAGCCGGGACACGGGGTCGATATCGACGAGCAGCTAGCCGCAAAATTTCCTTACCGCCGCGCCTATCTTCCGGTCGCGCGGCTGGCCGACGGCACGATGTGGAACTGGTAATGCCCGGTATCCTGCATCGAAATTACGAGTAGCCTCTTGCCGGCGATCGTTCTGGTCGGCGAAGCGATGCTGGAGCTCAGCCGGCGGGACGCGACGTGGCAGCTGGGATACGGCGGCGACACGCTCAACACCGCCATCCACCTCGCGCGCGCCGGGCACGACGTCGGCTATCTGACCGCCATCGGCAACGATCCGCTAAGCGTTAACCTGAAAGAACGCTGGGCGGGTGAGGGGCTTTCGACCCGGCTGGTCCTCGATCATCCGGCGCGCGCGAGTGGGCTTTACGCGATCACCACCGACCCGCGTGGCGAGCGCAGTTTTACTTATTGGCGCGATACCAGCGCGGCACGCGAGATGTTTGTGCTGCCGGCAATCGACGAAGCCTTGTCGCAAGCGCGAACGGCCGGTCTGCTGGCGTTCTCGCTGATCACCCTGGCAATCCTGCCCGATGCGTCACGCACCGCTTTGCTGGCATTGGCCGGTGAGGTCCGTGAGCGGGGCGGAAAAATCGCTTTCGATAGCAACTACCGCCCGAAGCTGTGGTCATCGCCAAAGGTAGCACGCGCGTGGCGCGATCGCGCGATCGCCGGCGCCGACGTCGGCCTGCCGACGCTCGACGACGAAGCCGCGCTGGGCCTGACCGATGCCGACGCGGTCGCCGCGCACTGGCAGCGGCTCGGTTGCGCAGAGACCGTGGTCAAGCTCGGAGCGCACGGCTGCCGGCTGCCCGACGGGACACTGGTCAAGCCCGAACGCGTGGTCGAGCCGGTCGACACCAGCGGCGCGGGCGACGCGTTCAACGCCGGCTACCTCGGCGCGCGGATCGAAGGAGCGGACCTGGCCGCCGCCGCGCGGGCCGGCCATGCTCTCGCAGCGTGGACGATTATGCGGCCCGGCGCGATTCCCGAGCCTGATCCCTGAACGCGATCAGCTCTCCGCGTCGGCCAGCACCGCAGCGCGCAGCTCTGGAATGCCCATGCCCTTTTCGGCGCTGGTTACGTGAACTTGCGGGAAAGCGGCGATGCGCTTGCGCGCTTCGGCCTCGGTCGCAGTGTGGACAGCAGCTAGGTCGCTGGCCTTGATCTTGTCGGCCTTGGTCAGCACCAGACGATAGCCAACCGCGGCTTCGTCGAGCATGGCCATCATTTGGCGGTCGACTTCTTTTACCCCGTGGCGGCTGTCGATCAGTACCAGCGTGCGCTTGAGCACCTGGCGCCCGCGCAGGAATTCGCGGACCAGCGCCTTCCACCGCTCGACCACCTTTACCGGCGCCTTGGCGAATCCGTACCCGGGCATGTCGACCAGCCGCATCGCCAGCGGTTCGCCGACTTCGAAGAAGTTCAGCTCCTGCGTCCGCCCTGGAGTCACCGAAGCGCGCGCCAGCGCCTTGCGGCCGGTCAACGCGTTGAGCAGCGAGCTTTTGCCGACATTCGAACGCCCGGCGAAGGCAACCTCCGGCACAATCGGATCGGGCAGGAACTGCAGTTGCGGCGCTGACAGCAGGAATTCCACCTTGCCGGTCAGCAGCTTGCGCGCGCGCTCTTCCAGCTCGGCGGCTTGTTCCTCAGGACTCACCCCTTTGCCTTTCCATCGCGCGCGGCGATCGCTTCCTTGTCGGCCTTGTCCTTATCGGCCTGCGCGCGCAGCTGCGGGTGCTTGGAATACAGATATTTCTGCTGCGCCAGCGTCAGCACGTTGGAAGTAATCCAGTAGATCAACAGCCCGGCCGCGAACGGCGCCATCACGAACATCAGCACCCACGGCATGATCGCAAACATCTGCTGCTGGATAGGGTCCATCGCCTGTGGGTTGAGGCGGAAGGTCGCCCACATCGAAATACCCAGCAACACCGCCAGCACGCCGATCGCGAGGAAGCTCGGCGGAGTAAACGGCAGCAGCCCGAATAAGTTGAGAATATGCGCAGGATCGGGCGCTGAAAGATCGTGAATCCACAGCGCGAACGGCTTGTGGCGCATGTCGATCGCCAGCATCAGGACTTTGTAGAGGCCGAAGAAGATCGGGATCTGCAGCAGGATCGGGAGACAACCGGCGAGAGGATTGACCCCTTCGGTCTTGTACAGCGCCATCACTTCCTGCTGCTGCTTGGGCTTATCGTCCTTGTAGCGCTCCTGGATCGCCTTCATCTTCGGCTGCACCGCGCGCATCGCCGCCATGCTGGCGAACTGCTTCTGCGCTATCGGGAACATTGCCCCGCGCACGATCAGCGTAAGCAGAATGATCGCCACACCAAAGTTGTGGACCAGGCCGTACAGCGTGCCGAGCAGCCATAGGATCGGCTTTTCGATGACCCCGAACCAGCCCCAGTCGATCGCGTTATCGAACCCGGCGATCCCGGCTTCGGAGTATGCGGACAGGACGGAGCTCTCCTTGGCGCCTGCAAACAGGCGTGTGGTGCGCGCGATCTGGCGGCCGGTGGTGACGGTCAGTGGATCGTAGATCACGTCGGCGCGGAAATCGTCGCCACCCAGGCTGCGGAAATCGGCATCGACTTCGGCATTGGCTTGCGGGACCAGCGCCGACAGCCAGTAGATATCGGTGAACCCGATCCAGCCTGCTGTACCCTCGGGGGTAACCCGGCCGGCTTCAGTGACGTCGTCGTAATCGGTGCCGAAATCGACACCGCTGCCAAAATAGCCAAGCGGGCCCGAATGGATCGTCCACTGATCGATACTGGCGGTCGCGCTGGTGCGATTGATCAGCGCGAAAGGCCGCACCACGACCGGGCCGGGCGAGAGGTTCGCCACGGTCTGCTTGGCGGTGATCAGGTACTTGTCATCGATCGAAAACTCGATGCCGAAGCGCTGGCCTTGCCCATTGTCCCAGTCGAGCAGGACCGGCTTGCCGGGCGCGAGCGGACCGCCGGTGGCCTGCCACACGGTGTTGCTGTCGGGAACCTTTACGCCGTTTCCGACCCAGCCGAACTGGGCGAAGTGCTGCGCGGGGGTGCCGGCCGGGCTGAACAGCCGGACCGGGCCCGAGTTCTTCTCGACCGACTGGCGGTGCGACGTCAGCGTGAGGTCGTCGATCCGCGCGCCGACCAGGTCGATCGAGCCGGCGATCTCGGGCGCTGCGATGCGCACCCGCTGTGGGCTTTTCAAAGCGGTCGCGAGATCGCGCTGCTCAAGCGCTTCGGCGGCGGGATCGGTCAGGCCGCCCTCGCGCGTTCGGCTCACTTTCTCAGCATCGGCCGCCGGGGCACCTGCTTCGGTCGTGGCGGCGCTCTGCGTGATCGGCTCGGCCGGCTGCGGATAGATGTACTTCATCGCCGCGTCCCAGCCGAACAGGAGCAGGCCGCACAGCACCACGGCGAGGAGAAGGTTGCGCTGATTGGTCAAGAGGGTCGATCCCGTTCGTTCTGTGGTCTGGCGATGAAAGTGGCCGTCAGGGCACCGGGTCGTAGCCGTGCCCGCCCCAGGGGTGGCAGCGCATTATACGCTTCAACGCGATCCATCCACCCCTCAATGCCCCGTGCTTTTCGAGCGCCTCTATCGCGTACGCCGAGCAGCTTGGCGCGTAGCGGCACGAGGACGGTAGTACCCGGCTGGGTCCCCACTGCCACGCGCGCGCAATAAAGATGAGCGCTTGTTTCACTTTCGCGGGGGCCGCTTGCGGCGCGGCGGATCCCCCTTGCCCGCTGCGGCGCGCGAAAGCGCCATTTCCAGTTCGCCGCGCAGCGATTCAAAATCGCGCTCGACGCCGCCCTCGCGCCCGATCAGCACATGATCGTGGTCGGCAAGCCCCTGCCCCGGCAACGCGGCGCGGAGCAATTCGCGAAAGCGCCGCTTCATGCGGTTGCGCACGACCGAGTTGCCGATTTTCTTGGTGACTGTCACTCCGAAGCGCGTGCCGCGCCCGCCGTTGGCGATAGCCAGCAAGACGAACCCGGGCCGCGCGACGCGGATGCCCCGATTCGCGGCAAGAAAATCAGCCCGCTTGCGGATGGTCGGCACGGTCATGTCAGGAGATATAGGCGACTAACACACCGGTTGGAAGGCGGCAGCAAACGGGCCCCACCGTTCGTGCACCCCAAACGCGAACCGTGACATCGGTCGGCTTGGCTTTCCCGGCATATGCTGGGGCGCGTGCTCGCGCGCGCGTTCGCGCTTGCCGGCTGCTGCTGGCAGCCAAGCCCAACCCGGCAGGTGTCGGACGAACAACGGGCTCCCGATTCGGGAGCCCGCAAGGCCGAACGGCCGTCCGCAGCTGCCTCGACGCTTTAGCGGAGAGAACAGCAGCGAGGGAGGCTCGCCCCGATGGGCGAGCGAAACGAATTAGGCGCAGAGCTTCTTGCGGCCGCGTGCGCGGCGGGCGCGCAACACGTTGCGGCCACCGGGAGTCGCCTTGCGGGCAAAGAAACCATGGCGACGGGCGCGCACGAGATTGCTGGGCTGGAAAGTCCGCTTCATCGGATCCTCGGATGTCTAAAAATAAAAAGGCGTCGCCGCATGAGCGACCGCCTGACAGGGCGCGCGACTAAGGGAAGCGGGTGTCCAAGTCAAGATATGCCATGGCAGGCTTCGCCGCAGGTGCGGCCACGATCACGTCGCTGGTATTCGTTTCGCCGATCCATTCGCGCATGTCCTGCGCGGTGAGCCAGCGCGCGTCGGCGTTGGCCACTGCGTTGGTCATGTCGTAGAACGCCTGCGGCCGGGCAAGCCCCATCTGACCGTAATAGTCGAGATAGATCCGGTTGACCGGCGAATTGGCTGGATAGTCGTCCGGTTCGTGCCCGTCGGTGTCGCGCCACGCGTGGACGGCGAACTCGGCCCCATCGTCGATCTGCCGGGTGCGGCCGGCAAGGAACAGCTCGACCGCGCCCGAGCGGACCGAACCGTTCGCCGGGACATGAGTAGAGATGCCCGCGTTGCGGATCATCCGCCCCAGCTGCAAATTGGCGATGTCGTCTTCAGTGCCGGGGCACTCGACCATCTCGATGATGACGAGACCGGGGTGGTCGCGCAACATCGCGGCGAACTGGCCGGGCGTCGCGCGGTCGGTCGCGTCGACCAGCGCCGCGCGGTGTTCGTCGAGCAGGCGGAAGGGGCCGTACGCTTCCCCTCCCGGACGCTCGGCGGCATGGGGGGAGACGAGGCGATCCGCGCCGCTGTCCGAAACTTCGGTCCACTCCTCGCTCGTAGTGGTGACCGCGTAACTTTGCGCATGGGCAGGCGCCGCAACTATCGCGAGCAGCGTGACGGCGAAGGCGGCGGCGCAGCGCATGGTCAACTTTTGCGCCTCGGTTGCTTGCGAAATCTGCAAAAATCATGGTCGCCAAATCGTTTACCCCGCCGGCTGGGGCCCACTCGACTTGCGCCCAAAATGCCGCCACAAGCCGCTGTTCGCACAGGGGGTTTCGTGGTCGCATTGGTCAGGACGGTGGCCTATCTCGGGCTGGAGGCGCGCGCGGTCGAAGTGCAGTGCCAGGTCGCGCCGGGCCTGCCGCGCTTCAATC
Source organism: uncultured Alphaproteobacteria bacterium (assembly GCA_963781525.1). Lineage (GTDB taxonomy): Bacteria > Pseudomonadota > Alphaproteobacteria > Sphingomonadales > Sphingomonadaceae > Tsuneonella. The sequence goes on along the minus strand of CAWAGD010000007.1, from coordinate 277,740 downwards.
TCGTCGGTCTGCCCGACAAGGCGGTTGGCGAAAGCAAGGAGCGGGTCCACGCTGCGCTTTCGGCGATGGGGCTGTCGCTGCCCCCCAAGCGGATCACCATAAACCTGTCGCCGGCCGACTTGCCCAAGGAAGGTAGCCACTACGACCTGCCAATCGCGCTCGCCCTGCTTGGCGCGATGGGGGTGACCGACGCGGAGCAATTGGGCGACTGGATCGCGGTCGGCGAGCTGGCGCTCGACGGTCGCATCGCCCCTTCGCCCGGGGTGCTGCTCGCGGCGATCCATGCCAGCGAGCAGGAAGCCGGCCTGATCTGCCCCGCCGCACAAGGCAGCGAGGCGCGATGGGCTAGCGGAGTACCGGTGCTCGCCGCGCCTGACCTGGTCAGCCTGCTCAATCATCTCAAGGGCACCCAGCGGTTGCCCGAACCGCCGCCGGGCGAAGTCGAAGAACCCAAGCGCGGACCAGACCTGAAGCAGGTAAAGGGCCAGGAAACTGCCAAGCGTGCGCTCGAAATCGCCGCCGCCGGAGGCCACAACCTGCTGATGATCGGACCCCCTGGAGCAGGCAAATCGCTGATGGCGAGCTGTCTACCGGGCATCCTGCCGCCGCTCAGCCCATCCGAAGCGCTCGAGGCGAGCATGGTCGCATCGGTCGCCGGCACGCTCGAAAGCGGGCGCATCAGCCGCCAGCGCCCGTTCCGCGCGCCGCATCATTCGGCGAGCATGGCCGCGCTCACCGGCGGTGGCCTGCGGGTCAAGCCGGGCGAAGTCAGCCTCGCGCATCTAGGCGTCCTGTTCCTCGACGAGCTGCCCGAGTTCCAGCGCGCGGTGCTCGATTCGCTGCGCCAGCCGATCGAGACCGGGAAAGTCGATGTCGCGCGAGCCAACGCGCACGTCACATTCCCTGCGCGCGTGCAACTGGTCGCGGCGATGAACCCATGCCGCTGCGGCCACCTCGGTGATCCGGCGCTTGCCTGTTCGCGCGCGCCGCGTTGCGCCGCCGATTACCAGAGCAAGGTTTCGGGGCCTATGTTGGACCGGATCGACCTTCACGTCGAAGTCGATCCGGTCAGCGCAGCCGACCTGTCGCTGCCCCCGCCCGCCGAGGGCAGCGCCGAAGTTGCGGCGCGGGTAGCCGGCGCGCGGGCGTTGCAGACCGCGCGGTTCGGCGAGACCGCGGCGCGGACCAACGCGGAACTCGACGGCGACGCGCTCGAACGCTTCGCCACGCCGGACGAGCCGGGCCAGAAGCTGCTGATGCAGGCCGCTCACGCGATGCGGCTATCGGCGCGAGGCTACACCCGCATGCTGAGAGTGGCGCGCACGATCGCCGACCTCGCCGGCGCCGAGCATATCGGGCGCATCCACGTGGCCGAGGCGCTCAGCTATCGGAGGAGTGCTCCCCGAGCCTGATCAGCGCGCCCAAACGACCCGCCGTCAAATCTCCAGCCGGACTTGCGCATGAGCCAGCAGCGCGAACATTCCGCTTCCGCCGATTACATTCCCGATCAACGCGGGGAGAATGAAACCTCCCAGAACCCAGCCAAGCTCAGCCTGACCGCGCCACATCAGGAGCCATGCCTCGGCCGACCCGACGACCACGTGGGTAAAGCCGCCGAGCCCGATCGCCAGCGTCAGCGTAACGACGATCCAGAAGCCGAACTGGTCCTCGGCCGAGCGAATCCAGGCGATGGCGGCCATGATGAAGCCGGCCGGGATCGCCAGCATCATCGTCTGAATCCAGGTGGGTTCGCTCAGCTTTCCGGAGACTGCCAGCATCCCGCCCAGCACTTCGTTCGATTGCATATGCGTATGCGCGGCCAGCCCCGCCATCAGAGCCGTTCCGATCATATTGCCAAGAAACACGATCGACCACAGCCGCCCGACACGCATAAAGTTGCGCGACGTCTTGTCGCGCGCGAGCGGGAGGATGGCGACGACCGTCTGTTCGGTGAACAGCTGCATGCGGCCGAGCACGACGATGAGAAAGCCGAACGGATAGCCCAACGCGCTGATGGCCTCGCGCCAGGGCGACGCGGGCGCGTAATGGTGCAGCGCGCCGCTGACCCACAGCGAAACCATTATGGCGATGCCGGCGGCAACTGCGGACCAGAACAACGAGCCGAGCGGGCGATCGAGCTCCTCGTCGCCCTGCTTCGCAACCGCCGCGTGGACCACTTTGGCCGCCGGCGGGCTGTTTTGTTGGACTTTCTTCTCTTCCTCTTCGGTGAGGCTGTTTTCGTGCTCGGACATCGCGGTGCTCCCCCTTTCGTAGCGGAGCGAGCCGCGGCCACATCGGTTCCGTACAAGTGCAGCTTTGCGTCCAACAGCCTGATGGCATTTGATGTTGCGGTCGCCTAAAGGACCGCGTCGCGCCGCGCCGGTGGCCGAATTCGAGGTTCCATGCCCCACGCTCCGCGCGCGCCCGTTTTGTCAGACGACCGGTCGCGCCACCGCCAGATGCTGGCGACGTTCGACGAACGCTGGCCCGGCGCGCGTCGGCGTGTCGGCGGGCTTGCCCTGGCACTGCTGGTCGAAGCCGGACTTTTCCTCGCCATCCTCACTCTGGGGCAGGCGAGCGCCGGGAGGCGCGATGCGAGCGAGACCCTGACAACGGTCGATTTCGCGCCCGAGCAGGAACCGGCGCCACCGCCCCCCGAGCCAGACGCGGCCGCCAAGCCGACCGCGCTGCCGCGGGCAGTCCCCGCGCCCCGGCCGGACCAGCCGTCCCCCATCACCCCGCCCATTGCGCTGCCCCCGCCAGCGGCAATCATCCCGCTGTCGAAGAACGAGGTGCCGACGGCGAGCGTACCGCGCATCAAGGCGGTCGTGAGGGACGACGCGCAAGGACCGATGGGCCCGCCCAATATTCCCCGTTCAGGCGATTCACAGCGCGTCGGCAGCACGGCCAGTGGAGAGCCGGTCTATGCCGCGCGGTGGTACCGCGAGCCGACCGACGACGAGCTGCGCGGTTACCTGTCCACCGCAAGCGGCCCTGGCTGGGCGATCATCACGTGCAAGACAGTGTCCGACTTCCGGGTCGAAGACTGCGTGCTCGAGGATGAATACCCCTCGGGCGCGCAGATCGGCCGGGCGGTGATGGCGGCGGCGTGGCAGTTCAAGGTGCGCCCGCCGCAGATCGGCGGCCGGTCACTGGTCGGCGAATGGGTGCGCATCAAGATCACTTATGACGTGCGACGGGGATGACGGGTGCCGCTCATCCGCGCTCCCGCGCCCATTCAGCATACGGCGTATTGACTGCCATCCGGCGGTTGTAATCGGGCGCGCCGTCGGTCCACCACGCCGGTCCGCGCTCGCCGAGTGCGACTTTGGCGGCTTGGACAGCGGCACGGGCCGCTTTGAGCGGTTCGGGTTCCCCCTTTGCATCGCGCACCGCGCGCCGGGCCGCCATCAGCTGTTTGACGAGACGTTCGCGCTCGGCAGGAGGGAGTGAAGGATTGCTCGCGCGCCACAAGCGGCCACGCACCAGGATATAGCGCCCGTCAGGCGTGGCAGGAGGCCCCGGAACGGGAGGCAGGAGCGACCGGACTCAGCGCGCGGCTGCGATGTGCGGCATGGCCGCCGGCCCGTTCGCCTCGCGCACGCGGTCGAACCCCGTAGCCAGGGACGCGAGCGTGCCGTCCTCGCGCTTGCCGAGATCGGCGCGCTCGACGAAACGCAAGTCCTTGCCGGTCAGCACGCGGCCATCGTGCGACAGCATCGACACCGGGCCGATCGGCAGCCGATCGAATTCATCGACCAGCACCGGGTTCTCGACCACCTCGGAACCGTACTTCTGGCCCCATTGGCGAAGCGCGACCATCGCGGGGAGCAGGTCGAAGCCTTTTTCGGTAAGGCGATATTCGATGCGGCGGCGGTCATCGGCGCACGGCTGGCGATCAAGAATGCCATGCTCGACCAGCTTCGCGAGCCGATTGGACAGGATGTTGCGCGCGATGCCGAGTTCGCCGAGGAATTCCTCGAAGTGGTGCAAGCCGTTGTAACTCGCGCGCAGGATCATGAACGACCAGCGCTCTCCCATCACCTCCAGCGCCTCCGGCAGTCCGCAGGCGTTGAGCTCCCTCAAGGGTTCGCGCAGCTTGTCCATATCGATCCTCTCGCAGGCGCTTGTAGCGCCCTTGTAACACACCTTACATCACAAAACTAAGTTTTAGGTTGCAACCTAAAATCCGTGGAACTAGGTAGTGATTCGCAACGGGTATCGAATCGAAACCCGTTTGGCAATTTCTACAAGGATGCGACCCATGACGATCTCTCTCCCCAATGCCCGCCCCCTTGCCATCGTTGCTGCCTTGGCGTGGACCACCCTGTCGATCGGCGCGACGGTTTCCCCTGCTCCCGCGCAAGCAGCCGAAGGCGGTTATTACCGCGCCGAGCTCGCCACGCCGGGGACCACCACCGGGCACACGCTCGCGGGCGGCCTGGTGTGGAAGTGTGGCGACAGCGCCTGCGCTGCGCCCAAGGGCACCAGCCGCCCAGCCATCGTGTGCGCGCGACTGGTCAAAGAAGTTGGCCGCGTGTCGACCTTCACCGCCGGCGGCAAGGCGCTCGAGGCCCAAGATCTAGCACGCTGCAACGCGAATTAGGCGTTCCGACCCACCCGGATCTCTCCCCAGGGTGGTACTTCAGGGGCCTCCGGCGCACACGCGCCGGGGCCCTTTTTTTTGGCGCGAGCCGGACAAGCAAAAAGCCCCCGCTTTCGCGAGGGCTCTTCAAACCATCGCAGCCGCTAACGGCTACGGCGCAAATCAGCCCTGGCGGGCCTTGAAGCGGCGGTTGGTCTTGTTGATCACGTAAGTGCGGCCGCGGCGGCGGATCACGCGGCAATCGCGATGACGGTCCTTGAGGGACTTGAGGCTGTTACGGACTTTCATGGATCTGACCTGAAAAAGTTTCGGCACCGGAAGCATGTCCGATGCCGCCAAAAACAAGCCGCGCCCCTAGTCAGGTGCGCGGCGTACGTCAAGCATCGTCGGGTGCAGATCAGGCGGCTTGAGCGGCTTCGGCGCGGATTGTGCCCAACCGTTCTTCCCACGCCAGCGCATGGCGCACAATGGTGTCGAGATCGGCATGACGCGGCCGCCACGGCAGGGTTTGCAGAATGCGCGCGTTGTCTGACACCAGGCAGCCCGGATCGCCCGCCCGGCGCGGCTCGATGCGGCGTTTGATCGGGTGTCTGGCCAACCGGTCGACCGCGTCGAGCACTTCCATCACCGAGAACCCGCGGCCGTATCCGCAGTTCATCTGCAGCGAGCGCCCCGGATCGATGACCAGCGCCTCGAGCGCGTGGACATGCGCGGCGGCAAGGTCCGACACGTGAATGTAGTCGCGAACCCCGGTCCCGTCCGGCGTCGCATAATCGGTTCCGAACACCGCGACCGAATCGCGTTTGCCGAGAGCCGCTTCCACCGCGACCTTGATCAGATGCGTAGCGCCCGCGGTCGACTGGCCGGTGCGGCCGTGCGGATCGGCCCCCGCGACGTTGAAATAGCGCAGGACGCAATAGTTGATGCTCCTGGCCAAGGCCGTATCGGCCAGCATTCGCTCGGTCATCAGCTTCGACCAGCCATAAGGGTTGATCGGCACTTGCGGGCAATCTTCGGAAACCCGCTCCACATCGGGGACGCCGTAAGTCGCCGCGGTGCTGGAGAAGATGAAATGCGGCACGCCGCCGGCCACGGCCGCCTCGATAAGCGCGCGGCTCTTGGCGGTGTTGTTGTGGTAATATTTGAGCGGGTTCTCGACCGATTCGGGGACCACCACCGAGCCGGCGAAGTGCATCACCGCGCGGGTTCCTTGAGTGGCGAAAATCTTCGCCAGCAACTCGGCGTTTTCGATATCTCCTTCGAAGAACGGCACACCCTCGGGCACCGCAAAGCGGAATCCGGTGGTCAGGTCGTCAATCACCGCGACTGGATAGCCCGCGTCACGCAATGCCAGGACAGCGTGGCTGCCGATGTACCCGGCGCCTCCGGTGACGAGGACGGGACAGGCATGGCGTTGGATCGGTCCGGACATGTTCGTACGCTACGGCGATCATGATAAACAATCGGTTCACGGCACCGCTCCCGGCGTTCATCCCGCGGCCATCACCTCTATTGTATCAGAACAGCGATATTTCGGGGCAATTGCAAAAGGTTCGATCATGAAGAAGGCTATCCTGCCGTTCGCAGTCATGCTTGCGTTCGCCGCGCCCGCGGCGGCTGCGAGCGATGTCGAAGTGACCCGCTTCCACACCGCCCAAAGCGTTAGCGCCGCGGCCCCCGGGCCGATCTCGGTGCGCGCAGGCGCCGGCATGTTGGCGGGCACGCTTGAGACGCAGGTCTGGCTCGACGCGGTCGCCGGAGCGCTGAGCCGCCAGGGCTTTACCGTCGTCGCCAATGCGCCCCGGGTGGCCGAAGTCACCCTCGACCAGGCGGTCATCCAGTCCGCCCGCTCGCGTTCGGGCTCTGGCATCAGCGTCGGGGTCGGCGCGGGCTCGGGCGGCGGCTACTACGGCCGAGGAAGCGGCGTGAACCTCGGTCTTGGCCTCGGCTTCCTGCTCGGCGGAAAGCGTTCGGGCGAAGCGCTCGACAGCACGCTCGCGGTGACTATCGTGGACAATGTCGGCACCCATTTGTGGGAAGGGCGCGCCGAGGCGAGCCCGCGCGCAGGCTCTAAGGATGCCCAGCCCCGCCGTCTCGCCGAGGAAATGGCACAGGCGCTTTTCTCTGGCTTCCCAGGCGAATCGGGAGCGACTATCGGGGCGCGATGAACGCACCCCAGACAGTCTCACCGATCCGCATCGACGCGCAGTTCGACAGCGGCAACATCGAAATTCTCGGCATCGACGGCGCCACCGCGCGACTGGCGATCCCAGCCGACTACATGAGCGAGTTTCGCCAGTGGTTCCACTTCCGCGTCACCGGCGCGGCCGGTCGCGAGCTGACGCTCAAGATCATCAACCAGGGCAGCTCGGCTTACCCCGAAGGCTGGCCCGGCTACCGCGCTTGCGTAAGTGAAGACCGCGACTTCTGGAGCCGCGCGGACACTGCCTACGACAATGCGACCGACGGCGGCACGCTGACCATCACTTACACGCCGGCGAGTGACGTCGTGTGGTTCGCCTATTTCGCGCCGTATTCGATGGAGCGGCACCACGACCTCGTGGCCGAAGCCGCGGCGAGCGAGGGCGTGTCCTATCGCCACCTCGGCACCACGCTCGACGGCCAGCCGCTCGATTGTCTCGAGATGGGCGACGGCGAGACGCAAGTGTGGCTCTACGCCCGCCAGCATCCCGGCGAATCGATGGCCGAATGGTGGATGGAGGGCGCGCTGGAGTGCCTGACCGATCCGGCCGACCCGCTTGCGCGCAGTCTGCGGCAGAAGTGCCGCATCCACGTCGTACCCAACTGCAACCCCGACGGCAGCCGACGCGGCCATCTACGGACCAACGCAGTTGGCACTAACCTCAACCGCGAGTGGGACAACCCGACCGCGGACAAATCGCCCGAGGTGCTCGCGATCCGCACCGCGATGGACGAAACCGGGGTCGATTTCGCGATGGACGTCCACGGCGACGAGGCGATCGCGGCGGTGTTCCTGGCTGGGTTCGAGGGCATCCCGTCATGGACCGACGAACTGGGCGCGAAGTACGCCCGCTACCAGTCGATCCTCGAGCGTCGCACGCCGGATTTTCAGACCGCAAAGGGTTACGCGGTCGCCAAGCCCGGCACCGCCAACCTGTCGATGAGCACCAACCAGCTCGCCGAACGCTTCGGCGCCTGCTCGATGACACTCGAGATGCCGTTCAAGGACAACGACGACCTGCCCGACCCCGAGCAAGGATGGAGCCCTGAACGCTGCAAGCTGCTCGCGCGCGATTGCCTTGCAAGTCTGCTGGAGTGGCTGGAAGACGCCTGACCCGATGAGCCCTCCGCCGGGAATCGCAATTCCTGGTGGACATCCGCGGCGCCTTCTTCCGCGAGGTCGGCCGCGATCGGGTGACTATCCCGACCTCGTTGCCTACTGAACCGGGAGCATTTGCGGCGCAAAAGGCGGTGTTCGAAGAGAGCTGTCGAAGGACGAGCGTCTAGCCGACGATTGGCTCCAGCAGCCGCAGCGTGCGCGCATCGCCGTCGATCTCGACCTGCGCGCCCGAGGGTAGGCACAACTGGTTTCTGACGTGGCCGATGTTGGCGCCTGAAAAGGCGGGGATGCCGAGCGGCTTGAGGTACTGGTCGATGACCTGATCCACTGTGAAGCCGCGATAATCGGGTTCGGTCGTAGCGCATTCGGTGCATTGCCCGAACACGATCCCCGCCAATCCGTCGAGCACCCCGGCTAGGCGCAGTTGCGCGAACATGCGGTCAATCCGGTATTCGGCCTCGTTGACGTCCTCGGTGAACAGTACCGCACCCTTCAGATCGGGCAGCCAGCCGGTCCCCATGAGCGTCGAGATGATCGTCAGGTTGCCGCCGAGCAACCGCCCGCGCGCCTTGCCGCCGTGGATCGTCCGCCCTTGCCGCCCGACCGCCGCTTCGCTCGCGCGCCCGCCGAGCAGCACGCGCTCGCCGGAGAAAGCAAGCCGCCACAGGCTTTCCCATTCTTCCTTGGGCCAGCTGCTGGTGGCGTTGCCGCCGTGGATGGTCGCGTATCCGGCGCGGGCGGCGAACGCGAGGTGGATCGCGGTAACATCGCTGAATCCGATGAACAGCTTGGGGTTCGCTTGGATGGCATCCCAGTCGAGCAATGGCAGGATGCGCGCCCCGCCCCATCCGCCGCGCACCGCGAACACCGCGCGCACCTCGGGATCGCGGTACATCGCGTTGATGTCGGCAGCGCGGTCGGCGTCGGTGCCCGCGAGGTAGCCGAACCGATCGCCGGCATGCGGACCGAACTTGGGCACGAGGCCCATCGATCTGAGCCAGTATTCGGCGCGGTCGAGCCCATCGTCCGATCCGACCGCGCTCGCCGGCGCGACCACCCCGACGGTATCGCCCGGATTGAGAAAGGGCGGCTTTCTGCGCGAAAGGGCCCCGGCCGGGGAGCAGAGCGATGCGGCCGCGGTCAGCGCGCCCAGACCGACAAGAGCCCCGCGCCGGTCGATCATGCAAGGCTCGCCGGCCCGAATGCATGCGGCAGCAGCTCGCTCAGCTTCACGCTGCGTACTTCGTGTGGGCCGACGCACAGTACCTCGGGATCGGTGCCGCCGAGCTGGGCCAGCTCGTTCAGCACCTGGCGGCAGCGGCCACACGGGGTGATCGCATCGACGCCCGGCCCGGTCACCGCAATCCGGACCAGCCCGCCGCGCACCCCGTCAGCCATCGCGCGGCCCACTGCGACCGTCTCGGCGCACAGCGCGAGGCCATAGCTCGCGTTCTCGATGTTGGTACCGGTGATTACGCTGCCGTCGTCGAGCAGCAACGCCGCGCCGACGGCGAAATTCGAATACGGGGAATAGGAATTGGCAGCGGCCGTGCGGGCGGCGGCAATCAGGTCTTCGTTGGTCATCCTGTCACCCTAGCGCGAAACTACGGGCGCACCACCACCCAGCGCAGCGGTTCGTCCGCAGCGTCGCTGGCGAGGCTCTGGTTGGCAGTCCACATCAACCATGGCCGCTGAGCGTACGTCGGCCGGCGCCACGTTCCCACGACCCACAAGTTGCGCTCGATCCGGCTGGCGAGGTGGTAACGGTCCTCGAAAGCTTTGGAGACTTGCAGGATGACCGGGCGGCCGGCGTGGGCCTCGACCTGATTGATAAGCGTCATCAGTTCGCTTTCGACCGCTGCCTCGCCGACGTGGCAATCGTCAGCGGTCGCATCGAGCGCGATCGCGGGCGGTAGAAGGTCGCGACCGCGCGGCACTAGAACGACGAAATTGGCCGATTGCCGGTCCGCCATCGCGCACGGATCGAACCGGTGGACCGCGCCGACTTTGAGCCCGGCTTCGCGCGCTTGGGCAAGGTTGCCGGCAAACGCAGGGTCCTGCGTCTCGGTCCCGTTGCTCGCGTCGAGATAGACGAACCGTGCGCCGAGCGCTTTCAAAGTGCCAAACCGCACCGCGCCGTCGGCAGCGGAAACTTCGGCGCCCTGGTCAGGGTATTCGGCAGGATCGGGGGTCCAGTGCTGCAGTCGCCACCAGCCCCACGCGCCAGCGAGCAGCGCCGCCAGCAATGCCGCGCCGAGCAAGCGCGTACGCCAGCCGATGCCTCTTTTCCTTCCTGCCACGAATCGCGCCCCGCCCGGTACCTGAAATGTCAGCCTCGGATATGGAGCACGCAGACGAGGGTGAACAAGCGCCGTGCGGTGGGATGATCGGTTTCCACTTTGCCCGCGAGCCGCTCGAGCAGCAACTCGGCGGCATCGTTGTGGATCGCGCGGCGGGCCATGTCGATCGTCTCGATCTCGGCCGGGGTCGCCTTGCGGATCGCCTGGTAATAGCTGTCGCAGATCGAGAAATAATCGCGGATCGGCCGCCGGAAACGGGCAAGGCCGAGGATCAGCGTTTCGAGCGGCTCGCCTTCGGGATCGCCGATGGTCAATGCCAGCCGCCCGTCCTGCACCGCCAGCTTGAGGTCATAAGGCCCGTGGTGCCCCGCCTCGATGGCGCGGTGCGGTTTGAAGAAGTTTTCCTCAATCAGGTCATAAATCGCAACGCGACGTTCCTGCTCGACGTCGGCATTGCGCCAGAGGATGGTATCCTCATCGAGCGATATCTTGGCGATCCGGTACTCGGCCATTGCGGCGATGCTTTCGCAGATGCGAAGGGGATGCGGCAAGAGTTTCCACAAGGCTATGCGCGCTTCGCTTTTCATTGCAGCTTTCCCGCGAGGTCTGGTTCGACCATTAAGCGCGCATGGCCCAGACCGACCTTCTCCAGCGCCCCGCGCCTGCTAACGATTCGCCCGTCATCCGCGCGCTGCCCGCGAATATCGAGGCCGAGGCCGCGTTCCTTGGCGCGGTCCTGATCGACAACCGGATACTCGAAGAGCTGCCCACCCCGCTGCGCCCGCAGCACTTTTTCGAGCCGGTCCACCAGCGAGTGTACGAGCGCGTGCTGACGCTGCTGGATCGCAACGCGGTAGTCACTCCGGTAACGCTCAAGCCGTACTTCGAGGCCGACGAAGCGCTCAAGGAACTTGGCGGCATCACCTACCTCGCCCGGCTGACTGCCGACGGCCAGGGCCTGCTCGCTCCGCGCGAGCTGGCCGAGCAGATCTATGACCTCGCATTGCTGCGCGAGCTGGTCAGCGTGGGCCGCAACCTGGTCGAAGGCGCGCTCGACACCAGCGACAGCGTGGCGCCGATGTTGCAGATCGAGCAGGCCGAAGCGGCGCTGTTCGACGTAGCTGAAGGCGCCGCCAGCGCCACCGAGGCCGCCAGCTTCGGCATGGCGACCAAGCAGGCACTCGGGATGATCGAAAAAGCGATCGCCTCGGGCGGCCATGTCTCGGGCAAGACTACGGGGTTCGCCTCGATCAACGACAAAGTCGGCGGGCTGCACAATTCGGACTTGATCATCGTCGCCGGGCGCCCGGGCATGGGCAAGAGCTCGCTCGCCACCAACATCGCCTTCAATTGCGCCGAACGCCTGCTGCGCGACCGGCGTGACGGGATCGCCGACAAGGATTCGGTCGGCGCGGGGGTCGCGCTGTTCAGCCTCGAAATGAGCGCCGACCAGCTTGCCACGCGCATTCTCGCCGAGCAGGCCGAAATCTCCAGCGAGATGCTGCGCATGGGCAAGCTGAGCCGCGATGAATTCCAGAAACTGTCGTTCGCCAGCCAGCGGCTCGCCGAATTGCCGCTGTACATCGACGATACGCCTGCGCTGACGATAGCCGCACTGCGCACCCGCGCGCGGCGCTTGAAGCGCAAGCACAACATCGGGGTGATCGTTCTCGACTACCTGCAGCTGCTTCAGGGCAGCGGGCGGGCCAATGACAACCGGGTCAATGAAATCTCCGAAATCAGCCGCGGGTTGAAGACGTTGGCAAAAGAGCTCGATGTGCCGGTGATCGCGCTGTCGCAGCTTAGCCGCGCGGTGGAAAGCCGCGAGGACAAGCGGCCCATCCTGTCCGATCTGCGCGAATCGGGGTCGATCGAGCAGGACGCCGACATGGTGTGGTTCATCTTCCGCGAAGACTATTACATCGCCAACTCCGAGCCCAAGCGCCCCGGCCCCGACGACTCACAGGAAGTCCACGACGCGCACGAAGCGTGGGCGCGCAAGATGGACCCGGTGTTCGGCCTTGCCGAGCTGATCATCGCCAAGCAGCGCCACGGCTCGACTGGCAAGGTACGGCTGAAGTTCGAGGCCAAGATCACCCGTTTCAGCGATCTTGCGCACGAAGAGCGTAGCTACGGCTACGATTGATTACAGGCCAAGGTTGAGTCTTCGACTGACGGTGTAATCGACGACCGCGACGAGGAACCACGACAGGTTCCAGCGCACTCGAGTGAGCAGTCCAGCGCGTTGCTTGTGCACGCTCGCGGTGATCGCTTGCGAAGCGGACAAGTGCTGGCCGATATACTCGGACAGGGCGTCGGCGAGTGCCTGGTCTTCGATCCGCAGCATCACCTCGAGATTGAGGTAGAGGCTCCGCATGTCGAAGTTGGCGCTGCCGAAATAACTCTTGTCGTCGATTACGATCAGCTTGGTGTGCAGCTTGCAGGCTTCGAATTCCCAGATCTTCGCCCGCCGCTTGAGCAGGTAATCGTAAAGCGAGCGAGTGGCACCGATGGTCGCGCCGTTGTCGCTTTTGGCGGCGAAAACCAGCCGGGCACCTTCCCTGCAGGCGACTTTGGCGATCGCCCGCATCGTGCGGTTCGAGGGCGAGAAATACGCCATCAGCATGTCGAGCCGCCGCGCCCCGGTGAGATCGGCGCGCACGCACCGCGCCCAGCTCGACAGCCCGCGGGTCGGGCCGCCGATCAGCACCCGCACGGGACCGTCTCCCGGTTGCCATGACCGCACCATGCGCCTGATCGCGCGCCAGTTGGCGTGCGGATTGCTCGTCCATTTGTCGAGCTCGTCAAACCAGCGCGACAGATCGTCGACCGCCGAGCCTTCGACAGTGATGCCGAGGTCGTTCCAACCGTTGACTTCCGGCGGCGCGAAGTAGTCATCCTCGACGTTGAAGCCGCCGATCATCGCGGTTTTGCCATCGGCGATGACGATCTTCTGATGGTTGCGGATAAGGTAGCGCTGCGAAAGCTTGGGCGAAAAGCAGCAGAATGTGCCGCCGGCGTCGCACATCGGGGCGAAGAATTCCTTGCGAGCGTCGGCTCCGAACCCGTCGAGGATGAGGGTTACCTTGACCCCGCGTCTGGCCGCCGCGGCCAGGGCGTCGCGCACCCGCACTCCGCTGGCGTCTTCGGCGAATATGTAAAAGCACATGCGGATCGATTGCGTGGCGTTCTCGATCACCGCGAGCAGCGCGGCCAGCCGATCCTTGCCGCCGGGATAGAACACCAAGCTTTGCCCTTGCGCTTCGACGGCGAATGGCGGCGGATCGGCATAGTCCATCGCAGGCGACCTAGGCGCATTTCCTTGACTTGGCGACGCCTGTCGCCTAGGTAGCGCGCTTTCCCGACACCCTGTGATTTACCGGAGTGCTCCATGGCGCGCGTTACCGTCGAAGATTGCGTTGACAAGATTCCCAACCGGTTCGACCTGGTCCTGCTCGCCGCGCAGCGTGCGCGCGAGATTTCGGGCGGCGCCGAACTGACCATCGAGCGCGACCGCGACAAGAACCCGGTCGTCGCCCTGCGCGAAATCGCGGAAGAGATGGTCAAGCCCAAGGAACTGCACGAATTGGTCGTGGTCGGCCTGCAGAAGATCCTGCCCGACGACGAAGACGAGGCCGACGAGATCGGCTCGCTCAGCCAGTCGGCGGAAGCGCTGCGGATCACCGCTGCCGCCCCGGTTCGCTCGACCAGCGTCGGCGGCGATTACGACGGCTGAGCCGATACGCTTATTCGTATCCTAAAAGGGCCGCCCTGCAAGGCGGCCCTTTTTCGTTGCAGCTTAGGCCCCGCGCCCGGTTTCTTCCTGTAGCGCATCGATCCGCTGCGACGCTTCGGCCTTGGTCAGTTCATTGTCATATGCATCGGGCTTATGCGCCTCTTCGCTCAAGGTCTTGAGGTAGCTAGCCTGCGCGCCGGTCATTGGTTCGTCACCGGTGACCCAATCTGCCGGGTCCTTCTCGGCGTTGGAAACAGGCTCGCTCTTGGGATGTTCGGTGGGACGTTCGAGTGTCATCGTTCAATCTCCTGATCTGGTTACAAGACTCACTACGTTCACACTTTGTTCCCGCTGGCCTCCCTCGCCCGGGTGGGGCAAGATAGGCTTATGACGGGGGACATCGAAGGCATCGCCGGGGGACTGGCTGACATCGGCACCGGCGCGGCCGTGGCCGGAGCGATCGAGCGCGAGCGCGGTGCCGCCGACGAGGCGAGCCGCGACGGTCACAGTCACGAGCGTGCATGCCTGAACTGCGGTACGCGCCTGGTGGGATCGCATTGCCAGACCTGCGGCCAGCGCGCCCACGTACACCGCACGCTCGGCGCGTTCTTCCACGACTTGCTCCACGGCGTGCTGCACTTCGAAGGCAAGACATGGCGCACGCTCCCGATGCTCGCATGGCAGCCTGGCAAACTGACGCGCGAGTACATCGATGGGAGACGTGCGCGCTACGTCAGCCCGATCGCGCTGTTCCTGTTCGTCGTTTTCCTGAGCTTCGCGTTGTTCAACGCCCTGGGCAACGTATCCGACATCGAGCGCGATATCGGCGTGGATTCCGCGAAAAGCATCGCGGCCGCCAAAGATGAGATCGACCAGCAGCTTGCCGCCCTGGAGGACCGCCGGAAAACCGTTTTGGACAATGAAGCCGAGCTAGCGGAAATCGGCCGGGAGATCGCCGAATTGCGGACGGGGCGAGCCGGCCTCGAAAAAATCGCGCCGACCCCGGCGCGCGATCGGGTGACGGCGAATGGACCGGGTGGACAAGCAGTTGCGCAGGCGCTCAACACCACCTGGCGCAAAGCGAAGGAGAACCCTTCGCTGATGATCTACAAGGCGCAGACGAGCGCTTACAAATACAGCTGGATGCTCATCCCCCTGAGCGTGCCGTTCGTATGGTTGCTTTTCCCGTTCAACCGCCGCTTCAAGGGGTACGATCATACGGTGTTCGTAACCTATTCGATCACCTTCATGATCGCTCTCGTCGCGCTTGCCAGCATGCTGTTCTACGTCGGCGCAGGCGCCGCGGGAGGGCTGGTCCTGTTCTACGCGCCGTATCATATGTATCGGCAACTGCGCGGGACTTATGGCGTCAGCCGGTTCGGGGCGTTCTGGCGGATGCTCGTGCTGAGCCTGTTTGCGTGGATCACGATCGGCTTGTTTGCCGGGCTTATCGCGTGGATGGCGATGGGGCACTGATTCCCCATCGCCACCAGCGTTGCCTCACACCACCCCAAAGGCCAGCATCGCGTCGGCGACTTTCTTGAAGCCCGCGATATTGGCGCCCTTTACATAATCGACGTATCCGTCTCGTTCGCCATATTCGAGGCAGCTACCGTGGATGCCGTCCATGATGTCGCGCAGCATCGTCTGCAGCTCCTCGACCTTCCAGCTGCGCCGTTCGGAATTCTGGCTCATCTCGAGACCTGACACCGCGACACCACCGGCGTTGGCCGCCTTGCCCGGTGCGAACAGGATCCTAGCGTCCTTGAACGCGTGAACCCCTTCGAGCGTGGTCGGCATGTTGGCCCCTTCCGATACGGCAACGCAGCCGTTGGCGATTAGCGCGCGCGCATCATCGACCAGCAGTTCGTTCTGCGTCGCGCATGGCAGGGCGACGTCGCACGGCACATTCCACGGGGTCTTGCCGGCGTGGAAGGTCGCGCCGGTAAACTCCTTGCAGTAATCCTCGATCCGCCCGCGCCGGTGGGTCTTGTGCGCCTTGACCCAATCGATCTTCTCGTGCGTCAAACCTTCGGGATCGTGGATGAAGCCGCCTGAATCGGAGAGCGTCACCGGCTTGGCGCCAAGCTGGACCAGCTTTTCGGCCGCGTGAGTGGCGACGTTGCCCGATCCCGACACCACCGCCGTCTTGCCAGCGATACCGAGCTTCTTGTGCTTGAGCATGTTGTCGAGGAAATAGACCGCGCCATACCCGGTGGCCTCGGGCCGGATCATCGAGCCGCCATATTCGAGGCCCTTCCCGGTCAGCACCCCGGTGAACTGCCCCGTGATCCGCTTGTATTGGCCGAACATGTAGCCGATCTCTCGCCCGCCGACACCGATGTCGCCCGCCGGCACGTCGATATCCGCCCCGATGTGCCGGTATAACTCCGTCATGAACGACTGGCAGAAGCGCATCACTTCGCGATCGCTTTTGCCTTTGGGATTGAAGTTCGAACCGCCTTTGCCGCCGCCCATGGGCAGCCCGGTCAGCGCATTCTTGAAGGTCTGCTCAAAGGCGAGAAACTTCAGCACGCTCTCGGTCACGCTCGGGTGGAAGCGGATACCGCCCTTGTACGGGCCGATCGCGTTGTTGTTCTGCACCCGGTAGCCGCGCTGCACGCGGATGCCGCCGTTATCATCTTCCCAGCACACCCGGAAGATAACGATACGGTCAGGCTCGGCGATGCGCCGGAGGATCTGGTTCTTGTGGTAGGCTTCCTTGTCGCCGATGAATTCGAAGATGTCCTGGGCCACCTCCTGCACCGCCTGCACGAATTCGGGTTGCCCCGGATTGCGGCGGTTCACCCCGTCCATAAAAGTCGCGAAATCTACGTGATCGGAAACGGCCATTTTAATCCCCCTGCTGGTTCGCGACTCGCCGGGCTCCCTTTTTTTGCGTGAATTCATCGCAGAACGCGCGCGATTGGCAAGATGGCGCAAATCGCCGGCCCGGTTTGGCACCTTGCCCGTGTGCCTCGCATGTTGCAGGTTGCGCGGCGCCCCTTCGGAGTCGCGTCTAGGAGGGTAACATGCGGGCCACTTTGTGCCGTCTGGCGGCGATCGTCACCATCGTGGGGGGCACAGCACCGGCGTGGGCCGATGCGCCATCGCCGCTCGCCGGCGAAAGCTTCGCGATCGGCAATGCAGGCGCGGTGTGCGAGGCGCAAGGTGTGCGCCTGGGCAAAGCGCGCACCTCGCTGTTCGACCGCAAGTGGGCGCTGATTTGCCGCGACGTGAACCGGCCGATCGGCTCGGCTTATAGCTTGCGCACACCGACCGGGGCGAGCGAACGCGTCGCTGGTGACCGCGCCACGCCGCTCGCGTGCGAGGCGGCCGCGCCCGCGCAAGGGCTAACTGCCGGCACCATGGTCAGCCGCTGCCGCGAGGGCGGTTCCGGAAGCACCCCCGGTCTTGAATGGCTGGTCTATTCCGCTGTGAGCAAAGGGCGCACCACGGTAGTCGAGGGGATCGCCGCCTACGACAGCGCGCTGCGCCTCGCGCTTGCCAGCATCGCGGCCGACCAGGCGGTGCCCGGCACAGTCGATATCGTCACCACCGGCGGCAGCGGATCGCTCGCCCAGGCGCGCGCCAGCCTCGGCGAGGCGGACCTGCTGATCGGCCAGGGCTACCGGCAGAACAATGCGGGCGATTTCAGCGAGGCGGAGGAATACTTCCGCCCCGATATCGTTTCCGCGGCAGGCGGGGCCGTCAACGCGACCGAACTCGCCACCAGCCGCCACGAAGTGATGGTCAATCGCGCACTGCAGCTGTCCAACATGGGCCGCTACCAGGAAGCGGCGCGCGTGTTCGACGAAGCGCGCACGATGGGCCTGCGCGACCCGATCCAGTCGCGCCTGTTGCGCAACTTCGAGGCGATCGACGCGCTCAACCGCGGCCGGCTCGCCGATGCGCGCACGATCCTGGCGCGGCGGGTGCCCGAACTGGTCGATCCCGTCGTGACCCGCGACGGTTCCGTGGCGATCGACCGCGCGCTGTCGAACGGGCTCAATTCCGGCCTCGCGGCGAGCCTGAGCGATGCGGTTGCGCAGGAAACGCGCCTGACTACCTCCGAGCGCGCGGCGATGATCGATGCCCAGGCGCTCCAGCTGTCGGCTACCGCCGACCGCCTTGAAGGCAAGTCCGCCGCAGCGCTCGCCGCGCTGGCGCGCGCACGGCAGCAGATTGGCGCAATCCGCGAAGGCCGGGTGGTCTCCGCCGCCCGGCTCGAAGCCCAGTTGATAAGTGAGATGGCGCTTAGCAACGAAGCGCTCGGCAACGACGCACAAGCGCTGTCGCTGCTGCGCGAATCGCTCGCGCTGACGGAACTTCGCTATCCCGAAAGCGCTTCGGTCAGCGCCGCCAAGGCGCGGCTGGCTGCTTACCTGACCCGGCACGGGGAACCGGGACAGGCAATGGAGCTGTACCGTGCGATCGTCGCCAAGACGCAAGGCGACAAAAGCGCGCTGGTCGGCCTCGAAAACCAGCTCGCGCCCTACTTCGACATGCTGGTTGCGGGCATCCCGCAGCAGCCCGCGCTGGTGTCCGACATGTTCGCCGCGGCGCAATTGATCGAGCGGCCCGGCGCGGCTCAGACGCTCGGCCAGCTCAGCCGCCGGCTTGCCGCGGGCGACGGGCAGGCATCCGACCTTTATCGCCGCGAAAGCGCGGTACGCCGCGAGCTTAACCGGATCGACTTGTCGCTGGCGCAATACCAGGCGCGCGGAGCCGACGCGCCCGACCCGGCGACGCTCGCCGAACTGCAAGCGCGCCGCGCGCGACTGAACGCATCGCAGCTCGAACTGCTGTCCGCGCTGGCCAACTACCCGGCGTACCGCTCGCTGGCGCACGATTACCTGACCGCGGACGACATGCGCGGAATGCTCGGCCCGGATGAAGCTTATCTCGAACTCGTCGAGATCGGCGACGCGATGTACGCAGTGTACCTCTCGCCGCAGCGTTCGACCGCGTGGAAAGTCGGGGCCAGCGCGGGGCAAGTCAGCACGCTGGTGCATGCCTTGCGCGATTCGATTTCGGTCACGGTCGGCGGCGTCAACGCGACCTATCCGTTCGATATCGACACGGCGCGCACGCTGTTCGATGCCGTGATGGGGCCGGTCGCAGGCGATCTGGCCAGCGTCAAGCACCTGGTGTTCGAACCCGACGGCGCGATGATGGAGCTGCCGCCCAACCTGCTCATCGCCGATCAGGCAGGGGTTGACGCTTACCACGAGAAAGTCGGCGCCGGGGGCGACGAGTACGATTTCCGCAATATCGCGTGGCTTGGCCGCGGGCGCGCGATCAGTACCGCGCTGTCGCCCGCGAGCTTCCGCGATGCACGCAAAGCGCCTGCATCAAAGGCCGCAGCGCTTTACCTCGGGCTGGGACAGAACCAGCCGGTCGGCGCGGTTACCCAGGCTTCGCTCGTGCGCAGCGCCGAGACTGGCGAGGCAGGCTGCGAAGTGCCGCTGGCAGCGTGGAACCAGCCCATCTCAGCCGAGGAGCTGGTGTTCGCCAGCCAGGAGATCGGGGCCGATCGCTCGGCATTGATCACCGGTTCGGCATTCACTGACACCGCCATTGCCAACCGCACCGATCTCGACACTTATCGGATCGTACACTTTGCCACCCACGGCATCGTCACCGCGCCCAAGCCGGCTTGCCCGGTCAGCCCGGCGTTGCTGACTTCCTTCGGCGGCGACGGATCGGACGGGCTGCTGCAGTTCGGCGAGATTTTCGACCTCAACCTCGACGCCGACCTGGTAATCCTGTCGGCCTGCAACACCGCCAGCCTCGCCGGGCTCGAGGCGACCCAGGCTGCCGGCGTCGAGGGTGGCGGCGGCCAGGCGCTCGACGGTCTGGTCCGCGCGTTCATTGGTGCAGGCGGGCGGCAGGTGATCGCCAGTCACTGGCCGGCGCCCGATGAGTACCAGGCGACCCGGCACTTGTTCGAAAGCTTCTTCGCCGCGCCGCAATCGGTCGGCACGGGAGAGGCGCTGCTCGCCGCCGAGACCCGCCTGATGGATGCGGCCGAGACCTCCCACCCGTTCTACTGGGCAGGCTTCGCGCTGATCGGCGACGGCGAGCGTCCGTTGTTCCACGGAAATTGAGCGGGGACGCAAGGCGATGAGCGGGGGAATTGCACGGGGACTGGTCCGGCGCGGCTGGCGCAATGTTCGCGAGGCAGGACCGCGGCGGCTGGTGCTGACCGGGCTGCTGGTGATGCTGGCGCTGACCGTCGCCCGCTTCGGCTGGGGCCTGACCCCCGGCAGCGAGCTGCCCGGGGTGAGTCCGGCAGAGCGCGCGATGTACGATTTTCGCAGCTATCTGGTGGCCGACAGGCACCGGGTCGATCAGGACGAGCGCGTGGTGATGGTGGTCTATAACGACCAGACGCTGGCCCAAGTGCGCAAGCGCTCGCCGCTCGACCGGGGGTTATTGGCGAAGGCGCTGACCAATCTCGACACGATGGGCGCGAAGGCAATCGGCCTCGATATCCTGTTCGACCAGCCGCAGGATGAGGACGACGAGTTGGTCGCCGCGCTGCGCGCGATGAAGACGCCGGTGGCGGTCGGCTTTGCCGACGTCGCGACCAACGCCGGCAGCATCGGCTACGAGCAGGAAAAATATCTGCGCTCGTTCATTGCCAGGCTGGCCGGGACCAACGCCAAGCCCGCCAGCGTCCGTTTGAGCGACCAGTTCGGCGTTACCCGCGTTTGGCCGGAAATTCGTGGCGACCTGCCACCGGTTCTCGGGCGCCGAATGCTGGCAGAAGCCGGCGCGGGTGACGCGACGCTGCCGGGTTACACCGGGGCGATCAACTTCCGCCTGCCTGCCGATCCGACGCGGCCGGTCATTCCGTCTTTGCCGATCGAAACCTTTGCCGACCCGGCGGTGGCCGAATACCTCGCGCCGGCGGTGGCCGGACGCTACGTCCTGATCGGCGGCGACATCGTCGATACCGACCGCGTCGCCACTTCTTTGAGCGAAGCTGCCGGAACCCCCCAGCCGCCGGGGCTGCAAGTCCACGCCGAAATGATCGCGCAGATGCTCGACGGCAAAGCGATGCCGCGATCGTCATCACTCGCGCTGTGGGCTTTCGCGCTGCTGTTCGTGATCATGGCTGTGCTGACCGGGCTGCTCGAATGGGGCAGTTGGCGCATCTACGTGCTGCTTGCCGCGCAGTTCACGGTGATGCTTGGTATTCCGTTCGTGCTGCAGCTGAGCGGAGTCGACACGTACGGCCTGCCTGCGGTCGGATGGGTGCTGGGGTGGATCCTCGCGTTCACCGCGGTCACTTCGGCGGCGCGCACCGCGGGCGCGGTGCAGCGCAACTTCGCCCAAGGGGCGCTCGGAAAATATCTGCCCCGCGAAATGGCGCTGGAGATCATCGAGCGGCCCGAACTGCTCGCGCTCCACGGCGAGAAGAAAGAGCTGTTCGTGCTCTTCAGCGATCTTGAGGGTTTCACCAAGATGAGCCACGCGCTCGAGCCGGAACAAGTCGCGCGGCTCCTCAACCGCTACTTGTCGATGCTGAGCAAAGTCGTGCTCGATCACGGCGGAGTGCTCGACAAGTTCGTCGGCGACGCAGTGGTCGCGTTCTGGGGGGCACCGATCGCCAGGCCCGACGATGGCGAGCGCGCGGCAAAGGCCGGTTACGCGCTGTGGCAGGCGGGTGAGGCGTTTCGCGACGAGGTCGCGAAGTCCGATCCCGCGCTGCCGCGGATCGGCAAGACCCGCGTCGGCATGCATTGGGGCGAGGCGGTGGTCGGCAACTTCGGCGGCGAAAACCGCATCCAGTACACCGCATTGGGTGACAGCATGAACACCGCCGCACGGCTCGAATCGGCCAACAAGTCACTCGATTCCAACGTGCTGGCCAGCCGCGAACTGGTCGAACGCAGCGGTCTCGATTGGTGGCGGCCGATGGGGCGGGTGGTGTTGCGCGGGCGGGCCAAGCCGGTCGACGTGTTCGGTATCGCGCCGGATTGGCCGGCGGAGGATCGCAAAGCGCTTGGTGAAGCGGTCGCAATGGCCGACCCGATCCGATCCGCCGAGAAAATAAAACAACTGCTTGAGCGCTATCGGCCTGACAGCGCCCTAGAAAATTTGCTACACAGGACTCAGTCGCTGAACGAGGAAGGAGCCTATGTTGTTTCTTAATCGCCGCCCACTTATGGCGTTCGCACTCATTGCCGCCGCGGGATTGCCGCTGGCAGCAGCCCAGGCTGGCGTCGTCGTGGCCGTCAGCGGCCCTTCGGCCAAGACCTATCCGGTCGGCAAGAAGCTCGGCGCCACCGATACCGTCGTGCTCAAGGCTGGTGACACGCTGACCGTGCTCGATGAAAAAGGCACTCGCGTGCTCAAGGGCGCAGGCAGCTTCCCGCTATCCGCCAAGACGGGCGCGGACCGCAGCGGCACGTTCGCACTGCTCACCCGCCAGCGCTCGGCCCAGCGGGTTCGCACCGGGGCCGTGCGCGGCGACGCGACCGGTCCGGTCACCCGACCTAACTTGTGGTACGTCGACGTGCGCGAATCGGGCCCGATGTGCCTCGCCAACCCGGCCGAAGTGCGCCTGTGGCGCCCGGCCACGACCGGCGAGGCGCTCTACGCCATCGGCCCCAATGGCGCCAAGGCCACCAGCAAGGCAGCCTTTAGCGACGGAGAGATGCTGACGGTGTGGGACCTGTCGCAGGCGCCGGTCACCGACGGCGCGAAGTACGTCGTCGCCGGCAGCGACGGTACGCCGAGCGAAATCACTTTCCGCCTGCTCGACGCGGTTCCGGTCGCGCCGGAAGACCTGGCGCTCAAGTTGATCGAAAAGGGCTGCACCGCGCAGCTCAACGTGCTGTCGACGGCGATGACCACCGCCGACGGCTAATTCCCGCGGGCGAGATCGCACTGCAAGGTCGCTATCGGGGCAACGATCCCCACCAGAAGACAACAGGGAAAGTCCCGGCGGCGATCGCTCGCCCTTGCCGGGCGTGAGGAGGATCGGATGGGCGTTCGTGCCGGCAGCCTGCTGCCTGCGACGCGTTGGGGGCGCGCCGTTCTCGCGCTTGGCAGCGCCATGGCGCTCGTCCCGTCCGCGCAAGCGCAGGCGCAAGTCAGCCCGGTTCCATCGCGTGACGATCTTTCGGTCGGTCGTGACAAGGTCCCGCCTGCGACCAACCGCCTGTCGGTCCAGGACAATATCGAGCGCGGCCCTTGCCCGCTGGCCGAACCGGCATTCGCCGAGGCGCGGGTCAATTTTGCCGCGGTCGAGTTCACCGGTCTGCCAGGCATCGCCGCGGCGGACCTTGCTCCCACTTGGAGCGAATTTGCGGGTCGCGACCTGCCGATCACCGCGCTGTGCGAAGTGCGCGACCGCGCCGCGACGGCGCTGCGCGCACGCGGGTTCCTCGCTGCGGTGCAGATCCCGCCGCAGCGGATCGAAAAGGGCGGGGTCGTGCAGATGGACGTGCTCGCCGCCAGGCTGACCGAGCTGCAAGTACGCGGAAATGCTGGCGCCGCCGAAGGGCTGATCGCTCAACACCTCGAGCCGCTGACCCGCGAAGACTGGTTCAACACCAACGATGCCGAGCGCAACCTGCTGCTGCTGCGCGACCTGCCCGGTTACGATGCGCGGCTGACGCTGCGATCGGCCGGCCGCGCGCCAGGCGAAGTGGTCGGCGATGTCACCGTCGAGTACACGCCGATCGAGCTCAACGTCGGCATGCAAAACCTGGGCGCCAAGGCCACCGGGCGCGAAGGTCTGTTTGCCGAGCTTGCATTGAACGGCCTGCTCGGGGTCGGCGACCGGACCACCGCGAGCATCTACAACACCATCGACTGGGATGAGCAGCGGATCATCCGCTTTGGCGAGGAGATCGCGCTCGGTGCCAACGGCTTGCGGCTCGGCGGCAGCGTGCTGTTCGGCCGCAGCGAGCCGAGCCTGGCGGGCGGCGGCTTCAAGACCGATACATTCTCCGTCGAAGGTCACTTGCGCGCAGTTCTTCGGCGCCGGCAGACAAGCTCGCTCGCACTGACGGGTGGACTGGAACTGGTCGATCAGGAACTGGAGTTTGCCGGCACCAAGCTGAGCAACGACGAGCTGACGGTCGCTTTCGTGCGACTCGATCATGCGATGATCGACGCGGGCAGCGCGGCGGGCCAGGCCGGGTACTCCGCGCGCGACCCCAGGTTGCGCAGCGCGATGTCGTTCGAAGTGCGCAAGGGCATCGGCATTTTCGGCGCGAGCCACGGCTGCTCCGTCCTCGCCAGCTGCCTGCCGCCCAACGTGCCGATCAGCAACGCGCTGGCCGATCCGCGGGCGTTCGTCGCGCGGCTCGAAGGGACCATCGAATACCGCCCGGCTCACCGCGTGACGCTGGCGCTTTCGCCGCTCGTGCAGCTGTCCGACAATCCGCTGCTGCCGTACGAGCAGGCGAGCTTCGGCAACTACACCATCGGACGCGGGCTCGATCCCGGCGTAGTCGTCGGCGACGACGCGGTCGGCGCTTCGTTCGAGGTGCGCGCGGGATCGCGCTATCCCGGCGCGCGCGGCGGTTTCGCCTTCGAACCTTTCGTGTTCGTCGACTGGGCCAAGGCCTGGATCGACGATAATCGCATCAACCCCGATCCGCGCGACGTGCTGAGCGCGGGCACCGGGGTGCGCGCCCGCTGGGGCGATCGCATCGACTTCGGATTGACGTTCGCGGCCCCACTCAAGCGCGCGGGCTACCAGACCGAGCGGAGCGATCCGCGCGTCCTGTTCACGATTTCTGCGCGCTTGCTGCCCTGGAGGGACCTTTGATGGACCGCACCGCCTCGCCCATCGCATCGCGCATGCGCCCAGCCCGCAATCGCAACCGCCACGCTGCGCTGCTGGCGGGCTGCGCGCTCGGGCTGGTGCTCGCGGCGGCCCCGCAGGCGGTGCTCGCCCAGACCGCCCCCAACCCGGACAAAGGCTTCCAGGGCAGCCATGTCGTCGATGCAGGCGGCGCCGACGTCTTCACCGGCGGGACCGGTTCGAAATTCACCCAGATCGACGTCACCTCCCCGCGCACGGTGCTCACATGGTCGACCGACGATCCGGCGACCAGCGGCACGGTCGACTTTCTTCCGAGCCGCTACAGCGCATCGTTCACGTCGTCGTCGCTCGGCGATTACACGGTGCTCAACCGCATCCTGCCCGGCGGAACCGCGACGATCGGGCTCAACGGCAACATCACCAGTTCAGTCAGCAACGGCGAGGGCCAGAGTCCCGGCGGCAACGTATGGTTCTACACCCCCAACGGCTTCGTCGTCGGCCCGAGCGCCGTGATCCAGGTCGGTGGGCTGGTGATGACCACCAACGACATCACGTATTCGGTCGACGCGATGTCGGGGAATGCCAATTTCTACGACGCCAACGGCGCGATCAACTTCCGTGGACCCGACAAATCGAAAGGATCGATCGTCAACGACGGCTCGATCAACGCCGGTTCGTACGTCGCGCTGGTATCGCCGCGGGTCGTCCAGAACGGCTCGGTCAGTGCGGATCGCTCGATCGCCTACATCGCCGCCGAGCAGGTCGATCTGAAGATCGATGCGGGTAATTTCGATTTCGTGATCGGCCAGGGGACGACCGACGCCAACGGCATCGTACACGCCGGCACCACCACCGGATCGGCTTCGGCAAACGGCAGCGACCACAAGACGATCCAGTTCGTCGCGGTGCCCAAGAACACCGCGCTGACGATGCTGTTGTCGGGCTCGATCGGGTACTCGCCGGCCAGCCTTTACTACGATGATGGCAGCGCGATCGTGCTGACGGCCGGCGCGGACGGATCGCCCGACGGCAATATCACCATCGGCACCGCTGATTTCGCTAACCGGGTCGATGGCCATGCGACGGGCGATTTCACCGTAGCACCGACCGCCCCCACGGTTTTCAGCCAGGGTTCGCAAACCACATCGTTCGGATCGTACACCGCTTTGAGTGGCGATAAATCCGTCCACCTCGCCGCGGCTGCCGGCACCGCGATCAGCGCTCAGTTCGGTCTTTCGCTCCATTCCAGCAGCGCGGCCGGCGGCGGCACGATCGAACTCAGCGCCCTGAAGGACGAATTCCTCCCCGGCGACCCGCTCGACGCCGAGTTGGTCGGCGGCTTCATCGGGGCCGGTCAGATCAGCGTGACCGACGGACTCACCGTTGATGCCACGCACTACGGATCGACCGGCGGAGACGGCGCCACTGGGCTCGACGCGCACGGTGGCTCGATCGGGCTGTTTGCCGACGGGGGCCGGATCGCCGCCGACTACATAAGCCTGACCGCCGGCGGCTACGGTGGCTACGGCACCGAAACCGGCGGCAACGGCTATGGCGGGGCGATCGAGGTCGCTGCCGGCTTCGGAGGGTCGATCAACGCCGGTTCACTTTCCGCCGATGCCGAGGGCCACGGCGGCGCCAGCTACGATTTTACCGAGTCAGGCTCGTTCGGTGGCCAGGGCGGTGTCGGCCGCGGGGGGGCAATAACGATCGCCGACAGTCGCGGGACATCGGCGGATGACCCCAGCGGGGGACTGCTGGCGTTGGGCAGCGTCGACCTCGACACCTCGGCAATCGGCGGCAACTCGCTCGATTCAGGCTCGGGCCTGGGCGGCGATGCGTTTGGCGGCACCATCGGGATCACCCTCGACCGGCAGGACCAGTCGGTCAGATATCTCGACGCTTACGCCCGCGCGGTCGATGGCGACGGCGGAGCGCGCGATCCGCTCGGCGGCACGATCACGATGAAAATCGGCGGCGGCATCGTTTTCAATCTCGATAACCTCAACCTCGATGCCGGCATCGCGGCGAGCATCAACAGTCCCGCCGGCGCGTTCGGACGCGGCGGCACGATCGATCTCACCGTTACCGAGGGCGCCTCGGTGTTCGTCGACGGAAATGCGGACTTGAGTGCAAGAGCCGAAGTCGCTTCGTACTATTTCAGCGCCGCTGACACCTCGCCCGATCTCACCGGCGGAACGGTGTCCCTGCTGGCGGACAGCGGCAATTTCACGGCTAACAACCTCGATATCGATGTTTCGGCCTACAACGTTGGCGCGATCACGCGCGCCGGTTTCTCTCATGGCGGAACCGCGAACGTCACGGCATCGAACGGCGGCTCGATCCAGACCCAAGCCCGGTCCAGCGATTGCAGCGAATGTTCCTCGGGCGGTTTTTTCGAGATCGACGCGGAAGGCTATGGCACCGGCGGCGGATCGGCCAATCTGGTCACCGGCGGCGACATCACGCTAGCGGCAGGATCGGGCGGCACACTTTTCTCCGCGTCAGGCACGATCGCCTTGTCTGCTAGCGCGGAAAACGGACTGTCGGAGAGTGGGCAGCCGAATGGCGTTACCGCGCAGGGCGGCACCATCGCGATCGACGCGATCGGCGGCGGGACGATCGCATCGGGCATCCAAGCCGATGTGAGCGGCTATGGCGGCGACGCCGAGAACCTCGGCGGAGCGGGCACCGGCGGCACGATCGACGTGCGCGTCCTCGGTGGTACGCTCACCAACGCGCTAAACGCAGATGCGGGGGGCTACGGCGGAGGCACATATGTCGAGGGCGATGGCGGGGACGGCACCGGCGGGCGCCTTACGCTGATTTCGGACGCCGGCGCGACGTTCGCCGACTTCGGTCTTACTCTCTACGCCGACGGCTTTGGCGGCGTCGCTCAATTGGGCACTGGCGGCGACGGGCACGGCGGTAGCGCGCAGATCGATGTCATGGGTGGCACGCATACGTGGTACCAGGCTTATCTCAGCGGGCGTGGGCAAGGGGCGTTCACGTTCAGCGAAGGCTCGCTCGCCGGATCGGGCTCCGGTTCGGTCGATGGGATCAATTTCCACGTGGGCGGCGGCGCGGACCTTACCTTGTCCTACCTCGCTTTGAACGCTGAGGGACAAGCCCCCGCGGTTGGCAACGGAAACCAGGCCCTGGGCGGAAGCGCGAGCCTGCTGGTCAACCAGCTTGCCACGCTGACGGCCGACAGCATCGGCCTCGACGCCAGCGGATCGCTCATCTGTGGGGAGTGCAGCGCCGATACTTTCAACACCACGCCCAACGCCCACGGCGGCAGCGCTTCGGTAATAGCCGACGCCGGCACGATAACCACACCTTTGCTGGAAGTGGTCGCGAACGGCACGACCGGCGGTGCGCTGACCAGCGCGGGCATGGCGATCGGCGGCCGCGCGACGGTCGGCGCGTCCGCGGGCGGATTGATCGACATCATCGACGGTGGCCAAGGCGAAGTTCTGGCCGTTGCCGCTTTCAGCGGATTCGGCGGCCTGGTGATCGAAGCGAAGGGCCTTGGCGCCGAAGGCCCATCTGCGGCGACCGCTACCGGCGGCATCGCCACGCTCTACACCGCGGGCGGGGCGATCTCATCGGTGTCGGATATCGTCGTCAGCGCCGACGGCACCGCCGGCGAATATGCCGGCGCGTTCGCCTTTTCGGGCTCGCCGGCCAGCGGGTTCAACGCAACGGGCGGCACCGCCAGCGTCGAAATGCGCGCGGGCGGCAGTGGCGGCGGGGCGATCGACGCGCCCTCGCTGACCGTCAACGCGCGCGGGCTGCCTAGCGGGACCGGCTTTTCTTACCCCCCCGTCGCGGGGAACGGCGGAATCGGCACAGGCGGCACCGCTGTGCTCGATGTGGCGCAAGGCGCGCTCACTACCGGCAATATCCTCGTCAGCGCCGACGGCATCGGCGGGTCTTCGGGCGAAAATGCCGCCGGCGGCGCGGCGTTCGCCTCCGGTAACGGCATTGGCGGTACAGCAACATTCGCCATTTCGGGCGGCTCGGTCGAAACCACCGATCTGAGCGTCACGGCGCAAGGCATCGGCGCGGCCGGACAAGGCGAAACCGGAGGGGCGACCCCCTCGCTGGCAGCGACCGGGACGGGCGGAACAGCGCGGTTCATCGCCTCGGGAGGAACGCTCGACGACAGCGGAAGCGTCTCAATCCAGGCGATTGGCTTCGGCGGCGAAGGCGCCTTCAATCCCGATGGTGGACCTGGCGGCGACGGCGGCGACGCGTTCGGCGGCACCGCCCTGTTCAGTGCGCCAGCCGGCGGCAGCGCCTCGCTCGGCATCGCGGGCGATATCAAGATCGACGCCTCGGCATTCGGGGGCGGAGCGAGCGGGTCGGTTACCGAGCAGGAAGGCATCGGCGGCAACGCGACGGGCGGCGATGCCACGATGGCGCTGGCGGACATCCCCTTTGCCTTTGGCCCCGTGGCGGTCCAGGCGATCGCCGC
The DNA here is from genome assembly GCA_963781525.1 of uncultured Alphaproteobacteria bacterium. GTDB lineage: Bacteria > Pseudomonadota > Alphaproteobacteria > Sphingomonadales > Sphingomonadaceae > Tsuneonella. The sequence goes on along the minus strand of CAWAGD010000007.1, from coordinate 248,504 downwards.
GCCGGGCGCGGGCGCGCTCACGGGTAGCGCGACTGGCGGAATGGCGTCGTTCAGCCTGATCGATGCCTCGATCGCCGCGGCCACGTCACGCTCGATCGACAGCCTCGATCTCAACGCGGGCAGCTACGCCGGGGCCGGGGCTGCATCGATCGGCGGAAGCACCGCCTTCACCGCGCAAGTCGGTGGCCCAGGATCGGCGCTTGCGATCATCAACGACCTGTCCGCCTTTGCCGGCGGCGACAGCGGACCGGTCGGTTACGGATTCACAGGCGCGATCTCGGGTGCCCCGGTAACGGTCGGCGGCAGCACTTCGATCGTCACGCCCAGCGATGCGATCCTGACCATTTCCGGCTCGGGCGCGCTCGATTCGACCGGCGATCTGGCCGTTCTGGTGGGCGGCACGTTCACCAGCACCGGCGCTATTTCAACCGATGGGAACGCGCTCGTCAGCGCGCCCGGTGGGATAGACATGACCGATCTCGCAGCGGGCGGCATCACCTCGCTGCAGTCGCTGGGACCAGTGATCGTGTCGCACGATCTGCGCTCGGCCGGGCCGGTCACCGTGTTCGGCAGCTCGGTCAAACTGGTTTCGCTTGGCGGACTGACATTCGCCGATGCCGACGCGACGGCGGGTGACCTGTCGATCGAGACGGAAGACGATCTTCTGTTGGCAACCGCCGACGCCACCGGCGCTCTTACGCTGATCAGTAACGCAGGGTCGATCCACAATACCGGCGCGGTCAATGGCGTGGGCATAACGTACGTCGCGGCCGGTAACGTGGTGTCGGATACCATGCTCTCGTCGGGCGGCGCGCTAACCGTCGACGCGGGCGGCACCTTCAGCGCACCGGGAACGGTCAGCGCGGTCGGGAACGTCAGCCTGTCGGCCGATCTCGGCATGGCGCTGGCGGGGGTCGTTTCGGGCGGCACCACGCTGCTGCAGGCCAGCAACGGCGCGCTCAGCGTCGGCAGCCTGACCTCCCCCGGCCTCGTCGCCGCGCTCGGCGAATCGGTGACGATAAATTCTCCGGGAGCGCTCAGCTTTACCAGCGCGCAGGCGACGGCGGGCGACCTCGGCCTGACCGCCGGGGGCAACCTTGCGCTGGCACAAGGCGGCGCGAGCGGCACGGTCACCTTGGCCAGCAACGGCGGAAGTGTATCGGGCGCAGGGCCGATCGTGGCCGGCGGCGATATGTCGGTTTCGGGCGAGACGGGCGTCGCGCTCGGCGTGCTGACCAGCGGCGGGACGACCCTGCTGACCAGCGCTAACGGCCCGGTCGGGGTGACGAACCTCAATTCGGCCGGTCTCGTCACCGCGAACGGCACGGCGATCACCATCGGATCGTCTGGAGCGCTGGCGTTCGACGATCTCGATGCACGCGCGGGCAACGTCGCGGTGCAGACCGCGGGCACCCTGACGGTCGATACCGTCGATGCAACCGGCTCGATCACGCTAGTGAGCAGCGGCGGCGCGCTCAACGCCAATGGCGTGCTCACCGGCAACGGGATCGTCTTGAGCTCGCTCGCGGACTTGCAACTGGCTCACGGCGTGAGCACGCCGGGCGCGATCAGCCTGACCAGCACCAGCGGCGCGGTCTCGGCCGGCGGCCCGGTTGCAGCAGGCGGCAGCCTCGCGGTTTCGGGCAACAGCGGAATTTCGCTCGGCGACGCAAGCAGCGCGGGGACCATCAGCCTCACGGCAGCCAACGGTCGAATCACCGTCGGCAACCTCATCTCGACAGGCCCATTGGTGGCGCCGACGACAGGCCTGATTACCGCGCGAGGCCGCTCGATCGACATCGCCTCGTCCAGCGGACTGTATTTCGCGGACGCGCAGGCCACCGCGGGCGATCTGACGCTGACTACCGCAGGCAATCTGACGGTAACCCAGGCGAGCGCGACCGGCGCGCTGTCGCTGACCAGCACCGGTGGCGCGATCGGCAGCCCTGGGTCGCTCATATCGGGCGGGAACTCGTCAATCGCCGGCCGCGCAGGGATAGCGCTGGTCGACGTCATGAGCGGCGGCACGACCTTGCTGACGAGTTCGAACGGATCGATCCTGGTCGACAAACTTGCCTCCGCCGGCAGTCTTACCGCGCAAGCGGGCGGAGGCAGCCTGACGATCGACAGCGTCAGCAACCTGGCGGTCGCGCAAGCGAGTGCGACCGGGAACTTGCGGATTACCACTCTGGGAGGAGCCATCACCGGCAGCGGGTTGGTCTCGGCAGGCGGAACCACGACGATCGTCGGCACCAACGGGGTCGCGCTCGGCGCGTTGACCGCAGGTGGCAATGTCTTGCTGACCAGTCAGGACGGCGCGCTCAGTGTCACCAACCTCAACACCAGTGGGGCAGTGACCCTTGCCAGAGGGCGCTCGGTCTCGATCGGCTCAAGCGGCGCGCTGACCTTTGGCACTCTCGATGCGACCGCCGGTGACGTGGCGGTGCAGACGGCGGGCAACCTTGCGCTCGGCACGGCCAGTGCGACCGGCGCGATCGGCCTGACCAGCACCGGCGGCGCGGTCTCGGCAACCGGAGCGGTCGCGGCGGGCGGCAACCTGGCGGTATCGGGCAACAGCGGCATAACGCTGGCGACCGCGACCAGCGGTGGCGCCACCTCGCTCGCCAGCGCGAACGGCGCGATCGGGGTGGCCAATCTCAATTCCCCCGGCGCGGTCACCGCCACGGGTCGTTCGGTGACGATCGGTTCGACCGGCGCGCTGGCGTTCGCCGACCTCGACGCGACCGCGGGCAATATCGCGGTCCAGACCGCGGGCGACCTTGCGGTCGCCACGGTCGACGCCACCGGCTCGGTCAACCTTGCCAGCACCGGCGGCGCGTTGCGGAGTAGCGGCGCGATCAACGGCAACGGCATCGCGTTGAGTTCGCTCACCAACCTTCAGCTTACCGGCGCGCTGTCGACCGGAGGCGCTCTGAGCCTTGCCAGCACCAGCGGATCGGTTGCGGCGACCGGACCGGTCAGCGCGGGCGGCAGCGTTACAGCATCGGGCCAGACAGGCGTGAGCTTCGGGACGCTGACCAGCGCAGGCACGACCGCGCTCACCGCCGCCAACGGCGCCGTCACCGTCGCAAGCCTGACTTCGGCCGGTGCGGTTACCGCGAGCGGGCGCTCGATCGACTTGCGTTCGCCCGGATCGCTGACCGTCGGCAGCGCCAATGCGACTGCCGGCAACCTCAATCTGTTGGCCGCGCAAAGCCTCGCGGTCGGCAATGCGTCGGCATCGGGCACGGCGACGATGACGGCGGGCAGCGACTTGCGCAGCGACGGTCAAGTCAATGCGGCCGCGGCCCAGCTCACCGGAGCCAATGTCACCATCGGCGGGCAGGTGCGCGCGACCGGCGACCTTTTCGTCAACGCGGGGCAGCTGTTCACGCTGAACGGTCTCGCGGCGGGACGCGCTATCACTGTCGCGGCCGGCGACATCGCCATCAGCGCCACCGGACAGCTCGGCAGCCGCGGCCTGACCCGCTCGATCGCCTTGCGAAACCTCAACGCAAGCGGTCCGATGAACATCGGCGGGACCGGTCAGCAAGGCCAATTCAGCCTCGACAAGACCGAGGCGGCACGCCTGTTTGCCGACCAGGATATCAGCCTCAACGCGCGCTCCGGCGAAGGCATCAAGGGCGATGTGCGGATCGGCGAGCTTGCCTTGAGCTTTGGCGACAACGGAAATATCGGCTCCGGCGGCCTGCTCAAGGTCGACGCCGGCGGGCTCGTCGAACTGAACGGCGCGGTCACGCTGGCCACGGTGTCCGATGCCGACGCATTCTCGATCGATCCAGTTCGGATCGACGTGATCGCGGGCAGCGGCTCGATCGTCATGCGCAACGCTGCCGGAGCCTTGCAGGGCGTGCTCGAGCTTCAGGCCGATACCATTGCGGTCGCCGATCGCGCCACTCTCGACAAGATCGGTTCGCTTACCGATTTCGCCGCGATCAGCAGCGCGCTCGATACGCCCGCTCCGGCCGGCCCGGCAGGCGGCTATCTGCAGGCCGGAACGATCAATCTGATCGCCGGCGACGCGCTGTACATTCAGAACGGCGGCACGACGACGGCGTATGACGATCGCCGCGGGTTCAGCGCCAACGAACTCAATATCGAAACCGGATCGAGCAACGCGCAAATCGCCATCAATGGCGTGATCCGCTCCGGTCTGGGCGATTTGTTCGGGGCAAAGACTGCCCCCGCAGTATCGATCAACGGCGCGTTCGCGGTCACCCTGCCCTCAACCGCGAGCGTCACGATCAACGGCTGCGCGGCCGCCGGGTGCGCCCGGACGCCCGAGATTTTTATCGACGCTCCGTCGAGCGACGAACTCGAGTTGGTGGTGACGATCGCCGATGACGGCAAGAGCGGGCCCGCCGGCCAGCTGGTCCAGGTGCAGGACAACCAGCCGCTGATCACCCCGCCGATGGTCGACGAGCCGATCACCGGTGTGGGCAATGACGATCTTTGGCAGGTGAAATGCACGCCCGAAGGCGCTAACAGTAGTTGTCCGACGCAGGGGGACGAGGAGTGAGGGCCACAAGGTCGAAAGGGCCGCTGTCAAAGATCGTCGCCGCGTTCGCGGCTGCGCTGGCGCTGTTCGCGGCCGGCGCGGCGAGCGGCGCGCCCGGCGGGGGCCAGTTGATGGGCGTCGCCAGTTGCGCCGGCTCGACATGCCATGGCCGCGCGGAAGGCAACGGCGCGGTGGTGCGACAGGACGAGATCGCCAGCTGGCAGGAACCCAGTTCCCCATCGGGCGCGCACAGCCGCGCTTACGCCGCGCTAACCACGCTCAGAGGCCGCCAGATCGGCGCGACGCTCGGGATAGAGCCTACATCCGCTACCGAATGCCTCGGCTGCCACGCGACCACCGGGGGCGCACGCGGGCCGCAATTCCAGCTATCCGACGGGGTTGGCTGCGAATCCTGCCACGGCGCGGCGGGCGGCTGGTTGCCGATTCACTTCACTGTCGGGGGTAGCCACGCGGCCAACGTCGCGGCTGGGCTGACGCCCCTTGAACGGCCTTCGGCGCGCGCGAAAGTGTGCCTCGATTGCCATTACGGCAGCGACGATGCCGGCCAGTTCGTCAGCCACCGGGTGATGGCCGCAGGTCACCCGCGGATCTCGTTCGAGCTCGACCTGTTTTCCGCGCTCCAGCAGCACCACGATGCCGACGCCGATTATGCGCAGCGCAAGGGCTCGCCCGGCAGCGTCCGGCTGTGGGCGGTCGGACAGGCTGAAGCAGTGCGCCGCTCGCTTTCGCTGTTCCGCCAGCCGCGGCTGGGGATGCAGGGCGCGTTTCCGGAATTCACTTTCTACGATTGCCACAGTTGCCACCGCCAGATCACCGACGGTCCGCAGCGCAAGCTGACTTTCGAGACCAACCCCGGCCGCCCGATCATCTTCGGCACCCCGCCTTTCAACGACGAAAACATGATCATGCTTTCGGCAGTCGCGCGGGTGCTCGCGCCGGCTCAGGCCGCCGCGTTCGACAGCGCGACGGCTGGGTTCCACCGTGCCATGGGCGAAGGACGCGGCGAGGCGGTAGCGGCGGCGCAAAAGCTCGAAGCGGCGGCCGGCGCGCTTGGATCCGCGCTCGACGCGCGCGGCTATGGCGGGGACGAGGCGTTCCAGGTGGTCGCCGCGATTGCCGACAAGGCGACCGCCCCGCGCTTCACCGACTACGCCGGATCGGCGCAGGCGGTGATGGCGCTTGATACCCTGCTCAACGCAATGGTTCGCGAAGGCCGCATAACAGTCGGCGCCGCGGCGGGCATCCGGGCAGCGATCAACCGGGCTTACGCGGCGGTCGAAAGCCCGGAAAGCTACAATCCGGGCAACTTCCGCGCCGCGCTCGGCCAGGCTTCCCGCAGCATCGGAGCGCTACGATGAAGGCCAGTCCCCGGATTTCGGGCCTGACGATCGCGCTGCTGCTCGCGTCCTGTGGCGGAGGCGGGGGTAGCGGAGGGAATACCGGCGGCGGCAACACCGGCACCCCCGGGCCGGCACCGGCGGCTCCGCCGACCGCGGTTTACGCGGTGCCCGCGGCCGAAGCGCTCACGGTGGCCGAAGTACAGCGGATCATGGCGCAGGCGATCGGCGAGGCGCAGGCGCGCAAGATGCCCGCCGTGATCGCCGTTACCGACCGGGTCGGCAACGTGCTGGGCGTGTTCTCGATGAACGGCGCGCGCAGCAAGATGACCACCAGCACCCTGACCGCGACCGGCGTTCTCAACGATGTGCCGGTCGACGCGCAGGGCCTCGAAGTGGTCTCGACCATCGGCGCGATCTCCAAAGCGGTGACCGGCGCCTACCTGTCGAGCGGCGGCAACGCCTTTTCGACCCGCACCGCGAGCATGATCGTACAGGCCAATTTCCCGCCTTCTCCCGGAACGGTCGGTCTGGAAAGCGGGCCGCTGTCAGGCGTGCAGTTCAGCCAGTTGCCGTGCTCGGACCTCAACACCCGCTTCATGGCCGGCGGAGGCGCGGGGGCGTTCGTCGGGCCCAAGCGCGCACCGCTCGGCCTCGCGGCGGATCCGGGGGGCTTTCCGCTGTACAAGAACGGGGTGCTGGTCGGCGCGATCGGGGTGATGGCCGATGGCGACTATGCGTTCGACAACAACGTCACCGATCTTCAGGTCGACGATGAAGAAGCGATCGCGCTCGCGGGGATTCAGGGGTTTGCCCCGCCCGATGCGATCACCGGCGAGAAGATCACGGTCGACGGCACCGCCTTGCGCTTTTCAGACATGCGGCCAGCAGACCTGGCCCCGCTCAAGACCGATTTCGCCGCGTTCAACGGCTCGATCGGGCTGCTGGTGGCGGTCACCGGGTACAGCAACGGATCGATCATACCCGGCACGCCTTACGGCACCGAGGCGAGCGGCATCCGCCCGGCTGCCGGCGGCGAGTTCGCGTTCCCGGACGCGTTCGTGCTGTCCAACGGCGCCGGCGCGAACCGCTATCCGATCCGCGGCGGGACCGATGCGGCGGCGGTCGGCCAACCGCTGTCGGCCGACGAAACCCGCGCCGTGCTCGAGGAAGCTTTCCGCGTGATGAGCCGCGCGCGCGCGCAGATCCGCCGCCCGCTCGACAGCCGCGCGCAAGTGACTATCAGCATGGTCGACACCTACGGCACCGTTCTCGGGATCGTCCGCGCGCCCGATGCGCCGATCTTCGGCACCGATGTCTCGCTGCAGAAAGCGCGCACGGTGGCGTTCTTCTCGAACCCGGTCGCAGCGCAGCAGTTGCTGGACGATCCCGACGCCGAAATTCCGCAGTTCCTCGAACGCGCGCGGGTGTTCTTCAACGACCCGGCGGTGTTCACCGGCAAGACCGCGTTCGCCGCACGCTCGATCGGCAACATTGCGCGCCCGCACTTTCCCGATGGCGAGGCGGCGCGCGACGAGGGCCCGCTCTCGCGTCCGATCGAAGACTTCAATCCTTTCGCGACCGGCCTGCAGATCGCGCTGGTGAAGTCCAACCTCATCCAGCACGCGCTGTTCGTGCAAGGCGCGCCATTTGCCGATACGCCGCAGCAGTGCACTCTGGTTCCGCCCGCGCCGAATGGACAGCGACGGATCGCCAACGGCATCCAGATTTTCTCGGGCGCGGTGCCGATCTATCGCGGAAGCAAGCTGGTCGGCGCGATCGGCGTATCGGGCGACGGTATCGATCAGGACGACATGATCGGCTTCCTCGGCGCGCATCACGGCGGTGCCCGCACCGGATCGATCGGCAACGCGCCGATCGACATCCGGGCTGACAAGATCGTCATCCCGGTCGGCGCGGGCGTTCGGCTGCGCTATGTCAGCTGCCCGTTCGCGCCGTTCCTCGACAGCAACGAACAGAACGTCTGCCAGGGTAAGTAACCGATCGCGAGGGCGGCGTGGCAGCGCCGTCGGCGCGGATTACACCCGCTTGGCGCATATACCAAGTTGGATAGTCGTCAGATCGTCACCGATTGCATTTGTCAGATTGGTCAATTGAGTGTTCTCTTCGGCACGAAAAGTGCCAGCCACGTCGTTCGTCGGACTGGCATCGTTGTATGCATTTTTGACCGCTCCGCCGGTCTATGCGGTGAAGAAATCGCGCGTGTTGCTGGAGCGCGCCGGGTCGGCCCGGCTAGGCGGATCGAGGTGGTCGGCGGCCTGATTCGGCGCACCGGCGACGAGCAATGCGGCGCCCCCAGCTACGGCCAACGCCCTGCGCCTAGCAAACCGGGCGCCCGTGACCGCACGCGTTTCGCCTCCCGGTCAATCTCTCCGCTTCGCAACCCTGGGCGGTGTCATTCCCTTCCCATGCGCGGAATACTCAAGTTCCCAATTGCATTTTGTCCCGTTTTTACGCAGTTTTCTGAGTCAGGGGGGAGGTAAAGTTCGGCCATGGCTGCAGCGCTGACGTTTTTGCCTGCCTTGGCGTTTGCCATGCAGACCAACGGACCTGCCGCCGAGCAGGCCGCAGCGAAGAGCGCGCCCGCCAAAGATACCGATACCAGCCGCCTTCCCGAGGAGGATCCGCCACCGATCAACAGCGGCACGATCGATGGCCGCCGCCGCCCGGGCTACGAAGGCCCACTTCCCAGCCGCGTGTCGCAAGACAACCCAGGCGCGGTGCGCGCGCCGCCGCCCGAAGCATTTCCGACCGACCAGATCCCCATTCCTGACAAATGGCGCCTGATCGAATCGCTGGGGCTGGTGAAGGAACGGTGGTTCGATCCATATAACCAGAACACCTTGAAGGGCGATCGTCCGCTCAATCCCGAAAAGTGGCCGCTGATCAACGGCCACGACTGGTTCTTTTCGGCCAGCCTGGTCAGCGACACCGTGATCGAGCCGCGCACGTTCCCCATACCGGTCGGCGTGCAGACCACCGAACGCTCCGACAGCCTCGACATCTTCGGCAAGGACGCCAGCTACATCCTGTCGCAGACGTTCCTCGTCGGCGCGGCGCTGACCAAGGGCAGCACCGCGTTCAAACCGCCGGAAATCGAATACCGAGTTACGCTGGCGTTCAACGCCAACTTTGCCAACGTACCCGAGCGGCGCGTGCTGTTCGTGGAGCCGTCCAAACCGAGCAACCGGTTCGATCACTTCGTGGGGGTGCAGGAAGCCTTCGTCGACTACCACATCCGCAATGTCTCGGATCGCTACGACTTCGATTCGATCCGCGTCGGCATCCAGCCTTTCCAGGCCGATTTCCGGGGCTTTCTGTTCAACGATAGCCAGCTCGGCATACGCCTGTTTGGAAACCGCGACGGCAACCGCTTTCAATACAATCTGGGGGCTTTCTGGCGCCTAGAGAAGGACACCAATTCCGGCCTCAACGCGGTGCTCCAGCGCCCGCGGGACGATTTCTTCTTCGTGGCCAATCTCTATCGCCAGGATTTCCTGATCCCCGCGCTGACCAGCCAGATCACCGTCGCCTATAACCGCAACCGCGAAGGGGATGAGTTCTACATCGACGACAACGGCTTTCCCGCGCGGCCCGCGTTGCTCGGCGACTTGCGCCCCCGCAGTTACGACGTGGCCTATGTCGGGTATAACGCCGACGGGCGGGTGGGCCGGCTCAACCTCACCGCCAGCGCCTACGGTGCATTCGGGCAGGATCGTTACAGTTTTTTCACCAGCCGCACCGCCAAGATCCAGGCGTTCTTTGCGGCGATGGAAGCGAGCTACGACCGGGACTGGATGCGCCTGCGGCTGTCGGGCGCGTGGGCGAGCGGCGATCACGATCCCTATGACGACAAGGAAACCGGCTACGACGCGGTGTTCGAGAACCCGGTTTTTGCTGGAGCCGACACCAGCTACTGGATCCGCCAGTCGATCCCGTTCGCGGGCGGCGGGCGCGCGGTGTTCCTCAATGGCCGCAACGGCATCCTCAATTCGCTCCGTTCGTCGAAGGAGCAAGGACAGTCGAACTTCAACAACCCAGGCTTGATGCTCGCCGGTGTGGGCGGTGATTTCGATCTGACCCCGCAGTTCCGTTTGTCGGGCAACGCCAACCACTTGTGGTTCGAGAACACCGCGACGCTGGAGACGCTGCGCAACGAAGGCTCGATTCCGCGCGCGATCGGCTGGGATGTATCGGCAGCGGCGATCTGGCGGCCTCAAGCGACCCAGAATATCGTCGTGCGGCTGTCAGCAGCGGCCTTGCTGCCGGGGAAAGGGTTCAAGGACTTGTTCGACAATTCCAGCCGGAACCGTAATTACTACTCGCTTCTCGCCAACGTGATCGTGAGCTACTGATGCGCCTCGACCGCCTCCTCGTCTTGATCGCCGCACTCGTGCTGGCGCTGGCGAGTGCTTGGTCGACCAGCCGGGCGTCCGAGGGCGAGAAGCCGGTGGAACGCAACTACGCGGCATCTCCCGCGGCGCCGGTCACCCAGTCGATCGAGGATATGGCAGCCAAGTCCGATGGCTGCACGACGTGTCACGTGGCAAGCGACGCGCCGACGATGCATGCCTCGACCGCAGTGCGGCTCGGCTGCGTCGACTGCCACGGCGGCGATGCTGCAGTGATCGGCAATCCCCAACTGCCACGCGACGATCCGGCTTACGTCGCCGCCCGCGAAAAGGCGCACGTGCTGCCGCGCTTCCCCGAGAGCTGGCACTACCCCTCGTCGGCCAATCCCAAGCAGAGCTACGCACTGCTCAACCGCGAGGCGCCGGAGTTCGTGCGCTTCGTCAACCCGAGCGACTACCGCGTGGCGCGCGAGGCCTGCGGAGCGTGCCACTTGCCGGTGATCGAGGCGGCCGAGCGGTCGATCATGGGCACCGGCGCGATGCTGTTCGGCGGCGCTTCGTACAACAACGGCATCGTGCCGTATAAGAATTACATCTTTGGCGAAGCCTACACCCGCGACGGAGAGCCGGCCAAGATCGTTTCCGCCGGTGATCCGCCGGGAACCCTGACTGAACGGCAGAGGGCGCGCGGCGCGCTGGCCGAGCTTTACCCCCTACCGACCTGGCAGGTGACCCCGCCCGGCGACATCTTTCGCGTGTTCGAGCGCGGCGGGCGGGTGATCAACCCGACGTTTCCCGAAACCGGCCTGCCCAATCCGAGCGGCTCGATCCAGCGGCTCGACGAGCCCGGCCGGCCCGATCTCAAGCAGTCAAACCGCGGCCCCGGCACCGGCCTACGGGTGGCGATCCCGGTGCTCAACATCCACAAGACCCGCCTGAACGATCCGCTAACCTGGTTCATGGGCACCAACGACCAGCCGGGCGATTACCGCCATTCCGGTTGCTCGACCTGCCACGTGGTCTACGCGAACGACCGCGAGCCGCGCCATTCGCTGACGTACGCGCCCTATGGTCGCGATGGGCAGACGATCACGGCTGACCCGACCATCGCCGAAAAGACCGAGCACAGCGCCGCAAGCAGCGGCCACGGGATGCTGAAAGACGGACACGAGGGCGAGGAAGACGAGCCTGACGAGCACGCGGCCGACAACCGCGAAAAAGGCCATCCGCTGCAGCATGTCTTCACCCGCTCGATCCCCACCGCGCAGTGCATGAGCTGCCACATGCACCAGCCCAACGTGTTCCTGAATTCCTTCCTCGGCTATACAATGTGGGACTACGAGGCCGACGCGCCGAAGATGTGGCCCGAGAAGCAGAAATACCCCACCGCGGCCGAGATGCGTGAAGTCTTGAAGCGCAACCCCGAAGGGGCAAGCCCGCGCGGCAATTGGGCCGACGAGGATTTCATGCGCAACGTGTACGATCTCAACCCCGGTCTGAAAGACACCCAGTTTGCCGATTACCACGGCCACGGGTGGAACTTCCGCGGCGTGTTCAAGCGCGACCGGGCGGGCAACCTGCTCGATGCCGAGGGCGGCATCGTTAGCCCTGACGATCCGGAAAAATGGCGCAAGGACGGAGAAGGCAAGTTCGTCCCGCCCGGCGTCAATCCCGGCAAAACCGTCCACCTGATGGATATCCATGCCGAAAAAGGGATGCAGTGCGCCGATTGCCATTTCGCGCAGGACAATCACGGCAACGGGCTGATTTACGGCGAAGTGGCCAACGCGGTCGAGATCGGCTGCAAGGACTGCCACGGCACCGCCGATGCTTATCCCAATTTGTTCACCAGCGGCCCGGCCGCTCCACCGAGAGGCAACAACCTGTCGCTGCTGCGCAATCCCGACGGACAGCGGCGGTTCGAATGGACTTACGACAGTCAGGGACGGCAGCAGCTGATCCAGCGCTCGATCGTCGACCCCAAGCTCGAATGGCGGGTCAGCCTCGTCAAAGACAGCATTGATCCCGGCAATCCGCACTTCAACGCCAAGGCCGCGCGTGCCAAGCTGATGAGCAAGACCGGCGCGGAAGACGGCCAATTCGCCTTTGGCCCCGGCATCGCGCCCGTAGAGCGCGCCCACCGCGACAGCGAGATGGCGTGCTTCACTTGCCACCTGTCATGGACCACCAGTTGCGGCGGCTGCCACTTGCCGATCGAGGCCAACTGGAAGACTGAAAGTCACAAGGACGAAGGCGAAACCACCCGCAACTTTGCAACCTACAATCCGCAAGTCGCACGCGACGATGCCTTCCAGCTCGGCAAGCACATGACCACCAAGGGCAACGAGGTCGCGCCGGTGCGATCGAGTTCGGCCCTGGTCCTCTCGTCGACCAACCTCAACCGCGAACGGATTTACATCCAGCAGCCGCCGATCAGCGCAATCGGGTTTTCAAGCCAGGCATTCGCACCGCACTTCCCTCACACCGTGCGCACGACCGAGACCAAGACCTGCTCGGACTGCCACCTGTCGGACAAGGACGACAACAACGCCATCATGGCGCAGCTGATGCTGCTCGGGACCAACTATGTGAACTTTGTCGGCCTCAATGCGTGGACGGGCCTTGCAGGCGGGTTCGAAGCGGTGCGGGTGACCGAATGGGATGAACCGCAGGCAGTGCTCGGGAGCTACCTTCACAAGTATGCTTACCCCGATTTCTACCGCCAGTTCGTCGAGGACAACGGCCGCGAGTTGAAGGACTGGACCCGCGGCAAAACCTTCGATGGCAAGCTTTCGGGCGAAACCCAGTCATTTGAGCGCTTTGCCAACGTGGTCGAAGGCACCGGCGATAAAGTGGGCTGCCTGCAGTTGCGCGGCGAATACATATTCGTCGCCGAAGGCAAAGGCGGTTTCCGGGTCTATGACGTCGCCTCAATCGCCAACAAGGGCTTCTCCGAGCGGATCACTACTGCTCCATTCTCTCCGCTCGGCCAGAACACGCGGGTGAAGAGCAAGAACGCGACTTGCATGGCGCTGCCGACCAACCAGCCGATCAACCCCTTACGCAACACGCCCGAAATGCGTGCGATGAACCAGGAGCAGCCGTTCCTGCCGATCTACGACTACGCTGCGGTGACCGATGCCGAGGAAGGCCTGATCCTGGTCAATGTCAACACGATGGCCGACGGCGAATTCCGCAACAACAAGCTGTCGCGCAGCGTGACCTGGAACCCCGACGGAGTGCTCGACGGCGCACGCCATATCGTGCTCGGCGGCGAGGTTGCCTATATCGCGGCCGCCAAGGGGCTGGTCACGGTCGATCTCAAGGATCCGCTCCACCCGCAGCTCGTCGCGCTCATCCCGCTCGACGATGCGCGCGCGAGCGCGCTGCAGTTCCGCTACCTGTGGGTCACCACGCGAGAAGGCGTGCAGCTGTTCGACGTGACCAATCTGCGGTCGCCGGTCGCGGTGCCCGAGGCGACCGTGCCGTTGGCCGATGCGCGCCGGATATATATCGCCCGCACCCACGCTTATGTCGCGGCCAAAGCCGAAGGGCTGGTGATCCTCGACGTGACCAACCCCACCCGGCCCTCGATCTACCGCAAGGAGACCTTCGGCGGACGGATGAACGACGTCGAGGACGTGGTGGTCGGCTCGACCAACGCGTCGCTGTTCGCGTACGTCGCCGACGGCCGCAACGGGATGAAAGTGCTGCAGCTGACCAGCCCGGACAGCCAGCCCAATTTCTACGGCTTCAGCCCTGCGCCGGTGCCCGAGCTGATCGCCTGGGCGAAGACGCCTTCGCCTGCGCTGGCGATGAGCAAGGGCCTAGACCGCGATCGCGCGGTCGACGAAACCGGCGGGCAGATTGCGGTGTTCGGCCGCATGGGATCGCGTCCGTTCAATCGCTCTGAAATGGAAAAGCTGTTCCTTACCGCCAAGGGCGTGCCGTGGAAGGTGAACGACACGCCCGACATGAACCGCTGGGTGCCCGGAACCGGGCCGCTAGCGGCGGACCGCTAGGCTACTCGCGCTCGCCGAACATGTCGTGGATCATCGGCTGGAGCTGGTCGGTGAAGTGCGCCAGCACATGCCAGCCGCTGACGTCCTCATAATGCGTGACCAGCGTCTGCCCGTCCCAGCGGTGGAGCGCGTAGCATGGCGGCTCGGTGGTGATGAGGTCGCGTCCGTCGGGATGGTTGGCATCGACCGGTCGCAGGTCGAGCGCCACGCGGGGCGCAATCGAGGCGGTCACGCCAAGCGGGATCCCGCGGAACATCGTCTGGATCGGCCGATGCAGGTGGCCGCACTGGATCGAGACGATCTGTTCGCGCCCTTCTACCGTGGCGCCAAAGCGCGCTATCCAGTCTTCACCGGGCGCCGGGTCCATCCAGTCGACCCCGGTCACCACCGGCGGATGGTGCATGAAGATCAGTGTCGGCGTATCGGGCGCGGCGTCGAGTTGCGCACTCAGCCAGTCGGCCCGGGCTTGGCAGAAGGCTCCGCCGTGGCGTCCGTTCTCGAGCGTGTCGAGCAGCAACACGCGCAGGCCGTCCGTCTCGACCGCGTATTGGATGAAGCCGTTCTCGGTGCGCGCCTGGGGAAAGGCGCGCAGCAGGTTGGCGCGCTCGTCGTGGTTGCCGACCATCGGCCAGACTGGATAAGGGCAATGCGCCACAAGCGCGGCGACGTCGGCGAAATCGTCGAAGTTGCCGCTGTCGGTGATATCGCCCGACAGCACCAGCATATCGGGCCGGTTGGGCCCGGTCAGCAGGCGTTCGAGCGCCGCGCGGAATCGGTGGCGGTTAAGCTCCTCCGGCCCGTCATCGGGTGCGAAACCGATATGGATATCGGTCATCTGAGCGATCAGCACTGCATGGCCCCCACCCTCATGGCGCCCCTCATCCTCACGGCGTTCATCGCCACGGCACGGCGCTCATAGCGACTTTTCTTTGCGTATTTCCTACCGGGCGCGTCCCGGCCTTTGCAGGCGGCTTTGCCCCGCGCGGGTGATAGCTGTGACACATGGCGCAGCTCGACGCGATCTTGGGCTTGGCTGCATCCTCGCCCAGATGGCAAGTGCGGCAGGTCTTGATGTCGGGCAGCAGCACGTCAGTCGCTGAATTGGACTTCGACGCCGCGTGGCACGTGGCGCAATTTTCCTTTTTATGATCTGCGTGGTCGAACCAGCCGTGCGCCATGTAACGTGCGGGCTGAGTGACCGGCATGACACCGTCCTTGCCGCCCGGATAATGGCATTCGCCGCATACCCCGCCGAGCGACAGCATGCGCGAAGCGAGCGGGACGGAGGCGCGCTGTGGCGGAGCGAAATTGCCGTAATAAAGCCCGCCCGGCGCGAACTCGCCCGGCCGGCGGCGACCGCTCGCGATCGGCCGTCGCGTCGCGCGGTCGGCTCCGGCCAGCGCCGCGCGCATTTTGCCGACATCGCCGTGCGGCAGCGCGCGGAAATTGCCTCCCGACCGGTCGTAGACGAGGCTATGGCAGGCCCCGCAACTGGTCTCCATCTGTACCGGCTTGAAGCGCACCCCGTCTGTCGTCGGCGTGTGGCACGAAGCGCATCCGAGCGGCGCGCCATAGCCGCCCGCTTTGCCCAGCCGCAGCGCCATCCGCGTCGCGCCGCCGCCGGGCCGCAAGTGCAGCGCGTGCGGAAACTTGATTCCGTTGAACTGCTTGGGATGCTCGGCGAGCGCGACGCGCTGCGGCTTGCTCTGTCCCGGAGAGGTCAACACCGCGGCCTGAAAACCGGGGTGCACTTTGCCGAAATCGGCCGCGTTGGCGATGCGGGTGTCGGTCAGCCGCTTGTCCATCGAACCATGGCAGTCGGCGCAGAACTGCTGCGCCGGCGGTTTCATCCGACCTTCGCCTTCGTGCTCGGTATGACAATCGGTGCATGCGCCGGCGGCTGGCTTGTTGAACAAGTCCGCGACCTGCCGCTGGATTTTGTCGCCCCACGACAGCGGGCCGCGCGCCAGGCTCAGGCGCGGATGCGCGGCGTGATCGCCGATGTCTTCGTGGCAGGTGAGGCAGGTTTTGTCGCGCACCGCCACGAAGGCATCGACGTGGCAAGCTTCGCAGTTGCTTTCGAGCTGATGGTGCGCGGTACTCAGGGGACCAGGCGTCCAGCTAGCGTCCATCAGCACCTGCCCGGGCTTGTCCGGGTCGGGCCTGATTTTTTCGCGGCTGAGGTGCGACCAGATGGGGATTGCGAGGAAGGCTAGGAAGATCAACCCTAGCGCGATCCATGCCAGCGGGCGCTTGCCAGGCAGCGCGCTGGCCAGGGTGAACCCGTGCGCGCCCGCGCCCTCGCCGCCTTCGCGTTCCTCGCGCCGGCGGACGGTAACCCCGAACTCCCCGTTGTCCCCGGCTGCGAAATCGAGCCGATATGCGCCGAGCACCAGCTCCGCCCCGCCATCGTCGATCGTCTCGAGCTTGCGCGTGCGCCCGTCGAGTGTGAAACCGAGCGTGCCCGCCGCTTCGAACGTCAGCGAGCGATCCTCGCCCGCGGTGACCACGACGTGATGCTGTTCGACCGCCAGATCGGGGATCGCGATGTCGTTCTCGGCCGAACGCCCAACGCGCAAGCTAGTGCCAAAGACCATTCGCTCGCGAACGATCTCGCGGCCGGTGGCAGTCGTGTCGATCTGGCGAATGCGAAAGCTCATCCGCGCTACCAGTAGAAAAACACGCTGACGATATGCGCGATCAGCGCTCCCAGGAGCGCGACGGTCGCGGGAATATGCACGTAGAGCCACACGTCGAGCATCGCGCGCAAGTGCATCTGCCCGCGAATTTGCGCGAGTTGCGCGGAGCGTTTCTCGAGCAAGGCCAGCACCCGGTCCTCGGACGCGTCACGCTCGCCGTCAGCGGTAAACCCGGCCAGCGCACGGCGGGTCCGGCAGCGCGGGTAGACGTTGGCAAGGCGCGCGAACAAACCGGCCTCGAACGGATCCTGTTCGAGCGCGGCGATGACCCGGTCCGATTCCTCGCGCGCGAGCGGCTGCGCCGCGGAATCGAGCTGGCGGTCGATCGCGGCCAAGCTCTCGACCATCTGTCGCTTGGACATCTCGCCGCGATTGTTGCTCAATTTTTCAGGCAACCGGGCGTAGACGGTAATCCCGTACAGGCCCGATACGATCACCAGCATCATCAGCGAATACGCTAGCGTGTGGACGTTCCAGCCAAGCTGGAACCCGGTGTGCAGCGTGACGATCACGATCAGCGACAGGCCGAGATAGACGTGCGCCGAGGTCCACGCCTTCAACGACCAGCGCCCTTCGGTCATCGCCCTCTTGCGGACCCCGAGCATCGCCAGCCAGACGATCAGCAGCACCCCGATGGTGCCGAGCGTGTAGCCGTACCAGGTGCCCCCATTGGGACGCGGGGTGACGTCGGCATAGACATAGCCGACCCCTGCCGCGATCGACAGCAGCAGTGCGATCCACAGCCAGCGCAGGCGCTTGTGAACCAGGAAGCTCTCGTGGTCGGTCGGTCGCCCGGCCTTTTCGGGCGCGAGCGTCGCCATCAACCCGCGCGGTCCAGCTGGCTGACCGCGAGAAACTTTTCCGGCCCGACGCGGATCGCCGCGCCGGTCGGGCACGCGCGCACGCAAGCCGGTCCCCCGTCGATTCCCGAACACATGTCACACTTGATCGCGACCTTGGGGGTCTCCTTGCCCGAGGCTTCCGCCTTCTTCTTGCGCCAAGAATAGCTCGCTTCGCCGGGCCCAGGTCCGAGACCCAGGAACATCCATGAGAGGAGACCCGGCTTCTTGGGCGGCTTGGCATCCATCCGGATCACGCCGTACGGGCAGTTGCGCTGGCAGTTGCCGCAACCGATGCAGGTCTCGTCGATGAACACCTCGCCGTCGGGACCGCGCTTGATCGCGTTGGGCGGGCAATCGGCCATGCAGTGCGGGTGCTCACAGTGACGGCACGAAGTCGGCACATGAAGGTGCGCGTACGTCCGCCCGGCCTCGCGATCGAGGCGTGAGAGTCCATCGTGGCTATCGGCGCAGGCCTTTTCGCAGTTGTCGCAGCCGATGCACAACGTTTCGTCGATCAGCAGCACGTCGGTCGCTTCGCCGATGCCGTTGTCCACCAGGAACTGTGCGGTCTGCGAGTAATAGTCGGCCGCATCACCGAAGCTGTCCTTGCGGCTTTCGACGAATGCGTTGACTTCGCGCCGGCCCGCCATGTCGGCCATCGCCTTTTCGCGCAGCGCGGGCTTGCGCTCGAGCAGCGCCATGAAAGCATCGCCCGGGAAACGCACGACCTGGCTCTTGACCGCCGCCTTGACGGTAGCGGTGCGCCTGGAGCCGTCGATTACGGCCATTTCGCCGAAATACGATCCCGCAGGCAGGTACGACAGGAATACCGGATGCCCGCCGATGTCCTTTTCGACGACCATCGATCCGCGGCGGACGACGAACACGTCGTTGTCTTCGGCGCCTTCCTGCACCACCACTTCGCCTGCGCGCTTGTCCTCGACGACGGCGGCTTCGGTGATTTCGGCAAGGTCGTCTGGCGTAAGGCCCGAACCAAACATCTGCAGCAGCTGTCGCTCGATCGAGATGCGGTTGACCGCGCGCGCCGCGCTGGGGGTGGTGGCGATCAGCTTGAGCGCGGCGTTGCGCGAGAACTCGAGCGCGACAGTCGGCTCGGCCGCGCGGATCGTCGCGCCCCGCCGGCGGCCCGAGATGAGGCCCACTTCGCCGAAGATCGAGCCTTCGCCGATCGGCACCGTGACCGACGGATCCTTGGGGTTGATCTCCACCGCGACCGACCCCTGGGCGATCGCGAACATCGACGACCCGGGATCGTTGCGGGTAAAGATCACCTCGCCCTCCTTGAACGCGCGCACGTTGCTCTCGAGCATCAGCTCGCGCAGCTGGAGCACCGACAATTCCTGGAGGATGACCACGTTGCGGCCGAATAGCTGGAGCCATTCATCGACCGAGAGCTGGCCGGGCAGCTTGGCAAATTTCGCTTCGAGGATAGGCTCGTCGGCCGGCTTCAATTCGGTGTTGCCGGACAGGAACTCGATCACGTCGTAGCCCTGGTTCATGCAGTGCTTGATCAGCGGATAGCCGGCGAGCGCCCCGATCACGTAGATACCGGGCTTGGTGGTCTCGAACGAGGGGGACAAGCTTGGAAACGCGCCCTGGTCGGGTCCGCTGAATTCAACCCCGCAGCTTTCGATGAAGCCGCGCGGAGGTTTGGACCCAGTGCGCGCGATGATCCGGTCGCAGCGGATCGTTTCCTGCCCGTCGCGGGTGTCGAGCACCATCTCGCCAGGGCGCACTTCGGCCGGTGCTGTCTCGCGGCGGATGAACATCCGACCCTCGCTCTCGGCCTCCATCAGCAGCTTGACGTTGGCCGACTTGGCGCGCGCGAAATCGGTCCCGCGATTGAGCAATGTCACGACATTGCCTTGCGCGGCATCGGCCGCCAGCCCGAGCGCGTTCTCAATGCCTGCATCACCCGATCCGATGACGACGATGTGCTCGTCGACGTACTCGCCCGGGTCGTCCAGCTGGTACTGGATATGCGGCAGGTCGCCGCCGGGCATGCGCAGCAGGTTGGGATTGCCCTGGGTCCCGATCGCCAGCACCACCGCCTTGGCGCGAACCGCCTGGCCATTCTTCAGCTTGAGAGTGAAATCGCCCGCCGCGCCGTCGATCGCGGTCACCTCGGCCTCGCGCATGACATTGATCTTGCCGTCGGCGATCTGGCGATTCCAGGTATCGAGAATCACCTCGCGCTTGCCGGCATCGAAATCGAGGTCCGCACGCAGCACCAGATGGGCCGGGGTGGCCATCACGTGCTTGCCCTTCTGGTATTTGTAGATCGTGTCCGACAGGTGGTCGGTCTTCTCGAGCAGGACGTGACTCATGCCCTTGCCGGCGGCGCGCGCGGCCGCGCTGAGCCCGGCGGGGCCGGACCCGACGATCGCTACGTCAACGATGCTGCCGTCCAATGCCGACACGCCCACCCCCTCAGGTTCGCGCGCATATTAAGCGGCATCACGCAGATAGCCAGCAGGTTTGCCGCGAATCTGCAGCGCTGCTAATCAAAGCGCGATAATTGAGGGGAATGGCATTGCGCAGACCGGTCGGCAAGGGAGCATGGGTGGCGCTGGGAGCTGTCACACTGGCAGTCGGCACGATCGGCTGGCGGTTAGCGTATGACCCCAGCGCGAGCCAGGAGCCCGCGCGGGGAGCGAGCGATCCGCTGGCCGCGCTCGAGGCCGACGCGGAGGCCAATCCGCGCGATGCGGCCGGCTGGCAGCGACTGGGCTTCGCCTATTTCGACGCCGGCCGTTTCTCCGACGCTGCGGAAGCTTACGCCAAAGCGACCGAGGCCGCGCCGAACAACGCGGTGTTATGGTCAAGCCTAGGCGAGGCGCTGGTGATGGCGAGCGCCGACAGCCCGATGCCCCCGCGCGCGCTGGCCGCGTTTCGCAAGGCCGGCGCGCTCGATCCCAAGGACCCGCGCGCGCGTTACTTCCTGGCTGTGAATCGCGATCTCGGCGGCGATCACAAGGGCGCGATCGGAGACTGGCTGACACTGCTGGCCGAAACGCCCCCCGGGGCGCCGTGGGAAGCCGATCTCAAGCGCACGATCGAACAAGTTGGCAAGATCAACAATATCGAGGTAGCCCCACAAATAGCCGCGACGCTGTCCAAGCGGCCCGCCGCCACCCAGCCGGCGTTCGGTGCGATCCCCGGCCCCAGCCAGGAACAGCTTGCCGCGGCGGGCAGCATTCCGCCCGGTGAACAGCGAGCGATGGCCGAAGGCATGGTCGCCAAGCTGGAAGGCAAGCTCGCCTCCGACCCGGGCAACGTCGACGGGTGGATCATGCTGATGCGCAGCCGCAAGACTCTCGGGCAGGACTCAGCGGCAAGCCAGGCGCTGGCCAGCGCGATTGCAGCCAATCCCACGCGCAAGGCGGAACTGGAACAGGCCGCCAGCCAGCTTGGAGTGCGCCGCTAGTACCAAGGCCAAGCGCTGGAGCTGAGCGTCCCCAGCTACTAGGCCCCCTGTGGCGCCTCGCCACCAAATTTGCGACCGGCCTTGGGTATGGCAGACCCGCGCACTGGCTTGACCAACGGCGTCAAGGGCTGGTCCGGCCGGTCGATCGTGCCGGTATCCAGCAGCTGCTTGATTTCGTCCCCGTTGAGCGTCTCGTATTCGAGCATCGCTTGTGCAAGCAGGTGGAGCTTGTCCTCCTGCGTCTTGAGGACTTCGGTTGCCCGTGCATGAGCACCTTCGACCAGAGCCTTGATCTCGGAATCGATCAGTTTGTTGGTTTCAGCCGACCCCATCGTGCGAGCGGTCTGGCCCATGCCGAGATAGCCTTCCTGGCTTTCCTCGTACTGCAGCGGGCCGAGCTTGTCGCTCATGCCCCACTTGGTCACCATGTTGCGCGCGAGCGAAGTGGCATACTGGATGTCCGAGCTCGCGCCCGACGACACCTTGTCGTGCCCGAAGATCAGCTCTTCCGCCACGCGGCCGCCCATGCTGACAGCAAGGTCGGCGTGCATCTTGTCGCGGTGATACGAGTAGTTGTCGCGCTCGGGCAGGCGCATGACCATTCCCAGCGCGCGGCCGCGCGGGATGATCGTCGCCTTGTGGATCGGATCCGACGCCGGCTCGTGCATCGAGACGAGCGCGTGGCCGGCCTCGTGATAAGCGGTCATCTTCTTCTCGTCGTCGGTCATCACCATGCTGCGGCGCTCGGCACCCATCATGACCTTGTCCTTGGCGTCTTCGAATTCCTGCATCGCGACCAGGCGCTTGTTGCGCCGGGCAGCGAGCAGCGCCGCCTCGTTGACGAGGTTGGCGAGGTCCGCGCCCGAGAAACCGGGCGTGCCGCGCGCGATCGTGCGCGGGTTGACGTCGGGAGCGAGCGGAACCTTCTTCATGTGCACGCTGAGGATCTTCTCGCGACCCTCGATGTCGGGGATCGGCACCACCACCTGGCGATCGAAACGGCCGGGCCGCAGCAGCGCCGGGTCGAGCACGTCGGGCCGGTTGGTCGCGGCGATGATAATGATGCCTTCGTTGGCCTCGAAGCCGTCCATCTCGACGAGCAATTGGTTGAGCGTCTGCTCGCGTTCATCGTTCGAGTTGCCGAGGCCGTGGCCGCGATGGCGGCCGACCGCGTCGATTTCGTCGATGAACACGATGCACGGCGCGTTCTTCTTGGCCTGCTCGAACATGTCGCGCACGCGGCTCGCGCCCACGCCGACGAACATTTCGACGAAGTCGGAGCCCGAAATGGTGAAAAACGGCACGCCTGCCTCACCCGCGATCGCGCGGGCGAGCAGCGTCTTGCCGGTACCCGGCGAGCCGACCAGCAGAGCGCCCTTGGGGATCTGCCCGCCGAGCTTGGAGAAGCGATTCGGATCGCGCAGGAATTCGACGATTTCCTCGAGCTCCTCACGCGCTTCGTCGATCCCGGCGACATCGGCAAAGGTCACCCGGCCCTGCTTTTCTGTCAGCAGCTTGGCTTTCGATTTGCCGAAGCCCATCGCGCCGCCGGCGCCACCACCTTTCTGCACTTGGCGCAGCGCGAAGAACGCGATGCCGAGGATGAGTATGAACGGGAGCGACTGGATCAGCAGGTAAAGGAATACGTTGGGCTGATCGACTTCCTTACCCGAATACGACACGCCGCCCGCATCGAGCAGCTTGGTCAGCTCGGTGTCGCCGTAAACCGGCACGGTGGCGAAAGTATCGCCGTTTTTCATCGTGCCGGTGATCTTGTCTTGCGCGATCGACACGTCCTTGACCGTTCCAGCAGCGACCCGGTCGCGGAATTCGGAATAGCGGATCGACTGGCCGGGCGCCTGTGCGGCCTGGCCGAACATCGACACCACCAGCAACAGCGCGAGGAAAATCCCGCCCCACACCATAAGACTCTTGATCCAGGGGTTGGGTCCCCCTTGGCCTGGGCCTTGCGGATCCTTGTCGTCGTTCATTGGATGGGCCGTCCTTTCCCGTCCGAATGTAGGCACACGGGGGTGAATGGCAAGATAACCGGGCCCAAAACCAGCGCGGCTAAACGATAAGGCGATCGATCAGCCAGTACGACGCGGTGGTGCCGATCCCGTAAGCCGCAATGCGCAGCACCGGAGCTAGCGCCGGACGCGCCAGACGGGCGACCACCGCGAGGACACTGAGCACACCGAGCACTACTGCCAGTTGCCCTGCCTCCACCCCGAGGTTGAAGGCCAGCAGCGCCGCCGGGACCTCTCCTTCGGGAAGGCCGATTTCCTTCAGCGCGCCGGCGAAACCGAAACCGTGGACGAGGCCGAAAGCAAATGCGACCCCCCACGGGTAGCGCGGCGTTACGCTGTCGCCATCCCGTAGCAACTCGGCGGCGAGGAAGACGATCGACAGCGCGATCAGTGCCTCGACCGGCGATTGGGGCAGCCCGACTAGCCCGAGCGTGACCCCGGCCAGCGTCAGCGAGTGCGCAACGGTGAAGGCGGTCACTGCCTTGGCCACCGCCCACCCGCGCCGCACCAGCAGCACCAGTGCGATGACGAACAGCAAGTGATCCCAGCCGCCGAGGATGTGCGTCACCCCGAGCATGCCGTACGTGCGCCAGACCTGCCAGGCGGAAGGTTTTTGAGTGAGCGCCGCCGCGGGGGCTTGGGGGGTCAGGCGATAGCTCTGGACGCTGCCCGCCAGCGGCGCGACTCGCAGCAGCACGTCGCCGCCGCCCAGGACCTCGCGATAGCCGGCGCTGCGACCCGCGATCGGGCCATTGCAGGTCAGCCCGGCGCTGCCCACCAGCGCAAGCGCGGCGACCCGCCGATGCGGGCCTTCGACGATGCGACAATTGGCCGGGATTAACGGGACAACCAGACGCGGCTCGCCGGAGGTGGTCAGCGGCTGCTTCCAGCCCAACGACCAATGCGCCGCATCGCGCTGGCGCAGTTCGACGAAGCCGGGGCGCAATTCATCGCCGCGAACCCCGGCTGCGCACAGCAGCAGGACCAGCGCGATGAGCAGCCTCACTCGTCGATCCGCACCGTGTAGGCGTCGCGCAGCGCCTTGTAGGCCGCATCCTGTCGCTGGCGCCCCGTCGCGGCGCGCCAGTCGTCTTCCACCCGGGCCCGGATGGCGGACAAGGGCGGGAGCACTCCCGGATCGCGCCCGGTCAGCCGCACCAGGTGCCAGCCGAGCGCGCTCTCGACCGGGCCCTGCCATTCCTTGGCCGGCGGCAGCCGCTCGAGCGCGCGGGCGAAATCGTTACCCATCTCGTCGCTTACCGCCTTGCGGCTCGCGGCCTCGAAGTGGGCGGGAAGCGAAACCGGGTCGCCCACTTTGGTCCAGTCAGCACCGCCGCCCAGCAAGGTCTTCGCCACCACCGCGCGGCTGCGCGCGGTGAAATAGAGCTGATCGAAAGTCAGCTTCATATCCTGTGCGAAACGGTCGGGATGGGTGTTCAGCCACTTTTCAAGCGCTTCATCGGCAGGTGTTTCGGCGTCGGCAGCGCTAGCCGCGATCACATCCATCTTCTGCGCCAGCCGCTTGCGGATCACCGCGTCGCCGTCGTCGAGGCCCAGCCGCAGCGCTTCACGATAGAGCACTTCCTCGCGCACCCACCGATCGATTAGCGCAGCGAGCTCGGTGGAAGTCGGCGGGCGACCCATCACTTCGGCGAAATTGACCGACAGCCGCGCCTGATCCTCACGCGTCAGGTGGATCTGACGGCTGGCCGGGTCGTCGGGAGCAACGCGCCACGACATGACCGCGAAGATTATCGCCCCCGCGACGAGGAAATGGACCAGCGGCTCGCTTAGCCACTTGCGGATACGGTGTCTCAAGTTCGCTTGGGAATCAGCCATATCGGCGACGAATAGGCACGTTCCTGCGCCACTGCATCCTTCATCGCCTCGGGCGAGAGAATCAGGTGATAGCGAAGGGCATCGAACAGCACCCACCGCGGGGTCGGGATCTCGATAACCCGCACGTAGTAGAAGGCCGACTGTCCAGCGCGATATTCGGGATCGCGCCACAGCGCTCGCAGCTGCTTCGCGCCGATCGAATTGGTGTAGCTTGCGCGGGCGCGATCGACCGTATCGCCGACCGCCGGAACCTTGCGGCCCGACATCGGCCGTTTCGCGGCATCCGACCACACCACGTCGAACACCTTCTCATGGGATTTTCCGCCAGCATCGACCCAGCCCTTGATCACCTGCACCCGGTCGAGATTGGCGCCGATCGGGTCTTTCAATGCCTCGACCATGAACACGGGCGGCTTGCCTGCTTCGATGAGCTCGCCCCCCATCGGCACGCCGCGGGCGTAACCGGTCTTGACCCAACCCTGGCCGCGAAAGTCCTTTGGAGTGAATTCGAACCCGCCGAACATCCGCACGGTCATTCTCGGCCCGGTGGTGGCATAGACCTCGCGTCGCTTGAGCGCGTCGAAAATCTCCGCACGGGTGTTGGCGCGGGCCCATACGCCGGCGTAGCCACCGGCGAGGTAATGATAGCCGAACCGTCCCTGCTCGGTGCCTAGGTTCTGCGGGCTCATCACCCGTTTCGGGCCTGGCTCGTTGCCGGTGTGCTTGCCGAAGAAATTGTTCTCGTCGGCGGTTGCCAGCCCTGTGTGCGCGTCGGTCGAGCCCACCATTCCGAACCGGTATGGGTTGACCCCGGTGCGCGCCTCGATCGTCAGCCCGCGCTTGAGCGCCTCGCGCACGTAGTTGCCGCCGAACATGTCGGGCGTGGCGCGGCGAGTCAGCGGCAAATTGCCCAACTCCCAACCGGCGACCCCGAAGCTGGCGAACTCGTCGTTCGGGGACAGAAACTTGTGCGCCTCGCTGTCGCCCTTGATTTGGGTCGCCTCGACCACCGGCTCATGCGCGGCGCGGCGGCGAGCATAGGCCGCGGTCATCGGGCCGCCGCCCGGGACCGTCAGCTCGAACATCAGCCCATTGGAGACGTTAGAATTATGCGGGATCGCGAGCGTGTGCCCGCCAGTCTTCCTCTCGTAAGCGTCCATGTAGTCCCACAGCTGGTCCACATGGCCGCCGAGACCCGGGAACGGACGGACCTGGCTGGTCTTGGCGACACCGTCGCGGAAGACGACCACCCGGTGCAGGTTGTTCCCGTCGGGCATCAGCGTGTATTCGAAGCCGGCGAGCGCGGTGAACTTGCCCGGCTCGTTGAACCGGTCGATCGTCTTCAGGTGCTCTTGCCAGATCTCCTCGGTGGCCGCAGCCTGGCGCGCCGGGTCGCGCAGCGCGGCGGGCAGGTTGCCGTTGGCCGCGGCGGTGATCAGCTCGGCAACTGCGCGTTGCGATCCTTGCGGGCCTGCGTGCATCATATCGTGCCACCGGCGCAGAGTCGCGTCTTGGATCAGCAGGCGAGGCGCATCGTACAGCCGCTTGGTCGCCCCGAGCCCGTCCGAATGGTCGGCGATGACAAGAAAATCGAGCGGCCGCTCCAGCTGCGCCCGGACACCGGTGGTCGCAGTCACCTTTTCACCCCGCGCGAAGCGCAGTGCCTGTTCGGGCCCGAGACGCACTCCGAATCCGAACGCGTCGATCGAATTGTCGGTGTGCAGGTGGGTGTCGCCCCACAACACCCGTTCGGGGTATTCGGCCACGGCGACCGTGCCGGTGCCGTCGCCGCTCGCCGCCGCGCTCGATCCACCGCCGGTCACGGTCATGTCGCAAGCCGCAAGGCTTCCCAGCAGCGCGCCCGCGCCGAGCAGTTGTCGCAATTTTCGCATGGAGCCCCTCTCCGCCGCGACCGGATGCAATCTTCCCTGCTATGGGGGCGGCGTCAAGCGTCCTGGAGCGGCTGCGCGATTAGCGCGCGCCCTTGGCCGAACGTGATCGCGCCGAGATTGTCGGCCAGTCCGCAGCCGCCGGGCGCAACCGTCTCTCCCCCCAGGATGACCGATGCATCGACGGGGATGACCAGCAGCGGGCGATCGCCGTAGCGCGCCCGGATCGCCTCGCCGGGCGCACCGTCGAGCCGGTCGAGCCGGAAATGCGGCCCGTTGACCAGTGAAATGTCACCCTTCTCGGGTACCTGCCGGCGCAAATGCGGATCGTGCGGACAGCCGTCGGCTACCGCGACGGCTTCATCGAGGTGCAACTCGCGCGGGCGCCCGTAATCGTAGAGCCGATAGGTGATGTCGGAGTTCTGCTGCACCTCGATCAACGACAGCCCCGCGCCGATCGCGTGAACCGTTCCGGCGGTCAGGTAAATGAAATCGCCGGGCGCCACTGCGTGCCATTCGAGCAGTTGCTGGATCGATCCGTCCAGTGCGGCGGCACGCATCCGCTCGGGCGAGACCTGCTCCTTGAACCCGACCGCAAGCTGCGCGCCCGGCTCCGCCGACAGCACCAGCCAGCATTCTTCCTTGCCGCGGCTGCCCTGCGGGGCCTGGTCATCGGAAGGATGGACCTGCACCGACAGCGCCTCGCTGGTGAACAGGTATTTGACCAACAGCTCGGGCAATTCCGGCGGCGGCTCGAACCAGATTTCGCCGATCCGTTCGCCTGCCGGACTGGCGAACGGTGGAGGCAGCTGGTCCTGCCCCCATGGCTTGGCGACGGACTTGGTCGGCAGCGACCTGCTCACTGGTTTGCCGCTCCCGAAAGCTTGCCGACCAGTTGGGCGCCGGCGGCGCTGGTCACCAACACTTCATTTCCGTCGACCACTACAATAATATCTTCGAGCCCGATCACCGAAACGCGGGGCCCGTCGGTTTCGACCAGCACGTTGCGGCATTCGACCAACTCGGCCGGCCCCGATGTGCGGTTGCCGTCGGCATCCGCGGGACGCGCATCGCGCAAAGCTTCCCAATTGCCGATGTCGGACCAGCCCATATCGGCAGGCACGACCGCGGCGCGCGCGGTGTTTTCCATCACCGCATAATCAACCGACTCGCCTGAAATCCCGGCAAACGGCTCCGCAGCCGGATGAAACTCCTGACCGCGGTAGCGTCCGCCAGCGACCGCTTTGCGCACCGCTTCCGCCATCGCGGGACGGTGCTGGCCGAGTTCGTCCATGAAAGCGCCCGCGCGGAATGCGAAGATACCCCCGTTCCAAGCGTGACCGCCCTCAGCGAGAAATCGTTCCGCGGTTGCCCGGTCAGGCTTTTCGACAAACCGGTCGATCTGATGTCCGCCATTGATCGGTTCGCCGGTGCGGATGTAGCCGTAGCCTGTCTCAGGCCGGTCGGGGGCGATCCCGAAGGCTACCATCCAGTCCTCGGCCGCGAGCCGCGCCGCAGCGCGAGCGGTGGCGGTGAACGCCGCGCTGTCTGCGATGTGGTGGTCGCTCGGGCACACCAGCAGGATCGAATCAGCCGGCAGCAGCGCGGCGGCAAGGCCGATCGCTGGAGCGGTGTTTTTTGCCTCGGGCTCGACGATGACCGTCGCGGTCTCGCCGGCCTGCTCGGCGATATGGCCGACATGCGCGGGACCGGCGACGATCACTGGCTCGGCAAAGTTGTCCTGATCCAACCAGCGGTCGAGCGTCGCTTCGAACAGCGTACGGTCTCCCACCAGTGGAAGAAAAGGCTTGGGCTTGGCCTTGCGGCTGCGCGGCCACAGCCGAGTGCCGCTGCCGCCGCACAGGATCACGGGATGGATGGTCGGTTCGCTCATGGGTTCGTTCATCTTTGGCCCATCAACGCACCGGTCACACCATCAGTTGCAGCAGGTCGTCGATTTTCACCGTCGCGAAGCCGACCGAGCTGTCCGAGATGCCGTATGGCACGAACAAGCGGTCGTCGACCCGCAGCGCGCCGCAGGTATAAACCACGTTGGGTACATAGCCCGAGCGGTCGGCGTTTTCAGCCGACAGCACCGGCTCGCGCGTCCGTCCGATAACTTTCGACGGATCATCGCGATCGAGCAGCGCGCAGCCGACGGTATACTTGCGCATCGCGCCAACGCCGTGAGTAAACAGCAGCCAGCCGTGCTCGGTCTCGATGGGACTGCCGCAGTTGCCGATCTGGATGAATTCCCATGGGAACTTGGGCTCCATCAGCAGGATCCCTTCGCTGTCCCAGCGGTCGATTCGGCGGGAGCGCAGCAGGTAGAGGTTCTTGCCGTCCTGCCGTCCGACCATCGTGTAGTACCCGCCGCACTTGCGCGGGAACAGCGCCATGCCCTTGTTGCGGCCTGCGCGGCCCTCGACCGGTTCCAGCAGGAAGCGCTTGAAATCGGTCGTGCGCAGCAGTTCCGATCTGATCGTCTTGCCCGAGTATGCGGTATACGTGCCGATCCATTCGTATTCGCGCTCGCCGTCGCCGTTACCGTGCTCGAACCGTACCAGCCGCAAGTCCTCGAGCCCGTTGCGCTGCTGTTCGGTGATCGGGAAGATAACCGTATTCGACAGCGAAGATTCGGCGTGGCGATGAACAGTGACCCCTCGATCCGCATCCGACATGGTCGCATCGTCGAGTTCGACCGACGTCGCGAACGCACTCTGCGGCCACAGTTCGAACCGGCCATCGGCGTGCGCGATGCCCTCGCGAAAAACGATCGAACTGATGTGGCCCTCGCCGACCGCCCGTAAGCTCATCACGAAGCGGACGGCGCCGTCTCGGCAACCCGACTGGTCGGGATGCTGAACGATCGAGGGGTTCATCAAAGCGGCGGCCGAGTAGGTGTATTCGTGGCAAAAATAAGCCCCGATCAGCTTGCGGCGCATGGGTGAAAAGTCGCGGGCCTGCAGGCCGAGCGACGTCTCGAGCTCCTCATAGCGCTCTTTGAACATCGCTTCGGTCTGCCAGTGGCGTTCCTTGAAGTCGGTGAGCACCTTGCGGTATTCCTCGCGCACCCGGTTCTCGCTCAGCGCGGCGACATCGTCGACCAACCGCATCGCGCGGCTGCTTTGCGCATTGGTGGCTTGCCAACCCAGGTGAAACGGCCGCAGCACAACCCGCGAGGGGTCGGCGTGAAGCCGCGTGTCAAGTATATGCAAGGGGCCGTTGGCCGTCCTTAATTCGGTCTTCAACCAACTTCCCCGCAGCGCCCGCCATCGGACTGGTGGCCCGCGAATCGCCCGCCACATGCGGGGCGAGCGCTAGCATGGAATAGTGCCCCAATTGAAACGCGAGGATCGATTCAGCCCCGCAATTCATGTTCGCTCCTCGCGGGGTGATGCCATCGCGGCAGCGGCCGGTTGCGGCATCGGCAAGCACCACGCCGCGATCATTGGCGCCGAAGAACCAGCGCCACGCCGCGGTGCCGTGCGCGCGCCAGCGCTCGTCACCGGTCGCACGCCAGGCGCTGAGCGCGGCGTCGATTGCGGCATGAGCTTCGAGCGGCTGCTGGTCGAACGGCAGCTGCGCATATTCGTGGCCGAAAGTTTCGGACCCGATCGGACGAAAGTTACCATTCGCCGCGGTCTGGCGGTCGGCGATCCAGGCCAGTGTCTCGATCCCGATTGCGGTCCAATCCGGTCGGCCCAGCGCTTCGCCCGCCTCGATCAACGCCTGCGGCAGCCGCGGGTTGTCATAGCCGAGCACCGCCTCGAACCAGGCCCAGTCAGGGCGCCGCGCCCCGCCGAGCAGGCGTTCCAGAAAGCCCGCGCCCTTTTCGAGTACGTCAGCCGAAGCCTTGTGCGGCCGGGCCCGAAGCATCGCCGCTGCGCCAAGCATGACGAACGCCGTCGTACGGGGGCTTTCGGTGTCAGCAATCGCCGGCAGCGTCTGGTCATAAAGCTGGGTCGCCCATGCGCAGATGTCGGCATCGTTGCTGTCCAGCGCGGTGCGCCCCAAGGCCCAGATTGTTCGCCCATTGGAGTCTTCGGACCCCAGGTCCTCGCACCAGCTGCGATCGAACCGCATGAAATTACGGAAGCCGCGCTTGTCGGGGTTCCACGCGTCCTGAACGAAGGCGGCATAAGTCATCGCCAGCGACTGCCGCTCTTGCGGATCGAGGCCTTGCGCCTGGTTGACTAGCATTAGCGCGCGCACGTTGTCGTCAAGGCAGTAGCCGTGCCGCCGGTCGGGAATGATGCCGATGGAATGCTGGAACATGCCGGTCGCATCGCTCATCGCGCGCACCGCGTGGAACGGCGGGGCGGCGCGAGGCGCGTCGCGCGGCGGAGCGGCAACCGCGTGATCGATCAGAGCGGCCGAGGCAGCGGCAAACCGCGGCCAGATCGTTTCGCGGCCACGGGCATAGGCGCGCGCCTTGATCGCAGCGAGCTCGTACGGGTCGTCGAGCAAGCCGCATACGGCGTTCGCGATCGCGTCCGCACAGCCGGGCTCGATCAGCACGCCTACCCCGTCGGACAACAACTCGCGCGCGTGAACGTATGGCGTCGAGACGACCGCCTTGCCCAGCGCTACGGCATAGCTCAGCGTACCGCTGGTCGACTGCTGGAGGCCGGGATACGGCGTCAGGTAAATGTCGCACGCCTCGAGCTGGTCGAGCAGCTCGTCGGTCTCGACAAAGCTTTCGTCCCATTCGATCGCGTCGGCGACTCCGAGCTGCTCGGCACATGCCTTGAGCCCTTCGCGGTAGCTTTCACCGTCGCGCGCCACCAGCTTGGGGTGCGTCGCGCCGACGATCCGGTAGAGGACGTCGGGATGGCGAGCGCGGATCGCCGGAAGCGCTTCGATTACCCGCTCGATTCCCTTGCCCGGTCCGAGCAGGCCGAAGGTGGTGAGCACAGTGCGATCTGCCAGGCCGCGGCGCGCCTTGAATTCCTTCTCGCGGCCGAATGGCCGGTCGGGCGCACCGTGTTCGATCACTTCGACAGTTCCGGGGGCCGCGCCATAATGGGCAATCAACAGCTCGCGCGAACGATGTGACATCACCATCATGCGCGAGGCGCGCTTGACGAGATGCTCGAGAATGCGCCGCTGGCTGTCCGAAGGGTCGGTCAACACAGTGTGGCAGGTAACGATCAGCGGAGCGGCGATACGGTCGACGAACTCGCATGCCATTTCGCCATCGGTACCGCCGAAGATGCCGTATTCGTGCTGCAGCCACACTGCATCCGCGCCGCTCGCATTGATGGCATCCGCCGCGCGGGCGTATTCCGCCGGATCCGCCCGGTCGATAGTCCCGGCTACATTGGTATAAGCGAGGCGCTCGTCGGCATCGTCGAGCGCCCAGACATCGACCGCGATTTCGGGCCGGAAGCGCGCCAACTGTTCGGTCAGATCGGCGGTAAAAGTGGCGATGCCGCATTTACGCGGGACGTAGTTGCCGACCAGCGCAACGCGCCGCGAAGGCCGCGTCGAGCGAAAGGCGAACAGCTCGGTTTCGGCTTCGCTTTCGTCCCCGGAGAAGACAAAGCTGTCGGCGCGGCGTGCGTCCACTGGATGCAGTCCCCATAAATCGCAATTGTGTTTGACATGGGGTTAACCACCGAGGCGCCAACTGGTTCCGCTGCGACGCACAAAATTTCGCTAGTTTTGAACGGCCGTCGTGTAATTGGAACGATTCAACGCCCTGCTATCATATGATATATTTTGCGTTGCGATGATTTTGCTGCACCTGCGAAGCTTAGAACCAGCGCTGTCGCCAGAAAAACGGCGCGGTCACTGGATTTCCGTCGGCGTCGGTCGCTGGCTTGAAGCGCAAGCGGCTGAGGACCAGCCGACAGGTGATCGCATCGGCCTCGGGATCGGGGCTCGGCCGGTACACGCTGCAGTTGGACGCGCGCCCGTCGGTACCCACGGTGACCCTGACGATCACTTCGGTGCCGATCCGCATACGGCGACCGCCGGGTGGGACTGGATAGTCGCGCGCATTGTTGATCGCACCGCCGATCCACACCGGATTTGTCGCAATCCCGCCGCCTTGACCCGATCCGCCCGTGCCGCTGCCAGTCCCGCTGCCGGTGCCGCCTGCGCCGGTGCCGCTACCGCCGTCGCTGGCGCCCGAGGAGTTCGCAGTCCCGGTGGAGCTTGTCCTGGGCGCGGGAGGCGCGGGCTTGACGATGAGCTTGGGCGTGGACGCTACGACCGGCTTGGGCACCGCCTTGCGCCCCTCATCACCCGCCGCGCCGCTGTCCGGCGCTGGCTCTGGCTCTGGCGGCGGCGTCTTGGGCAGGTCTACCGTAACGGCGAAGGTCGATAACACCGCCTGCTCCACCGAAGCGGTAGCGCCCGGGGCGAACGCTTTGGCGAGCGCGTAGATCGCCGCCACGTGCAGCAGGACGATCGCCGCGAGCGTGGCCGGACGCGGCCGTCGCGACGCAGTTGAAAATGTGCCCCCGGCGGTCATCGCCTACCAACGATGCGCTCGCGCGCGGCGTTCCACAACGAAACGGCGGCGCTCCCGCAAAGGAGCGCC
This sequence comes from uncultured Alphaproteobacteria bacterium, assembly GCA_963781525.1. Taxonomy (GTDB): domain Bacteria; phylum Pseudomonadota; class Alphaproteobacteria; order Sphingomonadales; family Sphingomonadaceae; genus Tsuneonella. The sequence continues at coordinate 214,935 of CAWAGD010000007.1, read as the reverse complement.
GCCATCCTGGATTAGATCACGTGGTGCAGGATCAGAACTTGATCCGCGCGCCCACCCGGATGCCGTAAAGCGATTGGCGCACCTGAAGCACCTCGTTGGGCGCCAGGACGTTCGAGTAGCGATATTGCGCGCAAGGCTGGCTGCTCGAGGTCGTCGCCGTGCCTGCGGTACCCGTAGGGGTCGGGGCGGTGAGGCACGACACGCGGGTCACGGCCGCATTATACGGGAACTGCACCTGGCGGAGCGAACCCCAGTCGCTGTCGATCAGGTTGAGCACGTTCTCGATATCGGCGAACACTTCGATCTTCGGGCGCGCACCGAGGAAGCCCGGCAGCGGAATTTCCTGACCGAAGTGGAGGTCGACCTTGAAGAAATCGGGCGAGGTGCCCGAGTTCTTGGGCACGATCCGGCCGCGGTACTTCTCGAGACCAAGCGTGTTTACCAGCGTCTCGAATGACGTTTGGCTGGCCGCGGTATCGAAGCTGACCTTGGGATCGCTCGCGCCGGTCGGCACGTACAGCAGCAGGTTGCCCAAATTGCCGACGGTACCGAACACCGCGCCGCGGCCGCCCGAATTGTCGAGCATAGTGATGCTGTACGGGCGCCCGGAACGATATTCACCGAAAAGCCCGACGCTGGTCTTGGCTTCGCCGAAAAACGCGCGGCGGAAGTTGAACCCGAACTTCCACTGGTCGCGGTACTCGTAGATCGAGCGGCCGTATTCCGGGAAGTTGGGATCGGTAAAGGCGTTGTTGCCGTAGTTCGACGATGAGGTCGAACTGGTCAGCGCAGAACGGTCCTTGACGTCCGAACGGGTGTAGCTGCCGAAGATATCGAGACCGGAGTCCCACTCCTTGGCGAAGCGGAAAGTTCCGAAGTAGCCGCGGCCGTCGTCGGTGTTGGTCAGCAGCAGATCGCGGTTGGTGGTCGCGACGCCGCCGATCGGGCCATATCTGGGGCGGCCGTCGGGCAGCGCGCCGACGGGAACCGAGCGCAAGTCGGTCCACAGGTACCCCTGGAGCGTCTTGTCGTAGAGGAACTGGACACCGAGCAGCCAGCCATCTCCGAGCGGACCCAGGTTCGCCTCGTAGTCGGCCGAGAGCGAAGCTTTCATTTTGCGGGCGATCTTGAGGTCCGGGTCGATGACATCGACCGGAGCCGCCGCGAGGCTCGCGGTGTTGGTCGCCAGGAAGTTCTGGACCGCCGCGGGGATCGGGCCAGTCACGCCGTTAAGCGCTGAGCAGACGGCCGCCGCGCTTGCGCCGGTAATGTTGCAGCCGAGCGCCGTGGTGTTGCGCTGGATGTCGATCGCGTTGGTGAGCTGGCCGGTGTTGGAATAGACGTTCGAAAGGAACACGTCGGGCGTGCCGCCGCCGAAGATGCCCACGCCGCCGCGCACGATCAGACGGTCGGTCGCTTCCCAGTTGAACGCCGCGCGCGGCTGGAAGATGTCGCGGCCGTTAAACGTTTCGCGGTTGGTGAGCCCGCTGCGTGCGAAGAAGTTGGTGTTGAGCGGGGGCAGCTCATCGTTGCCAAACAGGTCGTAGCGGAAGCCGACGATCACCTGCAGCGCATCGCTCAACTGGAACTCCGCCTGCGTTCCGACGGTGTAGTTGTCGGTCGAGAAGCTCGCCGCCGCATCGTCGGGATCGTTCGACGGCACCGCATTGCCATAGCGCAGCCGGCTTGCCCGGCGGTTCTGGAAATCGGCCAGCGAGTCGAAGTAGAAATCACCGAGCGAGCGCTGGAGGAACAGGTTGAACGTATCGGTCTTGGTATAACCGGCGAGGAATTTCAGCGTGGTGCTGCCCAGTTCGGCGCGCGCGGTCAGGTCCAACGACAAGTTCTCGGTGTTGAGATCGTTCGACTGACGGCTGACATCGGGCCCGAAGAACAGCCGCGTGCCGTTGCAGCTGGTCAGCGAGCCGGCCGAAGTGGCATCGGTGCAGACCTCGAACTGCGGGAAATTCCGGCCGCCGAACGGCGTCTGGTCGCGGTTGTAGTCGCGGTACGACGCGCGGAACGTGGTCGAGAACACGTCGGACCAGGTGGAGTTCAGCTCGAACGCACCCGAGTTGATCTCCTCCGCCAGCTCATAGCCGTTCGAATTGAAGCCGAGCGCGAATGGCGCGGTCACGAACGTGTTCTGCTGGAACTGGTTGGTGCCTACATTGCGGATGTAAGTCAGCGCGGCCCGGTGGTTGTCGGAAATGTTGACGTCAATCTTGGCGACGATCTTCTCGTCATCCTCGTTGGCATTCGCGATCAGGCCTTGGGTGTCGAAATTGTAGACCGACTGGGCGGTCTGGCTGACCTGGTCGATTACGGCCTGGGTGAGGCCCGGGACCTGATTGGCGAAGCCGGCGCCGAAGCCGTTGTCGAACGGGGTCGATTCCTTGGTCCGCTCGTAAGCGACCATGAAGAACAGACGATCCTGGATGATCGGTCCGGAGAGCCAGCCCCCGTACTGGTTCGACTTGAAGTCGAGCCCGACGGTGGTGCCGCGGGTGGTGTCACCAGTCAGGCTGTCGCCGGTGTAGGAGTAGAAAGCACCCCCGCGGAAGCGGTTGCCGCCCGACTTGAGTACGACATCGACCGCGCCGCCCTGAAGGTCGCCTTCGGAAATATCGTAAGGCGCCACCTTGACGGTGAACTGCTCGATTGCGTCGAAAGGCACAGGGCCGCGGCTGGTCGGCAGACCACCATTATTGAGGCCGAAGTCGTCCGATAGCTGAATGCCATCGACGCTGAAGCGGTTCAGGCGGCCGTTGTTGCCGGCGATCTCGATCGTGCGTGCGTTGGTAAGGTCGATCGTCACCAGCGGGTCGCGGCGGGCGAGATCGCGGACGTCGCGGTTGATCGAGGCGGTGTTTTCCACGTCTTCGGCGCTGAGCACGGTGGTCGGCCCGTCGCTCGCGGTCAGACGCGTACCAATCGCGCTGCCGGTGACGACGATCTGGGTCTGCGCCTGTAGCGTGACTGGCAGGCGAAGCGGCTGACCGGCCTGAAGGAAGATGTCCGAAACTGTAGTGTTCTCGTAACCGGGCGCCTCGATTGTCACCTCGAACGGGCCGCCAATGCGCAGGCCGTTGAGCGAGAAGTTGCCGCTGGCGTCGGTGTCCGAGCGCGCAGTGGTGCCCGACGGGGTATGAACCGCGGTCACGGTAGCGCCGGCGACCGCCACGCCTTCAGCCGAATTGATCTCACCGCGAATGGAAGACGAGGTTTCCTGCGCCGCGACGGGGGCCGGCAGGACGACGGCGGTGGACAGACTGACGACGCTGGCGGCCAGCAGGTACTTGAGCTTCATGGAATGACGATCCCTTGCATTCGATGACGTGACGATAGGAGGCGGGCGCCCGATAGGGGCTTCCCTCTGCCTCCAGAAGTATCTTCTGTTACTTGGCCATGACAACCGGCCACGAACTTATCCACACGCCCTGTGGATAGAAGTAATATGTTGATTTGGAACAGCTTTTATCTGTTGCCGCGTTGCAACAAGATTTGAGAAAGAGTCAGGGGCCGATCCCCGCGCCGGGAACCATCGCGAATCAGGCCAGATTGATCTCGCGAAGCCGCTGCTGGAGGAACTCGTGGCTGGAGATCGGCGCCGGGTGATCGTCGGGCCGCTCGGGATCGATGCAACTGTCCAGAGTTTCGATCGCGAAGTCGGGGCGAAAGTGCAGGAAAAACGGCATCGAATAGCGCGAGCGGTACGCTGCGGGCCCCTTCGGATTGACCACCCGGTGCTGGGTCGACTTCAGCCGATGGTTGGTCAACCGGTCGAGCATGTCGCCGATATTGACCACCAGCGCGCCCGGCGGCGTATCGATTGCCTGCCACTGGCCCTTGGCATTAAGCAGCTCGAGCCCCGCTTCCTCGGCCCCGAGCAGCAAGGTGATGGTGTTGATGTCGCCATGCGCTGCAGCGCGGATCGCACCCTCGGCATGCGGCCCATCGAGCGGCGGGTAGTGCAGCAGCCGCATGACCGAGTTGCCGTCCTCGACGGTCGGCTTGAAGTAGCCCTGGGGCAATCCAAGGTGGAGCGCGATCGCCTCGAGCACCCGCTCGCCGGCTTTCTCGAACGCTGAATAAAGCGTGGCAAAGGTTTCCCGGAAGTCTTCAATCTCGCTCGGCCAGACGTTGTCGGCCATGTACTGCGCAAGAGGATGCCCGGCGGGCAGCTCGCGGCCGACGTGCCAGAATTCCTTGAGGTCGTGGACTTCGGCGTCCTTGGCCCGCTCGGTGCCGAACGGGGTGTACCCCCGCGCGCCGCCGCCGCCTTCGATCTTGTACGCTTTCTTGGTCGCTTCCGGCAGCGCGAAGAATTCCTTCGACAGCTGCTCCGCACGCGCGATCAGCTCGGCCGGGATGCCGTGGTCACGGATCACCGCAAAGCCGTATTCGCGGAAGGACCGGCCGAGCTCGTCGGCAACTTCGTCAAGCGGGCGGGCAATCGAAACGGATGCGATCTCGGACATGGGAAGCGACTCTTAGAAAGGAAGGAACAGCCCGGCCAGTGCGGCGCTCATCAAGTTCGACAGCGATCCCGCGGCCAGAGCCTTGAGGCCGAGGCGCGCGATCACCGGCCGCTGGTTGGGCGCCAGCCCGCCGGTCACCGCCATCTGGATCGCGATCGAGGAGAAGTTGGCGAACCCGCACAGCGCAAACGTGACGATCGCCCGGCTGCGGTCCGAAAGCACCGAGGCGTCCATTTCGCCAAGGTCGATGAACGCAACAAATTCATTGAGCACGATCTTGGTGCCGAACAAGCCGCCCGCCACCGGCGCCTGGTCCCACGGCACACCGATGAGGAACATGACCGGCGCAAACAGCGTGCCGAGCGCGGCCTGGAAGCTCCAGTTGTCGAACCCGAACAGCGCCCCGAACCAGCCGAGCACGCCATTCGCCAATGCCACCAGCGCCACGAACGCCAGCACCATCGCGCCAACCGCGACCGCCAGCTTCACCCCGGTCTGCGCGCCTTGTGCTGCAGCCTCGATCACGTTGGCTGGCTTCTGCCCTTCCTCGAACGTCTCGGCGAGTTCGACTTCGTGCGGCTTGCCGCCCTCGACCAGCGCGCCTGGCCCTTCGGCACTGATGCGGGCATCAGGCAGTTCGATCCGTCCTTCGGCCTCGGGCGCCAGATCGGCGGGATCTGGCATCATGATCTTGGCCATCAGGATGCCGCCGGGGGCCGACATGAAGGCGGCGGCGAGCAGGAATGGCAGGTACCGCTCGCCGAGCAAGCCCGCGTATGCCGCCAGGATGGTGCCGGCGACGCCGGCCATGCCGACGGTCATCAACGTGAACAGCGCGCTTGGGGTAAGCGCGGCCAGGTAAGGCCGCACCACCAGCGGACTTTCGCTCTGCCCGACGAAGATGTTGGCCGCCGCGCCCAAAAATTCGACTTGGCTGATCCCCGTCACCCAGCCGATCGCCCCGCCGACCCACCGCACCACGCGCTGCATGATGCCGAGGTGATAGAGGATCGACACCAGTGCCGCGAAGAACACGATTACCGGCAGCGCGCCCAGTGCAAACGTATTCTTGAGCGGATTGTCGACCCCGAACAGGAACGCGGTCCCCTCGTTAGCATACGACAACAGCGCCGCGACACCGTTCGACATCCCGTGGATCGCAGCGACGCCCCACGGGGTGCGCAGCACGATGAATGCCATCAGCGCCTGGAGCCCGAACGCCGCACCGACCACGCGCAGGCGAATGCGCCGCTTCGCGCTCGACAGCGCGAAGGCAATGGCCAGGATGGCGATGATCCCGAGCAGGCTGGTTACGATTGGCGGCATGGCATCCCCGTTAGCCGGAAGCGGAACGGGTGGGAACCGGTTTTGCCGACGGCCGCGGCGCGTCTCCACAGGCAATCGTGACGCTGGATTTCGCGCCCGCTTTCCTTTTGCGCGCACCGATGTCAAATCGACCCGCGATGACCGACACCCAGCCCGCCGCCGCTTCCGCGATCCCGCGCCCGTTGTTTATTTATGCGATCCTCTACGGGGGGATGACCGTGCTCGCCGGTATCCTCGGCAACAAGCAGGTCGCGCTGGGGCCACTGGCGGTCGAGGCGGGCATTTTCGCGTTCCTGATGCTGGTCGTCCTGTCGAGCACGATCGCCCAGCTTTACGGGCGCAAGGCGGCTGACCGGCTGGTATTCTGGGGCTTCGTGCCACTGGCTCTGTCAATCGTGCTGATCTTCGTCGTGCTCGCCGTGCCCGCTTCGCCCGACATGCCGCCAGACCGGCAAGCCGCGTTCCAGTTGATGATGGGCAGCACGCCGCGGATCATGGCCGCCGGACCGGTGGCCTACGGGGTTTCGCTGTTTCTCAACGTGTGGCTGTTCTCGGCCTTGCGCGGAAAAGGCGAAGGCGGCGGCAGCGGCGCGTGGATGATGGTCCGCGGGGGAATCGCCTCGGCGCTGAGCCAGGTGGTCGATACGCTGATCTTCATCACCCTTGCGTTCTACGGCGAGTTTCCCATCGGCGATTTGTTGCTGGGGCAGATGCTTGCCAAGGTCGCGCTATCGATCGTGCTGGTTCCGCCGCTGATCGCGCTCGGCGTTGCGCTTGCGCGCCGGCTCGAGCGCGATTGACGGGCGAGGCCTAGCCGGCGAGCTTCATCGTCGGCGACAGTTCGGCGGTCGGCAGGACGATCTCGATCAGCGCCGCTTGGCCCGATGCGCGCGCGGCCTCGAACGCCGGCGCGAACGCCTCGGTGCTCTCGACCCGCCAGCCACCGATGCCATAGCTTTGCGCCAGCGCGACGAAGTCGGGGTTGACCAGCTCGGTGCCGACCACATGGCCGGGGTAGCGCCGTTCCTGGTGCATGCGGATGGTGCCGAATGCGGCATTGTTCACCACTACCACGATCACCGGCACGCGGTGGCGCACGATCGTCGCCAGTTCGGTGCTCGCCATCATGAAGCAACCGTCGCCGGCGAGGCATACTACGGTGCTGTCTGGCCGCCCGATCTTGGCGGCGATTGCGGCGGGCAGCCCATAGCCCATCGCCCCACTTGTGGGCGCAAGCTGAGTGCCGGCACGCTTGTAGCGGAAGAACCGATGCAGCCAGATCGCGTAGTTGCCGGCGCCGTTGGTGACGATCGCGTCATCCGGCAACATATCGCTAAGCCAGCCGACGATCCTGGCCATGTCGACCGGGCCGACCGATGCCGGGGGCCGCTGCCAGTCCTGGTAGTCGGCACGCGCCGTCTGCCGCCACTGATCCCATCGCGGCTGGGCGTCGGCGCACGCTGATGCTGCCGCGCGGGCGAATGCGTTGGCATCGGCGGCAATCGCCAGCGTGGGCTGGTAGACCCGGCCGAGCTCGCTTGCGTCGGGCAGCACATGGACCAGCCGCTGCGATGGGTTCGGTGCGTCGAGATTGGTATAGCTGTCGGTGACGATTTCGCCGAGCCGTGTGCCCACCGCAAGAATCAGGTCCGCCTCGCGCCAACGCGCCTTGAGCTTTGGATTGATGCCCAGCGCCGATTCCCCGACGTAATTTTCGTGGCGGTTGTCGAACAAGTCTTGCCGGCGGAATCCGCAAGTCACGGGCAAACCGGTCGTCTCGACGAAGCTCGTGATGTCAGCAAGACCTTCGCCGGTCCACTGCGATCCGCCGAGCACGAGCAGCGGGCGCTCGGCTGCGCCAAGCAAAGCCTTGAGTTCGTCGATCGACGCAGCATCGGGAACGGCGGCGGCGCGGCGCGGCTCGATTGCTTCGGCCGGCGCGTCGATTTCCTCGCTCAACATGTCTTCCGGCAGCGCGATCACCACTGGTCCCGGCCGTCCGCCGAGCGCGCAGGCATAGGCCCGGCCGATGAACTCGGGGATCCGCGCCGCATCGTCGATCTGGCAGGCCCATTTGGCGAGATCGCCGAACGTTGCCGCGTAATCGACCTCCTGGAACGCCCCCCGCCCGATCTGATCGCGTGGCACCTGCCCGACGAACAGGATCATCGGCGTGCTGTCATGCTTGGCGGTGTGGACGCCAATGCTGGCGTGGCACGCGCCTGGCCCGCGGGTTACGAAGCACACGCCCGGCCGCTTGGTCAGCTTGCCCCACGCTTCGGCCATGTTGGCGGCGCCCGCCTCGTGCCGGCAGACCACCAGCTTGATCGCGTCGCCCGCTTCGTAAATCGCGTCGAGCGCGGCGAGGTAGCTCTCGCCCGGGACGCAGAACACCGTGTCCACCCCCCGCGCCATCAGTTCGCGGATGAGGATCTGGCCGCCGGTCATTCGGGCGCCGGTCGGTTGCTGGTCTGCCATGGAGTAGCCTTGGATGCGAGGTGAACGAGGTAGCCAGGCAGCCCTATGCCTGTTTCCCATTACGCGGGAAAGCAGGCTCGCTGCCCAGTAATCAGGGCTTGCGGCGTAACGATCTAGCAGCGATCGATCAGGGCCTCGAGCATCCATGAGGCCGCCGGCCCTGGACGCGTGTCCTTCCGCCACAGCGCATGAAGGCGGTACTCGAAGTTGGACGCTTCGGGCAGGTCGAGGGCCACCAGCCGTCCTGCCGCGAGGTCGGCCGACACGGCATGCCGCGGCATGTTCCCCCAGCCGAGCCCTTCGATCAAAAGCGCATGCTTGGCGCCGAGGTCGGCAAGCCGCCAGGTCCGCGGGCTGACGACCGAGAACTCGCGGCCTTCGGTGAGCGGGGACCGATCGGTCAGAACCAGCTGCAGATATTGTCGCACCGCGCCGGGCTCGATCGCGCCCCGCCCGGCGAGCGGGTGGGACGGCGCCGCGACCGGGATCAATTCGACGCTGCCGAGCGCCCTGCGCTCCAGCTCCGCCAGGTCGAGAATGTCCGGGCCCGCCACGCCCAAGTCGGCGCTTCGATTCAGGATCAGAGCCGCTACAGCCCCCAGCGCCTCGACATGCAGCCGCAGGTTGACGGTCGGAAAAACGATCTGGAAGTCACGCAACACGCTCGCCACGGTCGCACTTGGGACCATGACGTCTACCGCCAGCGCGATCTCGGTCTCGATTCCCTGCCGGATCCCGCGCGCCCGGGCGACCAGTCCGTCGACGTTGTCGGTCACCCCTCTCGCATCGGCCAGCAAGGCCCGGCCGGCTTCGGTCAGCACCGGTCGCCGCGAGCCCTGGCGATCGAACAGCTTCGCCCCGAGTTGGCTCTCGAGGGCTCCGATACCGTAGCTGACCACCGACAGCGCTCGGCCGAGCTTGTGCGCCGCACGGTTGAAGGTGCCCTCGTCGGCTACCGCGATGAAGATGCGCAACTGGTCCAGCGTCGGCTGGCCTACATCCATTATTCAACTCCTTCGAACATTTGGAACAAGTTTATCGGACTTATCCGATTGAGTGGCAACGGCCATATAGGGTGCACACAAGACTTGAGGACCGACCAATGATCGAACTTCGCCCCTTCAACACCCTCGGTGCTGCCGACCACGGCTGGCTCGATGCCCGCCACCATTTCTCGTTCGCCGACTACCACGATCCGGCGCGCACGAATTGGGGACAGCTTCGCGTGTGGAACGATGACACCATCGCCCCCAACACCGGGTTCCCGCCGCACCCCCACCGCGACATGGAAATCATCACCTACGTCCGCAAAGGCGCAATCACGCACAAGGACAACCTCGGCAACACCGGCCGGACCGAAGCCGGTGACGTGCAGGTGATGTCCGCAGGCACCGGGGTCACTCATTCGGAATACAATCTTGAGGACGAGGCTACCCAGATCTTCCAGATCTGGATCATTCCCGATCAGCGCGGCGGCCAGCCGGGCTGGGGTGCGCGTCCTTTCCCCAAAAACGACCGCAGCGGACGGTTCGTGGCGCTGGCTTCGGGCATCGAAGGTGACGACGCTCTGCCCATCCGCGCCGATGCTCGGGTTCTCGGGACGACTCTCAAGGCCGGCGAGACGGTGACTTACGACGCTTCGCCCGATCGGCATCTCTATCTCGTGCCGGCGACTGGAAAAGTCCGTATTGGAAGCGTCGAGATCAATGCCCGCGATGGCGCCGCCGTGACCGGGCAATCGCGGATCGAAGTGATCGCTCTCGAGGACAGCGAACTGGTGCTCGTTGACGCGCGATGACCGCGCACAGGCAGTCCGCCTGACGTTCTTCAGAAAAACTTAGATAGAACAGGAAATCACTATGTCTCAGCAATTCAAAGTAGCCGTCGTTGTCGGCAGCCTGCGCAAGGAATCGGTCAGCCGAAAGGCCGCGCTGGCACTGGCCAAGCTCGCGCCGGCGAACCTCGACCTGCAAATTGTCGAAATCGGCGATCTGCCGCTCTACGACGAAGACGTTGAAGCCGCCGGCCCTCCCGAAAGCTGGTCGCGGTTCCGCGAGCAACTGCTCGCCAGCGACGCGGTTCTGTTCGTGACGCCGGAATACAACCGCTCGGTGCCCGGTGCGCTCAAGAACGCAATCGACGTCGGTTCGCGCCCATACGGCAGCAGCGCTTGGTCGGGCAAGCCGGCAGCGGTGATGAGCCTGTCGCCCGGCGCCATCGGCGGTTTCGGCGCGAACCATCATCTGCGCCAGTCGCTAGTGTTCCTCGACATGCCGATCCTGCAACAGCCCGAAGCGTATGTCGGCGGCGCATTCTCGTTGTTCGACGACGCCGGCGAGCTTGCTTCGGAAAGCACGAGCGATTTCTTCCACGCGTTCATCACCGCCTTCGCCGACTGGATCGAGCGAACTGCCCGCCCCTGAACCGATGCGCGACAGCGGCCGCGAGATCACCCGTGTGGCTCTCGCGGCCGCTAGCGCATAAGGCGTGCCAAGTTCGCATGGGTTGTGCCCTGCAAAGGTGACGGCAATTGAGAATTTCGTTTTACGGCAAGCTCGCAGATGCGATCGGTCGCGAAATCCGCCGCGATGACCTCGGCGGGCGCACGGTCGGCGAATTGCGCATGGTGCTCGCCGATGCATACCCGGCCGCCGCCGCCGACCTGCTGTCCCACCGCGTTCGTGTGTTCGTCCACGATGTCGTCGCTGGCGAAACGCACGTAATTGGTTCCGACGACGCCGTTGCGCTGCTCCCGCCGGTATCGGGAGGGTAAAGTGATCTCCGCGCAGATCACCGGCGAACCTCTCGATGCGCGCGCCGAACTGGGCTGCTTCCTGAGCGGTCTGCGCGAACAGGGCGCGGTGGCCAGCTTCGTCGGCATCGCGCGGCCGAACGCGAGCGATGGCGCTGCGGTGACGCGCCTGTTCCTCGATCACCATCCGTCGTTGTCACAGGAATCCGTCGCTGAGATCGCCGCTGCAGCGCAGAAGCTGTTCGGAGTCAGCGCCGTTCGCGCCGTGCACCGGTTCGGCGAGGTCGCCCCGGGCGAGGCTATCGTGTTCGTCGCGGCGGCTTCAACCCACCGCCGTGCCGCGTTCGAAGCGACCGACTACATGATGGACCGCTTGAAAACCGAGGCGATGTTCTGGAAACGCGAAGATACGAGCGGCGGAACGCGTTGGGTCGAGCCGACCGACGCCGATCGCGCCGATACAGCCCGCTGGAGCCGAGATGGGGATTGACGATAGCCGGACTTTTTACCCGCTGCGCATTGCCGTCCTGACAGTGTCCGACACGCGGAACGAGGCGACCGACAAGTCGGGCGACCTGCTGGCGGAACGGCTCATTTCGGCCGGACATGATCTCGCACGTCGGTCGATCGTAGTGGACGAGATCGACACCATCCGCGCGCAAGTAACCGCATGGGCTACCGACGACGCAATCGATGTCGTCCTTGTCACCGGCGGCACGGGATTTGCTCCGCGTGACGTGACGCCCGAAGCGCTGCGGCCGCTGTTCCGGCGCGAAATGGACGGGTTCTCAGTCCTCTTTCACCAGGCCAGTTTCGGCACGGTCGGATTCTCGACGCTCCAGTCTCGCGCGTGCGCGGGCCAGATCGAGGAAACGTTCGTCTTTTGCCTCCCAGGCTCGACCGGCGCGTGCCGCGATGCATGGGATCTGGTGCTCAAGCATGAATTCGACAGCCGCTACCGTCCCTGCTCGCTCGCAGGGCAGATCCCGCGCTTGCGGCACCTTTGCACGTGAACCGGCCAGATCGGATTGCTCACGGGAGCCGCGCAAGGTGATCACGTTCGACGAAGCCGTTCGGCGCATCGAAGTGATCGCCCGCCCGCTAGGGAGCGAAGAGGTCTCGATAAGCGAGGCCTCGGGCCGGGTGCTCGCCGCGCCCGTTATCGCGCGAGTCGATTCGCCACCGGCGGATTGCTCCGCGATGGACGGTTACGCGGCGCGCGACGGTGACTTGCCAGGCTCGCTGCGGGTTATCGGCGAGTCCTTCGCGGGCGGCGGTTTCGATCTCGGGGTGGAGCCCGGCACATGCGTGCGGATTTTCACCGGCGCCCCGGTCCCTGGCGGTGCAGATCGGGTGGTGATCCAGGAGGACGTCGAACGGGTCGGCGACCAGGCCCATATGCCGGCGTGCGGCGCAAAGCCGCGGTTCATCCGGGCGCGAGGGTCCGACTTTCGCGCCGGCCAGATGCTGCTTGAGGCGGGCCAGCAGCTCACTCCGCGCGCGCTGGTCACCGCGGCGGGTGCCGATCTGGCGCAAGTAACAGTCTGGCGGCAGCCGCGCGTGGTGATCCTGTCTACCGGAGATGAGCTCGCCGCGCCCGGCGAAGCGCGGCGGAGCCCGGGGCGCGTTCCGGAAAGCGCGTCGTACGGGGTGGCTGCGCTGGCAAAGCAATGGGGCGCCGAATTTCGCGGCAGCCGGCGTTTGCGCGACGATCTCCAAACCATGCGAGCTGCCGCCGTAGAGGCTTTGGCCGAGGCGGATCTGGTGGTCGTAATCGGGGGCGCCTCGGTTGGGGAAAAGGACTTTGCCCAAGCGATGTTCGAGCCTGTGGGCCTGGATCTGATGTTTTCGAAAGTGGCCATCAAGCCCGGCAAACCCGTCTGGCTTGGTCGCTGCAGAGAGGCTCCGGTGCTTGGCCTGCCGGGCAATCCGACGTCGGCGATGGTCACCGCACGGCTGCTGCTGGCACCGCTGATCGCCGGATTGTCCGGGCGCCCGGGCGCACTCGAATGGTCCACGATCCGGCTTGCCGGCCCGCTTCCTGCGTGCGGCGACCGGGAGACCTTCGTCCGGGCGCGGCGTACCCCATCTGGCGCGGTGCCGGTGCGCAATCAGGAATCGAGCGCCCAAGCCGCGCTTGCCCGCGCTGACCTTCTGGTGCGTTGCCGCCCGAACGATCCGGCGCGGCAGCCTGGCGAACGAATGGACGCGCTCGAGTTCTAGCCTGCGCTAGCCTTTGGCGGGCGCCCGATAGGCGCGGCCACGAGTTTCATCCGCCCGTCACGCTCATGTGCCGGGCAAGCGCAGGGGCTGCAGACGGCGCTATCTGGAAGTCATGACGCCGCGGCTTGCCGGCCAGAAGCCTGTCGAGCAGTTCATTGACCTGCTTCGCCCCGCCTTCGCGCAGCGCTTGGCGCAGCTCGACTTTCTGGTCGTGCCCCAGGCAGCCATAGACGGTCCCGGTCGCGGCGACGCGGATACGATTGCACGAATCGCAGAAGTTGTTCGTCAGCGGGGTGATCAGCCCCAGTCGGATCCCGAGGCCCGCCACTTCGTAATAACGAGCCGGACCGCCGGTTCGTTTTAGCGAAGGGGTCAAAACGAAGCTTTGCTCGAGCGCGCGCAGGACCCGGTCGAGCGGCAGGTAATGCTCGGTCCGGTCCTCTTCCACTTCGCCCAGCGGCATCGTCTCGATCAGCGTGAGGTCGTATCCCTGGCCACCGCACCAATGCAGCATGTCGGCGATCTCGCCTTCGTTGACGCCGGCGAGCGCGACCATGTTGATCTTGACCGCGAGCCCCGCGTGGCGCGCCGCCTCGATTCCGCGCAGCACCTGGTCGAGCTCGCCCCCTCGCGTCACATGCGCAAAGCGGTCCGCGCGCCGGCTGTCGAGGCTCACGTTCACCCGGCGGACGCCTGCCGCATGGAGGCCGGCGGCGAAACGATCGAGCCGGGTCGCGTTGGTGGTCAAAGTCAGCTCTTCCAGCCCCGAGCCGATGCGTTTCCCGATCGCGGCGGCGAGATCGAGGATACCGCGGCGGACGAGCGGCTCCCCCCCGGTCAGGCGGATCTTGCGCACGCCGCGATCGATGAAAATATCCGCCAGCGCGGCAATTTCCTCGAGCGAAAGAATTTCGCGCCGGGGTAGGAACTGCATCCGTTCGGCCATGCAGTACCGGCAACGCAGGTCGCAGCGGTCGGTTACCGAAATCCGGACATAGCTGATTCGCCGTCCGAAGCTGTCGACCAACTGCGCTTGCCTGTCGGTATCCCGTTCGACCATCGCTGCCTTGCCGATCCTCCGATACGAGCTTCGACCGCTCTGGGGACCAATATCCCTTGCGGCGACAAAGTCGACCAATAGCGGCTTTTGCGCCACCCGGCCCGTCCACCGCCGGCGGGGGCTGTCTCCACTCCTGCTGCCCGGGGCCGGCCGATGCGCGTTGCCGCGGCTTCGGCGAACTCGCTCGAGCCAGTGGGCCAGACCGGCGCCTTTTCCCGGAGCAGCTCGGCAGCGCGCTGCCAGCGACCTGTAAGGCGACGTGCAAACCAACAAGTGCACGTAAAAAACGAAAAAAAGTGGTGAGCCCTGCTGGGTTCGAACCAGCGACCTACTGATTAAAAGTCAGTTGCTCTACCGACTGAGCTAAGGGCCCGCCAAATGCGCTCTGGCGGGTGCGGCCCTAGGGAGGGGGGTGAGGCGGGTCAAGCGATCCGCGCGGCCGGGCGGATCAGCCGGTGGTGGAGCTGGCGCAGCGTCAGGCCGCTAACGGTGTCGCGCCAGCCTGCCGCGATCTTGGCTGCGGGGCCTAGGACGAATGCCCGGTGGCGGAATTCCCGGTGAGGGATCACCAGCCGCTGGCTCCCCCATGACCCACCGCTCCACAGGACGATGTCGAGATCGAGCACCCGCGCGCGCCACCGCGCACCGCGCCGGCGGCGTCCGAACGCGTGCTCGACGGCTTGGAGCAGGTCGAGCAGCGCTTCGGGTCCCAGCGCGCTGGTGACGATCGCCGCGGCGTTGGCATAGCGCCGGCGCGACGCGCCGAGCGGCACGCTGCTTACTACCGGCGAAACGGCGCCGACCGAAAGGCCTGCGTTGCAAAGCGCGGCGATCGCCGCTTCGATCACCTGTCGCGGGGCACCGTGGCGCGGGTGGCGCATGTTCGATCCCAGCGCGATCAGGTAGCGTGCCCGATCGGCCAAGCCTCAGACGTCCTCGCAGATCCGGCCGTAGAGCTGCGGTCGGCGGTCGCGGAAGAAGCCCATCCCGGCCCGATGCCTGGCGGCTCGCGCAAGGTCGATGGTGGCGACCAGCGGGCCGCTATCCTGCGCGCCGTATTCGCGCACGTAATCGCCCCATTCGTCGGTGATGAAGCTGTGCCCGTAGAAATGCTGTCCGTCTTCGTCGCCCACGCGGTTGGCAGCGATCACCGGCATGCAGTTCGACACCGCGTGGCCGATCATCGCACGGCGCCACATCCGGCTGGTGTCGAGATCGGTATCGTAAGGCTCGGAGCCGATCGCGGTCGGATAAAGCAGCAGCTCGGCCCCCATCAGCGCCATCACCCGCGCGGCTTCGGGATACCACTGGTCCCAGCAGATCCCCACGCCGATGCGCGCTGTCCCGGAGCCAAAGTTAACGTCCCACACCTTGAACCCGTCGTTGCCGGGCCGGAAATAGTACTTTTCCTCGTAGCCCGGACCGTCGGGAATATGGCTCTTGCGATAGGTGCCGAGCACTTCGCCGCGTTCGTCGATCATCGCCAGCGTGTTGTAGTAGTGATGCCCGTCGCGCTCGAAGAAGCTGGTCGGGATAGCCACCTTGAGCTTCGCGGCGAGCGTCCGCATCGCCCTTACCGAGGGATGTTCGGCGGTCGGCCGGGCGAGCGCGAACAGCGCTTCGTCCTCGACCTGGCAGAAGTACCGGCCCGAAAACAGTTCGGGCGGCAGCACGATCTGCGCGCCCTTGGCGGCTGCCTGTTCGACCATCGCCGAAACCGCGGCGATGTTGTCCGCCTCGTCGTGCGACGAAAGATCGAGCTGGAGCGCGGCGACGGTTATTTCAGCCATGCTGCCCGGTTATTTCGCGCGCAGCGCGAAGTCCACCTGGATAAAGACGTTCGAGGCGGTGGTGCCGATCATCACCCCCGGCGGCGCGGCGACCGGCGGGGGTGGCGGGGCGACGTCCATCTGCGGCGCGGCGGTGGCCTGCTCGGCGCGCACGGCGGTGGCATCGGCGGCGCGGAAGTAGGTGTTGCCCTGGCTCCCGCCCGCATCGCGGATGTAGAGCACGCGGCTGACCTCCATGCCGGCCGCTTGGGCATACGCCTCGGCGCGCTTTCTGGCCGCCCTGAAGGCATCGGCATACGCGAGGTTGGCGGTCGCTTCGGGGTCCGTCATCGACAGGTTCGGCCCCGAAACGATGTTGGCTCCCGCCTCGGTCACCGCGCTGACCGCCTGGCTCGTTTTCGAGGCGTCGCGCAGCGTGACGTTGACGACGTTCATCGCCTGGAACTGCCCCTTGCGGTTGCCCCAGTCGATCCGGTTGATCGAGACCGCGCGGGTCTGGATATCCTTTTCCGCCACCCCGCTCGACTGGAGTGCCTCGACGATCTCGGCGATCTTGTCCGCATTGGCCGCGCTCGCTGCCTTGGCGGTGCGGGCCCATGTCTCGATGCCGGCCTGGAATTCGGCTTTGTCAGGGCGCGATTCCGCGTGGCCCGAGGCACTGACCGAGAGCAACGTCTCCTCCCGCTCGATCCCACGCTGATCGACGGGGTCCGCTGTGCAGGCCGCGAGTGCCATTGGCAAAGCGACGATCGCGAGTGACGGCTTGATCAGCATGACAGCACTCCAGCAAGGCGCGCATTGACGCGCGGTACCGTCTCGCCTTATTTTTGCCGCAATGAACCGCCTGTGAATGATACTCTGTTACATCACTCGCGCTTGCGGAACAGCAGCGTCATGCGGTCGCTTTCACCCAGCGCCTTCAAATCCTCACGCTTGGTGGCGAGCGAAGGCGGCATCTCCCACACCCCGCCCGCGTGGTTCGCGGGATCGTTCGGGTTGGCGTTGTAGTCCGCGCTGCCGACCAGTTCGAAGCCGTTCACCTCCATGAACTTGATCACGTCGGCTTCGCGCAAGTAGCCCTTGCTGCCATCGGTGTAGGCGAACGGGGCGTCCGGCCTGGCGCGGTGCTGCTCGATGCCGATCATCCCGCCGGGCTTGAGCAGTTCGCGCATCGCCTTGATCTCGCGGTCGGCGATGTTCCAGCGCATCAGGTTGTGCATCATGCGCATCACCAGGATGCGGTCGAAGGTGCCTTTTTCGCCCTCGGGCAGCGTTTCGAGCGTCATGGCGGCGAAGCGTTCGGCCGGAATGCCCGACCAGCCGGCGATATCGGCGGGATACTTCGCCGCCCCGTCGCGAATGCCCTGCTGGGTCTTCTCGGTAAAAGCTCCCGATGTGGGATCGAAGTAAAGACCGACGAGCTTGCCCTTGGGCCCGAGATAGAGCCCGAGCATGCGCGAATACCACGCGCCCCCGGGCGCATATTCGCCGACTTTCATGTCCGGCGCGACCTGGAAGAAGGCCAGCGTCTCGGCCGGCTTGCGCCACCGATCGCGCGGGCGATCGGCATCGCGGCGCGGGTCGGCGACCGCAGCCGCCAGCGCGGGACCGACCGTAATCGCCACGCGGTCCGCCGCTGCGGGCGACTGGGCAGCCGAGGCCGATGCGGCAAGGACGAACAAAGGTAGCGTGCAGAGGGCGGCCAGGCGCATGGTGGTTTCTCTCCCGTGATGAATCCTCGCCAGCTTATCGGCCCGCGCGTCGGTGACAAGCGCCGCGAGCGTTCCTATCTGTCCGGCCGAAGGAGATTTTCGAATGAGCGAGCAGGTAATCGTCGCCGGCGGGTGCTTCTGGTGCACCGAAGCGGTGTTCCGCGACGTCGTCGGGGTGAGCAAGGTCGAGAGCGGCTATATCGGCGGAACCGTGCCTAACCCGACCTACAAGGCGGTGTGCAGCGGATCGACCGGCCATGCCGAGGCGATCCGGGTGACGTTCGATCCCGCCGTCATCAGCCTCGCCGAAATGTTCGACGTGTTCCTCGGCACGCACGATCCGACCCAGCTCAACCGCCAGGGCAACGACGTCGGCACGCAATATCGCAGCGCGATCTTCCCGCTCGACGACAACCAGCGCCAGGAAGCCGAAGGCGCGATCGACCGCTGGAACGCCGAGCATGGGGGCAATGCCGTCACCACGATCGAGGAGGCGAGCGAGTGGTATCCGGCCGAGGACTACCACCAGGAATACTGGGAAGGCGAAGGCCAGCGGAACCCCTATTGCCTGGCGACGATCCCGCCCAAGCTCATGAAACTGCGAAAGAGCTTCCAGAACAAGGTGAAGGCGGGTTGAGCGGGGCTAGACATCACTAGAGCGGACTGTCCACAAACGACCTTTTGCGGACATTGCGGTCAACGTCCTCAACTCGATGCGAGAGTAGTTTAAGCTCGCGATTGACACGCCAGAACCCCGCGACCCGGTTCTGGCGTGTCACCCTTTATCTCAAGAACATTTGTACAGCTGCTCGCGTAAGGTTCGCATTGGCATTCCCCTGCCAAGCGATGGAACCTCGACGCTTCCAGAAGCCCCCGCCTCCGGCGAGGGTCTTCATTTGGCGCTTCCTTAAACCTAGCTACCCCCAGTCGTTCCGGTCATCCGATAGTGCGTCTACGCTCGCTCGTCCCTGACGCTCCCGCTCGAGCTAGGCCGTTACAGCAGCTGGTGTTATCACCGCTAGGTAAAGAGCGATGATGGCCGCCGCAGTGATCCCGATGAACTTAGCCATAGGGTTATCGGCCGCGCGGGCTGGAGCTAAGGACAGGCAGCTCGCGTCCAAAGCTATCTTTAAGCTCCACGCTGTCGGCGTCGCGCTGGCCAGCATCGCGGCGAATGGTCGCCAGGACATCGTCGTCAATGGGCTTATGGTAACGCACGCCGAACGAATTGCCGCGTCCCCAAGCGACCTGCCCGGTTAAGGTAATAGAGCCAGAGACAGTCAGCATGATGGTTGCTCCCTTCGAAACCACGCTGCTTTCTTGGGTCTCAAGTAGGCATCCGGTAAGCGAGATGTTGAGGAGAAGCGCGCTGATCGGCGTTGCCGGCACGCGCCCCTGAACTACCAAACTGATATTGAACCGTGTCGCTCCAGTTCGTCTATCCTCGTGCATTTTTCGGTCCTGTGCCCTCACCTCTCGCTAACCTGAATTAATTAAGAGCGGGTTGCGACACCGAGCCCAGGTCAAGATGAAACCCACGTTCTTTGATGACCGCTTTGTTAACCATCATAAGATAATGGATTGCTCTCACGTTTCGGAGTTCCTGTGTCTCCTCGTCCTCACCACAAAAGAGCTCAGCTCCTGCTGCCAAGCCGCAAGCGTGCGCGCTGGGTTTCGCGCCGGGCAACTCTTTTGTTGTGTGGTCTTGCACTGGTTACGATCGGTGCGGCGCCTGTTCCAACAACACCACCGGCTTCAGCAACATCGCATTCGGCGACACCGCCGGCCGGCGCTCCTTGGCACTGCAGTTCCTCTCTGGCCGGCACCGGCGGTGCGGCCGATGACTCGCTTGAATTGTTATTGGATCACCCAGACGGCTACGCGCTAACGCTGAAGCCGAGACCTGATGCCGACGGTCGTCGCCATCTCACGATCCTTTACTGGTCTAAATCTGAAACGGGCGAACGTTGGCTTAAGCAAGCAAGCGCTATGGTGGACGGTGACAGTTGCGCAGTGAGCGTAGTCTCGCCGGTCTAGACGGGTTCGTCCTAGGCCGGCTCAATGTTGCTGCTTACCTAGTCCACTCCCCACCCCATTGTCGGACATTCACTGCGACAAAGCGCGGTCCCGAAAGCGGACTTTCCGCTGGCGGCCCCTTATCGTTCCTGTTGTGCGGAGCAGCTAGCTCCTCCACCGCGCGATAAAGAAGCCGTCGAGGCCGCCCGCTTCGGGCAGCATTCCCGGATCGGTGCGCAGCGTTCCATTCGGAAGCGGCAACAGACCGGCCGGCAGTTCCGCAGCGGCAGCAGGGGCCGCGAACAGGTTTGCCGGCGCCGCCTGCTCTTCCCCCTCTTCAGGTTCGAGCGAGCAGGTTGCATAAACCAGCGTGCCACCGGGCGCGAGCCACTGCTGCGCCCGCGCCAGCAGCGCCGCCTGAAGCTCGGCCATCTCGGCGATCTGGCGCTCACGCACGCGGTGGAGCACGTCGGGGTGGCGGCGGCAGGTGCCGGTCGCGGTACATGGGGCGTCGAGCAGGATCGCGTCGTAAGCGCGCGAGGGCTCCCACGTCAGCGCGTCGGCGGCGACGACTTCTGCGGTGAGCCCGGTGCGGTCGAGATTTTCGACCAGGCGGTCGAGCCGCTTGACGCTCTTGTCGAGCGCGGTGACCTGCCAGCCGGCGGCGGCAAGCTGGAGCGTCTTGCCGCCGGGCGCCGCGCACAGATCGAGCACGCGGCGGCCATCGCCTGTGCCGAGCAAGCGCGCGGGGAGCGATGCGGCGAGATCCTGCACCCACCAGGCGCCATCTTCGAAACCGGCCAACCGTTCGATCGCCGATCCGCGCGCGAGACGCACATGGCCGGGCGCGAGAGAAATTCCCCCGAGTTCGCTCGCCCACCGCTCGGTCTCGGTCCAGTCCTTGAGCGACAGGTCGAGCGGCGGCGGTTCCGCGAGCGCCGCCGCGATCGGTTCCGCCCGGTCGCCCCACCGGGCGGCAACTTCGGGCGGCAGCGTCGGCGTGGCGGGAAGCGCCGCTTCGCGCTTCAACAGCGCGGAGAACACCCCGTGCGCCAGCCGCCGCGGCCCGCCGGTGAGCAGTTCGAGCCCGGTGGCGATGACCGCGTGCGGCGGGGTGTCCAGCCGCAGCCATTGTGCCAGCATCATCCGCAGGACGGTGCGCGGCTTGGCATCCTCGGGCAAAATGTCCTTGGTCGCCGAATCGATCAGCGCATCAAGATCGACCAGCCAGCGCAACGTTTCGCTGGCAATCGCGCGGGCCAGGCCGCGGTCGCTCGGAGTCAGGCCTTTGGCAAAGGTCCCTTCGGCAAGATCGAGCGTCTCCCCCCGGCGCAGCACCGCGTCGAGCATCCGCAAAGCCGCGGTGCGCGCAGCCAGTCCTTGAACTTTTGCCATCGCCGCGTGCCCTATCGGCGATTGCATCGCCGCGCCAGCGCGCCCATCTGATGGGCGTGACGAAACGAGCAACCAAACGCCCCGAAAAGTTCGACAAACCGGCTCACTGGTCCAGCGAACCGCCGCCCGCCCCGACGCCCGGCAAGGTCGACGAGGCGCTCAGCCCGACGCGCTACGGCGACTGGGTACGCGACGGCATCGCAGTCGACTTCTAGAGCGGCGCGAATTTCACCTTGAGCCCGTCCCTGGGCTTGGGAATCGGCCACGGCTGCCACGCCGGATCGTAACCGTCGTCGATCTCGATCCGATAGCGCTGGAGCAGCTGCGCCATCAGGATCTTCACCTGCATGTAGGCGAAGTGCAGCCCGAGGCACATGTGCGCCCCGCCGCCGAAGGGTACCCACGCGTACTTGTGGCGCGCCTTTACCTGGTCGGGGGTGAAGCGCATCGGGTCGAACCTGTCAGGCGCGTCCCAGTATTCTTCCATATGGTGCGTCAGGTGCGCGTTGAAGCCGCACGCCGCGCCCGCTGGAATGCGAATGCCGTTGAACTCAAAGCTTCTCAGCGCACGGCGCGGGACCGAGGGCACCGGCGCGATCAGGCGCAGCGATTCCTTGAACGCCATCTCCATCAGCTCGAACTTGCCGAGATCGTCGTACTTCGCGCCGCGCGGCGTGCCGCTCGCATCGGGCCCGCCAGTGACCGCGAACACCTCCTGGCGCACTTTCTCCTGCCACTGGGGGTTTTGCGCGAGGTGAAACACCAGACTGGTCGCGCTCGAGGTGATCGTGTCGTGCGCGGCCATCATCAGGAAATTCATGTGGTCGACCACTTCGTCGACCGGCAGCAGGCTGCCGTCGTCGCGCGTGGCGGTGGCGAACTGGCTGAACATGTCCTGCCCGATGCCCTCGCCGGCGCGGCGCTTCATGGTCAGCTTGGTGAAGTAATCGACCAGGAATTCGCGCCCTTTTACCCCTTTGCGCATCTGGGTGAACGGCAGCGGTTTGCGCACCGGGGTGATCGCCGCCTGCACCATGTCGACGAATGCCTGGTTGATGCGCTTCGATTCAGGGCCCCACGGTACGCCGATGAAGCTGTCGGCCGCCAATTCCAGCGTGAGCTGCTTGATCGCCGGGTAGAACGGCATCTGCCCGCTCCACTTGGCGACTTCGGCGGCGATGCCGCGGTCGAGCGCATCGGCATAATGCCGCATCGGCTCCGGCTTGAAGGCGATCGACAGCGCGCGGCGATCCATCCGGTGATGGTCGAAATCGAGCAGCATCAGCCCACGCGGGAACAACTGGTGCAGGGTCGGGCCCCAGCCCTGTTCGGAGCTGAAGTTCTTCTCGCGATCGAACAACAGCAGTTCGTTCGCTTCCGCACCGATCAGCGACACGTGCCAGTGACCGATGGTCTTGTTCTTGTAGACCGGCCCGTATTTACGGAACATCCGCCAGGCAAACCCGTGCGGATCGGCCAGCATGCGGAACAAGTTGCCGATCACCGGCGGGCCGGCATCGCCGGGGATGTGCGCCATGTCTGCGTCGGACAGGCGCCCTTCGGACCAGTGTCGCGGGGCGATCTCCGCGGGCACGTGCGGGTTGGATAAAGGCTCGGCAAGCGTGGCCATCGGATGCTCCTGACAACTGACAGCCGTGTAAGTTAGCTAGACCCAGCCCGCAAGCTCGCGCCGCACCAGTGATTCGAGCATCGCCATGCCGGGCTCGGAAGTGTTGAGGCACGACAGCACCGCGAAGTCCTTCCCGCCGGCAGCCTGGAACTGCTCACGCCCCCGGATCGCGAGCTCCTCGAGCGTTTCGAGACAGTCGGCGGAAAAGCCCGGCGCGGCGATCGCCAGCTTCCGGGTGCCGGCCCGCGCGACTTCCGCAAGCACGGCATCGGTCGCCGGTTCGAGCCACTTTGCCCGACCGAAGCGGCTCTGGAACGTCGTGATAACATTTAAACCGGGGCGATTAAGCGTCTCATTGACCAGCCGCGCGGTCTTGCGGCAGTGACAATGGTAGGGATCGCCCAGTTCGAGCGTGCGCTGCGGCATCCCGTGAAAGCTGAGCAGCAGGACTTCGGGCGCGAAGTCGAGAGCGTCGAGCTGGACCGCGATATCGGCGGTCAGCGCGTCGATATACAGCGGATCGTCGTAATACGGCGGCAGCGTGCGCAGCGCAGGTTGCCAACGCATCGTCCGCAGCTTGTCCGCAGCCTTGTCCACAACCGTGGCGGTCGTTGCCGCGCTGTATTGCGGGTATAGCGGGGCGAGCAGGATGCGCTCGCAACCGGCGTCCATCAGTGACTGCAGCGCCGCGCCGATTTCGGGCTGGCCGTAGCGCATCGCGTGGCGGACCAGCACGCGGTCGCCGAGCCGCTTCTGCAGGCCGGCCGCCTGGCTCGCGGTGATCGCGGCCAAGGGCGATCCCTCCTCGGTCCACACCTGGCGATAGGCGTGGGCGCTTTTCTTCGGCCGCGTAGTCAGGATCGCGCCGCGGAGTATCGGCTGCCACAGGAGCGGTGGAATTTCGACCACCCGCCGGTCGGACAGGAATTCGGCGAGATAGCGCCGGACCGAGCGCGCGTCGGGTGCATCGGGAGTGCCGAGATTGACCAGCAGCACGCCGATGCCGCCGGATTTTATCGCGGGATGATCAACAGGTTGGGTCACAATCCCTCTGACAGTAAGGGCAGGCGCCGCAGGCGCAAGCCGGTAGCCGAATGAAGCGCGTTGGCAATCGCCGGGGCCGCCACCGCGACGCCGATCTCGCCCGGATCGGCCGGCTCGCCGTCACCCTGCAGGAATTCTACAGCGATCTGGGGAGAGTCCGTGAGCCGGGGCAGCGCGAGGCCCCCCAGTCCCGCGTCGGTCGGCAAGCCGCCGGCAAAAGTGAGCGCAGCTCCGGTAGCGAAACTCATGCCGAAAATCAGCCCGCCTTCGATTTGCTGGCGCGCGATGTCGATATTGACCACCCGGCCAAGATCGACCGCAGCCGACAATTTGCCAACCCGCACCCCGCCCTCGCCGGCACGCGCCGTGGCGACGCAGGCGATCCGCGCGACCGGGCCGCCGCTTTTCGGATCGCCGATCCGCCAGCAGGCCAGACCTTTGCCGCTTTGACCCGCGCCGCCGTCCCACTCGGCCAGCCGCGCGGCGCGCTGAAGACATTCGGCGAGCCTTGGGTCCTCACCCAGCAGCGCCATGCGAAACGACAGCGGCTCGCGCCCAACCCGCGTAGCAAGCTCGTCGATGAAGCTCTCGACGACGAACGCGAGATAGCCGTGCGCGTTGCCGCGCAGCCTTCCACTCGGCAGGCCGACATTGACCGGCACGTGATCGACCGCGATCGCAGGGATCGCGTAAGGCGTCGTCGCGCCCTCGAAAGCGAGCGGATCGGGCGAAGCGCCGGCAGCATCCAGAGCCGCGAAGGCGGTCTTGTTGCCGAACAGCCGCGCCCCGAACTCGGCCGCCGTCGATGGCATCGCCAACCGCAGCCGGAGCGCGGTCGGCGACCCGTCCTCGAGTGCGGTCCACGCACTGGCGAGGCACGCGAGCGGCGCACGCGGGCGGCCCGCGGCCATTTCCTGCCAGCGCGACCATACCAGTTGCACCGGCGCGCCGGCTTCGGCGGCGATCACCGCCGCCTCGATCGCGTGATCGTGTTCGAGGCGACGATCGAAACTGCCGCCTGCTGCCATCGGATAAAGCACCACGTCGTCCGCCGAGAGCCCCACTGCCTTGGCCGCCGCTACTTTTGCCTGGGCCGGCGACTGGCTCGCCAGCCACAGCTCGAGCCGGCCATCGGCAAGCCGGGCGGTGGCGCTGGCGGTTTCAAGGGTCGCGTGCGTCGCGGGCGCGATCTCATAGCGATATGTGACCGTCGGGACGCCCAGATCGCTGTCGCCCGATCCGCGCGTGGCGATGCGGCCGGCTTTGCCTTTGGTCAGGGCATCGTCGAGTCGCTGGTCGATTGTCCCGCTGTCCGCTGGCTCGAGGGTCCGCCAGCGCGGAGCGAGCGCGGTAAGCGCCTGCTCGGCCGCCCACCAGGTGTCGGCCACCGCAGCGATCCACCCGCGTGCCTTGACCACCTGCCGCAATCCCAGCGTGCGCGCACCCGCTTTCACGTCGTAGCCTGCCAGTTCGGTATCACCGAGCGGCCCGTGCCGGATGGCTGCGTAGAGCATGCCCGGAAGCCGCACGTCGCCAGCAAACAGGAAGCTGCCGTCGACCTTGGCGGGCGCGTCGAGACGGGGATAGGCAGCCGCCTCGTCAGCCCCGGCGAGCACGGGAGACTCGCCATATGGGGAAGGCTTGAGCGGGGCTGGATCGGGCGGATCGTAGCGCGCCGCGTCTTCGGCCAGCGCAGCGAAAGCGAGTTGCTTGTCGCCATGCATGACCAGCCCGCCTTGCGCCTCGCACTCTTCGAAGTTGACGCCCCAGCGGTCAGCCGCGGCCATGCATAGCATCGCCCGCGCGGCAGCGCCGGCTTGCCGCGCGGGCATTTCGTACGCCGCCAGCGACGTCCCATCGGCGGTCGCCATGAATCCGCTTTCGCCCGCCCAACGGCGCGTGATCAGATCGTCCGCCCGATCAGCGAGGCCCGGTGCGAAGGGCATCCACAGCGGCGCCCACTTGGCCGCCAGCGGCAGGTTGGCGTAGGCGCCCGAGACCGGCGCGGGCTCGACCGCCACCTGGCGCCAGTCCGCACCCATCTCGGCGGCGACGATCTGGGGGATCAGCGTGGTGATGCCCTGTCCCATCTCGAGCTGCGGAACCGCAACCGTCAGCACCCCGTCGCGCCCCAGCTTGAGCCACGCGCCGAACGCCCATTCCCCGCGCCCTGGCGTCAGCGGCACGCCGTAGTCGCGCGGCCACAGGCTCCAAGCGACGAGCAGCCCACCGCCGACCGCGGCTCCGGCGAGCAGGCCCCGGCGGCTAATTTCCAAGGCTAGGCGGCCCCGACCCCGGCCCGGCGATCGAGCCACTCGCCAACTTGCGCGGCGATCGCGAGGAACGCTGCGGCCCCTTCCCCGTCACCGGCAGCGGGAGGATTCCCCGCATCGCTCGCTTCGCGTACCAACAGGCTCAATGGAATGCGGCCGAGGAACGGAATGCCGGCTTGCGCCGCGGCAGCTTCAACTCCGCCGCGCCCGAACGGATCGCTTTCCTCGCCGCAATGGGGACAGATGTATCCGGCCATGTTCTCGACCAGACCGATGAGCGGAATGTTGCCCTTGCCGAACAACTCGGCGGCGCGCTGGGCGTCGATCAGGGCCAGGTCCTGCGGGGTCGATACGATCACCGCGCCGGCCGGCTTGTGCTTTTGCAGCATGGTAATCTGGACGTCGCCGGTGCCGGGAGGCAGGTCGAGCAGCAGTACTTCGACGTCGCCCCAGATCGCGTCGACCAGTTGTCCGAAGGCGCCGCTCGCCATCGGCCCGCGCCATGCGAGCGCCTTACCCGGTTCGACCAGATGCCCCATCGACAGCATCGGCACGCCATAACGGCTCATGATCGGAACCAGCTTGTCCCCTTCCGCAAGCGGCCGCTGGCCCTCGGTGTCGAGCAGGGTCGGCTGGCTTGGGCCATAGACGTCGGCATCGACCAGCCCGACCTTGCGCCCTGCGCGCGCCAACGCGACTGCAAGATTGGCGGTTAGGGTGGACTTGCCGACGCCCCCTTTCCCCGAACCCACCGCGACGATGACAGGACCCTTCTTTTCCGGCTGGACGGGCTTGTCCGCCATCAGCGCGACCCGAACTTCGGTCACGCCGTCGGCGCCAGCCAGGGCATCCGTGGCATCCCGCTCGAGCATCTCGCGCCCGCGCGCATCGAGCCCGGAAGCGTCGAGGATTACGGTCAGCGTGCCGCCCGATTGCTTGAGCGAGCGCACGCGCGCGGCGATCTCGCTCGGCAGGCGTGACTTCAGGGCGTCTTGGTCCATCTTGCTCGCGCCACTAGCAGGAAAATCGGCCTCGCCACCCCTGTTTTTCCCCCGCGCGCGCCCTATAAAGGCTCGATGGAGATCGAACACGGGACGGGACGCTCGCATCCGATGGCAGCGGGCAAGAGCCCGTGGGGCGGCGGCAAGGGTAAATCGCCGGACAAAGGCGCCGAGGGCGCGGGGCCGACACCTTCGGGCGACGAGCCCGCGGCAGGCTCCACACCCGATGAAGGCCCCGAAAAGACGCCTGCGAAGGCCAGAGGCCCGCGCAATCCGTGGCTGCCGCCATCGGACGAGCCGCGCCGGTCGGCGAGCATCGAAGATATATTCAAGCACCGCGGTCCCGAAGGCCCGCGCCGCGTCGGCGGGTTTGGCGGCGGTGGCGGGTTTCGCCTGCCCGAGCGGCCGGGCGGCAAAAGCTGGTTTCCGCTCGCCGTCGTTGCAATCGTGCTGGTGTGGCTGAGCTTCTCGATGGTCCACCAGGTGGGCCCCAAGGAAGAGGGCATAGTCACCACCTTCGGCAAGTATTCGCGCACGCTCACGCCGGGCCTCAGCGTCACCCTTCCGTGGCCAGTCCAGCAGGTCGATGTCGAGGAAGTGAGCGAGTTCCGCATCGAGCAAATTCCCGAAGGCTCGGCCCAGAAATTGATGCTTACCGGTGACCAGAACCTGGTCGACCTCAGCTATATTGTGCGCTGGACGATCAAGGACCTGAAGCAGTTCCGCTTCCAGCTGAACCAGCCGGAGGAGACGGTCCGCGAAGTGGGCGAGGCGGCGATGCGCGCGTCGGTTGCCCAAAAGACGCTCAATGACGTGCTGTCGGGTTCGGGCCGCGCGGATATCGAACAGAGCGTGCTGACGCGGATGCAGGCGATCCTCGATGCCTACAAGTCGGGTATCAAGGTTCAAGGCGTCCAAATCCGCAAGACCGACCCGCCCAAGGAAGTCGAAGAGGCGTTCAAGGACGTCTCCGCCGCGCAGCAGGATGCTGACGCCGAGATCAACCGGGCGGAGGCTTACGCGCAGCAGATCCTTGCCCGCGCGCAAGGCGACGCCGCCTCGTTCGACAAGATCTACGCGCAGTACAAACTGGCCCCCGAAGTGACCAAGCGGCGGCTCTATTACGAAACCATGGAGCGTGTCCTGCGCCAGAACGACAAGACCGTAATCGAAGCCCCCGGCGTGCAATCGTACCTGCCGCTGCCCGAGCTCAAGCGGCGCGCGCAAAGCGCTAACCCGCCGGAGGGCCAGTGATGGAAACCTTCTGGCAAACGCACCGGACTTCGCTGATCGCGGTGGGCCTTGCACTCGCCGCGCTGCTGTCGACGGTCATCGTCGTTCCCGAAACCCAGCAGGCGGTGATCATCCGCACCGGTGAACCGGTCGCAACCGTCAATCTTTATAAGCCGAACCAGCCGTTTGGCGAAACCAACGCCGGCATCTGGTGGCGAATCCCGTTCGTCGACCGGGTCGAGCGGATCGACAAGCGCGTGCTGAGCGTCGACATGGAGCCGCAGACGGTGCTGTCGACCGACCAGCTGCGCCTGAACGTCGACGCCTACGCACGCTACCGGATTATCGATCCGATCAAGATGGTGCAGACCGCCGGCACTCTGGCGACCGTCGAGAGCCAGCTCGGGCAAGTGCTGTCATCGGTCGTGCGGCAGGAGCTCGGCCGGCGCAGCTTTACCGCGTTGCTTGCCGCTGAACGCGGATCGACGATGGCCAATATTCGCACCAAGCTCGATGCACAGGCGCGCAAGTACGGCGCGCAGGTGATCGACGTGCGGATCAAACGTGCCGACCTTCCCGATGGCACCCCGCTCGAATCCGCTTTCCGACGGATGCAGAGCGCGCGCCAGCAGGAAGCCGCCACCTTGCGCGCCCAAGGCCAGAAGAACGGCCAGATTATTCGCGCCGAAGCTGAAGCCCAAGCAGCCAAGATCTACGCTGCGGCGTATGGCAAGGATCCTGACTTCTACGATTTCTACCGCGCCATGCAGAGCTACGACACCACCTTCGCGGCCGATTCCAAATCGAGCAGCACGATCATCCTGTCGCCCGACAACGAATACCTGAAGCAGTTCCGCGGAAACCGGTAATCGGACGGCCCAATGTTCAATCGCGGTTAAGCCCGGCGCGCGTGAATCCGCGCCTCTGGGGAACACGGCAGAGGCGCACAGGCGCCGGCCAATAAAGAGGAAGCAAAGGAACTGATGCGCGTGCGATATTCCTATGGATTGACTTCGGCCCTGCTCGTGGGCGGTGCCGCCATTTCGCTCATCACTGGAAACCCGGCTGGCGCCCAGGTAGCGCAGAACGACGACAGCCAGATGGCCCGCGTGGTCCCCCGCGCCGGTGCTCCGGAAGGCTTTGCCGATCTGACCGCCCAACTGCAGCCGGCGGTGGTCAATATTTCGACCCGCCAGCGTATCCAGGTTCAAGCTCAGCAGAACCCCTTCGCCGGGACCCCGTTTGAAGGGCTGTTCGGCAACCGCGGCGGCGGCGGCGGCCAGCCTGCCACGCGTGAGGCGCAGTCTCTCGGCTCGGGCTTCATCATCTCGGCCGATGGCTACGTAGTCACCAACAACCACGTTATCTCTCCGCAGGGCAAAGGCGAAGTCGAGGAGATCACCGTCACCACCGTGGACGGGACCGAGTACCCCGCCAAGCTGATCGGCAATGATTCGGCGTCCGATCTGGCAGTGCTCAAGATCGGCGCGCCCAGGCCCCTGCCATTCGTCAAGTTCGGCGATTCGCGGCAAGCGCGGGTGGGCGACTGGGTGATCGCAATCGGCAATCCGTTTGCGCTCGGCGGCACGGTCACCAGCGGGATCGTCTCGGCTGTCTATCGCAACACCGGCAGCGGCGGTGCGTACGACCGCTACATCCAGACCGACGCCAGCATCAACCGCGGCAATTCGGGTGGCCCGTTGTTCGACATGCAGGGCAACGTGATCGGCATCAACAACGCGATCTTCTCGCCTTCGGGCGGCAGCGTGGGCATCGGTTTCGCGATCCCCGCCGAGATCGCCGCGCCGATCGTCGATAAGCTGCGCACTGGGCAGGAAATCGCGCGCGGCTATCTCGGGGTACAAATCCAACCCATAGCCGGCGACCTGGCCGACTCGCTCAACCTGCCGCAGAACCGCGGGGAATTCGTCCAGTCGGTCGAACCCGGCCAGCCGGCCGACAAAGCCGGCATCAAGCCGGGGGACGTCGTCACCAAGGTCAATGGCAAAGACGTCACCAACGGCCAGACATTGTCCTTCCTGGTCGCTAACATCGCGCCGGGTACGCGCGTACCGGTTGAGCTATACCGCGAGGGCCAGCGCCGCACGGTGACCTTGACGGTCGGCAAGCGCCCGACCGACGAGGAACTCGCGCAGTCGCAGTTGTTCAACGGCGATGCCCAACCTAACGACGACGACGCCGCGCCTGGCGCGCAGACCGAAGGTGCCCTCGCGCAGAGCCTGGGCCTGCAGGTTTCGCCGATGACGCCGCGCTACGCCCAGCAGCTCGGTGTATCGGCCGATGCCGGCGGACTCGTCATCCTTGGCGTCGACGCCAGTTCCGACGCGGGGCAGAAAGGCCTCCAGCCCGGCGATATTGTCGTGTCAGCCAACTACAAGGCGGTCGAGGCGGTTGCCCAGCTGGAATCGATCGTCAGAGCGGCCAAGGCCGAAGGGCGGGAGACGGTGTTGCTGCGCATCCAGCGTCGCGGCCGTCCGCTGACGTATGTGCCGATTCGGCTGCGCTGACGACAGATATATCACTGCGAAAGGCCCCGCGCGGCACCTGCCGCGGCGGGGCTTTTCTCGTCTGGCCTAGAACTGGGGCCGCTGGGTCGCTGGCGGTTGCGGGGCGGGCAAGCGCGGGCGCGCTGCCGGCGCGGGCGGTGGCGGGTTGCTCCCCATTGCGCGGTCGAGGAAGTCATCGCTTGCCGCCTGGCCGGCATCGTCGCCAGGGCGACGCGATGGCGGCCCCGCCGGACCGGGCACCGCCTGCTCGCCCTCGACAGGGAAGGGAGCGGGCCCGGGCCCGGAATCGCCGCTCGGGCGCTGCGGCTCGACCAAGTTACCGGCTTCATCGATGTAGTAATAATCGTCCGGGTTGCCGTACATCTGCTCGTCGTCGGGCTCGAGCTGCCATTCGGGAAGCTTGAGTTCGGTATTGAACTGTTCGACCGGACGGTCCTTGACCGCGTATTTCATGAATGCCGCGAACGCGCGCGCGGGCGCGGTGCCGCCCTGCAGCCCCCCCACCGCCTTGGCATCGTCGCGGCCCATCCAGACCCCGGTGGTGATCCCGCTCGAAAAGCCGAGGAACCAGCCGTCCTTGTTTGAAGTGGTGGTGCCGGTTTTGCCCGCGACCGGGCGGCCGATCTGGCCGGCCCGCCCGGTGCCGGTGCTCACCGCGGTTTGCAGCAGGTCGGTCATGCCGGCGGCAACGTAATCGGGTACGAGCTGCGTCGAGTTTTTCGCTTCGCGACGGTAAAGCACTTCACCGTCGTTGGTCGTCACCTTGACGATGCCGTACGGATCGACGCTCTTGCCGCCCGCGCCGACTTCAGCGAACGCGCGGGTCAGATCGAGCACGCGCACTTCGCTCGACCCCAGCACCATCGCCGGATAAGTCGAGATCGGGGTTGAGATGCCAAATCTACGCGCCATCGAAGCGACCGTACCGAAGCCCACTTCGTTGCCGAGTTGCGCGGCGACGGTGTTCTTTGAATAGGCGAATGCCGTGCGCACATCGATGTCCCCGGCATAAGAGCCTCCCGAATTGCGCGGGCTCCACCCGTCGATCGTCACCGGCACGTCCTTGACGCGATCTTCCGGGGTGTAGCCCGCCTCGAGCGCGGCGAGATAGACGAACAGTTTCCACGCCGAGCCCGGCTGGCGCAACGCCTCGGTCGCGCGGTTGTAATTGGTCGCGACGTAATCGGTCCCGCCGACCATCGCGAGCACCGCTCCGTCGCGATCGAGGCTGACGAGCGCGCCTTGCGCGCCTTTGGGTACGTTTGACTTGATCGCGGTCGCCGCGGCCTGCTGCATGCCGGTGTCGAGCGTAGTCCACACCTCGATCGGCTCGAATGTCTCCGGCAGCAGGATGTCCAGCTGCGGCAACGCCCAGTCGGTGAAATAGCGCACCGAGTTCTGGCTGGTGTCCTTCTTCAGTTTAACTGCGCTCGGATCCACGGCGGCCTCGCTGGCCGAGATACGCCCCTGCTGGCGCATCAGCTCCAACACCACGTTGGCGCGGTTTACCGCGGCATCGACGTCCGCGGTCGGCGAAAAGCGGCTCGGCGCCTTGACCAGCCCGGCAATGATCGCCGCCTCGGCGGTCGACAGGTCGGTGGCATCGTGGCTGAAGAACTTACGGCTGGCGGAATCGACCCCGTATGCGCCGCCGCCAAAATAGACCTTGTTGAGGTAAAGCTCGAGGATCTGCTGCTTGGAGAACTTGGCCTCGAGCGCCATCGCCAGGATCGCCTCGCGCACCTTGCGATCGACCGAACGGTTTGAATTGAGGAAAAGGTTGCGCGCCAGCTGCTGGGTGATCGTCGAGGTCGCTTGCAGGCGCCGCTCGCTGGTCATCCAGATATAGACCGCGCGGGCCAGTCCGATCGGGTCGACCCCAACGTGCGAGAAAAAGCGCCGATCCTCGACCGATACCATCGCATCCTTCATCACTTCGGGGATCTGGCCGCTGTCGAGCCATTTACCGTAGCTTGGCCCGAGCTCGACGATCTCGCTCCCATCGCGGGCGCGGACGACGATCGTCTGGCCTGGCTGGGTCGCCTTCAGTGCCGAATAGCTAGGCAGCGAGCGCGCCGCGAATACGACCGCCAGGCCAAGGAACAGGACGCCCAGCAAAGCAGCGGCGCCACCCCAGACGAAGCCGCGTCGCAGCCACAGCCGCCACCCGGTCCGTTCCGTACGCCGCTTGCTAGATTGCCGCCCACGCTGCGTTTCGGCAGCAGCGCGCCGGCTTCCCCGCTTCGCCATTTATCGTCCCGACACCCTCGTTTGCCTCAGCGTGGGGATGCATAGGGGAGATGGAACCCGGCGTGAACGCTTATTGCGCCTTTTCGTCCCTGGGCTCGAATTCGAGCGAGGCCGAGTTGATGCAATAGCGCAAGCCCCCCGCCTCGCGCGGGCCGTCAGGAAACACATGGCCGAGGTGGCCAGCACAATTGGAGCAGGTCACCTCTGTGCGAACCATTCCGTGGGTCAGATCGCGATGCTCGGCGACCCCCGCGCCTTCGGCGGGCGCCGTGAACGCAGGCCAGCCGCAGCCGCTATCGTACTTGGCGTCGCTTTCGAACAGCAACTGACCGCAACCTGCGCAGCGGTACTCGCCTGCCGCTTTGTTCTTGTCATACTTACCCGTAAAGGCCCGCTCAGTGCCTTTCTCGCGCAGGATGTGAAACTGTTCCGGGCTCAGCTTCTGGCGCCACTCTGCAGCCGAGAGGTTCTTCAAATCGATCGTCATCAGGCGTCTCCTTGGCTTCCGATATGGGAAGCGCGGACGCTGCCCTCAACCGTCGACTTGCGCATAGTGGACCGGTGGCTGGATCACTTCCATGCGCTCCGACAGCAGCGGCCGAAAGCTCGGGCGGCTCTTGAACACTGCGTACCAGCCGCGCGACTGTTCGTGGCCCGTCCAGTCGATCCCTCCGAGGTAATCGGCAACCGAGATCTGCGCCGCGGCTGCGAGGTCTGCGAGGCTCATCGTGGATCCGCCGAGCCAGGGGCGGGTATCGACCAGCCAGTCGATGTATTCGAGATGTTCGTGGGCCAGTTTCATCGCCTCGCGCAACGTGCGGCTGTCGGGCGGCTGGCGCAGCACGAGGCGCTTCTTCATCCGTTCGTGGAGCAGGGGGGCGGTGACGTCGCCGTAAAAATTCTCGTCGAACAGCGCCACCAGCCGGCGGATTTCGGCGCGATTGGCGGCGGTGCCGTTGATCATCGCGGAGCGATCGACGGTCTCTTCGAAATATTCGCAGATTGCCCTGCTATCGGCGAGCACGACGCCCTTGGACTTGTCTTCCAGCACCGGCGTTCGCCCAGCAGCGTTGAGGCGCCAGAAGCCCTCGCTCGGGTCCCACGGGTTTTCGCGCCATAGTTCATAGCCGATGCCCTTTTCGGACATCAACAGGCGCACCTTGCGGCTGAACGGGCAAAGCGGGAATTGATAAAGACGCCACATCGCCACTGGTCATGCACCAGCAGCGGCACGGAATCTACCGCCAGAACGGCAATTTAGCGGCGGAATACTTTAATCGGGAAGACCGGCCTGCTCGACCGCATCACGCATCCTGGCGGCCATTTCGCGCAAGGCAGGCATCATCGCCGCTATTCCGCCCGCCATGCCGGCCATCGAGCCCATAACCCGCGGAAGTTTGTCGCGGATTTCCGCCGGAACGTCGCTCGCTTCGGGCGAAACCTGGCGCAAGGTCATGTCGGGATCAACTTCGCGCGGATCTTCGCCAGCCGCTTCCGCCACTGCCCGCGCGAGCGGGGCGAGCGGCACGTCGAGCAGCGCTTCGCTGGCCGCGGCGAGACCGCCGGCCATCCGCTCCTGCAGCACCGGGTCGCGTAGCGTTTCCGCAGTGCGCGCGGCGGCCTGCTCGGTATTGTCTTGCGCGAGGGCGGGCAGCGGCGCGGTGAGGCCCACGAGAACGGCGGCAATGGCGAAAGTGCGCATGAGTACAGCCCTGTCGTTCAGCGAATCGGCGCGAATAATACCGGCTTGGCGCTTGCCGCGCGCTGAACGCGGGTCACGGCTCGCCGCATCGCAGCCTCGTCCTACAGCCCGGATGCGCCTAGGAGCAGAAGACAGGGCGGCATCGCGGCAGCCAGCGCGCCGGGTTCGCGGAGCGACTTCGCCTCCCCTGTCAGTTCGGCGGCGACCTGTTCGCGAGTGCGGCTGGTCTCATCCATGATCTGTGCCGAGACGCGGACCAGGAATTCGCGCCCGCGCAATGCCAAGGGCGGCCATTGGGCGCCATCGCCGTTCGCTTGCAGTGCCGCCCCGAGGGCGAATGCCGCCGAACACCGGAGCGAGGTGGATTGCTGGAGCGACAGAGGCCCCGGCGGGCCCTCCTCGGGCGCAACCTGCGCCGCGACAGGAGTGGCAAAGAGAACGGCGAGGAATAACAGGCGAAAGGACATGCCCATCACCTAGCCCCGATATCCTGAACCAGGCCAATCCAATTTGCGCGCCCGCGGATTGACGCTGGCACTCTGTCCCGCCATCGCGAGCCCAAGACAGATTGGAAACTCAACATGACCGACCATCCCGCCTGCAATCTACTGATCGCCGGCGAACCGCTCTCGGGCGGTGGTCGCGAGAGCCACCCCGTGATCGATCCCGCCACCGGCGAGACGATCGGCAGCGTGCCACACGCTACCATCGCCGACCTCGATCGCGCCCTCGAAGCAGCCGAGCGAGGGTTCGCGACCTGGCGCAACACAGCGGCCGACCAGCGCACGGCGATCCTGCTCAAGGCTGCTAGCCTGATCCGCGAGCGCGCCGCTGCGATCGGCGAAGCGCTGACGCGCGAGCAGGGTAAGCCAATCAAGGAAGCGGTCGGCGAGACGATCTATTGCGCGATGCTGCTGGAATTCTACGCGCAGGAGATCAAGCGAATCTACGGCCGCACGCTGGTTCGACCTGCGGGCCAGCGCGTGGAAGTGCAGTACCATCCGGTCGGCCCGGTCGCCGGGTTCGCCGCGTGGAACTTTCCTGCTCTCAACGTCATGCGCAAGATCGGCGGCGCGCTCGCGGCGGGCTGCTCGACGATCGTCAAGCCTTCGGAAGAAACACCTTCGGCCGGCCTGGCGCTGGTGCAGGCGATGATCGACGCGGGCGTGCCCGGCGATGCGGTGCAATGCGTGTTTGGCGTGCCCGACCAGGTCAGTCGACACCTGCTCGCCTCGCCGATCATCCGCAAGGTGACCTTCACCGGCTCGACCGCGTGTCGGCAAGCACCTTGCCAGGCTTGCCGCCGACGACCTCAAGATTTCCACGATGGAACTGGGCGGACACGCGCCGGTGCTGGTCTTCGCCGACGCCGATATCGACAAGGCGCTCGATACGATGGCCGGCAATGCCTTTCGCAACGCCGGGCAAGTATGCGTAAGCCCGACGCGCTTCCTGATCGAGGAACCGGTGTTCGAACGCTTCCGCGACGGCTTCGTCGAACGCGCGAAAGCGATCAAGGTCGGCAACGGCTTCGAGAAGGACACCGCGATGGGGCCGATGGCCAGCGCGCGCGGGCTCGAGCGAATGGAGCAGATGATCGGCGACGCCAGGGAACACGGCGCCAAACTGCTCGCCGGTGGAGAGCGGATCGGCAATCAGGGATTCTTTCACCAGCCGACGGTGCTGGCCGAGGTTCCGACGAACGCAGAGATCATGAACGAAGAGCCGTTCGGCCCCGTCGCATTGCTTAATCCGATGAACGGTGAGGATGCGATGATCGAGGAGGCCAACCGCTTGCCATACGGCCTTGCTGCATATGCCTGGACGAGCGACCCGGCGCGTCGCCGGCGCCTCGCGGCCGAAGTCGAGACCGGCATGCTGGCGCTCGATACAGGCAGCGTTTCGGCGGCCGACGCACCCTTCGGCGGGGTCAAATGGTCGGGCTACGGCAGCGAGGACGGGCGCGAGGGCGTGATGGCCTGCATGGTCACCAAGACCGTCCACGAGGGCTGATATGAAAACCCGCGCCGCGGTCGCGTTTGCTTCCAAGCAGCCGCTCGAGATCGTCGAGCTCGACCTCGAGGGACCGAAGGCGGGCGAAGTGCTCGTCGAAATCATGGCAACCGGAATCTGCCACACCGACGCATACACGCTCGATGGGCTCGACAGCGAAGGGCTGTTTCCCAGCGTGCTCGGCCACGAGGGCGCAGGCATCGTGCGCGA
Organism: uncultured Alphaproteobacteria bacterium; assembly: GCA_963781525.1. Taxonomy (GTDB): domain Bacteria; phylum Pseudomonadota; class Alphaproteobacteria; order Sphingomonadales; family Sphingomonadaceae; genus Tsuneonella. The sequence goes on along the minus strand of CAWAGD010000007.1, from coordinate 177,818 downwards.
AGTCGGGCCGGGCGTGACCAGCGTGGTCCCGGGCGATCACGTGATCCCGCTCTACACGCCTGAGTGCGGACAGTGTAAATCGTGCCTCAGCGGCAAGACCAACCTATGCACGGCGATCCGCGCGACCCAGGGTAAGGGCGTAATGCCGGACGGGACCAGCCGCTTTTCCTACAAGGGCGAGACGATCTTCCACTACATGGGTTGCTCGACCTTCTCGAACTTCACCGTGCTACCCGAGATCGCGGTGGCGAAAATTCGCCCCGACGCGCCGTTCAAGACCAGCTGCTATATCGGCTGCGGCGTGACCACTGGGGTCGGCGCCGTGCTCAACACGGCAAAAGTCCAGCCGGGCGACAACGTGGTGGTGTTTGGCCTTGGCGGAATCGGGCTCAACGTGATCCAGGGCGCGCGGCTGGCCGGGGCCGGCCGGATCGTGGGGATCGACATAAATGCGACCCGCGAGGAATGGGGTCGCGACTTTGGCATGACCGATTTCGTCAATACGAAGGGCATGAGCCGCGAAGACACCGTCGCTGCGATCGCCGCGCTGACCGACGGCGGGGCCGACTACAGCTTCGACTGTACCGGCAACACCGAAGTTATGCGTACCGCGCTCGAATGCTGCCACCGCGGCTGGGGCACCTCGATCATCATCGGCGTGGCCGAAGCGGGCAAGGAAATCGCCACTCGCCCGTTCCAGCTGGTCACCGGGCGCAACTGGCGCGGCACCGCGTTCGGCGGCGCCAAGGGCCGGACCGATGTGCCCAAGATCGTCGACATGTACATGGACGGAAAAATCGCGATCGATCCGATGATTACCCATGTTCTCACGCTCGATGAGATCAACAGGGGCTTCGACCTGATGCACGCCGGCGAAAGCATTCGCTCGGTCGTCATCTACTGAAACAAAAGGCAAAAACGATGTTCAGTCACGTAATGCTCGGCGCCGACGACGTTCCGGCGGCCAAACGCTTCTACGACGCCACGCTCACTGCGCTTGGCGCACCTGCCGGCACGACCGACGAGATCGGGCGGGCCGTCTACGAGCATGCCGGTAGCCGTTTGGTGATCCGCACCCCGCTCAATGGGGAGCCGGCGACCGGCGCCAACGGCGGGACACTGGGTTTCCTGGCGAGTTCTCAGGAACAGGTCGACGCGTGGCATGCGGCAGGGTTGGCGAACGGCGGCACCGCGATCGAAGACCCGCCGGGCCTGCGCAACGCAACCGGTGGCCGGTTGCTTTACCTTGCCTACTTGCGCGATCCGGCGGGCAACAAGCTATGTGGCTTTTACCGCGTATCGTAAGTTTGCGGTCAAGACGGAGCCAAGGCTGTTGATTGGCCGCACCAGATGGGGTTCAATTGGGTTGCAGGCGGAAACTCGCAATGGCGAGAAAGCAGGCGAGGAGGAGTTTCAATGTACAGTCACATGATGGTCGGATCAAACGACATCGAACGGTCCAAGACATTTTACGATGCGACGTTCAAGGCGATCGGCGGCCGCGAAGGAAGCGTCGATCCCAAGGGACGGTTGATGTACCTCCACAACGGAGGCGCGTTCCTAGTCACACCGCCGATCGATGGCCAGCCTGCGACGGCCGGCAACGGCTGCACGGTTGGCTTGGCAATGACTCCCGAGCAGGCGGACGCCTGGCATGCGGCAGGGGTGGCCAACGGCGGCACGGCGATCGAGGATCCGCCGGGCGAGCGTCCCGGTTCGGGCATGTACCTGGCGTACCTGCGCGATCCCGACGGCAACAAGCTGTGCGCATTGCACCGGATTGCCCAGTAAGCTGGCATGCGCGGCGAAGCGGGATTGCGGGAGGACCTTGCGTCGCTCGCGATCCCGTTCGCAAGCCATGAACATGCGGCTGTCTTCACCGTTGCCGAAAGCAGCAGGCTCGACGCCGGCTTCTCCGGCGCGCACACCAAGAACCTGTTTCTCAAGGACGCCGGCGGCGATTTCTGGCTGGCCACGGTTCGGGCTGAAACGCGTATCGATCTGAAGGCGTTACCGAAAGCGATCGGCTGCAAGCGGGTCAGCTTCGCCATGCCGGCAGATATGGGACGCCTGCTCGGCATCACACCTGGATCGGTCACCCCTCTAGCGATGATCAATGCGGAGCCAGGCAGCGTTACCGTGGTACTCGAGGAAGGTCTGGCGGCTGCGCCGCGGGTCAACGTTCACCCACTGCGCAATACCGGTACGCTTGGCCTCGCTGGGAGCGACGTGCTGCGTCTGCTGCGCCATTGGGGCCACGCACCGCTCGTAGCCCCTATCCCTATCGTCCCCTAGCGTCGGCGAAAGCGAAAGTACCACACCTCGTGGCCGTAGACGGTGCGCGCCTTGTGCTCATAGCGCGTTTCGGGCCAGCCGGATGGGCGGTTCTCCCAACTCCCGCGGCCATCGACGAGCCATTCGAATTCATCCGTAAAGCGCCGCATCACCATCAGGGCGTGCCGAAGGTACACCGCGTGATCGGTGCCGAAGCGCAGCTCGCCGCCGGGCTTGAGCTTGTCCGCCATCATCCGCACCGGCCCGTCGTTCATCATCCGCCGCTTGGCGTGCTTGGCCTTGGGCCAGGGATCGGGGTGGAGCAGGTACAGCATCGTCAGCGCGCCGTCCGGCACCCGGTCGAGCACTTCGAGCGCATCTCCATGCTGGATACGCACGTTGGCGAGGTTGCCGTCGCGGATATGGGTGAGCGCCTGAGCGACGCCGTTGACGAACGGCTCGGCACCGATGAAGCCGTGGTCGGGCAGCATGTCCGCGCGATAGGCAAGGTGCTCGCCGCCGCCGAAGCCGATTTCCAAGTGAAGCGGCCGATCGTCTCCAAAGAGCCGTGCCGAAGTGACCTCTCCGTCGGCGGGAACGGCTATCTGCGGGAGAACGTCCTCGATGAGCGCATGCTGCGCCGCACGCAGCGGCCGGCCCTGGCTGCGGCCGTACAGTCGGTTGAGCGTGGTGGGATCGCCGGGTTTGTGCGCGGTCATAGGGCGCCGCGCCTAGCGGTTCAGCCCCATGCTTTCCAGACTCCGTAGGCACTGGTCATCGTCAGCACAGCCCCCACCAGGATCAGCATCCATTTGGCCGGGAAATGTTTGGCGGCGAAAGCTCCGAACGGGGCCGCCATCAGTCCTCCAATGAGGAGGCCCAGCGTAGCCCCTGCCAAATCGGCAATACCGAGGTGATAAATAAACGCAGCCGATACGGTCACGGTCAGGAAGAATTCGACGGCGTTAACGGTGCCTACGACCTTGCGCGGGTCCGCGCCTTGAATCAGCAAGTTGGACGTTACCACCGGACCCCAGCCGCCGCCACCTGCCGCGTCAAGGAACCCGCCGAGCAGACCCAGCGGTGCGACATATTTTGCTTCGCGCGGCTTGGGCGGATAGACCAAGCCCCGCACCAGCAGGTAAACACCGATCCCCGTCAGGTATGCCAGCACGAATGGCTTGATCAGACCGGCATCGACATTGGCAAGCACGTATGCACCCAGCACGCCGCCCACGATGCCGGGAATCAGCAGCCGGAAAAACAGCTTCTTGTCGATGTTCCGGTGATACAGGTGGCTAAGCCCGCTGGTGGCGGTGGTGAAGCATTCGACGATGTGCACCCGCTGCGAGGCAAGTGCAGGTGGCACGCCGAGAAACCCGACTAGCAGCGTATTGGAGATGACCCCGAAAGCCATCCCGAGCGCTCCGTCGACGAGCTGGGCTGCGAATCCGACACCGATGAAAGGGAGCAGGGCGGAAAGATCGAAATCGCCAAAATGCATGCGGCTAAGCTCCCGCTTTGAACCGCCGCGGTATGTGCCGGACGTCCGCCGCCGGCCAAACGCAGAATTTATCGCTTGCGCGCCGCCCGAACTTGGTCATGCGCACGCCGCAACGAAAACCGCCCGGGGCGCGAACGCCCCGGGCGGCTCTTCCCCGTCCAAAAGGAACTGGTCGTAAGACGCGCGCGCCCAAGCGTGGGTTAAGCGGCTTCGGCCTCATCCTGCGGGTCGCGCAGCACATAGCCGCGGCCCCACACCGTCTCGATGTAATTGTCGCCGCTGCAGGCATGGGACAGCTTCTTGCGCAGCTTGCAGATGAACACGTCGATGATTTTCAACTCGGGCTCGTCCATCCCGCCATACAGGTGGTTGAGGAACATTTCCTTGGTCAAGGTAGTGCCTTTGCGGAGCGAAAGCAGCTCCAGCATGGCGTATTCCTTGCCGGTCAGGTGGACCCGCGCCCCATCGACTTCGACCGTCTTGGCGTCGAGGTTCACGGCAAGCTTGCCGGTGCGGATGACCGACTGGCTGTGGCCCTTCGAGCGGCGCACTACGGCATGGATGCGGGCGACCAGCTCTTCGCGGTGGAACGGCTTGGTCACGTAATCGTCGGCCCCGAAGCCGAAGCTGCGGATCTTCGAATCCATTTCGGCGATGCCCGACAGGATCAGCACCGGCGTCTGAACTTTGGCGACGCGCAGTTTCTTGAGCACGTCATAGCCGTGCATGTCGGGCAAGTTCAGATCGAGCAGGATGATGTCGTAATCATAGAGCTTGCCCAGGTCCAAGCCCTCCTCGCCGAGATCGGTCTGGTAGACATTGAAACCTTCGGTCGTGAGCATCAGCTCGATCGCCTTGGCCGTCGTCGGCTCGTCTTCGATCAGCAACACGCGCATCGCCAGGTACCCCCCTGAAATCCCAAGTCCGTGGTAACGACCCGTCAATGGGTGTTGCCCTCGGTTAACCACAAAACATCTGAAGGAAAAAGGTTAACGGCGAGTAAAGCCGATGCGCGAATGTTGCCGAGTCTTTTGGGCAACACCTCGATTACGCCGGAACGACCGCAGCCATCGGAGTCACTGGGGCAGCGTTTTCGCGGTCGGCGGTTTCCAGCAGGCGTTGGATGCGACCCGCAAACAGGAACATGATTCCCGCGCCCACTGCCGGCATGAGTCCGGTCAGCAGATAATACAGCGACGGCCCGAGCGGCTCGTAATACCGACCGAGATAGCCCAGCGCGAAAAAGCCGAGCGCTCCCGCCAGGTTGGACATCGCAAACATCGTCCCGTTGATCGATTGCGGCGCGTAGCGTGCGATCAGCGCTTTGGCCGGCGGATCCAGCCAGCCGTACGAAAATCCCAGCACGAGGTAGAACCCGAGCCACGCAATCAGCGGAACCTGCGGCAGATTGGCCAACAGACCCACGATCAGGAACGAGACGGCGATCATCAGCGCGCCGATGCCGATCTTGACGATGTCGCCCGGTTCGCGGCCGCGCCGCGCCATGTCTGCCCACAGCCGATTGGCGAACAGCACTCCCAGGATCGTGAAAATTCCATCGGCGGTATTGATCCACGTGACCGGGATCTCGAAGCCCGCCACGGTGCGATTGACCGCGGTGTCGGCCCAGACCACCATGATGCCATACGCCTGCTGGGCGGCCGCGAAAGCGAGGATTTTCGGGATCAGCGTGATCAAAATTGCGCCGACCACTACCCACTGGCCGCGCGTCAAAGCAGCACGCTTGGTTCCCCTGACCAGCCGATCGGGCGGCAAAGCCGGACGCCCGATCAGGTAGACGCACAGGCCGATCACCATGCCCACCCCGGCCGCGCCGAATCCCCAGTGCCAACCGATTTTCTCTCCCAGCGTCCCGGCCACCAGCGGAGCGACCAGGCTGCCGACGTTGAGCGCCATCAGATAGATGCCGAACGCGCGCGTTCGGCGGCTGTCGGTCGGCGAGTAAAGGCCGCCGATCTGCGCTTGCAGATTGCCGATGAAGCAACCTCCCCCGAGGATCAAAAGGAGCAGCGCGAGCAGGAATGCCTGCTCGCTGGCCATCGTCAGGTGCCCGGCGGACATCAGCAGCGCGCCAATGGTGACGGTCTTCGTGCGCCCGAGGACGCGGTCGCCGAGCCAGGCGCCGATTAAGGGAGTGACCAGGATCAAGCCCGAGTAAAGCCCGAATGTCTGCGCAGCGAGAGCCAGGTCGGTCATCGGCCCAAACACCGCTTCCAGAACCGAGCGAAATGGTCCGAGCCCGATCACTTTGCCCGCGTGGGGGGGCAGCAGCAGATATTTCGTCATGTACAGCATGAGCAGCGACTGCATCGAGTAGAAGCTGAACCGCTCCCACAGCTCGGTTCCGGCGAGATAGCCGAGACCGCGTGGATGGCCGAAGAATGCGACGTCGCCCTCCGCAGGGGGCCTTAACGCGCCCGTCGGATCGGCGATCGTCTCGCCGTGCAGGCCGGTGCCGGTATCGCTCGTAGTCATCGCCAGGTTGCCCCCGGGGTCCGGCAGAGGCGATCTCGGCGCGGTGGGCCGAAGCTATAGCAACGCGCTGGCCGGACAAGCGCAATATTGCACAAGCTCAACGGAGGCCGGAGAGCTTTTTCTGACGCCGCCGCTGCACGCTCGAGCCGATACCCAGCGCTTCGCGATACTTGGCAACGGTGCGCCGAGCGAGATCGAAACCTTTGTCCTTCAGCAGGGCGACGAGGGTGTCGTCCGACACGATGTCCTTGGGACCCTCGGCCTCGATCAGCCGGCGGATCGCTTCCTTGACGGCTTCGGCGCTGGCCGACCCCTCGCCATCCGATGTGGCGACGCCGCTGGTAAAGAAGTACTTGAGCTCGAACGTGCCGCGCGGGCAGGCGAGGTACTTGTTGTTGGTCACCCGGCTGACGGTGCTTTCGTGCAGCTCGATCGCCTCGGCGACTGCGCGCAGCGTGAGCGGTTTCAGCTCCGACACCCCGCGGCGAAAGAACCCATCCTGTCGTTTGACGATCTCGGCGGCGACGCGCAGGATCGTCTTGGCGCGCTGGTCGAGCGCCCTGAGCAGCCAGTTTGCCTCGCCCAACTGTTCCCTGAGCCAAGCTTGCGCTTCCTTGCCTCCGCCCTGCCGCAATTCGAGATAATAACTGCGGTTGACGATCAATCGCGGCAACGTCGCGTCATTGAGTGCGATGTCCCACCCGCTGCCGGCCGGGTGCAGCAGAATATCGGGCACCACGGCCGCCTCTCCTCCCCCGCCGAACTTGCGGCCGGGCCTTGGATCGTACGCACGTAGCTCAGCGAGCATGTCCGTGAAGTCTTCGTCGTCAACCTCGCACAGGCGTTTCAGCCGCGCGACATCGCCTCGGGCGACCAGATCGAGGTTGTCGATCAGCCGCGCCATGCAGGGGTCGTAGCGATCGGCTTCGCGCGCCTGCAGGGCGAGGCACTCGGCCAGGCTGCGTGCACCGACCCCCGTCGGGTCGAGCGTCTGGACGATCTGCAAGGCGCGCTCGACTTCGGCCAGCGGCACCTCGAGCGCGCCGGCGACTTCGGCCAGCGTAGCGGTGAGGTAGCCGGCTTCGTCGAGTTGGTCGATCAGCGCGCGAGCGACGAACTCCTCCCGTGCGTCGCCCGCAACCGCGCCTACCTGGGCGTGCAAATGCTCGGCAAGCGTCGGTCCGTCGCCCGATCCGCGTTCGTCGATCGTCGGGCCCTCATCGCTCTGCCCGCCCGACTGGCCCGCGCTCCAGTCGCTGTCGCCGGTATCGCGATCACGGTCGAGCGTCTCGGCAGCAATGTCGAGCGCGGCCTCGCCCTCGCCGCCGTCGGCTGCCGGTTCGGAAGGCATCGATTCCATCGCGTCGGGGCCAGCATCATCCCGGCTGACTTCGCCTATCTCGAGCAGCGGGTTGGCTTCGAGCGCCTCGCCGATGAAGGTTTCAAGCTCGAGATTCGACAGCGCGAGCAGGCGGATTGCTTGCTGCAGCTGCGGCGTCATCACCAGCGACTGGGATTGCCGCAGATCGAGACGCGGGCCCAGCGCCATGGCTCAGCTTCGGGGAGCTTCCAGGATCACAACGTGAAGCTTTCGCCAAGGTACAGGCGGCGCACGTTCTCGTCCGCCACCAGAGCTTCGGGCGTGCCGGCGAACAGAACCTGGCCGCCATAGATGATGCAGGCGCGGTCAACGATCTCGAGCGTCTCGCGGACGTTGTGGTCGGTGATCAGCACGCCGATGCCGCGGGTCTTGAGATCGCGGACCAACTCGCGGATGTCGTTGATCGACAGCGGATCGATCCCGGCGAAGGGTTCGTCGAGCAACATGATCGAGGGCTTGGCGGCGAGCGCGCGGGCGATCTCGCAGCGCCGCCGCTCGCCGCCAGACAGTGCCATCGCGGCGCTCGTGCGCAGGCGTTGGAGGCCGAACTCATCGAGCAGGCGATCGAGCTCGGCGGCCCGCGTTTCCTTATCGGGCTCGACCAGCTCGAGCACGCAGTTGATGTTCTGTTCGACCGTCATCCCGCGAAAGATGCTGGTTTCCTGTGGCAGGTAGCCGAGGCCGAGGATCGCGCGGCGGTACATGGGCAGCCGGGTGACGTCTTCCCCGTCCATCAGGATGCGACCCGAATCAGGGCGGACGAGCCCCATGATCGAATAGAAGCAGGTGGTCTTGCCCGCGCCGTTGGGGCCGAGCAGACCGAGCACTTCGCCCTTGCCGACGGTCAACGAAATATCGGTCAGCACGCTCCGCTTGTCGTAGCTCTTCGCGATCGAGATCACCTCGAGCCCGCCGTTGGGCAAAGGCGCGGTGGCGTCCGTCAAGGGGAGCGGTGCTGCGTCAGGGAGGTCGAGCGTGGTCATCGCGTCTGCATGTAGCACCCCGTGAACCGCTGAAAAGCCCGATTGGCAGGTTTCGTGCATGGCTTTTTGCCCCGCGACCACGGGATCGCCGTCACCGCCCTTGCACTGGTGGCGCGAATTTGAGACAGTCGGAGGCGGAGAGAGCACTGGGAGACAAGGGCCTATGCCCAAAGCAGTCGATCGCAGCGACGCTGACGCGCATGCCCATACGATTGGGGGGCGCAAGCTCGACTGGCGCAGGCGGATGAGCGACAACATTGCTTACGCTCTGCTTGTCTACACCGCGCTGCAAATCTGGGTCACCGTCCACGCGCTGAAGACCGGATCGGGGTCGATGCTGCCCTATCTGGCGTTGATCGTTCTCGTGGCGGCGATCATCCCCGCGTGCCGGATGTTCGAGGCGCGCTGGATGGGAATCTCGGACGAAGCCGCCGCCGATCCCGAATATTCGCGCGCCTATCGCCGCGACCAGGGGGTGTTGTGGTTGATAGCCATTGGCCTGCCGTTCGTCCTGACGGGCATCTTCAGGGTATTGGCCACACTGCTCTAGCATGCTTGTCCCGTTACGCCCGGCAGCCTAGCTGCCCGTGATGCAATCATCGCACCTGCTCGACGCCGCCGAAGCCCTGATCACCTCCGCACGGAAGTTTGGCGCCGACGCGGCCGATGCAACCGGACGGGCCGGATCGTCCCACGGGGTGACGGTTCGACTTGGCGCGCTCGAGGACATCGACCGGTCCGAGAGCGCTGAGGTTGGCCTGCGCGCGTTCGTCGGGCAGCGCTCGGCCAGCGTTTCTACAAGTGACCTTTCGCCCGGCGGACTGAGCGAGCTTGCCGAGCGGGTGGTGGCGATGGCGCGCCACGCGCCAGAAGACCCGTTCGCGGGGTTGGCAGGCGAAGACCAACTCGCACGCGCCCCGTTTCTCGATCTCGCGCTTGCCGATGATGCCGAGCTTTCGCCCGAGCAGTTGCGCGATCGCGCGGCCGAGACCGAGGACGCCGCGCGCGCGGTCGCTGGCGTCCGTAACAGCGAAGGCGGAACCGCGACCTTGGGACGCGGCGCGACGGTGCTGGTGACCAGCACCGGTTTCAGCGCGGCGTACGAAGGCACCAGCCATTCGCTGTCAGCCAGCATGATCGCCGGCGAGGGCAATGCGATGCAGCAGGATTACGCCGTGCGCAGTGCGCGTTTCCTCGCCGACTTGATTGCCCCGGACGAGTTGGGCCGGCTCGCCGGCGAGCGCGCGGTTGCCCGGCTAGCTCCCGCCGCGCCCGCTAGCGGGCCGATGCCCGTGGTGTTCGACCCGCGCTCGTCCGCCACGCTGGTCGGGCATCTGCTAGCCGCGATGGCTGGCTCGGCGATTGCGCGGGGCGGCAGCTTCCTGGTGGGCCGCGAAGGCGCCGTGCTGTTCCCATCGGCGATTCACATCTTGGAGGACCCGCTCCGTGCCCGGGGGCTGCGCTCGCGCCCGTTTGACGGCGAAGGCATCGCTTGCGTGCCGCGCGCGCTGGTCGAGAGCGGCCAAATCGGCGGCTGGCTTACCAATGTCGCTTCGGCCGCGCAGTTGGGACTGCCGCTTACCGGCCACGCCTCGCGAGGGGTCAGCGGCGCGCCGGGTATTTCGCCGAGCAACGTGGACTTGCTCGCCGGCCAGGAGACCGTCGCGGAATTGATCGCCGATATACGCGAGGGCGTGCTGGTCGACTACCTGATCGGCCAGGGGGTCAACGGCGTGACCGGTGACTATAGTCGCGGGGCCGCCGGGCGGCGGATCGTCGATGGGCGGATCGACGGACCGGTCGCAGGCTTCACCATCGCCGGCAATCTGCTCGACATGTTTGCTGTCCTGCGGGCGGCAAACGATCTTGAAACCTGGCGCTCGATCAACGCACCGACGCTGCGAGTCGATGGGATGACCGTGGCCGCGGCCTGATTAGCTCGCCGACTGGTACCGTTCGATCGCGTCGAGCACCGCCTTGCGTGCGTCGGCGGCATCGCCCCATTTGCCTACGCGCACCCACTTTTCGGCTTCGAGATCCTTGTAGTGGGTAAAGAAGTGCTCGATTTGCTGGAGGACGATGGAGGGCAGGTCCTGCCGCTCGCCGACATCCGAATAATACGGGAATGTCGTATCGACCGGGACGCAGATCAGCTTCTCGTCGCCGCCATGTTCGTCCACCAGGTTCAGGACCCCGATTGGCCGCGCGCGGACCACGCACCCGGGAATGAACGGACTGCGCGAGATCACAAGCGCGTCGATCGGGTCGCCATCGTCGGACAAAGTGTGCGGCACGAAGCCGTAGTTCGCCGGATAGCGCATCGGGGTGTGCAGTATCCGATCGACGAACAGCGCGCCGCTGGCTTTGTCGAATTCGTACTTCACCGGCTCACCGCCGGTTGGCACCTCGATGATTACGTTGAGGCTCTCGGGCGGGTTGTCGCCGACGGGGATTTTATCGATCTGCATGGCGCGCGCCTCTAGCGTTGCTCATGTTGCACAGCAACACGCGATCCACACCAGGCTTTCAGGACGATCCGCCCAGCACGTTGATGGTGAAGGCGATGACCCCGATATTGAACACGAACGCGGCAAAGCTGTGGAACAGCGCGACCTTGCGAATCGCGCCTCCCGTTATGTCCACGTCCGATGTCTGGAATGTCATTCCCATCGTGAACGAGAAATAGGCAAAGTCCCAATAATCGGGCGTCTTGGTGCCGGGAAAATCGACACCGCCTATGTCGTCCCCGCTGTCCTCGTCGCTTGCGTAGAAGGCATGGGCGTAGTGCAGCGCATAGATACTGTTGGCAAAAGTCCACACCAGCAGGAGCGTGACCACCAGCTTGGCGATCGGCAGCCAGCCGCCGGTTTGCGCGCCTTTCAGTTCGGCGGTGATCGCAGCCATCGCTACCACCGTCAGGAGCGAGGTGAGCCCGAGCATCAGTCCCCGGTTGGCATCGTTGTCTCGCGCATGGGCGCGGATCGCGTTTGCAGTGCCATCGCTGAGCAGTGGCATCAGCGAGATCAGGAACACCAGCGCCGCGGCGTCAAACGCAATCGCCGCCCCGTCGCGCCAGTCGTTCGACGGCAGCCATACGTTGTGCGCCAAGTAGGCCAGCACGAGCGTGACAAGGAAGAGAATAAAGCGCGGCGGCGCTATCCGGTTGCCGATCCCGCAAGCTTTGGCAGCCTTTGCTTTGCGGGCTGCCATCGGCGGCTAGTTTACGGTTCGCGGAGCGAGCAGGCGATCGAGCGGCTGCTCGCCCGCCTCGGCCGGCACAAGCCATGGCCAGCGCAGCCCGCCGTGATAGTCTAACGGCGTGGTCGCGTAATTGTCGCCGCGCTTGACCAGCAGCTGGATCGGCGACTTCGCGCCTGCCGCGGCGGCGATAGCCGACTTGATGACATCCGCCGAATAGGCCTCGCCATTGACTGCGACGATCTGCGCCGAGTTGACGATGCCGGCGTCGAACGCCGGGCCATCCCACAAAGTCGACGTCACCTTGCCATCCTTGTCGAGCCCCATGCCGAGCGAGAAGGTCAGGTCGAGCGACTTGGACGAATCCATGCGTCCCTTGTCGTATGAATTGGGAACGTCGCGCCACGCGAGCTTGTAGCCTGCCATCTCGATCCCGCGGGTCGCCGGGGGGCGGCCGGGGGTAAGCAGCCGGTCGGTCAGGAAGCCCGCCCAGTCGTATGGATACACCCCGTTGAGCGCGCCGACGACATCGTCGAACCTGTAGGTCAGTTCGCCCCAGTCGCCGTCGCGCATGCCGAAGAACGCTTTGGCGAAATCGTCGAGCCCTTTGGCACCGCCGGTGCCCTTGCGGATAATCTGGTCGGCTTCGAGCCAGGTCAGCGCGCCTTCGGTGTAGTAATCCTCGCTCCGTTCGAGCGACGGATACGGCAGCGGCCGCCTACCGTTCATGACCGGATCGTTGGTGGTATCGCCAACATTGCGCCATGCGCGCCCGGGCTGCCCTTCTGAATAAGTCGCGACGTTGCGCGCCAGGGTGCCGAGGATCGTGTCCTTTCTCTGGATGCCCGAACGCGCCGCGAGCACATAGCCCCAGAACTGGGTCTGGCCTTCATAGACCCACAGCAACGATCCCTGCATCGGGGTGCGGTAATCGGGCGTCCACAGATCGGCAGGGCGGCGAAACTTGCCGTTCCAGCTGTGCACCAATTCGTGCGCGACGACGTTGTGATCCCAGTCCATCTCGTCCCATTTGACGAACGCATCCGGCTCGAACTGGTTTTCGGCCGAACGGTGATGTTCCAGCCCTATGCCACCCATCCGGTCGGTCAGCGCCAGCAGCATGTCGTAGTGGTCGAAGTGACGCGCACCGAACAGCGCATCGGCTTCGGTGATAAGGTTCTTGAAGGATTGGAGGTGCTGCGGTGCCAGCGCGAGCTTGGCTGGCTTGTCGGCCACCACATCAAGGCGCACGTCCTTGCCGATGGTCCAGCTCTGCGCGTTGATCCCGGCGAAGATGGGGGAATCGACCAGCGTTTCGTAGTCGGTGGCCGCCCACGTGACGATGTCGCCGGTGCGCTTCAGGCCGTCGAGCGCAGTGAAGACTTTCCAGTCCTTGGGCACGGTTACCTTCGGCCGGACCGCGATCCGCCGGGTGTAATAGCCGGCCGGATAAAGGCTCATCTTCTCCCACTGGAGGTTGAGCATTTCCTGCGTCATTGTGATCCGTCCCTCGGACGGCTGCAGGGGCGAAGTGTGGACGAACCGCGCGACGACTTCTCTCGCGCCCTTGGGAAGCATCACCCGGAAGGCGTAAACGTCGAGCGGATCCCGCAGCCATTGCGCGGGCTTGCCGTCAACCGTGAAACGGATGTCAGACACCAGCGAGATCGGGCCGCGTGCCGCATGGTTGCCCGGCAGCCATTCAGGATAGAGCAGCGTCAGCTCACCGGTGCCGGCGGGCACGGGGATGGTCTCGGTCACCCGATAAAGCCCGCGCCGAGTATCGCTGGCGTCAATCGCAAGCTCGATGGTGCCGCCGGGCCAGGGGGTGTCGGCAGGCACGGGCGTCGCGTCGGCAACGTCGACTGCGACTGGCGCGGATTTGTCCTGCGCTTGGGCCGGCAGGGCGGTGAGGAGAAGGGCGAGCGGGAGCGTGAGACGAGCGACCATGGCCCGTTCCTTGGGCGAAGCGCTTGGCGCACGCAACACCCCCTTCGACGAGCGTCTTTCACGCGCGCCTCGAACGCGCTAACGCGCCCGCGCCATGAGCAACACCAGGACTCCTCAAGCAATCCGCGGCACGCAGGACATCTTCGGCGCCGAGGCCGAGACATTCGCGTTCGTGGTCGAGACGTTTGAACGGGTGCGCAAGCTCTACCGATTCGGGCGGATCGAGATGCCGGTATTCGAACGCACCGAGGTGTTCGCCCGCTCCATCGGCGAAACCACCGATATCGTCTCGAAGGAGATGTATTCATTCGAGGACCGCGGCGGGGAATCGCTGACCCTGCGCCCGGAATTTACCGCCGGCATCGCGCGAGCGTTTATCACCGACGGCTGGCAGCAGCACGCGCCGCTGAAAGTCGCCACCCACGGCCCGCTGTTCCGTTACGAACGCCCGCAAAAGGGGCGCTACCGCCAGTTTCATCAGCTCGACGCCGAAATCATCGGCGCCGGGGAACCGCAGGCCGATGTCGAGCTGCTGGCGATGGCCGCCCAGCTGCTGCAGGAACTGGGCATTGCGGACGGGGTTACGCTGCACCTCAACACGCTTGGCGACGGCGATAGCCGCGATGCCTGGCGCGGCGCGCTGGTCGAGCACTTCCGCGCCGTGAAAGGCGAGCTGAGCGCGGATTCGCAGGAGCGGCTCGAGAAGAACCCGCTGCGGATTCTCGACAGCAAGGATCCGCGCGACAGATTATATGTCAATGAGGCGCCTACAATAGACGCTTACCTGTCTGATCGAGCGCTTCATTTCTTCGAACAAGTGACCAGCGGCCTCGATGCCGCAGGCGTCGCCTGGACCCGCAACCAGGCGCTGGTGCGCGGCCTCGACTATTATCGCCACACCGCATTCGAGTTCGTCACCGACAGGCTCGGCGCGCAAGGCACTGTGCTGGGCGGAGGGCGCTACGATGGGCTGATGGAGAGCTTGGGCGGCGCGTCAACCGCGGCGGTCGGCTGGGCTGCTGGTATCGAGCGATTGGCGATGCTGGTGGGTGATCGAACCGCGGAAAGCCTCGAGGCGATGGTCCTGGTCGAGGACGATGCCGGTATCGCCGCCGGCGTTTCACTGCTGGCACAGTTGCGGCAAGCGGGCATCACCGCCGACATGATCGCCACAGGTTCGCCCAAGAAGCGTTACGACAAAGCCGTCAGGCAAACTCCGTGGGCGATTCTGCGGGTCAACGCAGATGGCTATTATGGCGTGTCGGAAGATCGCGAGAACGAGAAGCTCGCGGCTTTCCTGAGGTCACGCGTTTGACCGTCCCCGCCGAACGGCTCGGCCAGATCGCGCATCGCTTCGCCGAACTCGAAGCCCGCCTCGCTTCCGGCACGCTCGAGGGCGCCGAGTTCGTCGCCGCCAGTCGCGACTATTCCGAGCTCGAGCCGGTCGCGCGAGCGGCCGAAGCGGTGCGGACAATGCGCGGCGAGCTGGCTGAGCTTCAGGCACTCGAAGATGCCGACCCCGACATGCGCGCGCTGGCCGAGGAAGAGATCATGCGCCTGCGCAATGAATTGCCCGAGGCCGAGCGTGCACTGGCGCTTTCGATGCTCCCCCGCGATTCGGCCGACGCGCGCCCGGCGATGCTCGAAATCCGCGCAGGCACCGGGGGCGACGAGGCGGCATTGTTCGCAGCAGATCTTTATCGGATGTATGAAAAATTCGCCGCCGAGCAGGGCTGGCGGGTCGAGCCGGTGAGCATGAGCGCGTCGGACATCGGCGGCTTCAAGGAAATCGTCGCCAACATCGCCGGCAACGGAGTGTTCGCCAAACTGAAGTTCGAAAGCGGCGTTCACCGCGTCCAGCGGGTGCCGGTGACCGAAAGCGGCGGGCGCATTCACACCAGCGCAGCGACCGTCGCCGTCTTGCCCGAGCCCGACGAAGTCGATGTCCAGATCGATCCGGGCGACATCAAGATCGACATCTATCGCGCTTCCGGCGCAGGCGGGCAGCACGTCAACACCACCGACAGCGCTGTGCGGTTGACTCACCTGCCGACGGGCCTGGTGGTGATCCAGCAAGACCAGCGCAGCCAGCACAAGAACAAGGACAAGGCGATGCAGGTCCTGCGCACCCGCATCTACGACCTCAAGCGCGCCGAGGCGCACGGCGCCGAGGCCGATGCGCGCAAGGCGATGGTCGGATCGGGCGACCGCTCCGAGCGCATCCGGACCTATAACTATCCCCAGGGCCGGGTGACCGACCACCGCATCGGGCTGACGCTGCATAAGCTTGACGAAGTGCTCGCGGGGCCGGGCCTCACCGAGCTGATCGACGCGCTGACGGCCGAGGACGAGGCCAAGCGGCTCGCCGCGCTTGGTGAGTAAGATGGCGGACGAATGAGCACCGTTGCCGAGGCACTGCGCGCGGCAGCCGAGCGCTTGTCGGCGACTTGCGATACCGCGCGGCTCGACGCCGAGCTGTTGATGGCGCGCGCATTAGGATGCACGCGGTCGGACATGCTTCTGCGGCATATGCGCGATCTGGCGCCCGATACGTTCGCGGCGCTGGTCGATCGGCGCGCCGGCCGCGAGCCGGTCGCCTATATCACCGGCGAGCAGGAGTTTTACGGCCGGACGTTCCGGGTCTCGGCGGCGGTGTTGATCCCGCGCGGGGATAGCGAGACCCCCATCGCCGCCGCGCTCGAAGCGCAACCCGATACGCGGCGCGTGCTTGACTGCGGCACGGGGTCGGGTGCGCTGCTGCTGACGCTGCTGGCCGAACTGCCCTGGAACTTGCGGAGTGGGGATCGATCGCTCGCCCGCTGCGCTCGAAGTCGCCGCGCGCAACGCCGCACTGCTCGATCTGTCGCACCGCTGTCTCTTGCAAGAAGGCGACTGGACTCAGCCCGGATGGTCGGACGCCCTGGGCCGATTCGACCTGGTTATCGCGAACCCGCCCTATGTCGAGGATGGCGCCTCACTCGATCCCTCGGTGCGCGATCATGAGCCGCATGTCGCGCTGTTCGCGGGCACCGAAGGATTGGAAGCGTACCGCGCGCTGATCCCGCAATTGCCCGCCTTGCTCGAACCGGGCGGGGTCGCCGTGCTGGAGATCGGATACACGCAGGCAAACGCGGTTTCTGCGATCGCGGAGCGCGCCGGCTTCGCCGCTGAACTGCGCCGCGATCTTGCCGGGCGACCCCGTGCGCTGATCCTGCGATCGACTTGACGATAAGCACTTGGCAAACCGCCTCGCGATAGCTAATTCGGAAATCAGGCCCTGCGGTTTGCGGCGTGTTCGCCACCCGCCCGGGTCTAGCTCCAACAATTGCACGATCATCCGGGCAGCCCGCCCGATGGAACGAAAAAAGCAAAGTGAGCACCGCGTTCATTGAAGCGCGACACGGGGGTCATGCGGCCGCATCCGGCGTCAGGAAACGCTCCGGGGGGTCCGCCAGAAGGAAGAATTTTTCCTTGAACAACAATAACAACAGCAATCGCAACAATAACAACAACAACCGTCGTCGCGGGCGCGGCAACCGTCCTCAGGGCGGCGGCAACCAGAACCGCATCGACAGTCGTGCGCGCGGCAACGCGCCGCAGATGCTCGACAAGTATCGCAAGCTCGCACAGGACGCGCAGCACAACGGCGACCGCGTGCAGGCCGAATACTACCTGCAGTTTGCCGATCACTATTTCCGCGTTATCGCCGACAGCCGCGTCCGTCCGGACGAAGCCCGCCCAGGCGCGCGCCGCGACGAACGCGACTTCTCCACCGACGAGGATGGCGACGAGGACGACGCCGAGGGTCAGCGCAACGCGCGAGACGACCGCCCGCAGGATCGGCCGCAGGAACGTCAGCGCGAGGATCGGGCACGCGATGACCGTCCGCGCGACGATCGCCCGCGTGATGACCGGCCACGCGAGGGGCGTGGCAACAATGGCAACCGTAATCCGGAACGCCAGCGCCAGCCGGCCCGCCGCGACGAGCAAGCGCGTGACGGTCAAGGGCGGGATGATCGAGGACGCGACGAGGGCCAGCCCGGCACTGAAGGCGAAGCGGCATCCGAAGCCGCCGCAAACCCGTTTGTTCGCCCAAGCCCGGCGCGCGGCAATCGCCGCACGCGAACGCCGCGCGACAATGGCGGCGAGACCGGCGAAATGACCAGCGACGCGGGCGAGATCGATGCCGCCGCGCTGCCGCCATCGTTCTCGGCGAGCATCTCGGCGGCCCCGGCGCAGGACGACGACACGGCTGAGCCTGCCACTCGCAAGCTTCCCCCGCGCCGCCGCCGCAAGCCGGTCGACGAAGCCGGCGATGGCGATAGCGTGACTGCGGTCGGCTGATCGCAGCGAAGTGGGCGCAGCGGTGCGCAAAGCTGTAGCTCGCTTGACCGGCGCGTTCGTCGCGCATCCCCGCCTGAGCGCGCTTGCGAGTGGGCTGGTCGCGGCGCTCGGCTTTCCCCCGTTGGGCCTTTGGCCGTTCGCCTTGCTCGGAATGGCCGGACTTGCCGCGCTGCTCGCCCGAACGGCCGGATGGCGGCAGGCGGCGACGATCGGCTGGCTGTTCGGCGTCGCGCACTTCACCTTCGCCAATAACTGGATCGCGACGGCGTTCACCTACCAGTCCAGCATGCCGGCGGCGCTCGGCTGGGTCGCGGTGCCGCTGCTGGCGGTCTATTTGGCGGTCTATCCTGCAATCGGCGCCGCGATCGCGCGAGTAGTAGGCGGTGCGCGCCCGATGGCGCTGGCGTTTGCGCTCGGCGCTGGCTGGGCGGTCTCCGAATGGCTGCGAAGCTGGGTATTCACCGGTTACGCCTGGGACCCGTTCGGGCTTGTCTTTCTGGGCTCGTTCGACCGCCCCGGCCTGGCCGCCTTGCTGCCGTGGCTGGGCACTTACGCGCTGTCAGGACTTGCTGCGCTGATTGCGGGCGGCATCGCCGCGCTGCTGGCGGCGCGGGCCTGGTGGCGGGTGTTGGCGGTATTCGTTCTGCTCGCTGCCGGGATGCACCTCCCAGGTCCTGCCGAGCGTCAAGGCAAGCTCGCGGTCACGCTGGTCCAGCCGGGCTTCCTGCAGGACGAGCTCGATCGACCCGATCTGTTCGAAGCGCACTTTCGCGATATTTCGAGCGTCACGGCCCCGCGCCGCGACGCCGGCGAACGGTTGGTGCTGTGGCCCGAGTCCGGTCTGCCCGACTATCTGCGAGACGGATATCCGCAAAAATATTACCTCACGACCACCGCCGCCGCCGACCCGCGATATGCGCGCACCCGCATCGGGCAGACGATCGGACCTGGCAGCCTGTTGCTGACCGGCGCGGTCGACCTCGAGATACAGAACGGCCAGGCAGTGGGCGCGTATAACGTGGTCACCGCGCTCGACGCGCAAGGCAACATCCGCGGCAGTTACCGCAAGGCGCACTTGGTGCCTTATGGCGAATATCTCGCCCTGCGCTGGCTGCTCGAGCCCCTCGGCGCGAGCCGTCTGGTCGCCGGCAGCATTGACTTCATTGCGGGCCCCGGACCGCGCACGATCGGCCTCGGCGCCTTTGGCCGCGCCGGCGTGCAGGTCTGCTACGAGATCACTTTCGCCGGACAAGTGGTCGATCGCACCGATCGCCCCGATTACATCTTCAATCCATCGAACGACGGCTGGTTTGGCCATTTCGGCCCGCCCCAGCACCTGGGCCAGGCGCGCATGCGCGCGATTGAGGAAGGGCTGCCGGTGTTGCGCGCGACCGTCAACGGCATCAGCGCAATCGTCGACGGCCACGGCGTGGTCCGCGCGCATCTTCCATCGAGCCATCTGCCGGGGCGGATCGACGGGTTCGTCCCCCCCGCCTTGCCAGAGACGTTGTTCGCGCGGCTCGGCAACGCGCTTTCGCTGGCCTGGGCGCTGGCGATGTTGCTGCTCTCGGCCCTTGTCAGGCGCCAGCGCGCCCGCTAGGCCGCGCGGCAATTCGCCTAACATATAAAGCTTTCCTTATATCGGGATTTCCAAGTCCATGCGCGCCGATTACCTGTTCACGTCCGAAAGCGTCTCCGAAGGTCATCCGGACAAAGTGTCCGACCAGATTTCGGACGCGATCGTCGACTTGTTCCTGTCCAAGGACCCCGAAGCGCGGGTCGCTTGCGAGACGATGACGACGACGCAGAAAGTCGTCTTAGCGGGCGAAATTCGCGGCCGCGGAATTATGGACGAGGCGGGCAACTGGGTTCCCGGCGTGCCCGAAGAGATCGAGCGCACGGTGCGCGCAGTGGTGCGCGATATCGGATACGAGCAGGACGGCTTCCACTGGGAGACGCTCACATTCTCGAACAATCTTCACCCTCAGTCGGCTGACATCGCGCAAGGCGTCGATGCGGGCGTGGAAAAGGAAGAGGGTGCTGGCGACCAGGGCATCATGTTCGGCTTCGCGTGCGATGAAACCCCCGACCTGATGCCGGCGACGCTATACTACAGCCACAAGATCCTCGAGCGGATGGCGGCGGACCGCCACTCGGGCGCGGCGCCGTTCCTCGAGCCTGACACCAAGAGCCAGGTTACCCTGCGCTTCCGGGACGGCAAGCCGGCGGCCGCGACTGCGATCGTAGTCTCGACCCAGCATGCCAAGGGCTACGATGAGGGCGCCAAGGAAACCGAACTGCACAATTATGTGCGCGGCGTGGTTGCCGACGTGCTTCCCCGCGAGCTGCTGACCAACGAAACGGTCTACCACATCAACCCGACCGGTTCGTTCGAGATCGGCGGGCCCGACGGCGACGCGGGCCTGACGGGGCGCAAGATCATCGTCGATACTTACGGCGGCGCGGCACCGCACGGGGGCGGCGCGTTTTCGGGCAAGGACCCGACCAAAGTCGACCGTTCGGGCGCTTATGTCACCCGCTACCTTGCCAAGAACGTCGTGGCCGCGGGCCTGGCGCAGCGGTGCACGATCCAGATCGCCTATGCGATCGGCGTGTCGCAGCCGCTGTCGCTCTATGTCGATACGCACGGCACCGGCACCGTGCCCGACGAAAAGCTCGAAGAAGCGATCACGCAGGTAGCCGCCGACAAGCTTGGCGGGCTGACCCCGCGCGGCATTCGCGAAGGGCTCGGCCTCAACAAGCCGATCTATCGCAAGACGGCGGCTTACGGACACTTCGGCCGCCCTGCTTCGGGCGATGACTTCCCGTGGGAGAAAACCGATCTGGTCGACGCGCTGAAGGGCGCGGTCGCCTAAATCCGGCCCTCGCGTACGCTGGCGACGTCCGCCGCCACGGTGCGCGCGGCGAGCAAGTAGTGCGCTGCGGCCCACAACGACACCAGGCCTGCGCCGGCCATTCCGTAACCGAGCGCAACGTCCGAAGCGTAGCCGGCCGCCGCGAGCCGGTCGCTCAGCCAGCCGACCAGTACCGGCCCCAACCCACCCACAAGACCGGTAAAGATATTGGTGAAAGCGTGGCCGGTCGCGCGCATGCGGGGGTGCAGCATGTTCTGCAGCGTTCCTGCGGTCGGCCCCAGAAAGGTAAACTGCAGCAGCGTCGACAGCGCGGTAAAGGTTGCGAACAGCGCCAGGTCACCGCGAGTCATGGCGATGACATACAGCGGCGCTGCCAGCAGCAGGCACAACCCCGGCACGAGCGCATGCGAGGAGGGGAAACGGGGCGCGAGCCGGTCGGCGATGGTCCCTCCCAAGACCACCGAGACCGCCGCGGGGAAGCTCGCGATCACCGCGGTGAACAGCCCCGCTTCCCCGACCGGGAGCCCGAAGCGGCGCGTCATCAACGCTGACAGAAAGGCAATCAGCCCGAACCCGACCAGCGAGGCGAGCGCCGAGCCCATGATCAGGTGGCGCGCGCTCGGCAAGGACAGCAACCGGCGCAAAACCGCGCGTGTTGGCGGGACTGCGTGGTCGATCTCGCCGTCGTGCGCGCCGCGCGGAGGCTCCTTGACGAACAGCCACACGGCGATGGCCAGAATGATCCCAGGCAGGCCCGTGACGATGAAGGCCCACCGCCAGCCCCAGTGTTGCGCGACCAATCCGCCCAGCCCCAGCCCGATGAACGCGCCGAGCGGCGCCGCGAGCAGAAGGATCGACATCGCGCTCGCACGCCGATGCGGCGGGTAATAGTCGGAGATGACCGACTGGTTCGCGGGCAGCCCGACCGCTTCACCCACCCCGACCGCGATGCGCGCGGCGAGTAACTGGTGCCAGCCGTGCACGAACCCGCTCGCGGTGGCGGCGACCGACCACAGCAGCGTTCCGATGGTAGTCAAAGTCAGACGTCGCCGACGCTCGGCCAGACGGGCGATGCCCACCCCGATGACGATGTTGAGCGCTGAGTAAGCCAGCCCGAGCAGTCCGATCTGCGCGTCGCTCAGCCCAAACTCGGCCTTGAGCGGCTCGACCAGCGCGTTGACCACCACGCGGTCGATGAACCCGATGGTGCCGATCATCGGTAAGGATGGTGAGCGCCAGCGCGGGCGAGTGGCGGCGCAGGCGGTTCATGGCGCGACGCTATGCGGCTGCACAATTCCGATGCAACCTCACGCGTAAGCCGCGGAATCCTCGTCCGGCCAGCTCGACAGGCGTGGCGCGTTCCGGCTGCATGAACACCGCCGGCAGTTTGACCAGCATCAGGGTCTTGTGGATCCAGTAATCGGCCCACCTCTCGCGCCATTTCGCGGTTACCCGGCCCCCGTTGCGAGACAGCCAGCGTTCGTACGGCAAGTAATGGTCGGGTTCGTCCTTCTCGACCACCTCGAAGATTCGCTTTAGCGCTTTATCACTGCGGATGTGCGGGTTCTGGAGCAGGATCTCGACCTGGCGCATGCCGCGCTGTTCGGTCAGCATGATCACCCGGCACAGCTGCTCGAAGGCATCGTGGTCGACTACGATCGCTTGGGTATCGAGATCGTCGATGGTGCAGCGGAACATGCGCTGGATGAAATGATCGATGTGGCCGCAGGTGCGGTCGACCTTCAATGGCATGCGCCCCTGCAGTTCGTACCACCGGCGAAACATGCGGTAATGCTTATGCTCGTCGGCGCGGTGTTTTTCGACCTCGGCGATGAACTTGGGATCGTCGGGGCAACGCGCTCGCACCGCCTCGAGCACGCGGTCGAGCGAGGTGTAGCCGCGATGCTCGTTATAGATATAGATCGAAGCGAGCACGTCGAGAAACCGTGCGCGGAATGCCAGTCGGGGGTTCATGCTAGCGCCTCTCACAGGCCGCTTCGCACGATCGGTTACACACCGCAATCAATCAAACGTTGCTGTCAGCCGCTCAATGGCTTCGATGAATTCCTCGCGGAATCCCTGCACCACCGCCCGCGCCGGCCGCACTTCCTCGATCAATCCGACACCCTGGCCGACGAAGTAGCTCACCAGGTCGCGCGCCTCCGCGTTGCCGGCAGCGACGGCGCGCTCGATCTTGGCGAACGCCGGCTCGGAAACCATTCCCATCAACGGCATCGGCAACGCTCCGGGGCCAGCCGCATCGTCCCACGCCTCGTGCCACGCGGTGCGCAGTTGACGCGCGGGCTTGCCGGTGCGGCTTTTGGAACGCACGGTGTCGCGGCTGCGCGCGGCGACCATCTTGGCGCGAAACGTCTCGCTGGTCTCGCTCTCAGGCGTGGCGAGCCAGACGCTGCCGGTCCACGCGCCTTGCGCGCCGGCGGCCATCATCGCCGCCATCTGCCCGCCGGTCATGATCCCGCCGGCCGCGAGCACCGGTGTCTCATAGCCCGCGCCTGCAAGTGCCCGGACCACCTCGGGGATCAGTACCAGCGTCGAGACTTCGCCGCAGTGCCCGCCCGCCTCGCCGCCTTGGGCAACGATGATATCGACCCCGGCTTCGGCCTGGCGCAGCGCATGTTCCTTGGCCCCGACCAGCGCGGCCACCGGCACCCCCCGGCGCTTGCCCTCGGCGAGCATCTCGGGCGGCGCGATGCCCAATGCATTGGCGATCAGGCGGATCGGATGGTTGAATGCGACTTCCATCAGCGCGAGCCCGTTTTCCGGGGTAATCCCCATCCGTTCACGCAGGTGGGGCACCTCGCCACTCGCGGAGATGCCATATCGCCCGAGGATGTCGGCGGCGAACGCCGGATATTTCGGATCGATCGCGGCGGCGCGCTGGGCGTTATCGGTAAACCCGGCGACTCGCGCGTCGATCGTTTCCGGAACCAGCACGTCGACGCCGTACGGGGCGCCATCGACGTGGGCGTCGATCCACGCGAGCTCCTCCTCGAGTTGCTCTGGCGAAAAGCGCGTCGCGCCGAGCACCCCGAACCCACCCGCCTTGCTGACCGCCGCCACCACGTCGCGGCAGTGGCTGAACGCGAACAGCGGAAATTCCGCCCCGGTGAGACGACTGACCGCATTATTCATTGGCCGACCTTTTCCGTTATCATGCGCCACGAATTCCACGTGCCGGCGCCAAAGCACAATCCGAGCGCCATCACGATGGCAGACGACCGGATCCTGAAGGTCAATGACAGGTCCGGCCTCCAGCTCGATCGGGCGAGGAATGCAGCGGCGCGAACAAGCAGGACCGCGCCGATCAGCACCAGCGCCGTGCGGGTAAACCGCAGCCTTGGGATCGCTCCCGCCGTTGAAAAGGCGTGGGCCGCCCACCCGGCCAGCACCGCCGCGACGATGCAGGTGACGAGGGGCGGATGCCAACTTCCCCGCCCGGCCGCCGGAACCATCTTTGGTCCCGGACCAAGAAACCCGGACCCTCGCGGTCCGCCGACCACACAGGCCAGATAGACCGCCGACGCGACCAGGCTGCCCCAGCCGGCGCGACAACCAGATATTGGCGGCCGGTGCGCTATGCAGCGTAATGCGCCGTCGTCTTGTCCGCGACTTCATCGGCGGTCACGCCGGGCGCGAGTTCGATCAGCTTGAAAGGGCTGTCGTGATCGGGCCGCTGGAACACGCACAGGTCGGTGACGATCATGTCGATCACGTTTTTCCCGGTCAGCGGCAGCGTGCATTCAGGGATGAACTTGGGGCTGCCGTCCTTGGCGGTATGCTCCATGACAACGATGATCTTCTTGACCCCGGCGACCAGGTCCATTGCCCCGCCCATTCCCTTGATCATCTTGCCGGGGATCATCCAGTTGGCAATGTCGCCGCCTTGCGAGACCTCCATGGCGCCAAGAACGGTGAGATCGATATGCCCGCCCCGGATCATGGCGAAGCTGGCGGCGCTGTCGAAATAAGCGCTGTGCGGCAGCTCGCTGATGGTCTGCTTGCCGGCGTTGATCAGATCGGGATCGACCTCGTCGTCGTAAGGAAACGGGCCGATCCCCAGCATGCCATTTTCGCTCTGCAGCGTTACGTGCATGCCCGCGGGGATGTGATTGGCGACCAGCGTGGGGATGCCGATGCCGAGATTGACGTAGTAGCCGTCCTTCAGTTCGCGCGCGGCGCGGGCGGCCATCTCGTCACGGGTCCACCCCTTTGTGTCTTGGGGCATTCGAGGTCCTTTAGCTCAGCGGTTGCGGGATAAGGAACCAGCCGTTGCCGATCAACGAATCGAGCGGCACCGCCAGCGCCGGGTCCTTGAGATAGTGGAACAGCTCGTCGAAATCGCCGCGGTCGTCACCGGCGATGGCGACGACGCAGAATTCCTTGGCGAAATCCTCGCGCCGGGTCTGCTTGCGTTCCTCGGGATAGCGCAGCAGCGCAAGCACGTCGCGGCCAGCCGGGTCGAGCCCGGAGGCAATCAGCGCCCGGCGCACCGCGCCGGCGCGGTCTGCGGTGATGGCTGAAGTCCAGGCGATGGCGATACCTTCGCCGCGCAAACCCGCGAGCGTGCCGGCAAGCCTGGGTTCGGCGTGGGTCGCGGTGGCCGGATCGAGCACGCCCCCCACGGGGTCGAGATCGATCAGCACCGCGGCCGGATGGACCGAGCATCGCCGCGTCGCGGGCTCGAGCGTGCCCGGCCGCTCGAGCATCGCCGAACGCCGGTCGCTGCCAGCGACGGGCAACGTGCCCTCGCGTGCGGCAAACGCGTAGAACGCATCGTAACCGGCGGTCCCGACTGGTGCCATGACCGCGCCGCTCGGAGCCGGCATCGCGCTGACGAGGCGTACATAGGTCCCGTCGTCGAGGGTGTAGCTGGAGGAAATGCCCGCGCTTGCCGGCGGCAAGAGCGTCGACGCCGGCAAGGGCGACGAAGGAAGTGACGCGGGGCTCGCGGCGGGAGCTGTGGCGGCGGGCAGCGTTTCAGCGCCATTCGCTGGTTCCACCGGGCCGGCCAGAACTTCCATCCTGGTCCCGTCGGCTAAAGTATAATTCCGCGAATAGGCACCCGGTGCCGGGCCGCCGGTCGGAGAAGCATTGCCCACCGACGCCGCCGTGGTCGGCGACATATCGATCGCCACGCGTGGCTGCCCGCGCTGGACGGAGTTGTCGTCGTCGGTCTTGTCCTTGAGCTGCGTGCCGAGCACGCCGCTGGCGGCGAGCACCGGGATCGCGGCGGCGACGCAGCCCGATAGCAGCGGCACCGCGCACAATGCAGCGCCCGCCAGACAAAGCGCGCGCTTTGCAGTCATACTGGTGCGCGCTCGCGAGTGGTGCGAAACTCGATCTTCTTGTCGTACGGCGCGCCCAGGACGATCCGCTGGACGTACACGCCAGGCAAATGGATGCAGTCGGGATCGAGGCTGCCGACCGGCACGATCTCCTCGACCTCGACCACGCAGATCTTCCCGCAAGTCGCGGCCGGCAAGTTGAAATTGCGTGCGGTCTTGCGGAACACCAGGTTGCCGGTCTCGTCGGCCTTCCACGCCTTGACGATCGCCAGATCGGCGAAAATGCCGTGCTCGAGGATGAACTCCTCGCCGTTGAATTCCTTGGTTTCCTTACCCTCTGCCACTTTGGTGCCGACGCCTGTGCGGGTGTAGAAACCGGGAATGCCCGCTCCCCCAGCACGCATGCGCTCGGCGAGCGTGCCCTGAGGGCAGAATTCGACTTCAAGCTCGCCGGCGAGGTATTGGCGCTCGAATTCCTTGTTCTCGCCGACATAGCTGGAGATCATCTTGCGCACCTGCTTGGTCCGCAACAGCATGCCGATACCTTCGTTGTCGATCCCGGCGTTGTTCGATGCAAACGTCAGTCCCTTGACCCCGCTGTCGCGGATCGCACTCAGCAGGCGCTCAGGCACGCCGCACAGGCCGAAGCCCCCGCTGGCGATCAGCATATCGTCACGAATGACATCCTCGAGGGCGGCGGCGGCGTCGGAAAAGAGCTTGTTCATCGGCACGTTCCCTAGAACGCCGTTTCAGCCGTGTCACGAGCCAGAGTGGTCTAGCGAAAAATGCGGCAATGCAACATTACACGCGCCATCCGCGCGCTCAGTCAGAGTCTTTATGATTAGTATTCAAACATATAGCTGAAAGGGTGCAAAATATGCAACTTTGCGTGTCTTTTTCGCACTTGCACAACAAAGCCTGTCGCAACATATCTCCACCTGCCTTTCAGGCATCCTCTCCCAAGACTTCCAAGGCCCGACGGCTTAACCCGTCGGGCCTTTTTTTCGCCTGCGATGCCCGCGCTTACGCGATCCGCCCGGCACCAAATCGTGCTCCCGTTCATTGGCAAAGCGAAGCCCGCTTCCTAGCTTTGCGGGAACGGACGATATCAACAGGAGGGCCGGACCCCATGGCCGATGCCGAGGCCGCCACTGCGGCAGACGATAGGACGATCAGGCTGCAGGTCGCGGCTGCACGCCAGGAAGAGAGCGGCCAGGGCATCGCCCGCATGCCACGCAGCGCGTTCCAGGCCCTTGGCATCACCGAAGGCGATGTGGTCCAGATCATCGGCAAGCGCACCACCGCGGCAATTGCGGTCCAGGCTTACGACGAGGACCAGACACTCGAAGTCGTCCGTCTCGACGGTCTCCAGCGCGGCAACGCCGAGACCGGATCGGGCGAGCACGTTACCATCCGCCGCGCCGAAGCGCGCCCCGCGACACGGGTGGTGTTCGCCCCCGCACAGCGCGAAATGCGATTGCAGGGGCCCGCCCAAGCGCTCCAACGCAACTTCTTCCGCAAGCCGCTTGTCGCGGGTGACGTCGTCGCCACCACCGGTCAGCAGCCGGTGCAGAACATGCCGCCCGAAGTGCGCCGGATGTTCAACGCGCCCGCTTACGCGCTGACCCAGATCCGCCTGACCGTGGTATCGACGAGCCCGAAAGGCATCGTCTGCATCGACGAAAACACCGAGGTGGAGCTGCGCGCCGAGTTCGAGGAGCCGCGCGACGGCCGCGCGGTGGTCAACTACGACGACGTCGGCGGGATCGGCGACACCATCCAGCAGCTGCGCGAGATGGTCGAGCTGCCGCTGCGATATCCAGAACTCTTTACCCGCCTTGGCGTCGATCCGCCCAAGGGGGTCCTGCTGCACGGCCCGCCGGGAACCGGCAAGACCCGGCTCGCGCAGGCGGTCGCCAATGAAAGCGATGCCACCTTCATCACCATCAACGGCCCCGAGATCATGGGTTCGGGGTATGGCGAGAGCGAAAAGCGGCTGCGCGAAGTGTTCGAGGAAGCGGCCAAGAACAGCCCGGCGATCATCTTCATCGACGAGATCGATTCAATTGCGCCCAAGCGGAGCCAGGTGGCCGGCGAGGCCGAAAAACGGCTCGTCGCGCAGCTACTGACGCTGATGGATGGGCTCGAGGCGCGTTCCAACGTGGTCGTCATCGCGGCCACCAACCGGCCCGATGCGATCGACGAGGCGCTGCGCCGCCCCGGTCGCTTCGATCGCGAAATCGTCATCGGGGTGCCTGACGAAAACGGCCGCCGCGAAATCCTCGGCATTCACACCCGCGGCATGCCGCTTGGCGGACAGGTCGATCTCGACGAACTGGCGCGCACCACTCACGGCTTCGTCGGAGCGGACATCGCTGCGCTCGCGAGGGAAGCCGCGATCGAGGCGGTGCGGCGGATCATGCCGCGGCTCGACCTCGATGCGCGCGAAGTGCCGCCCGAGGTGCTCGAAGACTTGATGGTCACCCGCGAAGACTTCATGGCGGCATTGAAGCGCGTCCAGCCGAGCGCGATGCGCGAAGTGATGGTGCAAGTGCCCAATGTCGGCTGGGATGACATCGGCGGTCTCTCCGAGGCGACTGAAAAGCTCAGGGAGGGAATCGAGCTACCGCTCAAGAACCCTGACGCGTTCCGCCGCCTCGGTATCCGCCCGGCCAAGGGTTTCCTGCTTTACGGCCCCCCCGGTACCGGCAAGACGCTGCTGGCCAAGGCGGTCGCCAAGGAAGCTGAGGCCAACTTCATCTCGATGAAAAGT
Organism: uncultured Alphaproteobacteria bacterium; assembly: GCA_963781525.1. GTDB lineage: Bacteria > Pseudomonadota > Alphaproteobacteria > Sphingomonadales > Sphingomonadaceae > Tsuneonella. The sequence continues at coordinate 148,733 of CAWAGD010000007.1, read as the reverse complement.
TCGGACCTGTTGTCCAAATGGTACGGCGAGAGCGAGCAGCAGATCGCGCGCATGTTCCAGCGCGCGCGCGCGGTAAGCCCTTGCGTGATCTTCATCGACGAGATCGACAGCCTCGTCCCCGCGCGCGGGTCGGGCCAAGGCGAGCCTGCGGTGACCGGCCGGGTGGTCAACACCATCCTGGCCGAGATGGACGGGCTCGAAGAGCTGCAGTCGGTAGTGGTGATCGGGGCCACTAATCGCCCCGCCCTGATCGATCCGGCGCTGCTGCGCCCAGGCCGGTTCGACGAGCTGGTCTATGTCGGGACGCCCGACAAAACCGGGCGGGAAATCATCCTCAAGATCCACGCACGCGACATGCCGCTGGCCAAGGATGTCGATCTCGGCAAGATCGCCGCAGACACCGAGCGGTTCACCGGCGCGGATCTGGAAGACGTGGTCCGCCGCGCCGGCCTTAACGCGCTGCGACGGGCGGGCGGCGAGGTGCAGGAAGTGACCGCAACCGACTTTGCCGGGGCGCTCGAAGATTCGCGGGCGACCGTCACTCCGGCGATGGAGGAAGAATACAAGAAAATGCGCAACGAGTTGAAAACACGAGCCGCCGAGACCGGCACGTCGATCGGCTTTATCAGTGAAGGAATGGTCGCCCCGACGCGCGAGTACAAGCACGCACCGGCAGCCGTCGATCTCGACAAGGACTAAGCGCGAACGACTTCAGGAAGCGCCCGCGTCGGTCGCGACGGAAGCGTGCAGCAGTGCCCGCGGCATCTCGCGCCGCAACCAGTCGAGCATATGTTCGCGCACCGCGCTGCGCAGTTCGAACAAGTCAGCGACAGTCGCGGCGCTGACCGCGAGCCGCAGCTCTATCGACCCGGCGCGTGCTTCGGTCACGAACAGGGTGCCGGTGCGCGCGTCCCACTTGGGATGCTCGGCGAGGAAGCGCTCGAATTCGGCCCGGATCGGTGCGACTTCGGTCGCCGGGTCGAGATGGAGATAGACCGGGCCGGTGAGCATCTCGGTCGTCCGCGTCCAGTTTTCGAAGCTGTTTTCGAGAAACCGGCTGGTGGGTACGATCGCCACCCGCTCATCCCACGTGCGCACGACGACAAAGCTCATGCGGATTTCCTCGACTCGGCCGCTGAACCCGTCGATCACCACCATGTCGCCCAGCCGAAGCGGCTCGGTCAGCGCCATTTGCAACCCCGCGATGAGCGATTTGAGCGCTGGTTGCGCCGCCGCCCCGACCGCCAGCGCGGCGAGACCCGCCGAGGCCATGAGTGTGACCCCGACCTGCTTTACCGCAGGAATCCCCAGAAGCATCAGGCCAACCGTCACGAACACGATCACGAATGTCGCGGTGCGCGACAGGATCGCGATGCGCGTCCGGCGGCTGCGCGCAGAGGCGACATCGACCGAGATCTCCGCGCGATACTCGAGCGCGGCCGCAAACCCCTTGACCAGGCTGTAGGCGATCCATCCAAGCAACGCCGGGACGGCGAACTTGCCTATCGCGAACCAAACCCGCGCGACCCACGGGTCGGCCTGCGCCGCCAGCGCCAGCGCAATCGCCGCCGTCGCCCAGCGGGTTGGTGCGCGCAACTGTTCGACCACGAGCCCGTCCACCGGGGTGTGCGTCCGCCCGACCACCCGGGCAAGAAGCGCGAACACCAGCCGGTGGACCACCAGGGCCGCGATCAGCGCGCCGCCGGCAAACAGAGCGGCACGAAGCAGCTCGGACCAATCGAGAGTAGAGCGGAAGATATCGAACTCGCGGAGCATGGGGGCCGCACTATGGCCCCGATCTCCGGCTGACAACCCGCGCGGGCTTCAGCTGGGAAGTGGAAAGCGCATGGTGATATGGACGCCTTCAGGCGTAAATTTCCGATCGATGGCACCGCGAAGCTGGCGTGCCGCGCTGGTCATCAGCAGGCTGCCGAAGCCGCTTCGTTCGGGTTCGTCGACGGGTCCGGGATGCTCCTCGTGCCAATCGAGATGGAGGTCCCCGCCCACGCGCCGCCATGTCACCGTCAGCCGGCCGCCGCTCGACCAGCATCCGTACTTTACGGCGTTGGTGGTCAACTCGTGCAGTACCAGGCCGAGCGGGGTGACGTTGCGCGCCGGGAGCACCACTTCGGGTCCCTCGAGTCCCGCCTTCCGCTCGGATGAAAGATACGGCCGGATCGCGGTCTCGATCAGCGTCCGCAGCGAAGCGCCGGCGGTGTCGGCCGACCCTTGGGTCACTTCGTGCGCGGCGAGCAGCGCGTGTATGCGGCTAGCAATCGAATCGACCACCGGCTTGGCCTCGGGTGCGTCCTTGCCGCTCATCCGCACGATCGCCAGAACGACCGCGAACAGGTTCTTGACCCGGTGGTTGAGTTCACGCGCGAGCAAGTCCGCGCGGTCGCGCGCTTCGGCCACCAAGGTTGCCTGCGCGGCCTCTGCATCGGCCCGCGCGGCACGGCCGACGAGCCGATAGCCGAGCGCCAGCGCAATCAGCAGCAGGGCCGAAAGAGCCAATAGCAGCGGCACCACCCGGCCCTCGGCCTTGGCGCTATCGGCGGTGGCTTGGGCCAGCTGCTGTTCCTCGATCCTCTCGAGCTCGCGCAGCGATGCGCGCAAGCGCTCCATCACTTCCTGCCCTTCATCGGTGAGTACGGCCCGGCGCGCGTCGATCAGCTCGCCGCGTTCGATCAGCGCCACCGAATCGGCCATCTCCGAAAACTTCGACGCGGTGAGATTTTCCACCTGATCGAGCAGTTCGCGCTGACGCGCGCTTGCATCGACGTCCACCAGCGCGCGCAGGCGCGACAAAGCCGGCCCATATTGTTCGCGCGCGACCTTGTAGGGACCGAGATAACGGCGATCGTACGTGATCAGGTAACCGCGCTGACCGGTCTCGCCGTTGAGCACCGCGCGGCTGATGTTGACCAGCTCGGCCAGCACTTCGCTTGTGCGTCGGGCCTGCGCCCGTTCGCTGCGTTCGGCTTCCACCGTCTGGAAGATCAGCAGCACCGCGCCAAGCAACGAGGCCGCGACCAGCGAGAACGCGAGGAGATTGCCCCGGCGCGACAAGAAGCGCCCCACAGCCAGGCGCACGCCATCCTTGCTTTGCGTTCCCACCTCCATCGCACCGGCTTACGCGCGGGCGAAAGGGGGCACAAGCTAGTGTGCTGCGCCCCAGCTTTTGCCGGTGCCGATGTCGATTCCCAGCGGCACGTCGAGCTTGACGGCGGGTAATGCGGCCTCGGACATGACCCGCTCGATCACTGGCCGCGCGGCGTCGACATCGACTTCGGGCAACTCGAACACCAGTTCGTCGTGAACCTGCAGCAGCATGCGAACGTGCCCCAACCCGGCTGCTTCGAGCGCCGGCATCATCCGCGCCATCGCGCGCTTGATTATATCGGCGCTGGTGCCCTGGATCGGCGCATTGATCGCCGCACGTTCCGACCCTGAGCGTTCGTTGGGATTCTTCGAATTGATCCGCGGAAACCACGTCTTCCGTCCGAACAGCGTCTGCGAATAACCCTTTTCGCGCACGCTTTCGAGCGTTGCGTGGATGTAGTGCTGGATGCCGGGAAAGCGCTGGAAATACGTGTCGATGATCGACTGTGCCTCGTCCGCCTCGATCCCCAGCCGTCCGCCTAGGCCCCAGCGAGAAATACCATAAAGAATAGCGAAGTTGACTGTCTTGGCGCGCGCGCGAGTGTCGCGGTCGACCGTGCCGAACATTTCGAGAGCGGTACGCGAGTGAATGTCCTCCTGCGCCGCGAACGCTTCCTTGAGCGGGGGCACGTCGGCCATGTGCGCGGCGAGGCGCAGCTCGATTTGCGAATAGTCGGCCGCGAGCAGCACATTGCCATCTTCGGCAACAAAGGCCTCGCGAATCTGGCGGCCGATCTCGGTCCGTATAGGAATGTTTTGCAGGTTTGGATCGGTCGACGACAGCCGCCCGGTCTGCGCGCCGACCAGGCTGTAGCTGGTGTGAACCCGACCGGTTTCAGGATTGATCGCCGCCTGCAAGGCGTCGGTGTACGTGCTCTTGAGCTTGGATAGCTGGCGCCATTCGAGCACTTTGGTCGCGACTTCCGCGCCCTGACCCGCAAGAGCCTCGAGGATCGCCTGATCGGTCGAATACTGTCCGCTCTTGCCCTTGCGCCCGCCTTTGTAGCCGAGCTTGTCGAACAGGATTTCTCCCAGCTGCTTGGGGCTGCCGATGGTGAATTCGACACCGCAGCAGTCCCACACCTCGCGCTCGATGCGGGCGATCTCGGTCGCGAACTCCTCGCTGAGCCGGGCGAGCTGCTGGCGGTCGACCTTGATCCCGTGGCGCTCCATCTGCGCGACCACCGGGATCAGCGGGCGGTCGACCCGCTCGTAGACTTGCGTGCCGCCCTCGAGGGGGAGGCGTGGCTTCAAGTGCTTCCACAGCCGCCAGGTCACGTCGGCGTCCTCGGCGGCGTATTGGGTCGCCTTGTCAAGCGGCACTTCGCCGAACGGAATCGCCTTCTTGCCCGCGCCGCAGATGTCCTTGAACGTCAGCGTCGTGTGGCCAAGGTGACGCTCGCTGAGCTCGTCCATCCCGTGCCCTCCGCCGATCCCGTCGAGGCTGCGGCCGGCATCGAGTGCAAAGCTGAGAACCATCGTGTCGTCGATCGGCGCCACATTGATGTTCGCACAGCGAGCGAGGATGTTGATGTCGTACTTGATGTTCTGGCCGATCTTGAGGACGCTTTCGCTCTCGAGCAGCGGACGCAGCGCGTCGTAAGCGGCGCGGCGCTCGATCTGGACCGGCTTTTCGGAGAACATGTCGCTCCCGCCGTGGCCCAGCGGGATGTAGCAGGCATCGTTCGGACCCAGCGCCATGCTGATTCCCGCCAGTTCGGCACGCATGGCATCCAGACTGCTGGTTTCGGTGTCGATCGCCACGATCCGCGCGGCGAACGCGCGCTCGATCCAGTGCATGAGCCGTTCGAGGCTGGTAACGCACTCGTACGCCGTACGATCGACCGGCGGCATCTCGGGGACCGGCTGACGGCTGCCTTCGGGCGAAGCCGGCGTCCCGGCGTTCTGCGCCTTGGTCGGATTGAGTTGGTTCGGCCGCTCGGGGCTGCCCTTGCCGCCGTCGAGCCGCTTCAGCAGGCTGGTAAACCCGTGCGCGGTTAGGAATTCGGCGAGCGGTTCGGGCGGGACCGCGTCGAGCTTCATATCATCTATCGGGATCGGCAGGTCGCAGTCTTCCTTGAGCTGGACCAGTACGCGGCTCAGTTCGGCCATCGCGCGACCCTCGACCAGTCGCTCCTGCAACTTGGAAGGCTTCATAGACGGCGCGGCGTCAAGCGCGGCGGTGAGCGACCCGTGGTCCTGTATCAGCTTGGAAGCGGTCTTGGGACCGATGCCGTAGATCCCCGGCACGTTATCGACGCTGTCCCCCATCAGCGCCAGCACATCGCCGACCAGTTCGGGTGGAACACCGAATTTCTCGATCACCTCGGCCACGTCGATGCGCTGATTTTTCATCGTATCGAGCATGTCGATGCAGCCACCCTCGATGATTTCGCCATCGGGTCCGGGATGGGGCTCTGCGCACTTGCCGACCAACTGCATCAGGTCCTTGTCCGAGCTGACGATGGTGACATCCCACCCCCGGCGGGTGGCTTCTCGGGCATACGAGGCGATGATGTCGTCCGCTTCGAGATCGTCTTCCTCGATGCATGGCAGGCTGAACGCGCGGGTCGCGTCGCGGATCAGTGGGAACTGCGGCACCAGGTCTTCGGGCGGCGGCGGACGGTTGGCCTTGTACTGATCATACAGCTTGTTGCGAAAACTGGTCGAGCCCTTGTCGAGGATCACCGCCAGGTGCGTCGGACCGTCGGCCTTGTTAAGATCCTCGGCCAGCTTCCACAGCATCGTGGTGTAGCCGTAGACCGCGCCAACCGGTGTGCCGGCGGGATTGGTCAGCGGCGGCAGGCGATGATAGGCGCGAAAGATATAAGCCGACCCGTCAACCAGATAGAGATGCTGTTTGTCTGCCATCTCCGCCCTGCTAGCAGCGCACGCGTTGGCTTTCACTCGCTTTCGACCGCGAAGTTTCGCACGACCAAAAATGGCGGAATTCAGGCCGTTTCAAGGCAGATTGCGGCAACAATCGGGCGGAAATGTGCGATTAGCCTTGCTTTGCCACAAAGTCGCCATTATTGAGATCTGGCACGGTGTCTCACCGAGCGCCCTTAAGTGTTCAAAGGAACAACGAATTATGCGTAAGATCATTCTCGCCGCCGCCGCTGGCGTTGCCGCTCTGACCCTGTCGGCTTGCTCGGAAAAGACCGAAGACGCCGCTGCCGAGACCGCTGATTCGGCAATGGCCGACACTTCGGCCAATGCTGAAGCCGCTGGCGAAGCCGTTGACGGCGCTGCCGACGCGACTGCCACCACCGCAACCGACGCTGCTGCCGCTTCGACCGACGCTGCTGCTGCTGCCGAAGCCGACATGCAGGGCGAGTCGACCGCTGAAGCCAAGGCTGACTGAGCTTTCGCTATCGAGCGAAAAACAAGGAGGGCGGTGCCGCAAGGCGCCGCCCTTCTCTTTTGTCCGCTGCGAGCGGGCTAGCTGCGTCGCGAGAAAGCAGCGAGCTGTGTCTAACGTTGAATTGGACATCAACCGATCGCGCCAACCTCGCTTCAATTTACGTTCGCGGCTGGGCTTCGGCGGCTTTGTCTGTTTCCCGCGCGCGCTCACCAACCCACCTCGGCATTTGCTAACCCTTGCGCGCCAGACGAACAAGGCGCGCCGAAGCGGCGTGACGTGCAGCAGAAGTGCGATTATCCACTGACCTCATCGATCTGCTGCGGCAAAGATCGCGCGTGGAATCATCGACCATCGCTGGCGATTGGCGGTTATGGCAAAAGAGGCCGCCCGCAGACGCGTACTGTTAAAGCGATACGCCTTCGCTGCAGCGCTGCGATGAGGGGCTGAGGCCAACACCCTTCATGCGTAGCTCGCTGCTGGCCCGCAGGCCGTTCGATCGGCACGCTTCCGAACTTTATTTTACGATGCTGCGGCACGCATGGCCGCGGCCATTGCCGGCCCGTCAGTAACCCGCTGAAGCGTAAGCCCGCGCGGGTTGCGCCGCGTAGCCATCATAGAGTGCCCGCGCGATATTGGCGATCTTGGCGTCGCGTGCCGCATGCGAGCCTTGCCCGGTGACGTAGATCGCGACCGCGATCGCTCGCCCATCGGGGGTATTGATAATGCCGATATCGCTAGAGGTATTGTTGAGCGAGCCGGTCTTGTGCGCCACCCGCGCTGCATCGGGCAGCATCCCACGAATGCGATGCGTGCCCGTCCGGCAGCGGCCCATCGCACCCAGAATCACCCGCCGGCTGCTGTCGGACAGGAACTTGCCCTGATAAAGCCCGGTCAGCAGGCGCACCATCGCTTCGGGCGTGGCGCTGTCACGAATATCCACGCTGCGCGCGGGATCGATCTCGCCGTCGTCGCGCACCAGGGTAGCGATGTCGCGGGTAAGGTTATATTCGGTGATGCCGTTCCGGCGCGCCCAGTCATTGACCACTGAGGGCCCACCGACCGCGGCGAGCAACGCGTCGGTTGCCGGGTTGCTCGAACGCGTGATCATCATTTCGATAAGATCGACCGCCTGGAAATGCTTCCCCGGTACCACCGGAGCCCGCGTGCTGGAGAACCGCTTCGAGGCGACCGGCACCATCAGCGGAAACTCGCTGGTCAGGCTGAAACGCCCGCGCTCGACGCCTTCCAAGAAAGTCGCCGCGATCGCGATCTTGCTGGTTGAAGCCATCGGGAAGCGCTGGTCGCCGAGCACCGAAACTTCGCGTCCGCTGGCCAGATCGACCGCATAGACCCCGATCCGTCCGCCGGACCCGTCGGCGATCCGTGCGACGGTCTGCTCGAGCGCGGTGCGGTAAGTCGCTTCGTACGACTGGGGTGCGCGCACATCGGTGCCGAGCGCCGCGTCGAACGCTGTCTTGAAATCGGCATCCGCCGCTTGTGCCGGGACGACACTCGCCCAACCCAGCGCCAACGCAGCGCCCCACCGTTTAAAGTGTCCCAATCCCATGACCCCAAGCTATTCCCGCTATCCTTTGCATAGGCTTAACGGGGAGGATCCTTTTCACGCAATCAAAGCGCGATGAAAAGTGTCTCTTCCGCGATGCGAAGAGCCATTTCCGGGAACTAATCGTTCAAACGCCGAACGGAAAGGTGTCGGGCACCCCGTCGTGCGGTTCGTGCCCCGCCGGTTCGAGGGCGGTGGTTTGATCGAACCACACATAACCGTCGAATTGTTCGGATAGCACCGCTTGGCTGTAATGACTCCAGCGTTCGGTCTCGGGTCGATAGATTACGCCGATGAAGCGTTCGAGCCGCGGCTCCGACAAACGCGCGCGGAGAGCAGGGTCAATATCGGGTAATAGAAGGAAGCGCTCGATACCGCTTTCGTGACACTGGCGTTCATAGCTGTCGGCCCGCGATGGCAGCACGCGCATGACGTCGCGGTCGCCATCCCAGTCGGTCGCAGCCGAGACCGTGCCGGTGTGCGTCCCGAACCCGATCAGCGCAACATCGTCGCCCCACTTCGCGCGAGCCAGTTGGCCGATGTTGTGTTCCCCGCGAGCCGCACCCATGTCGGTCGCGCGCGCATCGCCGATGTGGCTGTTGTGCGCCCACACCAGCGCTTTGGCGTTCGGCCCGCCGCGATCGAGCAGGTGCGCGAGCGTGTCGGCCATGTGCGCGTCGCGCAAGTTCCAGCTGTCCGCGCCGCCGTAGTACATGACACGGTAATATCGCTCGGCCGAGGCCACCAGCCGCGCATTCATCGCGGCCCCGAACGCCTCGCCGCCTTTCTCCAGCGCATCTTCGAGCATTTCGCGGCACTGCGCGACGACCGCTTCTTCGCACCAGCCGTATCCGTGGCTGAGCGCGGCACGGCCGTAGACTGCGGGATCGGCCTGCCACGGCGTCAGGCAGCCGTATCGTTCGCGCGCGATCGCGGCGGCGTCGGGGTCGGTCTCGTCGAGATACGCGAGCACTGCCTCTATCGAGCTGGACATGTTGTAGATGTCGAGCCCGTAGAACCCCGCCTGCCTGTTCGGCGCGCGATCACGGTTGATCGCGTGGAGATCGTGCATCAACTGCGCTACCACCGGGTTGCGCCACATCCACGTAGGGAAGCGGGTGAACGGCCGCTCGGATCCGGTCGAAGTATGGGAACGCTGCTCCGCGCCCTCGCGCGCCGGGTGGCGGCGGATCGCGCGGTCGAGAACGGCCGCGTCGGGCCAGTCGGCCTCGACGGCGACGATAGTGAACCCGTGCCGCTCGACGAAATGCCGGGTAATTGCAGCGCGCGCCTCGTAGAATTCGCGCGTGCCGTGGCTGCACTCTCCGAGCATGACCACGCGCTTGTCGGCGAATCGGTCGAACGCCTCGACAAAGGCCGGGTCGTCAATCGGCGGGAGCGGCACAGCGTGCTCGGCGATGAGTTCGGGCAACGAATGCGCGCGCGCCGGACGGTGGTCGCTGGCGGCCCGTCCGCCGTCCTCCGGCACCGCGCCGGGCATCAGCGGGACAAAGCGCACCGGCGCCAAGTCGTCGCTCTCCCATCGATCTTCGCCAGTCCGTTCGATACAGCGCAGCTGCTGGACGTCCTCGCCGCCCACCGGGATGATCAGCCGGCCGCCGATCTTGAGTTGCTGTTCGAGCGCCGGGGGCACGGTTTCGCTGCGCGCGGCGACGAGGATGGCATCGAACGGCGCTTCCTCGGGCATGCCGGCCATGCCGTCGCCGGCCAAGATAATGCAGTTGTCATAGCCGAGCGCGGCGATCCGCTCGCCGGCCTCGCGCGCGAGCTTCTCGTGCCGTTCGATCGCGAATACTTGGCCAGCAATGTGCGAGAGGACCGCCGCCGCGTAGCCCGACCCCGCCCCGACTTCGAGCACGCGGTCATCGGGCCCAATCTCGGCAGCGTCGATCATCGATGCTACTATGAAAGGCTGGCTGATTGTCTGCCCTTCGCCAATCGGCAGCGGACTGTCCTGGTAGGCGAATTCGCGCTGACCCTTCGGCACGAACTCCTCGCGCGGGACCGCCAGGAATGCATCGAGGAGCCGCCGGTCGGTTACCCCGCGCCGGGCAATCTGACGCTCGACCATAGCCCAGCGGAGCAGAGCGCTGTCGGCCATTGCCCCTGTCCTTCCAGTCCTTCCTGCCGTTCAGGGCGAGAGGCTCATGCCTCTGCCAGCACGCGCTCGATTTCGCGCAGGGGCGAGTTGATCAGGTCCTTGGCGACCTCCCCCACGATCCGGGCCTGCAGCTCCTGGTGGCAGTACTGGCGGATCTGGCCCAGGGTTTTGGGATCGGCAGCGATGACAACCGGCTCTCGGGCGCCGTTGAGAGTTGCCTTGTTGAACCATTCGGCGATCGCGGCGCCGTGAGCGAGTTCGTCGATGTCGGTACTGCCGTTTCGCTGGCCTGCGGGGTCCTGGTGGCGCACCCCCGCGCTGAAGTTGGTGAGCAGGAGATCGGGCTCACTCACTTTTTCGAGCTTCGGCTCGAACGGCTGACCGACGTTCCGCATAATGACGAGGCGCTCACCGTTAGCGAGCGCGACGAGGGCCTGGTGCGGGATCTTCATGAGTGCGTCTCTCCTTTGGGGCTCAAAGGATTAACGACAAGCAAGCAGCTTGGTGCCCGCTGGAGCCGCCATCGCCAGCCGTTAACGCCAAAGTGAGGCGAGACGGTTAGTGCGCGGGTTCAGGAGTATCGCGTATGAAATTTGTTTCGCTTCCCTCGCGGGGTGGCAACTATCTGGTAGTCGCCGCAAACGTGGCCTGGTTACGCAGCGATGAAAACGGCCAGACCAAAGTAGGAATGGTCGGCGGCCAGCCGCTGCTGGTCACCGGCTCGATCGAAGAAGTCGCCGGAATGATCCTGCGGGATGCAGCCAGCGGATAAGCCGGACAAACGAAGGGCCGGAGGACTGCCCCCCGGCCCCGTTTGTTCGATCGGTCGGCTTAACCTTAGAAGCCCATGCCGCCCATGTCGGGCATGCCGCCGCCGCCGCCCATTCCGCCGCCGGCCGACTTGTCTTCCGGCTTGTCGGAGATGGCCGCTTCGGTGGTGATCAGCAGGCCGGCAACCGAGGCCGCGTTCTGCAGCGCGGTGCGAACGACCTTGGTCGGGTCGATCACGCCGGCGGTGACGAGGTTCTCGTACGTGTCGGTCTGTGCATTGAAGCCGATGTTCTCGTCGTTGCCGTCGATCAGCTTGCCCGAAACGACCGCGCCGTCATGGCCCGCGTTCGAAGCAATCTGGCGCACCAGCGAGGTGAGCGACTTGCGCACGATGTCGATGCCGCGGGTCTGGTCCTCGTTGGCGCCGTTGACGCCGTCCAGTGCCTTGGCGGCATAGAGCAGCGCGGTACCGCCACCGGGGACGATGCCTTCTTCGACAGCAGCGCGGGTTGCGTGGAGGGCGTCGTCGACGCGATCCTTGCGCTCCTTGACTTCCATCTCCGAAGCGCCGCCGACCTTGATCACCGCAACGCCGCCGGCCAGCTTGGCCAGACGCTCCTGCAGCTTCTCGCGATCGTAGTCGCTGGTGGTGGCATCGATCTGCGTGCGGATTTCACCCACGCGCGCCTTGATGTCGTCGGCTGCGCCGGCACCATCGACGATCGTGGTGTTGTCCTTGTCGATCGAAACGCGCTTGGCTTCGCCGAGCATGCCCACGGTGACGTTCTCGAGCTTGATGCCGAGGTCTTCGGAAATCATCTCGCCCTTGGTCAGGATCGAAATGTCCTGCAGCATCGCCTTGCGGCGATCGCCGAAGCCCGGAGCCTTCACGGCCGCGACCTTGAGGCCGCCGCGCAGCTTGTTGACCACCAGGGTAGCCAGCGCTTCGCCTTCGATGTCCTCGGCGATGATCAGCAGCGGACGGCCCGACTGCACCACGGCCTCGAGGATCGGCAGCATCGCCTGGAGCGACGACAGCTTCTTCTCGTGGATCAGGATGTAGGGGTTATCCAGCTCGACGGTCATCTTGTCGGGGTTGGTGATGAAGTAGGGGCTGAGATAGCCGCGGTCGAACTGCATGCCTTCGACGACGTCGAGCTCGAACTCGAGGCCCTTGGCTTCCTCGACGGTAATGACGCCTTCCTTGCCGACCTTTTCCATCGCTTCAGCGATCTTGTTGCCGACTTCGTTGTCGCCGTTCGACGAGATGATGCCGACCTGGGCGATCTCGTGGGTGCCGGACACTTCCTTCGAACGGGCCTTGAGGTTCTCGACGACCTTCTCGACCGCGAGGTCGATGCCGCGCTTGAGGTCCATCGGGTTCATGCCCGCGGCAACCGACTTCATGCCTTCGGTAACGATGGCCTGCGCGAGCACGGTAGCAGTGGTGGTGCCGTCACCGGCGTTGTCGTTGGTCTTCGAGGCCACTTCGCGCAGCATCTGCGCGCCCATGTTCTCGAACTTGTCCTTGAGCTCGATTTCCTTGGCGACGGTAACGCCGTCCTTGGTGATGCGCGGCGAGCCGAAGCTCTTGTCGATGACCACGTTGCGGCCCTTGGGGCCGAGCGTAACCTTGACCGCGTTAGCCAGCGTATCGACGCCGGCGAGAATGCGTTCGCGCGCGTCGCGCCCGAACTTCACGTCCTTGGCTGCCATGTTAGAATACCTTTCGTGGAAATTTTAAAAGTCAGGGAAAGTTCACTCGGAATCGCAGGCTCAGCCGACGATCCCCATGATGTCGCTTTCCTTCATGATCAGCAGGTCTTCGCCGTCGAGCTTGACCTCGGTGCCGGACCACTTGCCGAACAGAACGCGGTCGCCCGCCTTCACTTCGAGGGGGTGAACCTGGCCCTGCTCGTTGCGAGCCCCGGTGCCGATCGCAACGACTTCGCCCTCGCTGGGCTTTTCCTGGGCGCTGTCGGGGATGATAATGCCGCCAGCGGTCTTTGCGTCAGCCTCGATGCGGCGGACGAGAACGCGGTCGTGCAACGGACGAAATGCCATTTGTCGAGTGCCTCTCTGTTGATTGAATGCCCTTGGCACTCCCGCAAGGAGAGTGCCAGCGAAGGGGCATTTAGTGCGTGCAAGGCGCGCGTCAAGCGGCGCCGCTCAAGATTCTTTCAGGCGGAGCCCCACCGGAACCAGCTCGAGCCGCTCGCGCAGAAGCCATCGCGCGAGCAAGCCGCTCGACACCACCACCAGCCCGACCAGCAGACCGATCCAGATTCCAAATCCTTCGAGCGGAGTGGCGAAACCCAGCCACAGCATCGTCGCCAGACCTGGCACCCAGTATCCGATCAGCGCGATCCACATCGGCGCGCGAGTGTCCTGCAGGCCACGCAAGGATCCGGCGGCAACCGCCTGGAACCCGTCGAACAACTGGAACGCCGCGGCGACCCTGAGATAGGCAATCGCGAACCCCACCATCGCCGCGTTCGCGGGCGCGCGCGGGTCGATGTAAAGCCACAGCAGGAATTCGGGCGCGAGCAGCATCGCGGCCGCGGTCGTGGTCATGAAGCCGGTGCCGACGATGATTGCCGACCAGCCGGCGCGCGCGATACCCGCCCGGTCACCGGCGCCATAATAGTAGCCGACCCGGATGGTGGCCGCCTGGGCCACCCCGAAGGGCACTTGGAAGGCGAAAGCGGCGAGCTGAAGCGCGAGCGTGTGCCCGGCGAGCTCGGGCGCACCGATCAGCCCCATCATGAACGCAGCGCTGTTGAACAGGCCGCCCTCCGCAATGATCGTCAGCGTGACCGGCGTGCCGAGCACGATCAGCCGCCGCAAGTAGCTCCAGTCAGGGCTCCACCAGCGCCCGAAGATGTGAAACGCGCGCAGCTTGCGGTCCGAGGCGATCAACGCGGCGTAGGCGAACACGCCGAGCCACGCGGTCACGCTGCTGGCAATCGCCGATCCGAGCATGCCCAACGCCGGCATCCCGAGATTTCCGAACACCAGCGCGTAATTGCCCAAAGCGGCGAACGCCACCTGCGCCCCGACCACCAGCGTCGCGAACACCGGCCGGCCGAGCGTCGACACGTAGCTCCGCAGCACGTTGGAGATCAGCATCGGCACCGCCGCCCACCCGAGCACGGCGAGGAATTGCCCCGCTTCGGCGGAAACGGTCGCATCCTGCCCCGTCATCAGCATGATCGCCTCGCCCTGAAGCATCGCCAGCGACAGCAGCACCCCGCTGATGACCGCCAGCCACAGCGCCATGCGGGTGGCCCGGCGCACTTCGCGCACCACGCCGGTGCCGCGGCCGAGCGCGGCGGCGATCAGCGCGGAGACCATCCCGGTCAGTCCGGTCATCGCCCACATCAGCGTGCCGAACAGCGCGAACGACAAGCTCGCCGCGGCAAGTGGGATGGTGCCGAGCCGGGCGATGAACATCACGTCGATCGCCCACACCAGCATTTGCAGCAGGTTCGCCGCCGCCAGCGGCCAGGCAAGCGCGAGCATCGCGGAAACCTCGATCCGCCATGCGCCGCCGCGCTCAAAGACTGCTGTGGTCGACATAAAGCCGGCCCGAATAGGCGCGAGGGGAAGTGGTGGAAAGCGGTTCACGGCGACCGCGCGCGTTTGCCTTCAGCTTGCGGCAAGCTTGCCACAGCCAAAGGCGGCAGCCGCTTTACCGGAGACGCACCGCCCATGAAATTCGCCGTTCTGACCGTCGCCGCCGTGGGCGCGTTCGTACTCGCTGCGCCGGCCAACGCCGGGGAAATTTACGGCGGGCTCTATGCCCACGCAGTCGATACCCCGTTCACGCTCGACACGCAGGAAGGCGGCGCGGATGTGCAGCTTGGCTATCGGCTCGATCCGATCCTGCCGGTGGTGGGGATCGAGCCTTACGTTTTCGGCTCGGTCAACAGCGACAAAGGCGGCACGGATTTCATCGGCGCGGGCGTCAGCCGCAAGTTCTCGCTCGGTCCGCTCTACATCCGGCCGGGTGTCGGGCTGGTGGTGCACAACGCGCCTTTGTCGCGTTCGAACGCGGCGACGGGCCTGAGGACCGATCTCGGCAGCCGCGTGCTGTTCGAACCCGAGATCGCGCTGGGCCTGGCGATCGCGCCGCGGGTGAGCGTCGAGGCCAGCTGGGTGCATATCTCCAACGCGCGGCTGTTCAATTCCCAGCAGAACCCGGGGATCGACATGATCGGGGTACGCGCCAACCTCAAGCTTTGACCGCGAGAGTGCTTTGACGGGAGGGCACGAGGCTTTAGAAGCGCGATGAGCGCATTCCGCGTCTGGAGCCCGTCGCCGGCATGATCCGCCCCGTTTTGTCCGCTTTGGTTATGCTTACGCTGGCGGCTTGCGGACAGGCCGCGCGCGAAAGCGACAACCCCCAGCCCGATAGCATCCCCGGCACTGCCGGTGAGCGGCCGGGCACGGCGATCGCCGCAGCCTCGGCTGCCGCGGCGGCCGAGACACCGGCCGCGTTTCAACAGTGCAAGGTTTGCCACACCACCGAACCGGGCAAGCACCTTGTCGGACCCTCGCTCGCCGGGGTCTACGGCAGCAAGGCCGGAGCTGCGGCAGGCTATCCGTTCAGCACGGCGTTGCGGCAGTCCGGCCTGACGTGGGATGACGCGACGCTCGATCGCTTTCTCGAGGCGCCTCTCAAAGTCGTCCCCGGCACCCGTATGACGTATGCAGGGCTGAAAGACCCGGCGGCGCGGCGCGAACTGATCGCCCACCTGAAAACGCTGTGATGGAAGACCCCGCGGCGGCCAGCCACTTCCTGCGCGACGGGGTGATCATGCTGGGTTTCGCGCTCGGCTTCGTGCTGCTGTTCCGGCGGCTTCGGCTCGGCGCGACGCTGGGCTATCTCGTCGCAGGAGCGGTGATCGGCCCGCAAGTCCTGCATCTGACGGGCGACGCCGAAGGCAAGATCGCCTTTGCCGAAATGGGCATTGTGCTGCTGCTGTTCATCGTCGGGCTCGAGCTTGCACCGCAGCGCTTGTGGAAGATGAAGCGCGAGATTTTCGGGCTCGGGCTGCTGCAGGTCCTGCTCTGCGGCCTCGCGCTGACCGGGGCGATCGGGCTCACCACCGGGTTCACCTGGACGGCCGCGCTCGCGCTCGGGTTGCCGCTGGCGCTGTCGTCGACCGCGCAAGTCCTGCCGATGCTGCAATCGGCCGGACGGCTGAAGACTCCGTTCGGCGAGCGCGCGTTTTCGATCCTGCTGTTCCAGGACTTGTCGATTATCGCGATGATCACCGTGGTCGCCGCGCTCAGCCGCAATCCCGCCGACGACGCCGGTCCGCCCGGCTGGCAGCTTGCCGGCCTGACGGTCGTGGCGATCGTCGGACTTATCCTGGCAGGCCGCTTCCTGATCAGGCCGCTGTTCCGTCTGATCGGGCTGTGGGGCGAACGCGAGATGTTCATCGTGGCCGCGTTGTTCACCATCGCCGCGTCGGCCGCGACGATGGAGTTGCTCGGCCTGTCGACCGCACTGGGCGCATTCATCGCCGGGGTGATGCTCGCCGACACCCCTTTCCGGCACGAGCTGGAAACCGATGTCGAGCCGTTCCGCTCGATCCTGCTCGGGTTGTTCTTCCTCGCAGTCGGAATGATGCTCGATCTCCAGGCAATCGCCGAACGGCCGGTGTTCGTGCTCGTCGCTGCGCTCGGGCTGATCGCAATCAAGGCGGCCGTGATCGGCGGTATCGGCCTGGCGATCGGGATGCAGTGGCGCAACGCGCTCGCGCTCGGCTTGCTGCTCAGCCAGGGCGGCGAATTCGGCTTCGTGATGCTCGCGCAGGCCCAGGCCGGGCTGATCATCAATCCCGAAGCGGCCAGCCTGTTTGGCGCGGTCATCACCCTGTCGATGGCCTCGACCCCGTTCCTGATGATGCTGACCGCGCCGTTGCGGCGCCAGCCCGATTCGACCGAGCGGCGTGAAGGCCCCCGCGCCGACGGGGCGGGCGCGCTGGTGATCGGTTACGGCCGCTTCGGCCAGACGGTCGCGCAAATGCTGCTGCTGAGCGACATCAAGGTGACCCTGATCGACATCGACACCGAGATGATCGACGTCGCCGAAAGCTTCGGCTCGAAGGTCTATTTCGGTGACGGCACGCGGATCGACCTGCTGCGGCAGGCGGGCGCGGCGGAAGCCGACGCGCTGTTGTTTTGCCTCGACGGCAAGCAGCTCGATGCCGGCGTAATCAATGCCGTGCGCGAGGCGTTTCCCCGGCCCAAGATCCTCGTGCGCGCATACGATCGCCGCACGCTGGTCGACTTGCGCGGCGCGCCGATCGATTGCGCGGTCCGCGAGCTGCTCGAATCGGCGGTAGCGATGTCGCGCGCCGCCCTCGAAATGCTCGGCGACAGCATCCAGGACATCGACGAAGCCGAGCACGAATACCGCCGCCGCGACGACGAGCGGCTGGACGTGCAGCTCGAGGCAGGAGATTATGGCGCCGCGCGCGAGATGATCGTCACCGAACAGAAAAACCCGCGCCGCTGGCGCGCAAGGGAGCAGCGATGACCAAGCCGGAACGCGAATTCGATATCGTGGTCTATGGCGCCACGGGTTACACCGGGCGCCTCGTCGCCGAGCATTTGGTGCGCGAATACGGCAACAAACTCGGCGCGCCGAAATGGGCGATGGCCGGCCGCAGCAAGGACAAGCTGGCCGAGGTGCGCGACGCGATCGGTGCCCCCGCCGACACGCCGCTAGTGATCGCCGATGCAGGCGATCCGGGTACGCTCGACGCGATGTGTCACCGCACTCGCGTGGTCCTGACTACGGTTGGCCCGTACCAGCTTTACGGCAGCGAGCTGGTCGCCGCCTGCGCGCGCGCCGGGACCGACTATGCAGACTTATGCGGCGAGCCGGGGTGGATGCGCGAGATGATCGACGCGCATCACGATCATGCCAGGGCGAGCGGCGCGCGGATCGCGTTTTCGGCCGGGTTCGATTCGATCCCGTTCGATCTGGGCGTGCTGATGCTCCAGCGCGAGGCGGTGGCGCGCTTCGGCAAGCCGGCCCCGCGCGTGCGCGGCAGAGTGCGCTCGATGAAGGGGACGTTCTCGGGCGGAACCGCCGCGAGCCTGACGGCGACCGTGAAGGCGGTGGCCAGGAACCCCAAGCTCGCGCTGCTGCTGCAAAGTCCGTTCGCGCTTACGCCGGGGTTCGAAGGCCCCGACCAGCCGATGGGCTTGCTGCCGCACTACGAGGATGACCTCGGCCGCTGGGCGGCGCCGTTCATCATGGCGACGATCAACGTGAAGAACGTCCACCGCACGAACTTCCTTGCCGGTTTTCCTTATGGCGAAGACTTCCGTTACGACGAAATGATGCTGACCAGCCCCGGTGAGGCGGGCAAGGCTGCGGCAGACGCGGTTGCCGGACTGCTCAAGAACCCGTTCGGCGCCAAGCCGCCCGCGCCGGGCGAAGGGCCGAGCGCCGAGGAGCGCCACAACGGTCATTACGATCTACTGTTTGTCGGCGAAATGCCATCTGGTGAGAAGCTGCACTACGCGGTCAAGGGGCGGTACGATCCCGGTTACGGTTCGACCAGCCGGATGCTCGCCGAGACCGGCATCGCCCTGCTCGACAGCGGCGCGCCAGGCGGGATCGGCACGCCCGGCTCGATTCTCGGTGAAGCGTTGGTCGATCGGCTGCGCGACCACGCGGAGATCGCCTTCGAGCCCGAGGAATAGCACGCCGGGTACCATTGCGCTGGCCGGCGCGTTGATTGGGTCAAACGGGGAAAGGAACCAACACCATGTCCGCCATCGCCGCATTTCTGGGCCGCCTGATGCTCGCCGCACTGTTCGTGCTTTCGGGCATCCCCAAGATCATCGATCCTTCGGGCACAGCGCAGATGCTGACGTCCGCCAACCTGCCGGGCTCGTTGGCGATGCCGGCCGGCGTGTTCGAGGTGATCGCCGGATTGTTGCTCGCGATCGGCGTGATGACCCGGCTGGTGTCGATCCTGCTCGCCGGATTCACGCTGCTGACGGTGTTTTTCTTCCACAACCAGTTCGGCGATCCGATGCAGGCCGCCCAAGCGCTGAAGAACATCGCCATCGCCGGCGGGCTGCTGGTGGTGTTCGCTTATGGCCACATGCGCTGGAGCTACGACCACATCCGCGCCGCGCGCCGGGGCGAGGTCGTCGCGGCCGACGCGACCGCTCGTGCGCATGACGCCGAATTGCGCGCCGCCCGCGCCGAAGGTGCGGCACAGGCGGCCGGCGTGCCGCTCACCGATGCCGACGCGCGACCGGCCAAACGCCGCTGGTTCTGATCAGAAGCTGATTCGCACGCTCGCTTCCAAGTTTCGGCCCGGAAGCGGGGTGTAGTCCTTGGTCAGGCTGGTCGCGAGGCGGCCGGTGGCGTTGAACAGGTTCTCGGCCTTGAGCAGCACGGTGACGTTGTCGTTGCCCCGGACCGGCCGCCAGGCCAGCGAGGCGTTGACGAACGTGTAGCCTTCGGTCGCGGTCTCGTTGGCGGCGAGCTTGTCCTGATCGGCCGACCACGCGACCTCGCCGCGCGCCGTGAAATCGCCCTCGCTGCCTTCGAGCGCGCCGAACAACGCGAGTGGCGGAATCCGCGGGACGTTGCTGCCGTTGCCGAGCTTGGCGCGCACAAACGAAGCGCGCATCTCGCTCTTGAGCGAAAAGTCTCCGGCCTCCAGCAGCGGCAACACCAGCTCGCCTTCCGCGCCGTAGTAGTCCGCATCGCCCTGGCGGAACTGATAGACCGGCGCGCCATCGATCGATTCGCCAGTGTTGCTTTCGTAAATGTAGCCGGTGAAGCGATTGTAGAATCCGGTGAGCGTCACGTCGGCCGAGCCAACCCGGCCACGGGTGAAAATCTCGCCCCCGACCGCGCGTTCGGGCGACAGGCCCGGATCGCCGCGTTCGTAGCTCTGGGTCGCGTCGTGATAGCCGTCGACCAGCAGCTCCTCCGGGCTCGGCGCGCGCGCGACTCGGTTGGCGTTGATGCCGATGTCGAGGCCCGATGCCAGCGAATAGGTCAGGCCGAGCGCGCCCGAGACGGTCGAGAACCCGCGGTCGAACGCGAGATCGGGCGCAGCCACGGTCGCATGTTCGTATCGTCCGGCAAGCTGCAGCCGCAATTCGCCGAACGGAATCTGCTGCAGCCCGAACACCGCTATTGATTCCGACAAGTTGCGCGGCAGGATCCGCTCGTCGCCTTCGGTGTCGAGGTGGCGGAAAGTATACTGCACACCAAGAGAGCCCGACCAGTCGGACCGTTCGGCCTCGATCAGTTCGGCACGCGCCTCCATGCCTTCGACGTTGAAAGTGACCCCGGGCATGCCGTCGGCTTCGAATTCGGTGTGGGCGTAGTGGCTATAGGCCGCGCGGGCGTCGAGCCGCTCGAACAGGCCGTCGCCCAGCGCCAGCACCGCGCGAAGATCGCCGCGCCACTGCTGCAGACCGATGTGGCCACCCTCGGTCTCGTCGGTGCCCGGACGGATCGGCACGCCGTAATAGGTATCATAATAGCCGAGCGATGCGCCGATATTACTGTCGCCCGAGAAGAACGCGACCCCGCCATTGGCGCTGTAGGTTTCCGACGCGCTGTTCGGCAGAATATCGCGCTGGTTGGCCTGTCCGCGCAGGATCGCGGCAAACGCCGGATCGCTGGCTTCCAGAGCAACAGCCTCGTTCAGAAGCTGCGTCCGCAAGGGAGCGGCGACGGTGAAGCCGGGCACGGCGACGTCGCCGGTCTTGCTATATCCCCCGTCGATATGGCCTGCGAACCCGCCGCCGAGCGGCGCGTCGACCGAAGCGGCACCCTGGCGAAGGTTCGCCGCCGTGTTGCCGCTGACCAGCGCGTCGAAATGGATGGTTTCGCCAGGCAGGCGCAGCGGAATGCGCTTGTCGATGATGTTCACCGCGCCGCCGATCGCCTGGCTGCCGTAGAGCAGCACCGCCGGCCCGCGCAATACATCGATCCGCTCGGCGTTAAACGGATCGACCGCGACCGCGTGATCGTCGGACACGTTAGACGCATCGATGGAACCGATCCCGTCGATCAGCAGCTTGACCCGGTTGCCGGAGAATCCGCGCAGGACCGGACGCGAGGCACCGGGCGCGAAACCGCTCATCGACACGCCGGGCTGGTTCATCAGCACCTCGCCGATCTGAGTCGCCTGCGAGCGCTGCAGTTCGAGCCCTTCGACCGCGGTGGTGCCGGCCAGCATGTCGAGCCGCTTGAGCCCGTTGGCCGTGACGACGATTTCCCCCTCGCCGTCCTGGCGGTGGTGCAGGTCATCATCGCTATCGCGCGCCGTGGGAGCCGGTTGATCGGCGTCCTGGGCAAGAGCGGGGCTGACCCAGGCGATGGCGGCGGTGGAAAGGAACAGGGCGAGAGCGCAACGCACTCTTGAATGATATATAGTCACGCGCCGGCTGCTACCTTCTCTCCCGGGCCGCGCAACCCCTCTGACCCATTCGACAGACGAACGGCATCGGTTGCACGACGAAACGCATAAAGCGCACGGGAAGGCGCTCTGGAGCGGGCGAAGGGAGTTCGAACCCTCGACCTTCTGCATGGCAAGCAGACGCTCTACCACTGAGCTACGCCCGCTCAGGCGCGTGTCGCAGGACCTTGAAGCAAGGTCGGGCGACCGGATGGGCGAACCCTTCCGGTGGGAGGCGCGCGGTTAGCAAAGCGACCCATGCGCCGCAAGCGGTAATTGGCTGCGCCTTTGC
Source organism: uncultured Alphaproteobacteria bacterium (assembly GCA_963781525.1). Taxonomy (GTDB): domain Bacteria; phylum Pseudomonadota; class Alphaproteobacteria; order Sphingomonadales; family Sphingomonadaceae; genus Tsuneonella. The sequence continues at coordinate 126,998 of CAWAGD010000007.1, read as the reverse complement.
GCTTCACAATCGCCCGCGAAAGCCCACATTGGGCAGCGCGCGACCGCACGCAAGACAATCTGCCCATAGATTACTCAAGGGGACCGACACGTGGCCAGCATGGGGCTGAACCTGGAAGAGCAAAAGGCGATTGACGCTTTTCGCAAGAACATCGTCGAGCCATCGATGACCCGCCTGGTGGTGCTCGATTTCTGGGCCGAATGGTGCGGGCCGTGCAAGGCCCTGACCCCGTTGCTGGAGAAAGTCTGCGGCGAATATGCCGACAGGGGCGTGGTCCTTGCCAAGATCAACGTCGACGAGGAACAGTTTATCGCGGCGCAGTTCCAGGTGCGATCGATCCCCACGGTCTATGCCATGTTCCAGGGGCAGCCGGTGGCCGACCTGACCAGCGCGCGCACCGAATTGGAATTAAGGGCAACGCTCGACCAACTGCTCGGCCAACTGCCGATTGGCGGCGCGGAGGAACCAGCGCCCGAAGTCGCGCAATTCGTGGAGATGGGCGAATTGGTGCTGGCTGAAGGCGATGGCGAGCGCGCCGCGGGCATTTTCGCACAAGTGGTTGAAATGGCGCCCGACAACGCGGCCGCGCATGCCGGGCTGATCCGCGCGCTGGTCGCCGCGGGCCGGCCGGACGAGGCGCGCGCCGCGGCCGATGTGCTGGACGAAACCCTGACTGCCGACGCGGCGATCAAGGCGGCGCTGGCCGCGCTCGAGCTCGCCGGCGAAAAGATCGACGATAGCGCGCTCCAGGCCATGCGCGCCGCCGCGGCCGAACGGCCGACCGACATGGATGCGCAGCTCGCCTTCGCCGACGCCGCTTATGCTTCGGGCGAGCGTGATGCAGCGGCCGACACCTTGCTTGCGATGGTCCAGCATGACCGGGACTGGAACGAGGGCGCCGCGCGCACCCGGCTGCTCAAGATCTTCGAGGCGACCGGGCTGGAAGACCCGTGGGTGGTCACCACCCGCAGGCGCCTGTCGCGCGTTCTGTTCGGATAACCATGCCCACCCGCCTGTCGATCTTTCCCCTGCCCGGCGTGATCCTGTTTCCCGGATTGCACCTGCCGCTGCACATTTTCGAGCCGCGCTATCGCGCGCTGGTGGGCGATGCCCTTGCGCGCGACCGCAGGATCGCAATGATCCAGCCGCAGCGCGCGGGCGAGAATGCACCGCTCTACGACGTCGGCTGCGTCGGCAAGATCGAGGAAGTAGAGGCGCTCGACGACGGGCGCTACAACATCGTCCTGTCGGGCGAAGCGCGGTTTCGCATGTTGCGGGAACTCGATGTTGCTACGCCATTTCGGCAGGTCGAAGCCGATCTGCTCGACGAAGATGACGAGGCCGCGCTGGCGAGTGTCGAGCGCGCAGGGTTCGAGCAGGAAGCGCGCCGCTTCGCCGACGCGCAAGGCTATCTGGTCGACTGGGATTCAGTCGCGCGCCTCGACGATCGCACGCTGATCGACGGGGTCAGCCAGATCGCCCCGTTCGACGCCGCCGCCAAGCAGGCGCTGCTCGAAACGCGCTCGCTATCCGAACGCTGCGAGCTGCTCGTCCAGTTGATGCAATTCTTCGGCCACGGCGACCCGGAAGAGGGCCGCGTGACGCTGCAATAGCGGGTTAGAGCCCGAAGCTCGCCTTCATCCCGTCGATCACATATTGCGCAGCGAGCGCGGCCAGCAGAACCCCGAGCAGCCGTGTAATGACCGCCTCCACCCGCGCCCCGAACAGCCGCATCAGCGGGCTGGCGGCGATCAGCGCGAGCAAAGTCAGCAACAGCACGGCCGCCAGCGCGCCGAGTACCGCCAGCGTCGGGCCAACCCCGTGCGCCTTGGCGGTCAGCAGCATAATAGAGGCGATCGCACCTGGCCCCGCGAGCATCGGCATCGCCATCGGGAACACCGACACGTCTTCGATCTCCGGACCACCGTCATGTTCGGCAGTGACCCGATCGGCCCGCTGCTCACGCCGCTGGGTCCGCTTTTCGAACACCATGTCGAGCGCGATCAGGAACAGCATCAGCCCGCCCGCGATGCGGAAGCTGTCGAGTTCGATGTGCAACGCGCCGAGCAGGTCTTCGCCAAACAGCGCGAACACGAGCAGGATCGCGCCTGCGATCAGGCACGCGCGCACCGCCATGCTGCGCGACTGCGCGGATGTCGCTTCTTTGGTCAGCCCGGCGTAGATCGGCGCGCAGCCGGGAGGATCGATCACCACGAACAAAGTGACGAACGCGGACAGGAACAGCTCGATCATCGGACGCTCAACAGCGTGGCGCCGGGCCGCCCGCCGGAGTCGGCGGCGCGGGAGAAACCCTGCGGAAGACTTCGGTCATCGCGCCCTGGCGTGTGGCGCTGACCACCAGCGTGCGGCTGCAATCGGGGTGCAGTTGAGTGGTCCACGCAAACGTCCTGTCGTCGGACTCGCCGGTACTCCACGCGGCGGCGCGGCGGGTCCTGGGCGGACGTCCATCGCGCGACAGGCGACCTGGAGGGCAATCGGCAACCCGCGCCGGGATCATCTCAGGCGCGGCATAGCCGGGCTCGAGGTCGAATCCCTGGTCGAGCACCCAGCGGTACTCGCCGTTGTCCTGCCGCTGCCAGATGGTCGCGAAGCGGCTGCGCTTGCCGTCGGGCTGGGTGGCCGGGCCGGAGGACAAGGCAAAGCTGCCATCGCAGCTCGCCCATACCTGGTCGGGCTCCCACACGATCGCTCGGGCGGGATCGGCAGCCCCCTTGAGTGCGGCATGCACGCTTTCCCACTGCGGTCCGGGCCATTGCGCGTCCCTGGTCGCGTAGTTACGAAACGCGGTCCAGGTGCCATTCTCGCGCGCGGCGCGGGCGAACGCCAGCTCGGTGGCGATGACGTCGCTGGGGCTGGCGCGCATTGCGAGATAGCGGCGCTCTCCCGATCCACCGGCGCACGAACCGAGCGTCAGGGCAAACACAGCGATCAGCGGGAGGCGGTTCATCTCGGCAGCCTAGCGGGCGGGGACGCGGATGCCAATCACAGCTAGGTCGCCTAGATCACGTCCCTGGCCAGCGGCAAGCCCGCGTTGGCGTAGGCTGCGACGATCGCATTGCGCAGCAGCACAGCAATAGTGGTCGCTCCCACCCCGCCCGGCACGGGGGTGATAGCGCCAACGTGACCGACGGCCTCTTCGAACGCGACGTCGCCCACGAGGCGCCCTTTCGGTTCTCCTTCTTGCCGAGGCAGCCGGTTGATCCCGCCATCCAGCACGATCGCCCCGGGCTTGAGCCAATCGCCCCGAATGAATTCGGGCTGGCCGATCGCCGCGACGACGATGTCGGCGCGCCGCAGCACTTGCGCCAAGTCGCGGGTGCGGCTGTGCGCCATCGTCACCGTGCAATTGGCGGCAAGCAGCAGCTGCGCCATCGGCTTGCCGAACAGAATCGAGCGCCCGACTACCACCGCATCGAGCCCCGAGAGGTCGCCGAGCCGCTGGCGCAGGATCATCAGGCAGCCCAGCGGAGTGCAGCTGACCGGCGCGTCCATCCCCAGCACCAGACGACCGGCGTTGACTGGGGTGATCCCGTCGACGTCTTTGTCGGGAGCGATCGCCGCGATGACCGCTTTTTCGTCGAGATGCCCCGGCAGCGGTAGCTGCACCAGAATACCGTCGACCGCTGGATCGGCGTTGAGGCGTTCGACCAGCGCCACCAGCTTGTCTTGTGGGGTATCGGCGGGCAAGCGGTGCTCGAAGCTCGCCATCCCGGCGGTGAGCGTCGCCTTGCCCTTCGCTGCGACGTACACTTCGCTCGCCGCATCGGCGCCCACCAGCACCACCGCCAGCCCCGCCTTTCGGCCGGCCCGCCGCTCGAAATCGGCCGCCAGCTTTCCGATTCGGCCCCGCAATTCGGCGGAAAACGCCTTTCCATCGATGATCTCGGCCGTCATCAGACGGGTCGCACGCTCTCGAGGACGATGACGATCGCGTAGATCAGCAGCAGCAGCACCATCGGCGAAAAGTCGATCGCGCCGGTATCGGGCAGGAAGCGCCTGATCGGGCGCAGCACTGGCTCGAACAGCCGGGCGATCGCGTCGTGCACCGCGACGAAGAAGGTGTTGTCGCGCCCGATCACGTTGAAGCTGAACAGCAGCCCGATGATGAACCAGATGATGACGAGCATGTTCGCCGTGTTGGCGATCATGATAAAGATCTGGATCAGCGCATCCATCAGGCACTCTTTCGCAGTTTTCGTTGGCTTCGCTCTAGCCGCGACGGGCCAGGCGTATCAACAGGGTAATACGCTTCAACGCGCGCGGATCAGCGTTCCGGCACCGCTGGCAGTGAAGAATTCGAGCAGCATCGCGTGCGGCACGCGCCCGTCGAGCACGACCGCAGCCTCGCAGCCGGCCTCGACCGCGTGGACGCAAGTCTCGAGCTTGGGGATCATCCCACCGGTGATCGTGCCTTCGGCGCGCAGCTCGGCGATGTCGGCCGGCGTGAGGTCTGTCAGCAAAACGCCATCCTTGCCGAGTACGCCTGCGACGTCGGTCAACAGGAACAGACGCGCCGCGCCCAGCGCTGCCGCGATCGCGCCGGCCATCGTGTCGGCGTTGATGTTGTAAGTATGGCCGTCGTCCCCGGCGCCGATCGGGGCGATCACGGGGATCATCCCGGCCGAAACGGCGGTGTGGATCAGCGTGGTATCGACCCGGTCCGGTTCGCCTACGAACCCCAGGTCGACCGCCTGTTCGATCGCGCTGCCGGGGTCTTTCACCGTGCGAGTGACCTTGCGCGCGGTGACCAGCCCGCCGTCCTTGCCCGATACGCCCAATGCCTTGCCGCCGGCCTGTGCAATCCAGCCGACCAGTTCCTTGTTGATCGCGCCGGACAGGACCATTTCGGCGATCTCGGCAGTGGCCTTGTCGGTGACGCGCAACCCATCGACGAACGTGCTCTCGACCCCCAGCTTCTTGAGCATCGCGCCGATCTGCGGACCTCCGCCGTGGACCACAACCGGATTGATTCCGACAGCCTTCAGCAGCACGATGTCTTCGGCAAAGTCGCGCGCGGCTTCCGGATCGCCCATCGCGTGGCCGCCGTACTTCACCACGAACGTGCGCCCGGCATAGCGCTGCAGATAAGGCAGTGCCTCGATCAGCACTTCCGCTTTCTCGTTAGGGGCCTTGGCGCGGGCCAATTGGGTATCGCCGGTCATTGTCGTGGTGTCCTCGCGCAGGTGCCGCGCGGCGCTTAGCGGCTCGCGCGGGTGAGGGAAAGCGCGGCGCTCGCTCGCCAAAGTTATCGAACAGCGTTGCCACGCCGCCACCATGGGGAGCCGGCCGCAAACTGCCGCTCAGGCCAATTGACTGATTCGCGTCGAAGTCGGCGGACCGTAAGTTCGGCGCGGTTGCCACCCTCGATATTGCCGCCACGGGTTGCCCGGTGTTAGACGCCCGCTGTCCAAAACATACAAGACGGATCGCCAGTGCAAGAAGATTTTCGGGCACGCCTCAACGCGGCCTATGCTGACTGGTCGGCTAGCGGAGGCACCACGCCCGCGGGCTTTCTCGACCTGATGGACGAGACGATCGAATTCCATTCCAACCTCGAACGCGAATTTCCCGCCGACCCGTTGAGCGGTCCATTCCTCGGCAAGGCGGCGGTGATCGGTTATTGGGCCGCGATCGCGGAAAGCTGGGAGATGCTCTCCAGCCATAACGAGGCGGTCGTCAGCGAGGGCGAACGCCTGGTGTGGATCGGCCGGGTTCGCTGGCGCCACCGCCGCACCCTGCGCGATCTCGAAACGGCCAAAATCGATGTCTGGACAGTGCGGCAGGGCCGCGCGATCCGCTATTTCGAGATGATCGACAGCTTGTCCTACGCCCGCGCGATCGGCTTGGTCGACGCGGTCAGCGAAGAGGCTTAACGCATTCGCAACCGCGAGGTGCGACAGTGGGCTCTGCGACCATGCTTGAGCCGCACGCACTCAGGTCCGGCCATGTTCGCGAAGGAGACGCTCGATGGCGCATGCCGGAAGCGACCATACGCCTGTCGAGCGCCGCTCGGACCGCCGCGGCACGGACCGGCGCGAGAAGCAGCAGGATTTTACCGGACCGGATCGTCGCGGTGCCGAGCGCCGCTCGCTCCGTGACCGCCGAGGTAACTGAGCCTACTGCGAGAACAGCGTAACGCTGTGACCGCCGCCTGAAATCTCGATGCCGTTGCCCGGCGTTCGACCGATCGTGGTCGCCGCATCGAGCGCGCGAGTGACATCGGCGATGCGGGGAGGCGGGGCGATCGTGCACACCGGCGGCGGCACTGCGCCCGGCTTGGGCTCATCGAGCACCTGGTGGAAGCTGACCGAGGTTCCTTCGATGCGATAGCTGCGCACGAACCGCGCGCAACGCGGCGCCCACCACAATTCCTGCGCGTCGCCGCTGAGTGCCAGTCCATAAGGCTCGTTGAATTCGGCCCCGTCGATACCCGCGACGCGCCATTCGCCCGCGAGACTGGCAACCGGCGCGAAAGTGGAAGACGATTGCGCCGCTGCCGATGGCTCGGATGGTGCCCCGGATATCCGGGCATTGCTCGGCAAGGCTTGGGGCGCGCGCTCGGGCGCCTGCTGGGTGCAGGCAGCGACCAAGGCGCACGGCCACAAGACGGTTGCGAAACGCATCGGCACGAACGGTGCTCGCTCGGGGCGCAAAAGAAAAGCCCCGCCGGATCGCTCCGGCGGGGCTGATTTCTTCCTAGAGGCAGCGGTTACTCGCCTTCGGTCTCGGCTTTGACCGGGGCCTCGTCGCTTTGCTGCAGGTACTCGCCGGCATCGGCGTCGGTGCCGTGAGTCTCGCCTTCCATTGCCGCCAGCGGATCGTCGCCGATCGCCGCCTCGGAACCCTGCTCGAGCTCCGCGGCATGCTCCTCAGCGGCGGTGTTCGCCATGATGAGGTGGTCCTGCGCTTTCTGCCAGGCAGCCCGTAGCGCGACGTCGCGGCTGGTGGCCGCGATCCGCATGCGGTTCATGCCCGCGCCGGTGCCCGCCGGGATCAGCCGGCCGACGATGACGTTTTCCTTCAAGCCGATCAGCGTGTCCTTCTTCCCTTCGACCGCCGCCTGCGTAAGCACGCGGGTGGTTTCCTGGAACGAAGCGGCCGAGATGAACGAACGCGTCTGCAGCGAAGCCTTGGTGATGCCGAGCAGCACCGGCTTGCCCTGGGCAGGCTTCTTGTTCTTGCCCAGCTTGGCGTTGAGTTCCTTCATTTCTTCGAGATCGACCTGCTCGGCAGGTAGCAGGGTGGTGTCGCCGCCGTCGGTGATCTCGACCTTCTGCAGCATCTGGCGAACGATCACCTCGATGTGCTTGTCGTTGATCTTCACGCCCTGGAGCCGGTAGACTTCCTGAATCTCGTCGACGAGATACTCGGCCAGGCTCTCGATCCCCATCACTTCGAGGATGTCGTGCGGGTTGGGCGAGCCCGAAACCAGCGTATCGCCCTTCTTGACGAAGTCGCCTTCCTGGACGTCGATCACCTTGGTCTTGGCGATCAGGTACTCGACCGGATTGCCCTCTTCGGGCACGATCGCGATCTTGCGCTTGGCCTTGTAGTCCCGCACGAATTCGATCCGGCCGCTGATCTTGGCGATCACCGAGACGTCCTTGGGCATGCGCGCCTCGAACAGCTCGGCCACCCGCGGCAGACCGCCGGTGATGTCGCGCGTCTTGGCGGCTTCGCGGCTGGCACGGGCGAGAATGTCGCCGGCAGCGACCTCCTGACCGTCCTCGACCGACAGCGAGGTGCCCGGAGCGAGCATGTAACGCGCCGCCTCGGTTTCCTCGGTGGTGCTTTCGCCGAGCAGCGTCAGCCGCGGACGAAGATCGTCGCGCTTCTTGCGGCTCGACGCACGCAGCTCGGTCACCACGCGCTGGGCGATGCCGGTGGCATCGTCGATGCGTTCCTCCATCGTCGTACCGTCGATCAGGTCCTGATAGCGCACCACGCCCGATTGCTCGGTGATGATCGGCAACGAGAACGGATCCCACTCGGCCAGGCGTTCGCCTTCGGCCACGTTCTCACCGTCCTTGTGGATCAGCACGGTACCGTACGGCACCTTGTGGATCTCGCGCTCGCGCCCTTCGGCATCGATCACCACGATTTCGCCGTTGCGCGCCAGGCTGAGGATGCGGCCGCGCTTGTCGATGATCGTCGGCATGTCGCGGTATTCCACCCGGCCGTGCGAAATCGCCTCGAGGTGCGAGGTTTCGTTGACCTGCGCCGCGCCGCCGATGTGGAACGTACGCATGGTCAGCTGGGTGCCCGGCTCACCGATCGACTGTGCGGCGATCACGCCGACTGCCTCACCGATGTTGACCGGCGTGCCGCGAGCGAGATCGCGCCCGTAGCAGGTGCCGCAGACGCCCTGTTCGGCTTCGCAGATCAGCGGCGAACGGATCCGCGCCGACTGCACTTCGGCTTCCTCGATCGCCTTGACCATCGGCTCGTCGAGCAGCGTGCCCGACTTGACGATCACTTCGCCGGTCTTGGCGTTGACCAGGTCTTCAGCGGTGGTGCGGCCGAGGATACGCTCGCTGAGCGAGGCGATCACCGAACCGCCCTGCATGATCGCGCGCATCTCGAGCGCCTTTTCGGTCCCGCAATCGTCCTGCACGATTACGCAGTCCTGCGACACGTCGACCAGGCGGCGAGTGAGGTAACCCGAGTTCGCCGTCTTGAGCGCCGTATCCGCGAGACCCTTGCGGGCGCCGTGGGTTGAGTTGAAGTATTCAAGGACGGTCAGGCCTTCCTTGAAGTTCGAGATGATCGGCGTCTCGATGATCTCGCCCGAAGGCTTGGCCATCAGTCCGCGCATACCGGCAAGCTGCTTCATCTGCGCCGGCGAACCGCGCGCGCCCGAATGGCTCATCATGTAGATCGAATTGATTTGCGCTTCCTTGCCGTTCTCGTCGACCGGCTGGGCGCGGATTTCGTCCATCATGGCACTGGCCACCGTGTCGCCGGTGCGGCTCCAGGCGTCGATCACCTTGTTGTACTTTTCCTGCTGGGTGATCAGGCCATCCTGGTACTGCTGCTCGTAATCGGCGACCAGCGACTTGGCTTCCTCGATCATGCCGACTTTGCTGTCGGGAATGATCATGTCATCCTTGCCGAAGCTGATGCCGGCCTTGAACGCGTGGCGGAAACCCAGCGCCATGATCGCATCGGCGAACAGCACCGTGTCCTTCTGACCCGTGTGGCGATAGACCTGATCGATGACGTCACCGATTTCCTTCTTGGTAAGGAGCCGGTTGATCACTTCGAACGGCACGGTGTGCTTCTTGGGCAGGCATTCGCCGATCAGCATCCGGCCCGGCGTGGTGATCACGCGCGCCATGTAGTGCTTGCCGGCTTCATCGGCCTGCGGAACGCGGGTGATGATCTTGGAATGCAGCGTGACCATCTTGGTCTCAAGCGCCTGGTGCACTTCGGCGATATCGGAGAAGCGCGGCAGACGTTCGATCTTCTCGCCGTTTTCGCCGTCGATGAACTCGGGCGTTTTCTCCTGGCGTTCCATCGACAGGTAATAGAGCCCCAGCACCATGTCCTGCGAAGGCACGATGATCGGCTTGCCGTTGGCGGGCGAGAGGATGTTGTTCGTGCTCATCATCAGCACGCGCGCCTCCAGCTGCGCCTCGAGGCTCAGCGGAACGTGGACGGCCATCTGGTCGCCGTCGAAGTCGGCGTTGAACGCCGCGCACACCAGCGGGTGAAGCTGGATCGCCTTGCCCTCGATCAGAACGGGCTCGAACGCCTGGATGCCGAGACGGTGAAGCGTCGGCGCGCGGTTGAGGAGAACCGGGTGCTCGCGGATGACTTCATCCAGGATGTCCCAGACTTCCTTGCGCTCCTTCTCGACCCACTTCTTGGCCTGCTTGAGCGTCATCGACAGGCCCTTGGCATCGAGCCGGGCGTAGATGAACGGCTTGAACAGCTCGAGCGCCATCTTCTTGGGCAGGCCGCACTGGTGCAGCTTCAGCTCGGGACCGGTCACGATTACCGAACGGCCCGAATAATCGACACGCTTGCCGAGCAGGTTCTGACGGAACCGGCCCTGCTTGCCCTTGAGCATGTCGGACAGCGACTTCAACGGACGCTTGTTGGCGCCGGTGATCACGCGGCCGCGGCGGCCGTTGTCGAACAAGGCGTCGACCGCCTCCTGCAGCATGCGCTTTTCGTTGCGGACGATGATGTCCGGCGCGCGCAGCTCAATGAGCCGCTTCAGGCGATTGTTGCGGTTGATCACGCGGCGGTAGAGATCGTTGAGATCCGAGGTCGCGAAGCGGCCACCGTCCAGCGGCACCAGCGGGCGCAGCTCGGGCGGGATGACCGGGATCACCTCGAGGATCATCCATTCGGGCTTGTTGCCCGAATCGATGAAGCTCTCGACGACCTTGAGCCGCTTGATGATCTTCTTGGGCTTGAGCGCCGACTTGGTCTCCGACAGCTCCTGCAGCAGCGCATCGCGCTCGCCGACCAGATCGAGATCCATCAGCATGGTCTTGACCGCGGCCGCGCCGATGTCGGCGGTGAACGCGTCTTCGCCGTACTCGTCCTGCGCGTCGAGCAGCTCATCCTCGGTGAGGGTCTGGAACTTCTCTAGCGGGGTCAGGCCGGGCTCGGTGACGATATAAGCTTCGAAGTACAGCACGCGCTCGAGCTGCTTCAGCTGCATGTCGAGCAACAGGCCGATGCGCGAAGGCAGCGACTTCAGGAACCAGATGTGCGCGACCGGGGCGGCGAGCTCGATGTGGCCCATGCGCTCGCGGCGGACCTTGGTCACGGTCACCTCGACGCCGCACTTTTCGCACACTACGCCCTTGTACTTCATGCGCTTGTACTTGCCGCACAGGCACTCGTAGTCCTTCACCGGACCGAAGATGCGCGCACAGAACAGCCCGTCACGCTCCGGCTTGAATGTGCGGTAGTTGATGGTTTCGGGCTTCTTGATCTCGCCGAACGACCACGAACGAATGCGCTCAGGCGATGCGATCCCGATCTGGATCTGGTCGAACGTCTCGGGCTTGGCGATCTGATTGGTGAATTTGGAAAGTTCGTTCATGTTTCTCGTCCCTTACGGGTGAATTTCTGATTGGGCGGTAGGAAGGGAGCACGAGGCTCCCTTCCACTTATTCCGCCGCGATCTGCAGACCGTTTTCGTCAGTGTCGATCGACGACAGCTCGACGTTGAGGCCGAGGCTGCGCATTTCCTTGACCAGCACGTTGAAGCTTTCCGGAATGCCGGCCTCGAACGTGTCGTCACCCTTGACGATCGCCTCGTAGACTTTCTGCCGGCCGACCACGTCATCGGACTTCACGGTGAGCATTTCCTGCAAGGTGTACGCCGCGCCGTAAGCCTGAAGCGCCCAGACTTCCATCTCGCCGAAGCGCTGCCCACCGAACTGGGCCTTGCCGCCCAGCGGCTGCTGGGTGACCAGGCTGTAGGGCCCGATCGAACGCGCGTGGATCTTGTCGTCGACCAAGTGATGCAGCTTGAGCATGTAGATATAGCCGACCGTGACCTTGCGGTCGAACGACTCGCCCGAACGGCCATCGAACAGCGTCACCTGGCCCGAAGTGGGCAGGCCGGCCTGTGCTAGCATTGCCGACACGTCCGCCTCGCGCGCACCGTCGAACACCGGGGTGCCGAACGGAACGCCATTCTTGAGCGTGCCGGCCATTTCGACGATGTCAGCCGCCGAACGGCTATCGAGCTCGGCATGGTACCGCTCGCCGTAGACTTCCTTGAGCTTCTCGACGACCGCAGTCGGCGCGGCGGCCGCCTGCGGATCGGGGTTGGCTTCACGCCACTTGTCGAGCTCGGCGGTGACCTGCTGGCCGAGACCGCGGGCAGCGAGACCGAGATGGGTTTCGAAGATCTGCCCGACGTTCATCCGGCTCGGCACGCCGAGCGGGTTGAGCACGATGTCGACCGGGGTGCCGTCTTCCATGAACGGCATGTCCTCGGCCGGCAGGATGCGCGAAATGACGCCCTTGTTGCCATGGCGGCCGGCCATCTTGTCGCCCGGCTGCAGCTTGCGCTTCACCGCGACGAACACCTTGACCATCTTGAGCACGCCGGGAGCGAGTTCGTCGCCCCGCTCGAGCTTCTCGCGGCGGTCTTCGAACCGGTCGTCGATGACCTTGACGGCCTCGTCGTACTGGGTCTTGACCGCTTCGATCTGCGCCTGGCGGGCATCGTCGGCGACAGCGAACTTGAACCATTCGAACCGCTCAACCGTCTCGAGCAACTCGTCGGTGATCGTCTCGCCCTTCTTGACGCCCTTGGGAACCGCGCTGGCAACCTGACCGCCGAGCATTTCGCGCAGGCGGTTGTAGGTCGCGCGGTTGAGGATCGAGCGCTCGTCCTGGCTGTCCTTGCGCAGTTGCTCGATCTCTTCGTTCTGGATCGCGCGGGTACGGTCGTCGATCTCGATGCCGTGACGGTTGAACACCCGCACATCGACGATCGTGCCGGTCACGCCCGGCGGCAGCCGCAGCGAAGTGTCGCGCACGTCGCTCGCCTTTTCGCCGAAGATAGCCCGGAGGAGCTTTTCCTCCGGCGTCATCGGGCTTTCGCCCTTTGGCGTGATCTTGCCGACGAGAATGTCGCCCGGGTGCACTTCGGCGCCGATGTAGACGATGCCCGCTTCGTCGAGGTTGCGCAGGGCTTCCTCACCGACGTTGGGAATGTCGCGGGTGATGTCCTCCGGCCCGAGCTTGGTGTCGCGGGCCATCACTTCGAATTCATCGATGTGGATCGAGGTGAACACGTCGTCCTTGACGATGCGCTCGGAGATCAGGATCGAATCTTCGTAGTTGTAGCCGTTCCACGGCATGAACGCGACGAGGCTGTTGCGCCCCAGCGCCAGTTCGCCAAACTCGGTCGAGGGACCGTCGGCGATGATGTCGCCGGTCTCGACCGTTTCGCCGACCTTCACCAGCGGACGCTGGTTGATGCAGGTCGACTGGTTGGAGCGTTCGAACTTCTGCAGCCGGTAGATGTCGACGCCCGACTGGCCGGCCTCCACGTCGCCGACGGCGCGGATGACGATGCGGGTCGCATCGACCTGGTCGACGATACCGCCGCGGGTAGCAGAGATCGCCGCGCCCGAATCGCGCGCCACGGTCTCTTCCATGCCGGTGCCGACGAACGGCGCTTCGGCGCGAACCAGCGGCACCGCCTGGCGCTGCATGTTCGATCCCATCAACGCGCGGTTGGCGTCATCGTTTTCCAGGAACGGGATGAGTGAAGCGGCGACCGAGACGAGCTGCTTGGGCGACACGTCCATCAGCGTGATCTGGTCGTTAGGCAGCATTACGAACTCGCCGCTCTGGCGGGCCGAGACGAGGTCCTCGACGAACTTCCCGTCGGCGTCGGTTTCGGCCGAAGCCTGCGCGACCGCGTGCTTCTGCTCTTCCATTGCCGACAGGTACACCACCTCGGTAGTGACCTTGCCGTCATTCACTAGTCGGTACGGCGTCTCGATGAAGCCGTACTTGTTGACCCGCGCGAACGTGCTGAGCGAGTTGATCAGGCCGATGTTCGGGCCTTCCGGAGTCTCGATCGGGCAGATCCGGCCGTAATGGGTCGGGTGAACGTCGCGCACTTCGAAGCCTGCGCGTTCACGGGTCAGGCCGCCGGGCCCAAGCGCCGACACGCGGCGCTTGTGGGTGACTTCGGACAGTGGGTTGGTCTGGTCCATGAACTGGCTGACAGCTGCGACGAACCGAAGAACTCGCGCACCGCGGCGACCGCGGGCTTCGCGTTGATCAGGTCGTTGGGCATCACGGTGGATACGTCGACCGAGCTCATCCGCTCCTTGACCGCGCGCTCCATGCGCAGCAGCCCGACGCGATACTGGTTTTCCAGCAGTTCGCCGACCGAGCGCACGCGACGGTTGCCGAGGTTGTCGATATCGTCGACTTCGCCCTTGCCGTCCTTCAGGCCGACCAGCTCCTTGACCACCGCGAGGATATCTTCCTTGCGCAGCGTGGTCACCGTGTCTTCGGCGTCGAGGCCGAGGCGCATGTTGAGCTTGACGCGGCCGACGGCCGACAGGTCGTACCGCTCGCCATCGAAGAACAGGCCTTCGAACAGAGCTTCGGCAGTTTCCTTGGTCGGGGGCTCGCCCGGGCGCATGACCTTGTAGATCGCCTCGAGGCCTTCATCGCGATTCTCGGCCTTGTCGGCCTTCATCGTGTTCCGCATCCACGGCCCGGTGTTGATGTCGTCGATGTCGAGCAGCTCGAGCTGGGCGACCCCGGCCTTATCGAGCGCTTCGAGGTTTTCGGGGGCGATCTCGTCGCCCGCTTCGATCCAGATGCGACCGGTTGATTCGTCGATCACGTCGCGGGCAGCGAAGTGGCCGAAGATTTCTTCGGTCGGGATCAGCAGCTCAGAGAGCCCATCCTTGGCCGCCTTGGTCGCGGCGCGCGGGCTAATCTTCTGGCCAGCGGGGAACACTTCCTCACCGGTCTTGGCGTCGATCAGCGGGAACGCCGGCTTGGAACCACGCCAGGCGTCGGGGGCGAAGGCGATCTTCCAGCCATCGCCCTTCTTGCCCGACACGCGCTGCCAGCTGACTGTGTCGTAGAAATGCTCGAGAATGGCTTCGTCATCGAGGCCCAGCGCGTAAAGCAGCGAGGTGACCGGCAGCTTGCGCTTACGGTCGATGCGGACGTTGACGATGTCCTTGGCGTCGAATTCGAAATCGAGCCACGAGCCGCGGTACGGGATCACCCGCGCGGCGAACAGCAGCTTGCCCGAGGAGTGGGTTTTGCCGCGATCGTGATCGAACAGCACACCCGGCGAACGGTGCATCTGCGAAACGATCACGCGCTCGGTGCCGTTGATGATGAAGGTGCCGTTGTGCGTCATGAGCGGCATGTCGCCCATGTAAACGTCCTGCTCCTTGATATCCAAAACCGAGCGGGTCTCGGTTTCCTGGTCAACTTCGAACACGATCAGGCGGAGCGTGACCTTCATCGGCGCGGCATAAGTGATCCCGCGCTGGCGGCACTCGGTGGTGTCGAACTTGGGATCTTCCAGCTCGTAATGAACGAAGTCCAGCTCGGCGGTGCCGGCGAAATCGCGGATCGGAAATACCGAGCGAAGCGTTTTTTCCAGGCCCGAGACGTAGCCGGTGGTCTTGTCGGACCGCAGGAACTGCTCGTAGCTTTCGCGCTGCACCTCGATCAGATTCGGCATCTTCACGACTTCGTGAATGTCGCCGAAGATGCGCCGGATGCGCTTCTTCGCGGTGCCGGTCTGCGTGCTGCGAGTCGGGGCCGGAGCCTTCGCCTTGGTCGCCATGGAGCTGAGTTCGCCTTAGTCAGAGCCGCTCGCTGGAGCGGCTGTTTGAAATCCCGCGCGGGCGGGAAATCGAGACGCGAAAATCCCACAGCGTAAGGCGCACCCCTTCCCAGGGAGGCCGGCTGCAGGATCCTGGGCACCCATCAAAGCAGTACTTCGATGGAACCCTCTTGCGTCGCGATTATGGAAAGCCGCTTCCATCCTTGGCCCGATTCCCGCGCATGAATCGAACCGTGCTCGAAGCGAACGGTCGGGCGGCCATATAGGAAGTCAGTCGGCGCGAGTCAAACGCCCGCGCGATCAGCTGGGCAAAGACACTCGCCGAAAAATCAAACATTTCGCTTATCGATAAGTTGCTTATCGTTTTTCGATATTTTTCGATTGACTGAGCGCGCGGACATCCTTATCGATTATCGCTATCAACCATATCGGAGAACAACGATGCCCCGTCCCGTCTCGCATTTCATCGCCGCTGTCGCCGCTGTCTTTCTAACAGCGGTCACCTTTCAGCAGAGCATAGCCATCCCGGCTTCCAATGCCGCGATCGCTCGCATTCAGCTCGCTTGATCATTCCAAAGGAGGACCATTATGGCAATTGTACCCAAGGACCCGCTGCTTACTGCGGCCCGGCTCGTCATCACGTTCTTCATCGTGGCGCTTGGGATCGGTCTCGCCGCGATCGCCGTCGGGATTCCCGCAGCCTTGTTGAACCAGGGCGCCATCCTGGCAGAACTGACCAGCGATGGGCACTCTGCCGTCGCGCCGAGCTTCTTCACCGCGGTTACCGTCACGTTGCTGATTGCGGCGGCGGTCCTGGCGCTCGGCATCTGGTTCCTGATACTGCTTCGGCGGATCGTCGGCACGGTGGCGACCGGCGACCCGTTCATTCGCGACAACGGCGACCGTCTGTCCCACATGGGCTGGATCGCGCTGGCCGCGCAGTTCGCCGCTGTGCCGCTCGGCGCGATGGTTATCTGGACGGCCGGGATGGTCGAGGACCACGATTCGGTGCGTGTTGATGACGACTACGGGTTTTCGGGCAGCGGGATCATTCTGGTGCTCGTCCTGTTCGTCCTCGCCCGCGTGTTCCGCCACGGCGCCGCGATGCGCGACGACCTCGAAGGGACAGTATGATGCCCCCGAAATCGGACAGCGATGAACGAACCGACATAGTCGTCACTCTCGACGATCTGCTCCACGCCCGCCGCATGACGTTGACCGAGCTGGCCGAGCGTGTCGGGCTGACGATCGCCAACCTGTCGATTCTCAAGACCGGCAAGGCCCGCGCGATCCGCTTCTCGACGCTCGAGGCAATCTGCCGCGAGCTCGAATGCCAGCCCGGCGACTTGCTCGCGTACCGACCCGGCGCCTAACCCGTTGGTCTCGTGCGACGACCAGACATTCCCGCCGGGCGGCAAATCGCGGCCCCGGCGGGAACGATGTTCAATTGTGGCGATTTAATGGCAACCTAACACAGGAAGATATCCTATGAACAAGCTTGCCCTGATCGCCGCCCTGCCTTTCGCACTTGGCCTTGCCGCCTGCGGTGACAGCACTCCCGATGCCGCAGATGGGACCGCAACCACCGCCGCCGACGGCACGATGACCAGTGACGACGCGATGGCCAGCGACACCAGCGCGGTCGGTCCCACCGACACCAACCCGGGCACCGCCGCGACCGACACGATGGGTGCCAAGACGCTCGACACGACGGCCGAGAACCTCGAGGAGCAGGCCGACGCCGTCGAGCCGACCAACGAGGCCGAGGCCGATCGCCTTGAAGCGCAGGCCAAGGCACTGCAGGAAAAACGCGACGCCAAGGACTGATCGCACCACTCGAATCCGGTCGGCGACTTGACTCGCCGCCGCTTTCCTCTAGAGGCCCGCCCCGTCCGGCGGGCCTCTTTGCATTTTGCAAAAGGTGCACCGGTATCCGTCCGAGACAGCTGGTGAGGGCTTCCCTCTTAATCTCCAGCCTAGGCGGGGAAACGAGTTTTTCGCAGGCCCGCCATGATGGGGTGCCTGCATTGCGCTTTTAGCGCGCCTCCTTCCCCTTCGAATGGACCGTCCACGGCGCATCCGCGTCCGTGGCAACGTGAGCCGATTGCCGGGCCTGGCCCGTGCGATCATGAGTGAAGGAGCAAGCATGGATCGTTCGCAGAAAACCGAATCGGTCGCATCGCTCAACGCGGTCTTCAATGAAGTTGGCGTGGTGGTCGTCACCCGCAACCTCGGCATGACGGTGGGTCAATCCACCGCCCTGCGCACGAAGATGCGGGACGCGAACGCGACCTACAAGGTGGCGAAGAACAGTCTGGCGAGCCTCGCCCTGAACGACACCCCCTACAAGGGCCTTGAGGAATACCTCAGCGGTCCGACGGGCCTTGCCTGGTCGACCGACCCGGTGGCGGCGGCGAAAGCCGCGGTGGAATTCGCAAAGACCAATGACCGACTGGAAATCGTCGGTGGGTCGATGGGCGGGCAGCTGCTCGACGAAGCCGGTGTCAGGGCGCTTGCCGCACTGCCCAGCCTCGACGAACTGCGCGCCAAGCTCGTGGGCCTGGTCAACGCACCCGCCACCAAGGTGGTGCAGTTGGTCAATGCGCCTGCAAGCAAGCTCGCCCGCGTCTTCGGGGCCTATGCGGCCAAGGACGCAGCGTAAGCTGATTTTCCCAACGCAACATTTCGGGGCGAGTTCGCCCCAATCTCAATCTGGAGTGATACAACATGGCCGATATTGCCAAGCTGGTTGAAGACCTTTCGAAGCTGACCGTCCTCGAAGCCGCCGATCTTGCCAAGGCGCTTGAAGAAGCATGGGGCGTGTCCGCCGCCGCCGCGGTCGCGGTTGCTGCGCCGGCCGGTGGTGGTACCGCCGAAGCTGCCGAAGAGCAGACCGAATTCGACGTTATCCTGACCGGTGACGGCGGCAAGAAGATCCAGGTCATCAAGGAAGTCCGTGCGATCACCGCGCTCGGCCTGACCGAAGCCAAGACCCTCGTCGAGAGCGCTCCCAAGGCGATCAAGGAAGGCGTCAACAAGGCCGAAGCCGAAGACATCAAGAGCAAGATCGAAGCCGCTGGCGGCACCGTCGAAATCAAGTAAGCTTTTTGCTTCCTTGCAGAACGCACGAAGGGCGGTCCGGCAACGGGCCGCCCTTTTTGCATGGTGCGGAACCCGCCGCGTGGAAGCCCGTTGGCGTGAATGATGAGCGTTTTGGGGCTGATACTCGTCGCGCAAGCGGCCGCGCCGTTGGCATTGGTCCCGTCCCCTCCTGACATTGAAATACGCGCACACGCCGATATCCGCTCGGTCGACGTCCGCTCGCAGGGCGTAGCGCGGCTCGAGCTGCACGCCGAGCCCGGCGAAGCCCCGCCGGTCCAAGTGGAACGTTCGGCGCCCTCAGGGGCCAGACACTATCGCAACTTGCGCCTCGACCTGCGCGCTTTCGCGCGGCTGGTCGCGCCCGATCCGATTACCGCCATCGTCACCGTACAAGGGGAACCCGAATGAACCGTATCCTACTCGCTGGAGCAGCGCTCGCCGCAGTGATCGCCGTGCCGGCAGCCGCGCAAAATCGCAACAACCAGCCGACGCAGACTTCCAGTCAAAGCCCCGCGGTCGCCTATTTGTCCTCGGTCCCGGCTGATCAGCAACCTGACGTCGTGCTCGACATACCAAATCTCTCGGTCGACGAAATCACCCTGAAGGTCGACAACCTGCAAGCGCACGTCGCGCTGGACGCGCAACTCGCCAGCCTGCTCAAGCTGACTGCGGGCGCCGATGTCTCGATCGATCAGGTCGATCTATCGATCAAGGGCGTCAAGGCGCAGGTCGCGCTGATCGTTCGGCTCGATAACGTCCGCGCGATCATCGAGCGGACTTTACAGACGCTCGACAACAACCCGCAGATCGTCGAGCAACTCACGGGAACGGTCGACAACGCTGTCGGGGTGGTCGGAGGGGTCGCCAACAACACCGTCAATACGGTTGGCAATCTGACGCAGAACGTGTTGCGATCGGGCGCGGTCCTCGATCTGGCGAGAAGCGGCTTGTCGGTGGTTTCTTCAACCGTCGATGCGGCCGGGCAGACTGTCCGCCGGGTGCGCGCGAATGACGGCGTCCTGTACGAGGTGGTGACCGACACCGCGGGCAAGATCCTGCGCTCGACTCGCATCGGTAGCTAGCGGCCAGCACCGGCGGTTCGCGTCGGACATTTCAGGGCCTTGATTGCCGATGATGCCGGGTGCAGGGGCGCGGCCATGCCGTCCGCCGCCCCGCTCGATCGCCTGCAGCTCCGCCTCGCCTATCGCCAGGACGAAGCCGCGTGCATCGCCGAGCGGATTTGCCAGGCTGCCCCGGTGCAGGCCGTTCACGACCAGGCAGCGGGAATTGCTGCGCGGCTGATTACGGGCGCGCGTGCGCGCAAGGCCAGCGGGCTCGATGCGTTCCTGCAAACGTATGGGCTCGCCACCGAGGAGGGCATCGCGCTGATGTGCCTTGCCGAGGCGCTGTTGCGGGTGCCGGACACGGCCACCGCCGACGCTTTGATCAAGGACAAGATCGGCAACGTCGACTGGAGCGAACATCTCGGCGAATCGAGCTCGACCTTCGTCAACGCGGCAACCTTCTCCCTGATGCTCACCGGCGAGGTGCTCGATCATCCCGATAAGCACCAGCGGGGCATGGGCGCGACATTGCGGCGCACAGTCGGCCGGCTGGGCGAACCGGTCATCCGCAAGGCGACCCTGCAGGCGATGCGCATTCTCGGCGGCCAGTTCGTCTTCGGCCGCACGATCGACGAAGCATTGAAACGCGCCGCGCCCGAACGCGCCCGCGGGCTGACCCACAGCTTCGACATGCTCGGCGAGGCGGCCATGACATTCGCCGATGCCGAGCGCTATCGGCTGAGCTATGAGCGCGCGATCGCACGGCTTGCGCGCGAAACGGCAGGCGGAATGGAGCGCTCGCCCGGCATATCGGTCAAGCTGTCGGCTCTCTACCCGCGCTACGATTTCCTCCACGCCGAGAGCGCCAAGGCGGCGCTGGTGCCGATGGTGCGCGCGCTGGCGATCCAGGCGCGCGAGGGCGGGATGCACTTCACCATCGATGCCGAGGAAGCGGAGCGGCTCGAGCTGTCGATGGACATCATCGAGGCGCTGGTTGCGGACGATTCGCTGTTCGCCAAAGCGGACGGGACCGCTTGGGATGGCTTCGGCCTCGCGGTCCAGGCTTATCAGAAGCGCGCCGTGCACGTGTGCGACTGGGTCGCAATGCTCGCCCGCCGGCACGGACGACGGCTGTTCGTGCGGCTGGTCAAGGGCGCTTACTGGGACACCGAGATCAAGCTGAGCCAGGTAGGCGGCTATCCCGATTACCCGGTGTTCACCCGCAAGGTTTCGACCGACGTGTCGTATCTCGCGTGTGCGGCGAAGTTGTTCGAAAGCACCGATGCGATCTACCCTGCGTTCGCGACCCACAACGCCTACACGATCGGTGCGATCAAGGCGCTCTCGCAAGGACGGTCTTTCGAATTCCAGCGTCTCCACGGAATGGGCGAAGACGTTTACGAAGAGTTGGCGAAGACGGAAGGCAACGCGCGCACGCCGGTGCGCATCTATGCGCCGGTCGGCGGCCACAAGGACCTGCTCGCCTATCTCGTCCGGCGGTTGCTGGAGAACGGGGCAAACTCCAGCTTTGTCAATCGCATGGCCGATGCCGATGTGCCGGTGACCGAACTGACCGGCGATCCTGTCGCGGAACTGGCCGAGACCGAGCCAAAGCGCAATCCGGCAATCCCCCTGCCCGGGCAGATATTCGGCAACCGCGTCAACAGCGCCGGGGTCGACCTGGCCGATCCGTTGGTGCGCGAACCGTTGCTGGCGCGGTTGGCTGAGCTCGAAACCCTCCACTGGGAGGCCGCGCCGACGTTCCGCGCCGCGGTTGCCGGAGAACTGGCGCCGATCACTTCGCCGCAAGACACCAGCCGCGAAGTCGGAATCCGGCGCGATGCGACCGCGATCGAAGTGGCGGAGGGCATCCGCCGCGCCGAGGCGATCCAGCCTGGCTGGAACGCGCTCGGCGGGGCCGACCGAGCCCTACTGCTCGAGGCCGCCGCCGACGCATTCGAAGCGCACACGCCTGAGTTCATTTCGCTGTGCCAGCGCGAGGCGGGCAAGACGCTGGTCGACGCGGTGCTCGAACTGCGCGAGGCGGTCGATTTTCTGCGCTTCTACGCAGGCGAGGCGCGGCGACTGTTTTCCGCGCCGATCCCCCTCCCGGGACCGACCGGGGAGGAAAACCGCCTGACGTTGGCGGGACGCGGGGTGTTCGCCACGATCAGCCCATGGAACTTTCCGCTGGCCATCTTCATCGGTCCCGCCGCGGCCGCGCTCGCGGCGGGCAACACGGTGGTCGCCAAGCCCGCCGAGCAGACCCCGCTGATCGCCGCGCTCGCCATTCGCCTGTGTCACGAAGCCGGCATTCCCGAAGACGTGCTCCAGTTGCTTCCGGGCGCAGGACAGGTGGGCCAGCTGATCACTTCCGATCCGCGCATTGCCGGAGTCGCGTTCACCGGCTCAACCCAGACCGCCCACGCGATCAACCGCAGCCTTGCCGCGCGCGACGCCCCGATCGCCACGCTGGTGGCGGAAACCGGCGGTCAGAACGCGATGATCGTCGATAGCTCGGCGCTGCCCGAACAAGTGACCCGCGATGTCGTCAACAGCGCTTTCCAAAGTGCCGGACAGCGCTGCAGCGCGTTGCGCGTGCTCTATCTGCAGGACGATATCGCCGACACCATGCTGACGATGATCAAGGGCGGCTTCGAAGCGCTCGAGATCGGTGATCCGGCCGAGCTGGAGACGGATGTCGGCCCGGTGATCGACGACGATGCCAAGGCCGCGCTCGAGCGGCACATCGCGCGGCGCCGCAAGGAAGGCCGGCCGGTCTGGCGCCGTGAGTTGCCCATGGCCGCGCGCGGCGGCTGCTTCGTCGCGCCGACGATTATCGAAATCGAATCGATCCGCGATCTGCAGCGCGAGAACTTCGGGCCGGTCCTGCATGTCGCGCGGTTCGCCGGCGACGAACTCGAGCAAGTGATCGGTGACATCAACGCGACCGGCTACGGCCTCACCCTGGGGCTTCACAGCCGGATCGCCGACACCGCGCGGACGGTCGAGCGGCTCGCGCGGGTGGGTAACCTCTATGTCAATCGCAACCAGATCGGCGCGGTGGTCGAAAGCCAGCCATTCGGCGGCGAGGGGCTATCGGGCACCGGGCCCAAGGCCGGTGGACCGCACTATGTGCTGCGATTCGCGACCGAGCGGGTGGTATGCATCGATACGACCGCGGCGGGAGGCAACGCGAGCCTGCTGGCGGGTTAGCGCGCGGCCATTCCCTCGCGCAGCAAGGCCTCGACCGCCGCGGCGATCTGGTCAGCGGGGCGACGGTCGTCCCACACGCCGAAGCGCAAGCCGAGGAAGACGTTCATTCCCATGATCGCCCACGCGCGCACCTCGTTGTCGCCCGGCGCCAGCTGGCCATCGGCCACCGATGCGTCGAGCCGCGCAGCGATGCGGGTCGCCGTACCCTCGTAGTGCGCGCGGTAGCTCACCGGATCGGCGAACTCGGCCTCGTCGATGATGCGGTAGATTTCCTTGTGCGCGCGCGCGAAGCCGAGGAACGCGGTCAGCGCCTCGCGTTCTCGCGCGATGCCCGACACGCCAGCGGGTATCGCCGCCGCCGCGGCGTTGGCGACCGACTGGCTCATGTCCTTCACCAGCGCGGAGAAGATCGCCTCCTTGCTGTCGAAATAAGTATAGAAGCTGCCCAGCGCGGTGCCTGCGCGGCGGGTGATCCCGCTGATCGAGGCGGCGTGGAAACCTAGCTCGCCGAACTCCTTGGCGGCAGCGTCAAGCAGCTTGCGCAAGGTCTCGCGCCCGCGTGCCGTGCGCGGTTCCTTGCCGGGACTGGCGGCGGCAAGCGCCGGCTGAGCATCTGTTGCCATCACGCAACGACTATGCCGCCGTCACGCCTTAGGCAACGAAAAAAGTTGAAAGGTGGTTCAGGTTTCAATATCGGGGTTCGCAAGGTGCGCGTGATCGAGCGTGCACTCACCAGGGAGAGCCTCGCCATGATCCGCATGCCCATTCGCGCCAGCCATATCGCCCTTGCCGGGTCGCTGGCGGTCGCCGCATTTGCCTTCCCCGCCGCCGCGCAGGAACTGCCCAACGATCCGTCCGCAACCACCGGCGCCGACACGGCGGGTGCAAGCGACACCGATGAAGGTGCGATCATTGTCACCGCACGCCGCCGTGAGGAAAACCTCGTCGACGTTCCGATTGCGGTAACGGTCTATTCGGGCGACGCGCTTGCCCAGGCCGGAGCGATCGATATCACCGACATCGGGCAAACCACCCCGAACGTCACGCTCGAGGCAAGCCGTGGCACCAACTCGACCCTGTCGGCATTCATCCGCGGAGTCGGGCAGCAGGACCCGGTATCGGGCTTTGAACAAGGCGTCGGCATTTATCTCGACGACGTGTACCTCAACCGTCCGCAAGCCGCTGTGCTTGACATCTACGACGTTGAGCGGATCGAAGTCCTGCGCGGGCCGCAGGGCACGCTGTACGGCCGCAACACCGTCGGCGGGGCGGTCAAGTACGTTACCAGGAACCTGCCGCAGGACCCGTCGCTCGACATTCGCGCGACGTACGGCACGTATAACCAACTCGATGGTGTGATCAGCGGCTCGGTCCCGGTCAACGATCTCATCCGCGTGGGCGGCGCGTTCGCACGCCTGACCCGCGACGGTTTCGGCGAGAACCTCACCACGGGCCTCGACAACTACGATAAGGACTTGTGGGCTGCCCGCGGCACATTCGAAATGGGCGGCTATGGCGCGCCGGTGCTGATCCGGATCACTGGTGACTATACGAAGGACAAAAGCAGTCCGCGTGGCGGCACACGACTGCTCCCGGGACTGTTCTCAGGCGCTCCGGTGCTCGACAGCGTATATGATACCCGGGGAGGCCTGGTCGATCCAAAGCAAGACATCGAAGCGTACGGCCTGGCGATGAACATCAAGGTGGACCTCAGCGATGCGCTGACCTTCCGCTCGATCAGCGCCTGGCGCAAGGACTACACCGCGACCCCGATCGACTTCGACGCCCTGCCGGCGGTCGATCTCGACGTTCCCGGCATCTACGACAACGAGCAGATCAGCCAAGAGCTGCAGTTGCTCTACGACAAGGGCCCGCTATCGGCGCTGCTTGGCTTCTACTACCTCGACGCCCAGGCGGACACGTTGTTCGACGTACGCCTGTTCACCACTGTGGCGGGACTCACCGCGTTTACCGAGGCAGACGTCGATACCGAAGCTTACGCGGTGTTCGGCGACGCTACATTCGACTTCACCGACCAGCTTAGCCTGTCGCTTGGCGGGCGCTACACCTGGGATAACCGGGAAGCGGACATTCTCCGGCAGAATTACATCGGCGGCGGCTCGCCTGTCTTCAACGGAGCCGGTATCAAGGCCGGCGCCCCTGGCACGGACTTCAGCGGAAAGGCCAGGTTCAAGAAATTCACGCCGCGAGCATCGATCAGCTTCCAGCCGACCCCCGACCACAATTTTTACGCCAGCTACAGCCAGGGCTTCAAGGGCGGCGGGTTCGATCCGCGCGGCGTTGGGATCAACGCGCCCAACACCGATGGAGTCGCCGGACTTTCGGACGCGGAAATCGCCGATTACCTCAGCTTCGACCCCGAGCAGGTCAAAAGCTACGAAGTGGGCTACAAAGGCAACTTGATGGACGGGGCGCTGTACGTCGCGCTCGCCGGGTTTTACGCTGACTATACCGACGTGCAGATCCCTGGCTCCGTGGCTTGCACTGTCGGCGGCCAGCCAAGCTTCTGCGGTGTCGTGTCAAACGCCGGCAAGGCCACCTTCAAAGGCTTCGAATTCGAAACCACTGCGCGCCTCGGGCAGGACCTGATGGCCGCAGGCGACCGTCTGACGTTTGCGGGATCGCTCGGTTACATCGATGCGCAATACAAGCAGTACATCACTAACATCCTCGTCCCCGGCACCGGCAACGTTCCGACTGATGTCGCAGACTTCCGCCAGGTGCAGAACACGCCCAAGTGGACCGCCAGCGGGACGCTCGGCTATTCGACCCCGGTCGGCGCCGGCGACCTCGCGTTCACCTCGACCGCGTCGTACCGCTCGAAAACCTACCAATTCGAAGTTCCCAATCCGTACATCGATCAGGACGGCTATGTGCTGCTCGATGCGAACCTGGTGTACACCGCGCCGGACAAGCGCTGGAGCCTGGGCGTCCACGGCCGCAATCTGACCGACAAGGAATACAAGACCAGCGGCTACACGTTCGTCGTCGCCAATGCGACCACCGGCGCCATCCCGCTCGGAGCCAACGGCTTTCCGACTCCGTCGCTGGGCAAGGAAGGCACCCTGACCGCGTACTACGGCAACCCGCGCCAGGTGTTCGTTACCGGCACGGTCCACTTCTAAGGCGTTGTGAGCGGCGGTCGGCGGATAAGCCGGCCGCCCCGCTTGCCCCGCGCGGCGGGCTCGGGAATGGTCGGCGCATGGCGATTCTCTCTGACCGCTGGATTCGCGAAGCGGCCACCACCCGCGGGATGATCGAGCCGTTCGTCGAGGCCCAGCGACGCGAGGGGTGCATCTCCTACGGCTTGTCCTCGTACGGCTACGACGCGCGGGTGGCCGACGAGTTCAAGATTTTCACCAACGTCGATTCGGCGGTGGTCGACCCCAAGGATTTCGCCGCCAACAGCTTCGTCGATCGCAAGCTGGACGTCTGCACGATCCCGCCCAACAGCTTCGCGCTCGCGCGCACGGTAGAATACTTCCGCGTGCCGGAAGATGTGCTGGTGATCTGCCTTGGCAAAAGCACTTATGCGCGGTGCGGAATCATCGTCAACGTCACCCCGCTCGAACCGGGTTGGGAGGGTCACGTGACCCTCGAATTCTCCAACACCACCCCGCTGCCGGCGAAGATCTACGCCAACGAAGGCGCATGCCAGTTCCTGTTCCTGCAGGGCAACGAGCGGTGCGAGACGAGCTACAAGGACCGCGCGGGCAAATACATGGGCCAGCGAGGAGTCACGCTACCCAAGCTGTAGGGCTGGGCCGTTTCGTGGCGACCGGGCCAAGGCCCTTTCATGCGCGACTGCCGTTGATTTGAAAGGTGGGAGCAGGTCGGCCCGTTGTTACGCGGGGTGCCTGCGACCCAAGGCGACCGTGAAAGTCCAGAGCGCCTGACGGCAAAATGTGGCATCTTGATCAACGGGCAGCTAGGAAGCTGATTGCTTGGTACATTCGTCAATCATTCCCCCGACCGAGGCACAGCGCATCGCCGCGGTCCGGCGCTACGGCGTACTCGATACGCCTCCCGATGGAGCGTTCGACCGGATCACCGCTCTTGCTGCCCGCCGTTTCGACGTGCCAATCTCGATCATCAGTCTCGTTGATACAGATCGCATCTGGTTCAAGTCTCACCACGGCGTGCCGGTGAGCGAAATAGGCCGCGACCCGGGTTTGTGCGCTTCGGCGATACTGACGAACGATCCGCATGTGCTCAACGACGCCAGCATCGATCCGCGATCGCTCGCCAATCCGCTTGTGGCGGGAGACTTCGGACTGCGGTTCTATGCAGGGGTGCCCCTGACGACGAGCGATGGCCACAACCTTGGCACCTTGTGCATCATCGACAAGGAACCCAGGACGATTGACGAGACCCAGATCGCGGATCTCACAGACCTTGCCTCTGTGGTCATGGATCAGATGGAAATGCAGCTGGCCGCCCGCCACGCGGTCTCGAGAGCAGAGCTGATGGCAAAGGAGATCGATCACCGGGTGATGAACAGCCTCCAATTCGTATCTTCGTTGCTTGCGATGCAGAGCCGGTCATCTGACCTGGGAGAGGCTGCGTACCATCTTCAAATGGCGGCGAACAGGGTGTCAGCGGTGGCACAAGTGCACCGGCACTTCGCAAACGAGGTGACAGGGACAACCTCTTGCATCGGGTTCCTGAGAAACCTTTGTGCTGACCTGCAATCGCTCGTCGGCCAGGAGGTTGTTGTAGATGGCGACGAGGCGGATGTCCCGACCACGTCGATTCAGCCGATCGGGCTGCTGGTAAACGAACTCGTCACCAATGCTGCAAAACACGGTCGCGGGCCGATCCGGGTGCATTACACCGTGCGTGACACGATCCACACGCTCAGCGTCTGCGACAACGGACGGGGCTTGCCGGAAGATTTCAGGATCGACGAGCAACGGCCCAGCCTTGGCATGCGGATAATAGCGGCGTTGGCCGCGCAACTTGGAGGCAACGTGAACGCAGCGCCTCGCGCTGACGTTTCAGGCGCATGTTTTGAGCTTTCCTTTGATCCCGCGACAACATCGACAGGCGGTTCATCGGACTACCATCACTAGGCGCCCAAGGGATCCGCAGCTCAGCCACTCAGTTTACAACGAGCTCGTGACGCGCTGCTGATTCACGGCGAACACGCGTCGCTCATGTGATGAAAATGACAGGGATCTCGCCGAGCCGAGCGTAGATACCGACGCCGCGGCTGGACCCGAGACGAACTTTACATCCGATGTATGAGGTCGAGGCGCCGAGCGATTGGAGAGGTAACGGCTTTCGCTTCAGTCGGCGCGTATGCACCTAGATCGGTAACGCTCGGAGTGCGCGGGCGCTTCAGGGGTCCGAGGTGAAGCGCTTCACCTTAACCGGAAGCTTCTTCCCCTTCGTGCGGCGCGACGGAATCTGCACGGGATTTTTCTTTTTCCATTCAGCCCAAGTCATCGGACCGTCCGGCGTTTCAACGATGGTGTCGTCGGTCGGCATGTTCCCCTCCCACGTTAGCTGGAAAATCGAGCATCTCGTCCCTTCCAGCGATCAAACCAAACAGCGGCGGGTGATGGCATTCTTGCAGAAGAACGATCCCAGTCCAGGGCTATCCGCCGAACACTGTTGCGATGGGCGGCGCGAAGGTTCCGAATTATTGCCCGCCTTTCTCCAGGCCCGCCCATAACGAAGCCGCGGCAGCGCGATTGGCTGGATCGAAAGGGATTTGCCTGCGAAACTCGTCATCGAATTTTCCATCGACGCGTATGCTGAAGGTGAGACCGCCTGTCGCGTCCGCCCCGTGGAACTGGTTTACCGTATCGAACCAGGCAGAGTGCGACTGCACATAGAGCTGTTCGCCGGTATCCGAATTCAACATGTAGAACGGTTTATCGAGGTTGGTGCGAAACCAGATGAATTCGTGACACAAGTCCGTGCTGTCGTGATCGCGATGCGCCGACACCGCGCGACCGCTGTCATCATACATGATGATGATGCGGGCGGTCGCCTCGAACGGCAGGCCGGCGATGAAATCCATCAGCTCGGAGAATTCCTCGGCATCCGGCGTGGGATGCCAGACATCGCAGTTGTCGAGATCGTAATAGTCCTGCTCGCGCTCCGACTGGGCAAGATAGACCAAGCGCGATCCAGGCAGATGCGGATCGCGTCCATCAAGCAGGAACGGCCCAGTATAGAAGGCCAGATCCTTGGCCGACTGCAACCGCTTTTCGAGCCGTTCGCGGACAAAGGCATCGAGCGCCTGCAACCGAGCCACGTCGAGGTACGGGTCTAGGTTCTTGTAGCTCGGGTAGGTCGCGGTCATCGTTGCACGCGCTGGCGATGGCGCAGCGGCGGAAACCAGAGCGGATGAAGGCACCCGATTCTCTCCACAAAAATGCATTTAACCTGCCTGAGGAAGGCTGGAACAAGACAGGGCTAAATGTTGAAGCACGTCCGACATCAAGCGTCGATCGGCCTGCGAGTTCCGTCGATTTGATTTTATTAACTTTTGATATGAGTTCACGGGCAGTGAGTACTTTGGTCTAAATTAACACAAGATAAGATCTTGTAACTAGGTGAATTTTCCGCGAACCCGCGAGGAACCATCGCCGCCCCGGTGCTTTATTAAATACAATTTATAACAGTCACCGCGTTGCCTTCCACCGCTGCTGCTTGCTCTCGCGCCTCCATATTGTGTGGGGGCGCCCACTTTGGATGTTCGATGAAGATATATGTGAGTGGGCTTTACGCCGGCGGAAATCCGCAGCCCGGGGTCGGCATTGTTCGATCGCTTCGCCAGGGCTTTCCATCAGCGACCATCGTCGGCGCGGATTATTCCAATCGCCTGTCGGGCATCCACTACGAAGAGCTGGACGAGTTGTGGATACAGCGCCCGTGGGGTGAGCTGGACCTCGATACATACGCCGGCAAAGTGCGCGAAGTGCTCGATGCCGGGAGCATGTGGATCTCCGGCAGCGATCTGGAAGCGATGTGGCTGGGAAGCGTCTTTCCCGAGGGCCACCCCAACCTCTTGGCCCCGCCGATGTCCGGCATCAAGCGCATCACCAAGCCACTGGTCGAAGCCGCATCGGAATTGCCGATCAAGATCCCGACTTATCTGTCGACCGAACACAGCGACTGGGACCTTCACGCGTTCTGCCGCGAGCATAACTGGCGCGTGTGGCTCAAGGGCCCGTACTACGATGCTTCGCGCTGTCCGACGTGGGATTCGTTCATCGCGATCCGCAATGCGCTGAGCAAGGTGTGGTCGACCGAGAAGCTGTTCCTGCAGGCGCACGTCAGCGGCTACGAAGAATCGATCATGCTCTCGGCCTACAAAGGCGAACTGCTCGGCGCGGTGAGCATGCGCAAGCGCGATATCACCCCCGAAGGCAAGACCTGGGCTGGCGACGTGTCCGAGGTGCCGCCCGAATTCCTCGAGCCCCTGCGCCAGATGGTGCGTGACACCAACTGGACGGGTGGCGGCGAACTTGAAATGGTGCGCGATGCGGCCGACCAGTTGTGGCTGATCGAAATGAACCCCCGCTTCCCCGCGTGGGTTCACGGAGCGACGATTGCCGGACATAATCTGCCTGCGATGATGGTCGAGGCGGCCACCGGCGTGGCGGCCCAGCCGGCCGATGCGCAGTCGCTGGAATTCACCCGCGTGGTGATGGAAGTGCCGGTCCGCCCCGACTATCCGCTGCCGCCGCTGCCCGAACCGTTTGCCGGCGCGGTCGGCCATTCGATGAAGCATCCCTCGGGGCTGACAGCGCTCGCCGCGCGGCTCCACAAGATCGACCCGGACATGCTCGAAGTCGCGCTCGACCAGAATGGTGCCGAGCCGCCGAGCGGCGTGTCCGAGCTTCCCGACACGATCGTGGCTGACATTGCCGCGCACGATTTCGATACGATCCAGACGCCGCAATACATCTACCTCGATAAGACCGCGACCGGCCTGTTCAAGCGGGCCGCCGCCCGTGCGCAGCGGCTGAGTAGCGACGATATCGAGGTGATCAGCGGCTATTCGATCAAGACCAATCCAGACCGCCGCCTGATCGAGCTCGCGCTCGACAACGGCTTCTACGCCGAAGCGATCAGCCTGGGTGAAGTGCAGACTGCGCTCGAAGTCGGCTTCCGCCCCGATCAGGTGATCCTCAACGGACCGGGCAAGTGGTGGCCCGAGGGCCTGATGCCGCGCGAAACGATGCACGCGGTATTCTGCGATAGCGTGGCCGATCTCGACCGGGTGGTTGCCGCGGTCGAAGCCGGCGAAATGTCCGCCAAGCACATCGGCATCCGCATACGCACCCCCAACATCACCTCGCGTTTCGGTATCCCCCTCGACAGCCCGACCACCTTCGGCAAGCTGATCGCGGCAGTCAAACGCCTGCCGACCGACAGCAAATTTGCCATTCATTTTCACATGGCAAGCAGCCACGTGGGCGTCGCGCAATGGCGCCACTTATTCGAATCGATGCTGCGCTGGTGCCGCTCGATCGAGAAGCTAAGCGGCCGCACGATCGAGATGCTCGACATGGGTGGCGGCTGGTACCCCGACGATTGGCACGAAGACCAGATCTCCAAGATCGATCGCGCGGTCGAAATGGTGCGCGCGATGCTGCCAAACGTCCGCCAGATCGCATCGGAGCCGGGCAAGGCGATGGCCCAGCCGTCAATGGCGCTGGCGATGCGGATTCTCGAGATCCAGGAGCACGAGGAGGACTACATCGAGGCGGTGGTCGATGCTTCGATCGCCGAGATCCCGATGCACTTCTGGCAGCCGCACCGAATGGTCCGCCAGTGCGGCGAGACCGGCGAATTGCAGCCGATCGGCCGCGGCAAGACCCACCTGATGGGACGCCTGTGCATGGAGCACGACATCATCGCGTCCAATGTTCAACTTCCCGAGGGAACCCGCGCCGGCGACCTCCTGATTTTCTGTGACGCCGGCGGTTATGACAGGAGCATGTCGTATGTTTTTGGCCGAGGATAAAGTCCGGCTCGCGCAGGCGGAACCGAAGGCTTCCCCCCGTAGCGGCGAAGTCGTCCCGATCGCCGGGCCCGGCGGAAAGTGGCGCACTTTTCCCAACAGCCTGATTTCACACCATGGCGCGGCGTGCTGCGACATCGCGCACGAATGGCTGATCGCCTTCGACTACGCCCAGCTCAACGGCGGCGACGTTCTTTCCGGCCCGCGCTGGATGCGCGAGCATTCAAACTGGGGCCCGACCGTGTGGCCGATCCACTGGTGCGAGGCGGTCGACGCCAAGATCGTCGATTGCGGGGTCCACGCCGCCATCGCGCATGAGGTGTTCCTCGCCCGCGGGGTGACGGCATTCCGCGCGCAGTTCGTGCAGCGCTACAGCGCCGACACGGCCGCCTCGTGGCGTCAGAACTGGGGCGAAAAAGGCGCGTCCGACCACTGGATTGATGGCGAATCCATCTATCACGAGGGCAACGCCGTGCTGGTGGGGGAAAACACAGTGAAACTGTGGGACGGTTCGGCAGGCTGCTGGATCAATGCGCGCGGGGGAGATGGCTACGGCAGTCTCGCGGCTGTCCGCATCGAATCGGAACACCACGACACCGCGCACGAATTTGCATGGGGCGAACGCCGGATTCCGGCGAACCAGTGGGCGGCCGTCTGACAGGCTGCCGCACAAGGCACAGGCACCGCCGGAACACGAGGGGAGTCACACGTGAGTGCAGCCGCAACCACACCGCGCTCGCATCCGCAGCCGCCTGCGACCAAGGGGGCCGCGGACGTCGTCTACCCCTCGTACAAGTCGCTCGACGAATTCATCGATGTGACCGCGCTGCAAGCTCTCGACGGTTTCCTGATCGAGCGCATCGAGAGCCATATAGCGGCCGAACAGGACGACTTCTTTCTCAACGAACACCGGCTGGATGCCGCGGCGCCCTATCAGCCGGGGGTTCGGGAAATCTGGCTGTCGCGCACGCTACCGGGCACGCCGTACAACTATCTCGATCTCGATAGGCCAGAGCTCTGGCACCGCACGCCGGAGGCGGCCGAGTTCGCCCCGCTCATGGCGTTCATCGATACGCTCCCGTTCAGGGCAACCGGCCGGATCCTGATCATCTACGATAACGGCGGCAACGAAGTGCCGGCGCACCGCGACCATCTCGATGCAGAAAGGTGCCACGAGTTCATCTGGCTGCGAACCAACTTCAACAAGTCCCTCTACATGCTCGATCCCGCAAGCGGCGAGAGACTCGATCTACGGTCGTATTCCGCGTGGTTTGATACGGTAAACCAGTATCACGGTGCCGATGCCGCCGAAGGCTTGTCGTTCAGCATCCGGGTCGACGGGATCTTCTCGGATGACTTGAGAAGAAAGATTCCCTTTCCGCAAAGCAACCGCTCGGCGGCGCCTTCGATCTGGGCCATGTAGCGAGGCAGAAAATACGCGCGCAGGTCTTTTCCGAGCGGGAATTTTGGCCAACTGTTTAGAGCACGGCGCGCGGACGAATGCCGCCCGATCGAGCTGAGATCGCCAGCTAGAACGAATCGTACACGTAACCCAATTGGCGGACTGTTCGGATCGGGTCGGGTACCTTTGCCGTAGCCAGCGCCTTTCGCAGGCGCCCGATCCAGACGTCGACCGTGCGTTCGTCAACCGGCTGCCCGTCCTTGAGCGCTCCGATGAGCTGACCTCGGGATAAAACGCGATCACAATTAAGCATCAAGTACGCGAGCAGCCGAAACTCGTTCGGGCCCATCGGCACCGGCTGCCCGCCTGCGCGTACCTGGAACGATTCCCGGTCGAGACGGAGCCGACCCTGCGCCGGCACGGTCCCCTGGCGTGACAGGGGCGGCAATGGCGCGTCTGCTTTGGCGCCAATGATCGCGGGCGACAGCGAGCCGACGATGTAGTCGTCCGCTCCCGCCTTGAGCGCGCGCCGCTGCGTGTCGCGGTCGTCCTCGTCGAGCATCAGGAATATGCGGGCATCGTGTGTCTGTGGATCGGCACGCAGACGACGGCAAAATTCGAGGCCCGAACCATCCGGCAACAGCCAGTCGATAAAGTAGCACATTGGCGCGCCAGGCGCGCGATCCGCATGGCTCGCGGCGACGCTCAGGTGCGGAAGCGCCTGCTGGTATTCAGCCGCCTCGGTTGGGTCGAAAGGAACCAGGATGATGGTCGTTGGCGCGTTCATGAGGTGGGGGCGTTTTCTCACCGCCAGGTGACAGCCGTGTGACTACCGGCTCGTCATATCGCCGTCACACATGCCCCATCCGCTTGTCGGACAATCGTCTCAGCGGTGAAACCGAATCGCCCTAGTCGCCGCCTCGGAACGGGGGCAGGCGCGACGCCGCCCTCCCACCGCGTTGCCGACGCTTGATCGGCTGACCGATGAGGGAAAAGTCATGTATCGTTTTCGTCTTGCCGCCGCTGCGTCGGCGCTTGCCATTGCGTTTAGCACCGCCAGTGCCGCCGCCGCCGAAGTGGAGGAGGTTGTCGCGGCTGAAGTAGTTGGCGCCGATAGCGCGGATGCTGGCGGATCGGACGAAAGCGGGCTGACCCCAATCGTCGTCACCGCAACCAGGCGCGAGACCGATCTTCAGCAGACCCCGATCGCGATCTCCGTGGTCGACCAGCAGTTGATCCAGGACCGCCATATCCAGTCGCTGATCGATCTCGCCGACGGCGGGGTGCCGAGCCTGCGCGTTGCCACCTTCGAGGCACGCCAATCTGCGCTGACGATCGGCATTCGCGGGATCGTGCCATTCGACCAGAACCAGGTGGCACGCGAACCCGGCGTGGGAGTTTATATCGACGGCGTCTATCTCGGGCGTTCGCAGGGCCTCAACGCGGCACTGTTCGACGTGCAGCGGATCGAAGTCCTGCGGGGGCCGCAGGGCACGCTGTTCGGCCGCAACACCGAAGGCGGAGCGCTCAGCATCGTGACGAAGGCGCCGACCGGCGAGTTCGGCGGACGGGTGAGCGCGGGCATCGGAAATTTCGGCGCCTACAACGGTGAATTCCACCTCGACCTGCCGGCGGTGGCAAATTTCGCGGTCAAGATCGACGGCGTGTTGCAGCATCAAGGTGCGACCACCGATAACCCGGCCAGCGGTCAGTACGGCTGGAACTACTACAACCGCATCGGCGGCAGGATTGCGGGGCGCTGGACCCCGGCCAGCGGCCTTACCGTCGACTTATCGTACGATCGCGCGAAGGACGAAAACACGCCGTTCTACGCCCAGCTGCTGAACTACAACCCGCTGGGCCGGGCAGTCGGAAGCTACACCAACCCCAACACCGGCGCGGTGGGGGCGACGCTGTTTCGCAATGGCAGCGCCTGCAACGCCACCAGCAACACCTGCATCGCACCGCTCGCGCCGCTCGTGCGGGTCGAGGGCGCCGATCGTATGAACGTGGCCGATCTGGGTGTGATCCAGCAACCGAGCGTCGACGAGACGCACGGCTACACCGCCGCGATCAAGTATGCATTGAGCGCCGATCTGGAACTGCGCTCGATCAGCGCCTGGCGGGGAGTCGAAACGCGTCAGTGGGACGGATCGGCGGGCGCGCACCGCGCCGCTTTCGTGCCGAATGGACAGTTCGGCCGTTACAGTCTGTCCGAGCTGTTCCAGAACCAGTTCAGCCAGGAGCTTCAGCTCGTCGGCAGCCTGCCGCAGCTCGATTTCGTATTCGGCGGGTACTATTTCAACGAGCATGTGCGGGAGGCTGCAGCCACCCCCAATCCCCTCCAGTGGAACGCGACCGGCACCGGCTATACATTCGTCAACCAGGTTGCGCCCAATCCCACCGCGCCGATCAGCGCGAACAACCAGGGCTGGGATCGTGACTTTTGGTATGTGCAGCGCGACAGCCAGGCAGTTGGGAAAAGCTATGGTGCGTTCGGCCAGGCGACCTGGACCCCCGCCGGTTTGGACGTGGTGCACCTGACCGCGGGGGGGCGGTACACGCACGAAACCCGCGTAGGCGCGCTGACGGTGATCAATAACGCTCCGCTGCCGGGGGCGACGCTCGATTACCGGAACAGCCGCTTCGACCCGATGGTCACACTGGCCGTCGACGCCGCGCCGGGGATCAACCTCTACGCCAAGTACTCCACCGGCTTCCGTGCAGGCGGCGCAAACTCGCGCTCGTCGAGCTTCCGGCAGTTCGATCCCGAATCGGTCAAAGCGTACGAGCTTGGCGCCAAGACGGACTTGTTCGACCACCGGTTGCGGGTGAATCTGGCGGCCTTCATCATGGACCGCACAGGCACCCAGATCGACTTCGATTTCGTCGATACGCGCGCGACGCTTGGTGGAGGCATTGCCAACCCGTTCTTCAACAAACACACGGAAGAGACGGTCAACGTGCCCGGCACCTCGCGGATCAAGGGATTCGAGCTGGAGGCGACCGCGCGGCCAATCGACGGGCTGACGTTCGGGGCATCGTACGCCTACACCGACGTGAATGTCCCTCCGGTAGCGAACCCGATCGCGGAATTGCCCGCCACGTTCGGGGTGATCACCCAGGTGTTCACGGTGTTCACGCCGAAGAACGCCCTGTCGGGTTTTGTCGATTTCGAAGCGCCGGTGAATGCCACTGACACCCGGTTGCGCCTCCATCTCGACGGCAACTACGCGGATCCCCAGTACAGCTTCCAGTCGGAGAACGTGCTGACGGAATCGAGCTTCATCGTGAACGCCAGCGTCGCGCTGGCGGACATTCCGCTCGGCGCCGGCGGCATGCGGGGCACGGTTTCGGTGTGGTCGCGCAACCTGCTCAACGAAGCGCACATTTATCGCCGCTCGAACGCCAATGGCGCGATTATTGGCGACTACGGCAATTTCAATCCCCCACGCACGTTTGGGTTGGAGGGGACGGTTTCATTCTGAATGAGGGCACCAACCGGCTTTTGCCTGAGGAACCTGCTAAAGGTGTGAAAGGCTCGGCACGAAGCTCCCGCGATGCCTACAGCAAGCGCTGGCCGATCGCCTGCTTTTCGCGTTGGAAAGCGCGAAGGGAAGCTCGGCCGGCGGCCTTGCAAGCGACACCAGGGCAAGCTGGTCGTTGCCGACCCGCATGGATCATGGGGCATGTAGCTGAACGGAGCGGAGTGGCTTCCACGCATCGACCGTCTTGTGTCGCGCACCCGCGAGCGCCAATCACACCCGATGCGCATTGCTCTGTTCGAACCCGAGATCCCCGGAAACGTAGGCGCCGTCCTGCGGCTCGGCGCATGTCTCGGCGCGGCAGTGGACCTGATCGAGCCTCTCGGGTTCGAATGGGACGATCGGAGAGTTCGCCGGACGGCGATGGATTACATCGATCATGTCACCGTTGCGCGTCACGCCGGGTTCGAAGCCTTCAAAACTGCTATCGGATCGCGGAGGCTGGTGCTGTTCACCACCAAGAGCACTCGATCAGCCTTCGAATTCCGCTTCGCGGCCGACGATGTCCTGTTGTTCGGCAAGGAGAGCGCAGGGGTGCCCTTCGCTGTTGCCGAGGCCTGCGATGCGCGCGTGCGTATTCCGATGCGGCAGCAAGTCCGGTCAATGAACCTTGCGACGTCGACAGCGCTCGCGCTCGGCGAAGCCATGCGTCAAACCGGTAGCTTGCCGGAGTAACAGCGGTGGAACGGGCTCCGCCCGGCCTCGGGCTGCCCCATCCGTCGTGCGCCAGACCCGGCGAGTGCTTGTTAACACTTGGTTTTTGGTGCGGTCGAGAAGACTCGAACTTCCACGGGCTTTCGCCCACAACGACCTCAACGTTGCGCGTCTACCAATTCCGCCACGACCGCACATCGGATGGGATTGAGGCCCTGAAATTCATCAAGCGTCCTCGGGTAGGCGCGGGCCTCTAGCAACACCGGTGCGCCCCGGCAAGCGGCCAAAACGCGTGGGTCTGCGCTAGCGCAGGAACGGCGCGGCGACCTCTGCCGGCACGCGCAACAGGCGGCCGCTGCCCTTGTCGAGCATCGCCCAGGTGCTGCGCGCGATGACCAGCCGCTTGCCGGCCGCGTCGTGAAACTCCACGCAGCGGTCGAACTGCGCGCCGCGCGGGCGTTCGGGGATGTACGTCTGCGCGGTGACCGTCTCGCCGACGCTGATATTGCCGCGGTAATCGATCTCGTGCCGGGTCACGACCCAGATGAACTGGGCGATATGGTCGGCGGTGGCGACCGCGCTCCAGTGCGCGGTGGCGATGTCCTGCACCCATTGCAGCCAGATGGTGTTGTTGACGTGGCCGAGCTCATCGATGTGCTCGGGAAGCGCGGTAAAGCTGCGAGTGAAGCGCGCGGTCATGGAAGCTCGACACCGAGCGCGCGCAGATCGGCCTCCGCCTGCGCAGCGTCCGTAAACAGGAAGGCATGCATTCCCGCTGCCTGAGCCCCCGCGACGTTGCCGGGCATGTCGTCGAAAAAGACGGATTCGTTTGGATCGAGACCGTTGGTGTCGAGCAAATGCCGGTAAATGCGCGGGTCCGGCTTGAGACAGCCGATCTCGGCCGAATTGGTGACATGCTCGAACATCGCCCACCATTCGTGCAGCTCCGGCAAGATGGGCGACGATCTCGCGCACGTTGTCGGTCAGCGCGAACAGGCGATAGCCGGCCGCCGCGAGCCGCTCCATCAGCGGCGGGGTGTCCTCGAGCAAGTGCAGGCTGTCGTAAAGCGCAGCGAACATCGCCTCGGCCTCGTCCTCCGTCAGCAGCCCTGCTTCGACATAAGCGATTTTGGCACCGGCTTCGGTATGCTCGCCCCGGTTGAGCGCGCGCCAGATGTCGGTTTCGCCGAACAGCGCGTGGCGTCGGGCCCTGGCCTCGTCACCCGAAAGACCGAACGCGGTTTCGACGATGCCGAGAGAATCCCACCTGACCAGGACGTTGCCGATATCGAACACGATGTTCCGGATCATTCGGAAATGCCCAGCTGCCACAGGATGAAGGCGAATTCCTCGGCAGTTTCGTGCAGGCTTTCGAAGCGGCCCGACTTGCCGCCGTGGCCTGCGCCCATGTTGGTCTTGAGCAGCAGCACATTGTCGTCGGTCTTCATTTCGCGCAGGCGCGCGACCCACTTGGCGGGCTCCCAGTACGTCACCCGCGGATCGTTGAGCCCGGCGGTGACCAGCATTGGCGGGTAGGCTTGCGCCTTCACATTGTCATAAGGCGAATAGCTGGCGATCAGCTCGAACGCCGCGCGGTCCTCGATCGGGTTGCCCCATTCGGGCCATTCGCCCGGCGTCAGCGGCAGCGAAGCGTCGAGCATGGTCGCCAGCACGTCGACGAACGGCACGTGCGCCACCACCGCGCCCCACAAACCGGGATCGGAATTGACCACCGCGCCCATCAATTCCCCGCCGGCCGAGCCGCCCGAGATCGAGATGCGCCCTTCCTCGGTCAGCCCGCGCGTCACCAGACCTTTGGCGACATCGACGAAGTCGTTGAACGCATTGGTCCGGGCTCTCGAGCTTGCCCGCCTTGTACCATGCCCGGCCGAGGTCGTCGCCGCCGCGGATGTGGGCGATGGCATAAGCGAAGCCGCGATCGACCAGGCTCAGCCGCGTGGTCGAGAAACCCGGCGGGATGGCGATACCATAGGCACCGTAGCCATAGAGATGCAGCGGGCCGGGTGAGCTGCGATCCTTGCGGTACATGACCGACACCGGAATATCGGTCCCGTCGCGCGCCGCGATATGCAGCCGCTCGGTGGTGTAGAGCGAGGCGTCGTAGCCCGAGGGGATTTCCTGCACCTTGAGCAGTTCGAGCCGCCGCTCGGCGACGTGATAGTCGAACACGCTCGCCGGGCTGACCATCGATTCGTAGCCGACCCGCAAGCGGTCCATCGCCCACTCGGGATTGTCACCCATGCCGGCGCTGTAGCTCGCTTCGGGGAAGGCGATCGGTTCGACGCGGGCGGGATCGTCGTAGTAACGCAGCTCGATGGTATCGAGGCCCGCCTGGCGCCCTTCGACCACGAAGAAGTCGCGAAACAGGTCGAACCCGGTGAGGTAGAACGCGTCCGATCCCTCGATCAGCGTAGTCCATTCGCTCGGGGCGGCGAGCGGCGCGGTGGCGAGGCGGAAGTTCTCATGCGTGTCGTTGGCCAGGATATAAAGCGTGCCGTCGGCGGCATCGTCGTCCTGATAGACATCGACCTCGTATTCGACGCCCTTCTCGCGCGGCTTGACCAGCACCGGCGCGGCCAGCGGATCGGCCGCGGGCACCAGCCGTACTTCGCTGGTTTCGTGGTCGCTGGTCGAGATCACCAGCCAGTTCTCGTTGGCCGACAACCCCGCGCCGACGCGAAAGCCTTCATCGTCTTCATGATAGAGCTCGACGTCTTCGCTCGTCGGCTGCCCCAGCCAATGCAGCCGCGCGTTGTCGGTCCGCCACTGCTCGTTGGCGAGGCTGTAGACGAGCCCGGTATCGCCCGCGACCCAGATCAGCGACGACAGCGTGCCGGGAATCTCGTCGGCCAGCAGCTCGCCTGAGCCGAGTACCTTGACCCGCGCGGTGAACCGCTCCGAGCCATTGTCGTCGATCGAGTAAGCGAGCTTGCTCCCGTCGCTCGAAACCGAAATGGCGCCGAGGCGAAAGTATTCGTGGCCTTCGGCCAGAGCCACCTCGTCGAGGATGAGCTCGTCCGGTCCGCCGGCAACGGGCCTGCGCCACCATTTCTTGTACTCGGCGCCCTCCTCGTACTCGATCCAGTAGAGCCAGTTGCCGTCCTTCTGCGGGACCGAGCGGTCGGCTTCCTTGATGCGCGCGCGCATCTCGGTGAACAGCGCGTCGATGCGCGGCTTCTGCCCGGCCATCGCCGCTTCGAACCAGGCGTTCTCTGCTTCGAGGTGCGCGAGGATCTCGGGATCGTCGACCACGGGGTAGCTCTTGTCGCGCAGCCAGGCGTAATCGTCGGCCACGGTTATACCGTGATGCGTCGCGCTGGACGGTTTCTTCAATGCGACAGGCGCGGCGGGGGAGGTGGAAGTCGTCATGCCGCGGCTCTATGTGGGGGGCGGAAGGACCGCAACCATGCTCATGCAGACCGAACTCAACTCAGCCTCAGCCCGACTCACCGCGTTACGCGAGGAGCTCAAGAAGCGCGGGCTCGATGGCTTCGTCGTGCCGATCAGCGACGAGCACATGAGCGAATACATCGGCGGCTACGCCCAGCGGCTGGCGTGGCTGACCGGCTTCGGAGGCTCGGCCGGAACCGCGGTGGTGCTGGCGGACAAAGCCGCGATCTTCACCGACGGCCGTTACACCGTGCAGGTCCGTGACCAGGTCGACGGCAAGCTGTTCGATTACCAGTCGGTCCCCGCGACCAGCCCGGCCAGGTGGCTCGGCGAGCACGCGCCCGAGGGGGCCAGGATCGGCTACGACGCCTGGCTGCATTCCAAAGGCTGGGCCGAAGCAGTGTCGCCAAGGCGCTCGAGAAAAAGCACGCGCAGCCTGGTTCCGGTCGAAGCCAACCCGATCGACGCGGTGTGGGCCGACCGGCCCGAGCCGTCGAACGCGCCTGCGATAATCCACCAGGACGCGCATTCGGGCCGCTACGAGCGCCGAAAAGCGCGCCGAAGTGGCCGACTGGCTGAAGACCGAAGGATACGACGCGGCGGTCGTCAGCGCGCTCGATTCGGTCGCCTGGCTGCTCAATATCCGCGGGGCGGATGTCGAGCGCACGCCGGTCGCACTGTCGTATGTGATCGCGCACGCGGACGGCACCGCCGAGCTGTTCATCGGCGAGGACAAGGTCACCCCCGAGCTCACGCAGCACCTCGGCAACGCGGTGTCGATTCGCCCACGGGCGCAGTTCGAAAGCGCGCTTGGCGAGATGCAGGGCAAGACCGTCGCGGTCGATCCCAACTACGGCGTCGCGGCGATCTTTCACGCGCTCGAGGGCGCGGGCGCGAAGCCGGTCGCGGTGCGCGACCCGACGATCCTGCCGCGCGCGGTCAAGAACCCGGTCGAACAGCAAGGGCAGCGCAGCGCGCAAGCCCGCGACGGCGCGGCGATCGCCCGCTACCTGCACTGGCTCAGCGTCGAGGGGCCAAAGGGCAGGCTCGACGAGCTGTCCGCTGCCGCGAAGCTGCGCGAATTTCGCGACGCGAGCGATATCCTGCGCGATCTGTCGTTCGACACCATCAGCGCGGCCGGCGCGCATGCCGCGCTGCCGCACTACCGGGTGGACGAGGACAGCAATATCCCGATTCCCCCCGGCAGCATCTACCTGTGCGATTCGGGCGGCCAGTATCTCGACGGCACGACCGACATCACCCGCACGGTCTGGATCGGCCCCGGCGAGCCCTCCGCCGAGCAGAAGGACCGCAACACCCGCGTGCTCAAGGGCCACATCGCCATCGCCCGCGCAGTGTTTCCGCAAGGCACCGTCGGCGGCCAGCTCGATGCTTTCGCGCGCCAGTTCCTGTGGCAGGCCGGAGTAGACTATGCGCACGGCACCGGCCACGGGGTGGGCAGTTTCCTGGCGGTCCACGAAGGGCCGCAGCGGATCGCCAAGATCACCGGCGCGCAAGCCGGGAGCGACCAGGAACTGCTGGCCGGCATGATCCTCTCGAACGAGCCTGGCTACTACAAACAGGGCGCCTACGGCATCCGCATCGAGAACCTCGTGCTGGTCGAGAAGCGCGACATTGCGGGCGCCGAGGGCGATTACCTTGGCTTCGAAACGCTGACGTTCGCGCCGATCGACAAGACGCTGGTCGAAGTTACGCTGCTGACGGCCGAGGAGCGCGAATGGTGGAACGACTACCATGCACGCGTGCGCGAAGTGCTCGCGCCGCAGCTTGAGGGCGAAACCCTCGCCTGGCTCGAGGATGCCTGCCGGCCCTTGTGAGCCGATCACTGTTCGCCTAATGTTCTTCTCTCGAGGTCGCGACTCGCAGCGGAGCATTGCACCATGATCGGATACGTCACCCTCGGCACCAACGACCGGACACGCGGCGCGAAGTTCTATGACGCGCTGTGCGCCGAGATGGGCGTCGGGCGGATGATGGAAAACGAACAGTTCATCGCCTGGGGCGCGCCCGGTGGCGGCGCCGGGATCGGGTTGACGACGCCCTACGATGGCAATGCGGCGACAGTCGGCAACGGGGTAATGGTCGCGCTCGAAGCGAAGGATCACGCGCAAGTCGACCGGCTGTATCAGATCGCGCTCGACAACGGCGGAAGCGACGAGGGTGCGCCGGGCGACCGCGGCGGAGGCTTTTACGCCGGCTATTTCCGCGATCCCGACGGCAACAAGCTCAACGCGTTCGTGATGCCGCAGGGCGGCTAGCGC
This sequence comes from uncultured Alphaproteobacteria bacterium, assembly GCA_963781525.1. GTDB lineage: Bacteria > Pseudomonadota > Alphaproteobacteria > Sphingomonadales > Sphingomonadaceae > Tsuneonella. The sequence continues at coordinate 83,981 of CAWAGD010000007.1, read as the reverse complement.
GCGGCTTGCAACTGGGTGAACAAGCACCCGGCCGCGTTACAAAACGCGACAATTCTGCCCGGTTCGGAGATAAGCCTGCGACACAGCGGGCCTATACCAGCGACTGTGAGCTGCGGAGCTCGGCACGGTCCCTCCCCCTGCTTTGCCTGAGATCCCCGCAGCTCTTCTCGTTTTTTGGACAGGAGAGTTTTCTCGTGCGTAAATTGACCCTCTCGATCGTCGGGGCGACGCTCGCCACCGCCGGCGTGGCTTTCGCAGCGCCCGGCAGCGCGCCAACCAAAGCTCCTCGGGCCGACATGACCCGGGCGCAAGTGGAGGCCTCGGCCGCGAAGCGTTTCGCCAAGATGGACGCCAATTCCGACGGCAAGCTCGACGCCGCCGATCGCGCCGCGCGGCAGGCGAAAGCGTTCGACCGCATCGATGCCGATCGCAATGGCGCGATCAGCCGCGACGAATTCACCGCCAAGCGCGCTGGCCGCGGCGGTGGCGGCCACGCCGGAATGGCCGGCATGGAGCATGGCCAGGCAAGCGCCGAGCATCGCACGGGTGGTCAGCGCATGGGCGGCCACGGCAAGCGTGGCCGCGGCGGTCCGGGTGGTTTCGGGGGCGGCCGGATGATGATGGCCAAGATGGCCGACGCCAACGGCGACGGCGCGATCACCCAGGCCGAATTCTCCGCCGCTGCGCTCAAGCGCTTCGACACCGTCGACACCGACCGCAATGGAACGCTGACCGCCGCCGAGCGCCAGGCTGCCCGCGCGGCGATGAAAGCGAAGTGGGAAGCGCGCAAGGCCGCCCGCCAGGCCAACTAAGCGGCGACGACATACCCGAGGCGGGGCGCGCTTGACCGGCGCGCCCCGCAGCGGGCACTTGGGATCGCTTGATGACCGACACGCCCGATACCGCGCCCGTCAACCTGCTGCTGGTCGACGATGAAGCGACCTTGCGAGAACCCCTGGCCGCGTATCTGACGCGCCAGGGTTTCGTCGTGCGCGAGGCTGCCAGCGCGGCCGCTGCGCGCGCCGCGCTGATCGAACTGGTGCCCGACCTGGTCCTGCTCGACGTGATGATGCCGGGCGAGGACGGACTTTCGCTGTGCCGCCATCTGGTCGAGAGCAAGAGTGTGCCCACCATCCTGCTGACCGCCAAGGGCGAGCCGACCGACCGCATCGTCGGGCTCGAGATCGGCGCGGACGATTACGTGGTCAAACCGTTCGAGCCGCGCGAGCTGGTCGCGCGCATCCGCTCGGTCCTGCGCCGCGCTACGCGGCCGGCGGCCACGCCCGATGACGATGCGCTGTACGAATTCGAAGGCTGGCGGCTCGATCCGTTGAAGCGCCGGCTGAGCGGGCCCGATGGCGCCACCGTGCCGATCTCGACCGCCGAGTTTCGCCTGCTCGTCGCCTTTCTCGAGCGCCCCAAGCAGGTGATCGACCGCGACCGCCTGCTCGACCTGGTTCAGGGGCGCGAGGCGCACCTGTTCGACCGCGCGGTCGACAACCAGATCAGCCGCCTGCGCCGCAAGATCGAGGAAGACACCCGCAACCCGCATTTCATCCAGACCGTGCGCGGCGGCGGCTATCGCTTTGCCGCCGACGTCCACCGCATCGCCGAGCGATGAGCAAGCTTTGGCCGCGCAGCTTGCTGGGCCAGCTCCTGCTGGCTGTTGCCGGCGCGCTGCTGGTCGCTCAGGCGATCTCGGCGGCTCTGCTGTTGCGGGCCAGTGAAGACCGGCGCGAACAGCGCCTGGTCGGTTCGCTTGCCGTCCAGCTGATCGCGGCATCGAGCGCGCCAGCCATGCGCGAAGGAGAGGACCGGCGCGGCGAGACGCGCAGAATGCGGCGCTTCCGGGTGGAGGTCACCGAGGCTCCTCCTTTCCCGCACGGCGACCGGGACGAGCCGCGCCTGACCGCCGCGCTCAAGGATGTGCTCGCCGAACAGGGCGTCGCCGATGTACGCCGGGTGCGGGTCGTCAGCCGCCTGGCCCTGCATGACCCGCGCGTCCTCGATCGGCTCGCTCGCGGGCGCCCGGTGGGCCGCGACAGCACCGAACTCGCGAGCGCAAGGATAGTGCTCGCCAGCGCTCCGGCCGGGCCTCACCGCTGGCTCACTGCACGCGCGCTGTCCCCTCCGCGCGAGCGCGGTGCGTTCCAGGCGCTGGCGACCCAGACCGTAGTGCTGTTCGGCATACTGTTGCTGGCGATCTGGCTGCTGCTGCGGCGCATCACCGGGCCGCTCGCGGCGCTGACCCGGCGGGTCGAGGAATTTGGCCGCCACCATGCCGGCGAAGGCCAGCTCACGCCCGAAGGCCCTGACGATGTCCGGCGGCTGATCGCTGCCCACAACGCGATGGAAGCACGCATCGCCGGCATGCTCGATGAAAAGGATGTGATGCTCGGCGCGATCGGGCACGATCTCAAGACGCCGCTCGCCGCGCTGCGGGTGCGCATCGAATCGGTCGAGGACGACGCCGAGCGCGGGCGCATGGCCGCCACTATCGAGGACATCACCCGAACGCTCGACGACATCCTCTCGCTCGCCCGCATCGGCCGCGCGAGCGAGCCGCCCGAGCGCACCGAACTTGCCGCGCTGGCCGCCTCGGTGGTCGAGGAATTCGAGGACATGGGTGAGCCTGTCGAACTGGCCGAAGGACCGCGCGTGGTCGCGCCGGTCCACGTCACCTGGGCCAAGCGGGCGTTGCGCAACCTGGTCTCGAACGCGGTGCGCTATGGCGGCGGAGCAACCGTCGCGGTCTTGCGCGAAGGCAATTCGGCGGTGCTGCGGGTGACCGACAACGGCCCCGGCATCCCGCCCGACAGCCTGGCTGCGATGACCGAACCTTTCACCCGGGGAGAGGCCAGTCGCAATCGCGATACCGGCGGGGCGGGCCTTGGCCTCACGCTCGCCCGCGCGATCGCCGAAGCGCATGGCGGCGAACTGGCGCTGACGAACCGCCCGCAAGGCGGATTGCTCGCCGAGTTGCGGCTGCCCGCCAGCTAGAACTGGCGGCTAGCGCTCCTTGGTCGACGAAAACACCAGCTCGGGGTTCTTCTCGACCTGGTAATTCACGTCCCACGGCGACTTGGCGAGGAACACCGGATCGCCATCGCGATCACGCGCCAGATTGGCGCGGTTGAAATCGGCGAATGTCTTGAGCGCCGTATCGCTGCCCTTGAGCCAGCGCGCGGTGGCGAACGGCGCCATCTCGAGCGCGGCCTCGACCTTGTATTCAGCCTCCAGCCGCGAGACGAGCACCTCGAGCTGCAACTGGCCGACCACGCCGACCACCCACTGCCCGCCGATTTCGGGATAGAACACCTGGATCACCCCCTCCTCGCTCAAATCATCGAGCGCCTTCCGCAGCTGCTTGGTCTTGGTCGGATCCTTGAGCACCACGCGGCGCAGGATCTCGGGCGCGAAGTTGGGCAGGCCGGTGAAGCGCACGTCGTTGCGCTCGGACAAGGTATCGCCGACCCGCAACGTTCCATGGTTTGGGATGCCGATAATGTCGCCCGCCTCGGCGGTGTCGGCGATCTCGCGGTCCTGCGCGAAGAACAGGATCGGCGAGTGCACCGCGATCGGCTTGCCCGAGCCAGACGGGCGTCAGCTTCATGCCCCGCTTGAAGGTGCCCGAAACCATCCGCATGAACGCGATCCGGTCGCGGTGCTGCGGGTCCATGTTGGCCTGGACCTTGAACACGAACCCGGTGACTTCGTCGCGGCTCGGCTCGATTGGGCCCTCGCTGCTCGGCTGCGGCCGCGGAGGCGGCGCGAAGCGGTCGATCGCCTCGATCAGCTCGGTAACGCCGAAGTTCTTGAGCGCGCTGCCGAAGAACACCGGGGTCAGGTCGCCGTTGCGGAACGCTTCGAGGTCGAATTCGGGATAGCCGCCCTGGGCCAGCTCGGCCTCGTCGGCGAACGCCTGCGGCAACGCCTCGCGGTCGCGGCGGCCGAGGTATTCCTTGCTCGGCCCATCCGGGCGGGCGATCTCGCCGCTGGCGAAATCGAGCACGCCTTCGAACAACCCGCCCATGCCCACCGGCCAGGCCTGGGGCGAGACATCGAGCGCGAGCATGTCGGCCACTTCGTCGAGCAGGTCGAACGCGCTGCGCCCCTCGCGATCGACCTTGTTGACGAACGTGATGATCGGCACCGAGCGCAGGCGGCATACCTCGAACAGCTTGCGCGTTTGCGGCTCGATGCCCTTGGCCGCGTCGATCACCATGATCGCGCTGTCGACCGCGGTCAGCGTGCGGTAGGTGTCTTCGCTGAAATCCTCATGCCCCGGGGTGTCGAGCAGGTTGAACACGGTGCCGTCCTTCTGGAAGGTCATCACGCTCGAGGTGACCGAAATCCCGCGCTGCTGCTCGATCTTCATCCAGTCGCTGCGCGCGCGCCGGGCCTGGCCGCGCGCCTTGACCTCGCCCGCCAGATGAATCGCCCCGCCCTGCAGCAGCAGCTTTTCGGTCAGCGTGGTCTTGCCCGCGTCGGGGTGCGAAATGATCGCGAATGTGCGGCGGTTCGAGGTCATGTGAATTTCCTGCGTCATCCCAGCGCGGGCTGGGATCGTATCGAGCTGGGCACGTGGCCCGACGAGATCCCAGCGTCCGCCGGGATGACGAATATGGCTAGTTTTCGCGCGCCACTCTGAAGCCGGCGAAATCCTGGTTGACCGGCATCAGTTCGATCCGGTTGATATTGAGGTGCGGCGGCAGCTCGGCGATCCAGCGGATGGTCGCCGCAATGTCCTCGGCGGTCATCGGGTTGACGCCGGCATAAAGCTTGTCCGACGCTTCCTGGCTGCCGGTGCGCACGACGGTGAACTCGGTCTCGACCATGCCGGGTTCGATCGAAGTGCAACGCACCCCTGTGCCGTGGAGGTCCGCCCTGAGCGCCATCGTGAAGTGGTTGGTGAACGCCTTGCTGCCGGCATAGACGTTGCCGCCGGGATAAAGATAGCTGCCCGCGACCGAGCCGATCGCGATGATCGCACCCTTGCGCTCGATCAGTTGCGGCAGCAGCAGCCTCGTGATCGTCACCATCGCGGTCACGTTGGTGTCGATCATCGTCTGCCAGTTCTTCAGGTCGGCATCCTGCGCGTTCGACAGGCCTTGCGCGAGCCCGGCGTTGTTCACCAGCAGGTCGATGTCGCGAAAGCCCTCGGGCAGCGCGGCCAGGGCGGCCTCGAGTGCCGGCGTATCGCGCACGTCGAACACCGCCGGGTGCACTTTGTCCGCGCCCAGTTCGGCGACCAGCTTGTCGAGCCGCTCGGCGCGCCGGCCGGTCGCTATGCAACGCCAGCCGCTGGCGACCAGCGTGCGAACGGTGGCCTCGCCGATCCCGGCGGTCGCCCCGGTAACGAGTGCGGTCTTTGGCTCCATGACAGTCATCCGCGCAGCTCCGCTCCCACTTTGCCCGCCGCGGCGACGATCCTGTCGGCAATCGCCTTGAGATCGGCCTCCGCATAGCTCTTGTCCGCCGGTTGCAGCACCACTTCGATCGCGAGCGATTTCTTGCCTTCGGGAATGCCGGCCCCGCGGAAATCGTCGAACACGCGCACCGCGACGATGCTGGCCTTGTCGGCGCCCCGCACGGTACGCACCAGGTCGCTGGCGGGCAGCGCCGCGTCGACGAGGAAAGCGAAGTCGCGCGTCACCGGCTGGAGTGCGGGCGGGGCATAAGCCGGCCGCGCGAATGCCGGGTTCTTCCTGGGCGGAATCGCATCGAGGAACAATTCGACCGCCATCACCGGGCCATCGATATCGAACGCTTTGAGGGTCGCCGGATGGAGCGCGCCGAAGCGGGCGAGGACAACCTTGGGGCCGAGCCGCAGCGTGCCCGACTGGCCGGGATGAAACTGCGGTCCAGCGTCGCCAAAGACTTGCAAGTTGTCGGCCGGCGCGCCGGCGGCTTCGAGCAGCGCGAGCGCCTCGGCTTTGGCGTCGTAGGCGTCGAACTCGGTCGCCTTGCCCGAAGACCATCCGCGAGCAGCTTTGTCGCCTGCCAGCACGATGCCGAGCGTCGCGCGCTCGTCGCTCGCGCCGTCTTCGCCGCGCAAATAGCGGCGACCGATCTCGAACAGGCGGGTCGTGGCTGCGCCACGATCGGCATTGCGGCGCGCGGCGGCGAGCAGACCGGGGATGAGCGAGGGGCGCATCGTCCTGAGGTCTTCGCTGATCGGGTTTTCAAGCGTCCACAGCCCGCCCCCGGACGAACCGGCGCCGCTGGCAAAGTGATCGGCGTCAGCCGGGGGAAGAAAGGACCAGGTGACGGCCTCGGACAACCCACGCGCAGCAGCGGCGCGGCGCAGCTTGCGCTCGCGCACCTGTTCGGGCGTCGCGGTCGGGCGGGCTACCCCATCGGTGCGCGGCAGCGGGGTGCTCGGCACGGCGTCGAGCCCGTGGATGCGCACGATCTCCTCGACCAGATCGGCGGGCCCTTCGACATCGTGGCGGCGCAGCGGAACGGTGACCTGCCAGTCGCCGCTCACCGCAAATTCGAGGCTTTCGAGAATGCGGCGCTGCCCGGCTTCGGCAATCGCTACCCCGCCGAGCCGCTGGGTCAATCCCGGATCGAACGCGATCACCTTGGCCTTGCTCGGCGGCGTCCCTGCGCGGACGACTTCGCTCGGGCTTCCGCCGCAGGCGCGCACGATGAGGTCGCTCAACAGGTCGAGCCCAGTATCGAGGAACGCCGGATCGACCCCGCGCTCGAACCGCGTACGCGCATCGCTGGCGATGCCCAGCTTGCGCCCGGTGGCACCGATCCGGGCGGGATCGAAATAGGCGATCTCGAGCAGCACATCGGTCGTCTCGGGCGTGACCGAGGAATGCTCGCCGCCCATGATCCCGGCGATGTCGTGAACCTGATTGTCGTCGGCGATGACGGTCATGCTGTCGTCGAGCGTGTAGGTCTTGTCGTTAAGCGCCAGCACGTGTTCGCCCGGCTGGGCGCGGCGGGCGACGATCGCACCCGACAGCTTGGCGAGATCGTAAACGTGCGCCGGCCGTCCGAATGCAAGCGACAGGTAGTTGGTGACATCCACCAGCGCGCTGATCGGGCGCTGGCCGGCGGAAATCAGGCGCGCCTGCATCCAGGCGGGCGAGGGACCGTTGCGCACGCCGCGGATCACTCGTCCGTAGAACGCCGGACAGCCCTCGGGATCATCGGTGCGGATCTCGGTCGGGCACGGGAATTCGCCGGCAACCGGCTCGGCGCGCCACGGCTTGAAAGTGCCCATGCCGGCCGCCGCCAGATCGCGCGCGATCCCTTCGACGCCCATGCAGTCGGGCCGGTTCGGGGTAATCGCGACGTCGAACACCGGGCTCGTCCCGCGGTAATCGGCGAACGATGCTCCGACCGGCGCATCGGCGGGGAGCTCGAGTATGCCTTCGTGTTCGTCGCCCAGTTGCAGCTCGCGGACCGAGCACATCATGCCGTTCGATTCGACCCCGCGGATGGCGCTCTTCTTCAGCTCCATGCCGTTGGCCGGGACCACTGCGCCCGCCAGCCCGAGCACGCCCTTCATGCCCGCGCGCGCATTGGGAGCGCCGCAGACGACCTGCAGCGGCTCGCCCTCCCCGGTCGAGACTGTCAGCACCTGCAGCTTGTCGGCCTGCGGATGCGGTGCGGCGGTGAGCACTTCGGCCACGCGAAAACCCGCAAGCTTGTCGGCCGGGTCTTCGAGACCCTCGACCTCCAGCCCGATCGCGTTGAGCTTTGCGGAAATCTCCGCCGCGCTCGCCTCGGTGTCGAGGAACGCCTTGAGCCATTCGAGCGAGAACTTCACGAGCGCGCTCCCACGCCGCCCGACAGCGTCGGTACGTCGAAGGCCGAAAAGCCGTAGTGCGCCAGCCAACGTCCGTCGCCATCGAAGAACGCGCGCAAGTCGTCCATCCCGTACTTGAGCATCGCGAGGCGATCGACGCCCACGCCGAATGCGAAACCCTGCCACTTGTCGGGATCGAGCCCGGCGAACTCGAGCACCCGCCGATTGACCATGCCGGACCCCAGCAGCTCCATCCAGCCGTGCCCCGGCGCATCGCCGTTCCCGCCGAGAACCCGCCTGCCATTCACATCCTGCCAGCCCACGTCGACCTCGACGCTCGGCTCGGTGAAGGGGAAATAGCTCGGCCGCAGCCGCAGCACGATGTCGTCGCGCTCGAAGAACGCCTTGAGGAACGTCTCGAGCGTCCACTTGAGGTGCCCGAGGTGGATGCCTTCGTCGATTACCAGCCCTTCGACCTGGTGGAACATCGGCGTGTGGGTCGCATCGCTGTCCGAGCGGTAGACCCGGCCCGGCGCGATGATCCGCAGCGGCGCGCCCTTCTCGACCATCGAGCGGACCTGCACTGGCGAGGTATGCGTGCGCAGCAGCATGCGCTGGCTATTTTCGGCCTGATGAGACGTCTCTTTGACGTCCTGCGGGAAATAGAACGTGTCGTGCATCGCACGCGCCGGGTGGCTTTCGGGCATGTTGAGCGCGGTGAAATTGTGCCAGTCGTCCTCGATTTCAGGGCCGGTGGCGACCGCGAAACCCATGTCGGCGAAAATTTCCGCCAGCTCGTCCATCACCTGGCTCACCGGGTGGATCGAGCCTTTTGGCGTCTCGGGCGCGGGCAGCGTCAGGTCGAGTACTTCGTCCGCAAGTTGCGCTTCGAGCGCGGCGCTTTCGAGCGCAGCCTTGCGGCGTTCGATCGCCTCGCTCACCGCCGCGCGCATGCCCTGGATGCGCGGCCCTTCGGCCTGTCGCTGCTCAGGCGTCATCGACCCGAGAGTCTTGAGCGCTGCGCTCACCCAGCCCTGCTTACCGAGCGCGGCGATCCGCTGCGCCTCAAGCGCATCGGCATCGGCCGCATCGCTGATCGCGCCGAGTGCGCCGGCCAGCCGTTCGTCCTGTTGGGTCGTGTTCATCGCGTGCACGCCCCTAGGGGCGCGGGCAGTCCATCGCAATGCCCGCCTGCATCGGTGTGCCGGCCCGGGCTAGCTACGCGTCCGGTCGTCCAGGTCGATCGAGCGTCTGCGCCGGGGAACCCATCGCCTTGACCCGATGCTCCATGAATTCCGACAGGATCGGGTGCGGGAGAGCCGCGTAGTCGCTTGGCCCCATTCCCATAAAAGCGTGGAAGTCACGATTGAAATGCGCCTGGTCGGTATAAAGCTCGTCGATCGCCGGCGACCACCGGCCCATTCCGCCGAGCATCCACGCCGCGAGGCTGCGCATGAAGCGCTGGCGCCGTAGCAGGAGCTTGGGCGGAAAACCGAAATGGCGCTTGCAGACGCGCTCGAGTGCCCGCACCGAGAGGCCCGCATGGCCGGCGAATTCGCCGACGCTGGCGAGACCGAGTTTGACCATCGCAGCATGAACCGCGCGAATCCGGTCGCATTCGGCGACCGGGGTGTCGAAGCTGCGCAGCACCTCGACGATCCGGTCATACTCTGCCTGATCACCCTGCTCACCGTCGAACACCTCGGTCAGGCCCGCGAAGCGCGAAAAATCGGGATGGCGTTCGGCATCGGCGAGAAGGTTGGCATAGCGCGACGCCGGCCGCCGGACGATGCGCGCCCAGCCGAGCGGAAGAAAACCGATGCCCCACATGCGTGTGGCGCCGAGTTCGAAACGGGTGGCCAGCGCGCTTGGGCCGGTCACGGTGAAACGGGCCTGGTCGACCACCGCTCCGTCAACCATCTGAGCGGCCGGAAGATCACCCGCAAACACCCGCAGATTGCCCCATTCGGGCTGCAGCCAGTCTTCGATCCGGACGCCGTCGGCCGTCGCCAGTTCCAACCGGTAGATGCTGGTGAAGCAATCGGCGAAATCGGGCGGGGGCGCGAAAAAGCGCACGTCGATCCGGCAATCGTGCGGCATCGGCATTCCCCCCGGGTGCCCGCGAGCAGATCGGCAAATAACCGGCCGTGTTAGATCCAGGCGTTGCGATCCGAAGGGCTCTTGCGGCCTGTCACTTGTACGAACGCGACACTATGGCGGCGCAGGCTCGCTGGCAAGAGCCGGCTGAGCCTGTTGGTAGCGCGCGATTGTGGGTAGATCGAGCGGCGCGCCGGCTCCCTGATCGGCCATGCGCTGGCGCATGATCGGCTCGAGTATGGGATGCGGCAACTTTGCGTATTCCGACGGGTTGAGCCCCATGAACGCGCGGAACTCGCGCACGAACTGGGCCTGATCGTGATACTGCCCGTCGAGTGCGCTGATCCAGCTGAGCGAGGGGTCGAGCATGAACCGCGCGAGGCTGCGCAGAAACCGCTGCCGCCGCAACAGGAGCTTGGGAGTGAAGCCGAAGTATCTGCGGCATAGCCTCTCGAGCGCTTTGACCGAGACGCCCAGTCGGTCCTGCAACGCCGACACCTCGCCCATTTGCGGATCGCGCAGAGCAGCCTGACACGAAAGGATTTCTTCTTCGCGCGGCACAGGTCGGTGGGCATGGCGCACGAGATGCGCGTCGATCACCGCCGCTTTGTCATCGATAGTCCCGTCGCAGCAGAGGATTTGCGGGAGGATGTCGGCAAAGGCCGAAAAGCATGGGTCGGCGCTGCCATCGACCGTCCGGTTTGCCAGCGCTGCCGCATCCCCGTTGGCAAACTTGGCCCAGCCCGCAGGCTGCAGGCCAAGGCCCCAGATGCGGGCAGTACGCACTCCGAAATGGATCGCCTTGCTGGTCGGTCCACCGGCGACGAACGGCCACTGCGGGACCATCTCGCCGGGACCGACGCTGGCGATCGGCGGTGGACCTTCGGTAAAGCGCAGCGCGGCCCACTCGGGATGTAGATAGTCCTCGACCAGGCTGCCGCCGTCCTCGATTTCAGTCAGGTAGAGCGCGGTAAAATAGGGAGCAAGCGGCTCCGACAGACGAAAAAATCGTACGGCAATGGTCGGCGCGACCGACATGGCGAGATTGCTGTCCTTTTGCGGGGGAGATCATGCGACCCGAAGGACTTCTTGTATGTTTTGGACACTACCGAAGCGAGCGGGTCAAGGGCACAAACGGAAAAAGGGCACCGCGAGAAAAACTCGCGGCGCCCTTTTTCGATTCTTGTGGCTTTGACTTCAGGCGGGCAGTGCCGCCTTCGCCTGGGCGATGATCGTGCCGAACGCGCCGCCTTCGTTCATAGCCAGATCGGCCATGACCTTGCGATCGAGTTCAATGCCCGACAGCTTCACACCGTGCATGAATTGCGAATACGTCAGTCCCTCGGCGCGAACCGCGGCATTGATCCGCTGGATCCACAGCGCGCGGAACGACCGCTTCTTAACCTTGCGGTCGCGGTACGCGTACTGGCCGGCCTTCTCGACCGCCTGACGGGCGACGCGAATGGTGTTCTTGCGGCGACCGCGGTAGCCCTTGGCCTGGTCGAGCAACCGCTTGTGCTTGGTGCGGGTTGTTACGCCGCGCTTGATACGTGCCATGTCGAAATACTCCTGGTGTCAGCCGGCGCTCAAGCGAGCCCGTAAGGGGCCCACTTCTTGATCGTCCGCGCATCTGCGTCGGCGATCACGGAAGTTCCCCGGTTCTGGCGGATGTACTTCGCATTGTGGCTGATCAGGCGGTGGCGCTTTCCAGCGACCCCGTGCTTGACCTTGCCGGTGGCGGTGAGCTTGAAGCGCTTCTTCACGCCGCTCTTGGTCTTCATCTTGGGCATTTTAGTCTCCTTTCGGGGACACGCTCGAGCCAGCCCTGGCAGCCCTAGTTGGCCAGGCCGACGATGAAACACGTGTCGGTGAAGCGCGCGCAACTAGTCCGAAGGCGGGCGAAACGCAAGCGCGGCGATTTCTATGGCAGTGCAACCAGCCAGACCCCTGCCAGCAGCGCGCAGCTGGCGATAACCAGCAAGGTCGCGATCAGGTTCAGCCGTGCGCCGCCGAGCGGATGCGCCGCATGGGCCTGCAGGCGGGTGCAGACTTTCGCCGCGCTGCGGGCGGCGGCCAGGAAGACGAAAATGCCTGTCACCACGAACAGCGTGGCGATCCCGCGGGCCAGGTTCGGCGGCTCGAGCTTGCCGAACAACGCGTGGAAGCCGACACCGAGACCGACCGACGCCAGCCCGGTGCGCATCCAGCCGGCAAACGTGCGCTCGTTGGCGAGCAACGTGCGATCTTCCGCCCACTCGGTCCGCTCGCTCGCCAATTTATTGGGTGAAGTGCTGTCGTCGGATTGCGTCATCGCTTCAAGCTAGGTGCGGCAGCCCCTGGTGCAAGCGCTCAGTTCTTCCGGCCGTGGTCCCGCCAGCGTTCCGATCCCCAGCGGGCAACCACCGCATCGGCGCGCGCCTTGTCGCCGGCGGCGAGCGAACCATAGGCGGCGCAGCGGTGCTGCTCCAGGAAGCACACCTCGCCGGTGTCGAGCCGCACGCTGGTGAGTTCGCCGTGCGGTCCGGCGAGTTCGATCGCGGTGGGCGCATCGAGCGCGCCGATATGCAAGAACGGCGGCACCGTCACGCGCGGGACCGGTTCGCCGCGAATCGCGGCTGCCAGAATCGCGCGGTAATCGGCCAGCCCGATCGGTGACGGCGGCAGCATCCCCGGGCGGCTCGCGACCAGCAAGGTCTGGAACTGCTGCGGATTGATGACGTGACCGTGGCCGAGGAAACCGCCCTCGAACAGCTCCTCGCCGTGGTCACCCGAAACGACCAGAATAGTATCGTCCCATACGCCCTTGGCCTTGAGCCGGGCGATCAGCGCACCGAGCCAGCGGTCGGAGTTGGCGACAGCGTTCCAATAAGTCTCGCGCACCTTGGCCGCGTTAGCGGCGTCGATTTTGCCGCGCGGCAGCGGATCCGCGGTCAGCCGACGTGCGACGCCGGGATGATCGTAAGGGAAGTGCGCCGACTGGAAGTTAAAGTAGGCGAAGTGCGGCTGGGCGGACCAGTCCTCGGTCCCCAGCGTGCGATCGAACGCAGCGATCAGGTGGCTCTCATCGACCAGCAGGGAGCCTTGCGCGGCGAAATCGAATGCGCGCTTGTCGCGCAAGGTCTCGGCATCGACGTAGACATCTGCAGATTCGCGCTCGCCGACTGTATTCGAGATGCCGCCGAAGTCTTCCGGCTGGCCCGAGAATACGCCAATCCGATAGCCGCTTGCCTTGAGGTCACGCAGCAGCGACGGGTCACCCTCGCGGGGGGTTAGTTGGCCGGAGAACAGTGACTTCAGGCTTTCGGTGGTGAAGCCGACATGGCTGTAGGCGGGCCGGGCCACGCTGCCACCTGCGGCGAGCGCTTCGAGGTTAGGTGCGGCCGGCATACCGCCTACCCGCTGGCCGAGCACGTCACCTCGGGTCGATTCGAGCACCACGACGACCACGTTGGGCCGCTTGCCCGCGAACACCTGCGGCCCGAGCGGTGCTGTCAGCGGGACGAGGGTGAGATCGCCCCCATAACCGTCTTCATCGATCCCGTTGCCCGGAACGTCGAGCGCAAGCGGGTGACGCGCAGGATCGAACGGCGCGCCATCGTGCTGGAGGCCGAACAGTCCGTAGCCATCGAAATCGGCATCGGTCGCGAGATCGAGCGTATCGGTCGCCGCGCCCCACGCGAGCGTGCGGCCGAGGCCGTATGCCGCATCGCTCCCGCTGCGCGGTACGGCGAAGGCCAATCCGATGAAGCCGCAAGCAATCACCAGCCAGGCGCGCTTTCCCGCTCCGTTCGGGCGCGGAAGATCAGCCGGCAGCAACCGCGCCAGAATGCGCCAGGCGATCCAGGCGGCGAGTGCGAGGCCGGCGAGCGCCAGTGCCGCGACGCCGATCTCGGACAGTCCGAACAGCAGCGCATCTACCAGGCTGCCACCGCCGAGCTGCTTGAGCAGCGCGAACCCCACCGCATCGCTGAAATACGAGGCCAGCTGGTACTGCGCGCCGAGAACGGCGACGAACAGCACGCCGTTGACCAAGGCGAATACGAACGCGGGGGTCCATCCGGACAGTCTGCGGGTGATCCATCGCGCAAACGTCCACCCCGCCAGCCCGACAAGCGCCTGCGCAGAGAGGTAGCCTGCGAAGAATAGCGCCAGGTCGGCCGGCGTGTCGATCGCGCGCGACATGCCGAAACCACCGCTGAACAGCCCGAACTTGCGATCGGCGAGCAGCAACTCGATCAACGAGGCTGCGAAGACCACCACGAATGGGATGGCCGCGATGGCCCGCCCAGCGAGCAAGCGTGCAGGCGCGCGCGCGATGCGCGGCAGGTTGAGGGCGGAGGTCGCCATGACCTGCGTGTTTACCCCCGCGGGTTTAGGATTTGCCTAACCCTTAGTGCGCGCAGGCAAGCGCCTGGACCACGTCCTCAAGCCGCGCGGGGTCGCCGATCGCGATTACGTGGCCGTCTGATCCTGCGTGAAGCGGATCGCCGTTCCAATCGGCCATTGTCCCGCCCGCGCCCTCGACCACCGGGACAAGCGCGGCGAAATCGTGGAGCTTCAGCCCGGCCTCGCACACCAGGTCGATCTGCCCGCTGGCGATCAATCCGTAGTTGTAACAGTCGCCGCCCCAGATCATTCGGCGGTGGGCGGTCTTTTGCGCCAGCGCCATGAAGTGCTCGGCCGCGTGGTCGTCGAACAGGCTTGGGCTGGTCGTCGCAAGCAGCGCGTTGGACAGCTCGCGGCACGGGCGGGTTGCACAAGGGTTGCCGTTGAAGGTGGTCGCCTGTCCAAGCGCGCCCACCCAGCGTTCGCCCAGGATCGGCTGGTCGATCACCCCGAGCACCGGAAATCCGCCTTCGAGCAATGCGATCAGTGTGCCGAAGATCGGCCGGCCGGCAGCAAAGCTGGTTGTCCCGTCGATCGGATCGAGCACCCAGCGCCGGCTAGCGCCTTCGCGCTCGATCCCGAACTCCTCCCCCTCGATGCCGTCGCGAGGCACTTCGGCGAGCAGGAGCCGCCGCATCGCTTCTTCCGCTGCCCGGTCGGCCAGCGTGACCGGCGAGGCATCGGCCTTGATCTCGAGCCCGATCGCCCCGCGCCAGAACGGGCGGATCGCCGCGCCCGCGGCGTCGGCCAGCCGGTTGGCAAGTGCAATATCGGTAGTTTGAGTCACCTCGGCGACACCTTAATCGAACAGCGAGCTGACGCTGCTCTCGTCGGCGATCCGGCGCACCGCTTCGCCCACCAGCGGAGCGATGGTCAGGCTGCGGATACGCTTGGAATCGTTGGCCGCGTCGGTCGCGCGGATCGAATCGGTGATCACCAGCTCCTCGAGCGCGGATTCGTTGACCCGCGCGACCGCACCGCCCGACAACACCCCGTGAGTGATGTAAGCCGCTACGCTGGTGGCTCCGTTGTCGAGCAAAGCTTGCGCGGCATTGCACAGCGTGCCGCCCGAATTGACGATATCGTCGATCAGAATGCAGTGCCGCCCTTTTACCTCGCCGATGATGTTCATCACCTCGCTCTCGCCTGGCCGGTCGCGGCGCTTGTCGACGATTGCCAACGGTGCGTTGTCGAGCCGCTTGGCGAGCGCGCGGGCACGAACCACGCCGCCGACGTCGGGGGAGACCACCATCAGGTCCTTCCCGCCGTAGCGCGCCTGAATATCGGCCGCCATCACCGGCGCGGCGTAGAGGTTGTCGGTCGGGATATCGAAGAAACCCTGGATCTGCCCCGCATGCAGATCGACCGACAACATTCGGTCGGCGCCCGCTTCGGTAATCAGGTTGGCGACCAGCTTGGCAGAAATCGGCGTGCGCGGGCCGGGCTTGCGGTCTTGCCGGGCGTATCCGAAATAAGGCACCACCGCCGTGATCCGCCGGGCCGACGCGCGCCGCAGCGCATCGATGCAGATCAGCAGCTCCATCAGGTTATCGTTGGCCGGAAAGCCGGTCGACTGGACGATGAAAACGTCCTCGCCGCGGACGTTCTCGTGAATCTCGACGAAGATTTCCTCGTCCGCGAACCGTCGCACGCTGGCATCGGTAAGCGACACTTCGAGATACCCCGCAATCGCGCGCGCGAGCGGCAGGTTGGCGTTGCCGGACATGATCTTCATCGAGCAGGAGACTCCGCCGCTGGAATTTCCGGGGGCTCTAACCCGGCTTGGCTGGATTGCAATCGCCGCGGAAAGCCGCACGCCGATGATCGCACTGCCGCTAATTCCAATCTGCCTCGAAATTCAGCCTAAATTCTTGGTGGCCCTGGCTTGCCTTCGACCAGCCCCGATATGACGGCTTGAACTAGATGCAAAACGATAGACTTTTCTAAGTTTCGGTTGTGTGTCATAGACATGGTAGCAGAACGAGGGGGGTAACATGAGACTTTGGCTGCGCCATTCTTGGCCGGTGATGATCGCAGCCCTTGCCACTCCAATTCAAGCGAGGGTCTATAACGCTTTAGTCGACGGGCAGATGACTGCCGCAAAGCCAGGCGACGATCGCGATCTGATCACGGTAACTCCAGGAGACAAGAAGCTCTGGAAGGTATCCGATGACATGGCAGGGCCGCCACCTGTCACAATCGAATTGCAGACACTAACTCCCCAGCCGATCACCGCGATAGCTTACGATTATCGATTGGCCGAAATCGCCCGCGCTACCTCGACGAGCGCCGGATCGCTTACTTTGTTGGCAGATTTTGGACAGATGATAGGCTACCTCCGCGTCGTGCCAAGCGGCGGATCGTACGACACCCCGGTGGGGAGTAAATTCCGCAGAAGCGTTCCCTCTAGGCCGGGCGATGTCGCCCGCCTGCCGGCGTATCACATGCGCTTCGCCTATCAGGGGTTGTCCGGGCCAACCGGTGATGCTCGGTTCGCCCAAGGCACGGCTGGAATCCGAGCTGGCCGCGAGCTTTCCTGCGATCACGCCCAGCGCGACAGCATCAGACGGCCTTCCCGTTTCGCAGGGGCAAATTGGACAGAACGGCAACAAATTCTTCACCCATGCCACCTGGGGCGCTTATTACGACGCCGTCGGCGCGACGGGCACTCCCAAGGTGGGCGAGGGTTACATCCGCGACTTCACGGTCGTGTCCGAAGGCCCGCAAGGTGTTATTCGGGAATTCACCGCCCGGCTCGACATGGGCAATATCAAGGGGAAGATGTACCTCAACGAGTGGTGGGCCTCCCCAGACGAATCCTTGCTGGAAATCTGGTATGTGCGGTTCACCAACGATGGCCGGGCGATCAAGCGCGGCGATGCCAATGGCAACAAATTCAGCAACCTTTTCGTCAGGCCAGACGGCGTGATCGAGGGCAAGTACGGCCATTACAACCGTTGGGGCGGCTACACTTGGGCGGAAATCCGCTGGACTGGCGAGCAGTTGATTTTTGAACACTTCGAACTGGTCGGTGACGCGAAAGGCAAGTTCCTTCGCCGTGACACTTACACGCCGGCGGAGAAGGGAGCCCTGAAGCGAGATTGGGACGCCGTTAAGCAGCAAATAGCCGCGCGCAAATCCTCCGGCGGCGGCGGTGGTCTCGGTGGCGCGCTTCTGGGGGCTGTGATCGGCGGTGCGCTGACCGGCGGCTCCGCCGAAGGAATCATCACGGGAGCTCGTGTACTCGGCACCAAAGATGGGGCGCAGCAAGTCTACGAAGAGAACCTCGCCAAGGGGTCGGCGGCGGGGCCTGATCTTACTCCCTCCACCCCTGAGCAGTGGGCGCAACGGATTGGATCGCCTTCCTCCAGCAATCTGCCAGCTAGCGGGTCTGCGGCTCAGCCCAATCCGGCACCAGTCGGGTCGAACGGCGCCGTTGCTTCATCAACAACGACGCGGCCCGGTGGAGCCAGAGTGCCAACCGCCAGGATACACCGCTTTTTCCTGGAGGTGGTTCCAGCGGTCCGTGAGAGCGACGCCTCTCAGCCGTTGTGCCTGTCGTCGATCATTACCGGCCCGTCGCCCCAAGCTTACCTGGGCCAGTTCGTGCAGCGGTGCGCAGCCGTCCGGGGCGACAAGCGGGTCGTGTCCACCGACACCGTGAACTGGATAACCAACGAAGCTGGTGAGGAGGACCTTGAAGGCGCTTACGCCAACCGCGTAAACGATAGCCATGTTTGGAAAGTGCCAATGTCGCGGTAACGAGGCGTTCGTGGGCGTGCAGAGGGATAGCGGCAGTTTTTAACCCGTTACGGGCATCCAATGCCACGCAGGCGCGATTTGCCGCTTAAGTGGAAATACCCCCGAAGCAAAACCCTTACCTACACGCCGTTGCCTGTGGCCTATGCTGGGTATGGCCAAGTTCCACCCGCACCGCTTCCGCCGTGCGGGTGGTTCCGCCCCGGTCCGCGGAGCGACGGGGTGGAACGAGGTGCGGCGATGCGCATTCCTCGTCCAGCTTTATCTGACCAGGTCAGTGACGGGTGCGGCATAGGAAGTGGGATGAGCCGCGCGAGCGCCGATCACTTTTGCCGGCGCGGGGGCGCGGAGAGCTTCGCCCGCGCGTGGGACCCGGTGTTGTCGCTGCCGGGCTGGGGCACCCCAGCGCGGCCAGCAAGGACTTCCGGAAGTTAACTGCAGCGACACTGCTGACACGCCTCGAAAGCGACTTCGTCAAGCTCATCTTCTATCGCGGACAGATGACCGCGATCGCACGAAAGCCCGATAATTCGACGCTTTTCGCCTGTTGCGACGGACTGCGAACGAATCCGATCTTACGCCCTAGCGGCCGTCGCGGCGACACATGGGAGTTTCGAATGCACCCCCGGTCGGTGTGCCATCCGGCGCGCCCGCGCCTAGCCCGTCCGGTGCTCGCCCCTGATCCACCTTACCGTCCCGCTGCTCGCGCGCATCACCACGCTCTCGGTGGTCATCTTGCCGCCGCGCAGACGCTTGACGCCGTCGAGCAGCGAACCCGAGGTGACCCCAGTGGCCGCGAAGATGCAATCGCCCCTGGCGAGATCCTCGAGCTTGTAGATGCGATCGAAGTCGCGATCTTCGATGCCCCACTTGCGCGCGCGCGCCTTTTCGTCCTCGTTGCGGAAGATCAACCGGCCGTTGAACTGCCCGCCCACGCACCGCAGCGCGGCCGCCGCGAGCACGCCTTCGGGCGCACCGCCGCTTCCCATGTACATATCGATCGTGGTGTCGGGATCGGTGGTCGCGATGACGCCCGCAACGTCGCCGTCACCGATCAGCACGACCCCGCAGCCGAGACCGCGCAGCTCTGCGATCAATTCGGCGTGGCGCGGGCGGTCGAGGACGCAGACGATGATCTCTGCGGGTTCGACGCCCTTTGCGGCGGCGACCGCGCGCACGTTATCGCTCGGTGATTTGGCGAGGTCGATCACGCCTTGAGGATATCCCGGTCCGACCGCGAGCTTGTCCATGTAGGTATCTGGCGCATTCAGGAGGCATCCCGCTTCCGCCGCCGCCAGCACCGCCAGCGCGTTGGGCCCCGCCTTGGCGGTTATCGTAGTGCCCTCGAGTGGATCGAGCGCGATGTCGATTTTAGGCCCACTGCCGATCGCACCGCCAACTTTCTCGCCGATGTAGAGCATCGGCGCTTCGTCGCGCTCACCCTCGCCGATCACAACCGTGCCGTCGATCGCCAGCTCGTCGAACGCTGCGCGCATGGCCTCGACCGCAGCGGCATCGGCGGCCTTTTCGTCGCCCCGGCCGATCAGCTTGCTGGCGGCGATCGCGGCGGCCTCGGTCACCCGCACCAGTTCGAGCACCAGCACGCGATCGAGCACGCTGGAGGGTTTCGGCGAAGCGGTCGTGGAAGCGTTGTTCATCGGAAATTCAATTCCCCGGCTGGAGTCAGGCGCCGCGCTTAGACGACGGAGCAAGGGATTGTCGAGACGACCGCGGGTCATGCTGATGGCCCTGCTCCTGTCCTCGCCCCTTGCGGCGCAAGATGCTGGCCCGGTGTCGGCCGACCTAACTGCCGGCGCGACGGCCGAGCAAGCGATCGCAACTGCCAGGGAAGTCTACGGTCCACCCGACAGCCGAGCGAAGCCCACATGCCCCGCTTCCAAGCCCGGCGATGAGATCGTCGTCTGCGCAAAAGAGAAAGACACTCGCGACTATCGTGTGAAATCGAGCGGCGACCTCGACCCTGCGGGTGCGGGTTCGAAAGATAATGTGCCGCGCGCGCCCGACGTCAGCACTGTCTATCCCGGCGTCGTGGTGGCGAAGGGCTGTTTCATCCCCCCCTGCCCGCCGCCGATGCCGGTGTTGATCGATCTCAAGGCGATTCCCGAAGCCCCGCCGGGTTCGGACGCCGAGCGTGTAGCGCACGGCCTTGCTCCACGAGGAGGAGCGGGAGATGCACCTCCGGTCGCACCCGCACTGCCGGTGGCGCCATCGGGCGAACCTGCGCTTACGCTTCCAGGATCGGCATCACCAGCGGCGGAGCCGTCAGGCTAGGCGACCCTTCGAGAAGGCGCACCGCTGTGTCGACGCATCGTTCGGCGCCGTCGTGAGTGACCATCGCGACCAGCACGTTGCCATCTTCGTCCGTCACTCCCTGCTGAATCAGGCTCTCGATCGATACTTCTGCATCACGCATCGCGGCGGTGATCTCGGCCAGCACGCCCGGACGGTCGGTGACGGTGAAGCGGATGTAGGTTCGTCCGGTTCGTTCGCCCGGCTCGGCCGGAGTCATCGCGACCAACTCGTCGACTGGAACGGAGAACGCCGGACCGGTCTTGCCGCGCCCAATGTCGATCAGATCGGCGACCACTGCGCTTGCGGTGGGGCCGTCGCCCGCGCCCGCACCCTGAAACAGCAGCCGGCCCGAGAAATTCCCTTCCGCCACGACGGCGTTGGTCGGCCCGTCGACATGCGCCAACGGGTGCGCTTGCGGCACCAGGCACGGGCGCACGCGCTGCAGCAAACGCGGCGTACCCCCTTGTTGCGCAGTCGCATCAATGTCGGCCTCGCCGACGAGCCGGACGACAAAGCCCAAGTCACGCGCGCGGGCGATATCGGCCGCGCGCACCCGGGCGATCCCCTGGCAAGAGACATGGGCGAAATCGAGCTTCGCGCCGAATGCAATCGCCGCAAGGATTGCCAGCTTGTGCCCGGCGTCGATCCCCTCGATATCGAACGAGGGATCGGCCTCGGCAAATCCGAGCGCTTGCGCTTCGGCGAGCACATCGGCGAAGTCGCGCCCGGTGTCCTCCATCGTCGACAGGATGAAGTTACAGGTGCCGTTGAGAATGCCCTGCACCCGACCGATGGCGTTCGCCGCGGCGCCTTCGCGCAGTCCTTTGATGACCGGGATGCCGCCAGCAACTGCCGCCTCGAACTTGAGCGGCACGCCTTTCCCGCCCCTGGCGCCTTCCGCCGCCTGCGCGAGCGCAAGTCCGTGATGGGCGATCATCGCCTTGTTGGCGGTGACCAGCGCCTTGCCTTCGCGGATCGCGGCTCGGGCGAGGGTGAGCGCGGGGCCATCGGCGCCGCCGACCATCTCGACCACCGCGTCGATATCATCGCGCGCGGCCATTGCGATCATATCATCGCACCATTCGAAGGCCGACAGATCGACCCCGCGGTCGCGGTCGCGGTCGCGCGCGCTGACGGCGACAATGCGAATCTCCCGTCCGGCGCGGGCGCGCACCAGAGCGGCGTTGACGCCAAGCAGCCGGATCACACCGGCTCCCACCGTTCCCAGCCCGGCAAGCGCGATGCGCAGCGGTTCGGCCATCGATAACTCCCTGTTGCCGCGCTTCCTAGGCAAGCGCGCGCTGCTCGGCCAACAAAGAGAAACTACTGCCGGACAAGCGTGCGTGGGCACGGTCCAAGCTGCTGCAGGACAAAAGCGTAGTCCGTCACCGCCCGCGCCCGCGAGGCCGGGTCTTGCGACAAATTGGCGCCGCGCGGGAGTTGCGCGGGCAAGAAGCACGCGAGGCGATACCACGCCAAAGTACCTTGCT
This sequence comes from uncultured Alphaproteobacteria bacterium, assembly GCA_963781525.1. Lineage (GTDB taxonomy): Bacteria > Pseudomonadota > Alphaproteobacteria > Sphingomonadales > Sphingomonadaceae > Tsuneonella. The sequence goes on along the minus strand of CAWAGD010000007.1, from coordinate 62,168 downwards.
TGGGCGGTTGCGCGGCCTGATCGACGATTTCCGAGTAGGATACGCCCCACGCCGGTTCGATTCCCGGACGGCGCACTATGGTCAGCGAAACCGGATCGCCGGACGCAGTGGCAAGAAAGATCTGCGTTTCCGATTCGCCCACCAGCGTGCCGGGCACCGCGAGTGCATCGCGCACCCCCGTGATCGTCGGCGCCGCGTCTGCGGCCGCGAATTCTTCGAGGATCGGACGCAGCCGCGCCGCGAGCGCCGGGTCGTAAGCGATCTGGTCGGTCGGGCCGGTTAGCTGAAGTTCACCCGGACGGCCGGGGACCGGCTTGGCAAACAGCAAGAATTCGCGTTTCTTGAGCTTGGGCGCCTTGCCGTTTGCCCCGATTGGCACGTCGACTAGGTAGCGCACCGATTCGCCGAGCGGGGCCTTTCCCGCGAGCAGCGCTCTCGTGCGCGCCTCTATATAAAGCCGTGTGTATCCCTGTGCGACGTTAGTCGCGCGTTCGGGTGGAAGCGCGATCTGCTTGGCGACCTGGACGTGCACGACCAACTCGGCCGGGTCGACCAGGTCGGCGAGATCGGCATACGTCAACGGCGGCGCGATCACTGGCGGCCGCGACGCGGCGACTGCCAAGGCAAAGCTGGAGGCGAGGACAACGGAGCGAAAATAGGGGAATCGATGGGTCATGGCACCGTGCTGGCTAGGCGCTTGTCAGCGCATTGGAAACCGTATGGCATTTGCACCGTTGCACCCCCAACGGAGTGAATCCTGGGTGAACCGGAAAAGCGTTTGCCTGCGATTTGCTTCACGGTTAAGGCTCCGCTCGTACCGGGGAGCAAGACATAAGCTAACCCCCCGGAGGGCCCGTGCCGGGTCATCGGGGATCCGGCGGGCCGCAAGGCCGTCGAATCCGATGGCCGGCCTGGGTGGAAAAATGGAATGGATGCGTCGGCCCGGCGTTTTACGGTGCCGGTCGATGCAGGTTTGCCGGGATTCGTCCTGGCGCCTGACGATGGAGTGATGCGACTGAATGTCCTACGCTGACCAACAGATGAGCGGTAATCGCGTCGTCGCGATCATCATCGTTGCGCTGATTCATATTGCCGTCGGTTATGCACTGGTTACCGGGCTCGCCTATTCGGCGGTCAAGAAGGCGATCGAGCGCGTGACCACGGTCGATATCGAGGAGCCGCCGCCGCCCAAGGACGAGCCGCCGCCGCCCCCGCCCAAGGACGCCGCGCCGCCGCCACCAGTCGCGCCGCCTCCGCCGATCAACGTTTCGGTAGCTCCGCCGCCGATTCAGACCCAGCCGACGATTCCGCCGCCCGCCCCGCCGGTGCTGCGGGTTCCGCCGCCGGCACCCGTAGCGGCACCGCCGCCGCCGCCGCCGCCTGCCCCGCGCGTGCAGCCGAAGGGAGTGACTCCTAGGGGCAACCCGGGCAGCTGGGCCAACGCGAACGACTATCCAAGCCGTGCTTTGCGCGAGGAGAAAGAGGGCGTGACCCGCTTCTCCGTGCAAGTCGGCGCCGACGGTCGGGTGACCAGTTGCAATGTCACCGGATCGAGCGGTACTCCCGAACTCGACAGCACAACCTGCTCGCTGATCCAGCGCCGCGCCCGGTTCAATCCGGCGACCAACGGCGAGGGCCAGGCCATACCGAGCACGTGGTCCAGTTCAGTGCGCTGGGAAATTCCGAAATAGTCGCTCTAACCAACCGTTTCATCTGAGAGGATACTCGCATGTATATCGAACTTCTTTCCGCGGCGGCTGGCGGCAGCGCCGCCCCCGCGAACCACTTCGGCTTCTGGGAAGCGCTGGAACAGGGTGGCATCATCGCCTACTCGATCTTCGGCGTGCTTGTGATCATGTCGGTCGGATCGTTCTACATCCTGATCACCAAGTGGCTTGAGCAGCAGAAGATCCTGAACCAGTACAAGAACGTGCGTACCTCCTTCTGGCGCGCACCCAGCTTGCGCGAAGGTTCGACCAAGCTCGAAAAGAACAGCGCTTGGCGCCAGTTGGTCGACGATGGCCTCGCCGCCGAAGAATCGCACGGCAAGATGACCGACAGCCTTGACGCGCACGACTGGCTGCACGGCTCGCTCGCACGCTCGGAAGCCTCGATCAACGCGCGCCTGGCGGGCGGTCTGCCCTTCCTCGCGACCGTTGGCGCGACCGCGCCGTTCGTCGGCCTGCTCGGTACGGTGATCGGTATTTATCGGGCGCTGATCGCAATCGGCCTGGCCGGTTCGGCTTCGCTCGACAAGGTAGCAGGTCCGGTCGGCGAATCGCTGATCATGACCGCGCTCGGCTTGCTCGTGGCGGTGCCAGCGGTTCTCGCTTACAACTGGTTGCAGAGCCGCAACAAGCGCATCGCCGAGCTGCTTTCGGGCTTCTCGACCGACGTGCTCGCGAACATCAATTCGCGCGGGGCCGTAAAGCCGACTGTTATGACGCAGTCTTCCACCCAGCAGGCGGGCAAGGCTGCGGCGACCGCCCCGGCCCGGCCAGCTACGACCGGGACTACCGGGACTACCGCGACGACCACGCGGCCGTGATCGGGATTACGGGGCGCGCCTGGCGCGCCCCGGCCTCGAACACTTGCCCCGGCTTTCGACGTTTTGAGATAGGATAGTACGCAATGGCGATTTCGACAGGCGGAGGCGGGATGGAGACCCCGATGTCGGAGATCAACACCACGCCGCTGGTCGACGTGATGCTGGTGCTCCTGATCATCTTCCTCATCGCAATTCCGATTTCCCTGCAGACGATCGAAAAGCTGAAGATCCCTGTGATGCGGTCGCTTGAATCCAAGGAGAAGGTAGAAAACCTGCTCCTCACGGTCAGCGCCACCGACGATGCAGGGCGCAGCGCGGGTGAACCCGGCTTTGCCGGAGCGTCGCGCTCGGGTCAGTGCCGGGTATATTTCAACAATACGACCCCGGTGGATGCAACAGAGCTGTACGACAAGGCCTTCGCGCGGCTTGATGCGATCGTCCAGGCCGCAGGCGGTCCGGAAGAGATCATGAAGAATCCCGAGGACGTTCCGCAAGTCCACATCCGCGGTGACGTCAACGCACCGTGGCGCTGCATCGCCGGCACGATCTACAACGTGCAGGCGGCCGGCTACCCGACCGTCGGCTTTATCTCGAACCCGGTCGATCCGAACGGCTGACGCCGCCAGGCCATTTGCCGCGCGCATGAATTTTCAGGAGTAACCCACCATGGCAATGTCAGGCGGCAGGGACGATGGTTCGCCGATGATGGAGATGAACACGACGCCGTTGATCGACGTCATGCTCGTCCTCCTCATCATGATGATCTTGAGCATCCCCCCCGCGACTCATTCGGTGAATATCGATCTGCCGGTGCCCTCGCCGACACCGCCGACCGATATCGATCCGATCAAGAACAAGATCGTCATCAGCCCCACGAACGAAATCCTGTGGAACGGGGGCGCCATCTCGGATAGCCAGCTGGTCACAAACCTGCAGGCTACCAAGGCGTTGGCAGTCGAGCCGGAGTTACAGTACCAGCCGGATGCCCAGGCGAGCTATGATTTGTCGGTCAAAGTCCTCAACATCATCAAGAGCTCTGGGGTGACCAAGTTCGGCTTCGTCGGCAACGAGCAGTACCGCGCGTTCGGCAAGGCACCCGGCGCCTGACCAGTAAGAACCGACTGACACGCGAAAAGTCTGAATTGACGATCTAAGAAGGGGTGGAGCGATCCACCCCTTCTTTTTGCTCCCGCCAGCAGCGCTTCGCTAGTCGCCTTCGGGCACCATCGCTTCGACCCGCATTGCCTCGGCTGCCAATCCTTCGGCCTCGAGCAACAGTTCGTCATCGATCGCGCCTTGTGGCAGCGCCTCTCGGCCGATCATTGTCATGACAGTCACCGCCAGCGGGCTGACCCGGTCGAGCTCGACGTGAACCAGCTGCTCGGCCGCACGATCGAGCACGCTGCCAAGGCGGCCCACGTCGGTCATCCGCGTCCGCGCGTCGGCCCACGCGGCTTCGAGCAGGACGTGATCCGGTTCGTACTTGCGCAGTACGTCGTAAATCAGATCGGTCGAGAAGGTGACTTGCTTGCCGGTCTTGCGCTTACCTGGATGCTGGCGCTCGACCAGACCGGCGATCACCGCCACTTCACGAAAAGCGCGGCGAAGCAGGTGCGATTGCTGGACCCATTCGACGAATTCGTCGGTGAGGATATCGGGCGACAGCAGCGGCAAGGGGTCGGTGACCGGCTTGAGCCCCCACACCGCGAGGCAGTAGTCGTTGGCAACGAACCCGCCCGGCATGAGCCCGCGATCCTCCATCCTCCGATTGATCAGCATTCCCAGGCTCTGGTTCGCGTTCCACCCCTCGAACGTATAATAGACCGCGTAGTGCTTCTTGGCGTGGGGGAAGGTCTCGACCAGTAGCTGACCTGGCCCTGGCATCTGGGAACGCCAATCCTGCACCTCGAGCCATTCACGCACGTCGTCCGGGAAGCGCGCCCAGCTCGCGCGGTCGATCAGCATTGCGCGCACGCGGTTGGCAAGATGCGTGGTGATCGGCAACCGCAGCCCCATGTAGCTTGGGATCGTTGCAGACGACCTTGCCGCCCTCACCACCAGCTCGAGATCGCGAAGCGATTCGACCTCGAGGTCCATCCCGGCGAAGCGAAACGTGTCGCCATTGCGCAGGCTGGCGGCGAACTGCTCCTCGACCCTGCCGAGCGAGCGCCCATTGCGAAAACGAATCTCGATCATCTCGTTATCGACGATGATACCGGCGTTGAGCCGGTGGCGCTGCGCGTGTTCGGGATGGGTCAGGCGCCAGGTGCCGTCACCATCGCGCACGATCCGGCGGAACCGATCGTAAGCTTCGAGCGCGTAGCCGCCGGTCGCGACGAAATGCAGCACGCGTAGCCACGCCGTCTCATCCAGCCATGCGTAAGCCAGCGACGATCGAACTTCGGCGAGTAACGCGGCCTCCTCGAACGGCGCGGCGCAGGCGCAGGCCATGACGTGCTGGGCGAGCACATCGAGGCCGCCCGGGCGGAAATCCTCGCCGTCGCGCTGACCTTCATCGACGGCTTCCTTTGCCGCCGTGGCCTCGAGAAATTCGAAGCGGTTCCCCGGCACGATGATCGCCCGGCTGGGCTGGTCGAGCCGATGGTTGGCGCGTCCGACCCGCTGGAGCAGGCGGCTCGAGCCTTTCGGCGCGCCCATCTGCACCACGCAGTCGATGTCGCCCCAGTCGACCCCCAGATCGAGGCTGGCGGTGGCCACCAGCGCGCGCAATTCGCCGCGCGCCATCGCCCCTTCCACCTTGCGCCGCGCTTCCTTGCTCAGCGATCCGTGATGGATGCCGATCGGAAGCGTGTCGTCATTGACGTCCCACAGCATCTGGAAGGTATATTCGGCCAGGAAACGCGTGTTGGTGAAGATCAGCGTGGTCTTGTTGCGGCGAATCTCTTCGTAGATCTGCGGGATCGCCCAACGTCCGGCATGGCCGCCCCACGGCACCCGTTGTTCGATCGGCAACAGCACCTCGACATGGGCCGGCGCGCCCGGTTCGCCTTCGACAAGCTCGACCGCGTCAATCTCACCCCACGGCGCCAGCCATTCGCGAAAGGCCTGCGGATCGGCGACCGTCGCCGACAACGCCGCTCGCTGCATGTTCGGCGCGATTGCCTGCAACCGACCGAGCGCGAGAGCCAACAGGTCACCGCGCTTGCCGGTCGCGAAAGCATGGACCTCGTCCACCACCACCCGCTTGAGCCCGGCGAACATCGCGAAACTGTCGGGATAGCTGAGCAGTAGCGACAGCGATTCCGGTGTCGTCAACAGGACGTGAGGCGGCTTGACGCGCTGCCGCTTCTTGCGGTCCGACGGCGTGTCGCCGCTGCGCGTCTCGACCCGGATCGGCAGGCCGATCTCCTCGACCGGGGTCACCAGATTGCGCTGCACGTCATGCGCCAGCGCCTTGAGGGGCGAGACGTAGAGCGTGTGCAGTCCATCCGGCGGTCCTGCCGGTCCGAAGCGCGACGGACAAAAGTCCGCCAGCGTCGGCAGGAAGCCCGCCAGCGTCTTGCCGGCCCCGGTGTCGGCCACCAGCAGGGCGTGGTGCCCGGCATCGCTGGCCGCGAGCATCTCGGTCTGGTGGCGCCGCACGCGCCAGCCTCGGCCGGCGAACCAGCCGGCGATTTCGGGCGGAACGCCTTCTGTCGCCGACGCGGGCGGCACGCGAGTGGGGACGTCAGCCATCGTCAGCGCAAAGCACGAGCGGCGCGAAAGCTCCAGCAGTCCGCGCGCATCACGCGTGCGCTGCGCGTTCTTCGCGCGCCGCTTCCCACACCTCCCGCGCGGCATCGAGGTTGACCAGCGCGATTGCCAACCCGACGGCCAGATCGGGCCACGGGCTGCGCCACAAGAACGCTGTCATCAACCCAGCGGCGATGATCGCGACGTTGGCGAAGGCATCGTTGCGCGCCGACAGGAACGCCGCCTTGCCGAGGCTGCCCGAATGCGCGCGAAAGCGCACCAGGATCACCGCACAGGCAAGATTGACCGCCAGGGCGCCCAGCCCGGTCAACACGAGCGGCCAGGGCGCCGGGGTAGCCGGGTGGCCGAACTTGTCCCACGCGGTCCATAAGGTTGCGATGCCGGGCACGAGCAGCAACGCAGCCAGCCCCATGCCAAGCCTGGCCCGGGCTACGGCGCCCCAGCCCAGCGCGAGCAGGATCAGCAGATTGATCGAAGTGTCCTCGAGAAAATCGACCGAGTCAGCGAACAGCGAAACCGAGCCGATCGTCAGCGCAACCCCGAACTCGACCCCGAAATAGGCGAGGTTGAGCGCCGCCACCAAGGCCACTGCACGGCGAAAGTTGCCGTCGCTGGCGGCCGATTCGCTCAATGTCCCGACTGTGCGCCCCGTTCGAGCCCGGAAGCCGCGAGCTGCTCGTCGATCTGCCCGAGCAGGCGGTCGAGCCCTGCCTGATCGTCGCTCTCGGCGCGCGCCACAAGCACGTCTTGCGTGTTCGACGCGCGCAACAGCCACCAGCCGTCGGGCGTTGTCACTCGCACCCCGTCGGTCCCATCCACCGTAATGTCGCCTGGCGCGTTCGGCCCCGCCAGCCGCGCCTTCACTTCCTCGATCGCGGCGAACTTGCGGCTCTCGTCGACCTGGAAGCGCAATTCGGGTGTGTTGACCATTTCCTTCATCGCGCCGCGCAGCTGGGTCACGCTTCTGCCGAGCCTGGCCGAGGCGGCGATCAGCCGGATCGCGGCGTACAACGCATCGTCGTAGCCGTAGTAAGTATCGGCAAAGAACACGTGCCCGCTCATCTCGCCGGCCAACGGCGCGCCAGTTTCTTTCATTTTGGACTTAATCAGGCTGTGCCCGGTCTTCCACATCAACGGCTTGCCGCCGAGCTCGGCCACGCGCTCGAACAGCGCCCGGCTCGCCTTCACGTCGGCGATCACCGTCGCATTAGGTAGTCTTGCGAGGAGGTCCTCGGCGTAAATCATCAAGAGCTGATCGCCCCATATGATCCGGCCCTGGCTGTCGATGGCCCCGATCCGGTCGCCGTCGCCATCGAAAGCCACTCCGAAGTCGAGGTTCTTGTCCGCGACAAGGCGCTGCAGGTCTTCGAGATTGGCCGGGTCAGTAGGATCAGGATGATGATTGGGAAACGACCCGTCGACTTCGGTAAACAACAGGTGATGCTCCCCCGGAAGCCGGGCGGTGAGCGCCTCGAGCGCGGGCCCGGCGGCGCCGTTGCCCGCGTCCCAACCGATTCGAAGACCGGCCAGCGTTTCGTGGTCGATCCCATTCAATCCGGTGAGGAGGCGCTCGATATACTCGCCCATGATTTCGCGCGTCTCAACGGTGCCGGTGCCATCGGCCCATCCACCGGCTTGGGCACCCACCTCGGCGCGGCGGCCGATTTCGAGGATATCCTTCCCGAAGAACGGCCGGCCCATAAATACCATTTTGAAGCCGTTATAATTGGCGGGATTGTGGCTGCCAGTTATCTGAACGCCGCCATCCACCTCTTTGGCTGAGGCTTCCGCGTAATAAAGCATCGGCGTCGGCCCCATGCCGACGCGCACAACATCGCAGCCGCTGGCGTTGAGCCCTTCGATCAGCGCATGTTCGAGCATCGGCGAGCTCAGCCGCCCGTCGTATCCGACCGCGACTTTCTTGCCCCCCGCCTCGCGCAGCATGGTCGCAAACCCGCGGCCGATCGCGCGCGCGTCATCGGCGCCGAGAGTTTCGCCGATCACCCCGCGGATGTCGTATTCGCGCAAGGTCGTGGAATCGAACGTATGGCTCAAGTTGCTGTCCTCAATTGGTGTCGGGCAAATCGGCGAGCAACACGTCGCGCGCGTCGTTCGCTTCATGCACGGCCTCGTTTGTGCCGCCCCGGTCGGGGTGAACGGTCGCGACCAGCCGCCGGTGCGCTTCGAGTATCTCGCTTCGCGATGCCTCGTGACGCAGGGCCAGCAACTGCCGCGCCTTGAGAACGGCCTGGGGCCGGGTCGGTTTCGCCGACAGATACTCCCACGGCCATTTACCGAGCGCGTAGCGGCAGCCGATGGAGATTATCGCAGCGATGACGAGCAGCTTGATCATCCATCGATCCTTCGCGCTAGCGGGAACGGCGCATGGCGGGCAGGCGCCGTGGACCGCCGAACGGGGCGCTTTTTAGAACATTCCTGGCGCGGATTCTCGTTTCGCCCCAGAGGATTGCGGGCCAACCTCGGATCATCGGCGTGATCTTCCGCGCGGGCGGCGACAGCCAAGGGTGTTGAAAGTCTTTTCATCGCAATCGGCATAACGAGCCGGAAGCCTGTAGGACAGTATCGAAGGGGTGCTTCAGGCGAGCGCCAATTCGGGCTCCCGCCCATTGGATCCCCGGGCCGGCACGGGCAGATTGAGCGCCGCCACCAGCGCACGCAGTTCCTGCCGCGCGACGAGATGACTGGTGCCCAACTCGCCGAGGTGTCCCTTGTCGAGCAGCGTAAGCCCGCTGGGAAACAGCTCGCGGTAGATCACCCGCTCGGACAACCCCTGCGCCACGCGGAAACCGACCCGCTTGGACAGTTCGCGCAGCGCGCCCTCGATGCGGGTCATGTTGCGCGCCTCGACGTGCCCGGTGCGGTTGCGGACGACGATCCAGTCCATCTCGCGCCGCTGCTGCTCGATCGTCGCGCGGCTGCGCTTGAGCCGGGCTTCCCAGATCAGCTCGGCATAGAACGACAGCCGCCGCACCTTGAAGGTCTCAGCATCGACCTGGCCGATGAGGTCGAAATCGACGAAGCTGTCGTTCAAGGGCGTAACCAGCGTGTCGGCTTCGGTCGCGGCGTGGCGGGCGAGCGGGTCATCACGCCCGGGCGTGTCGAACACGATGAAATCGGACTCGGCGCCCAACGACGCGACCACCGCCTCGAGTTCGTCCGCAGTCCCGCCTTCAAACACTTCGAAGCGCGCGGTTGGCAGTTCGATACCGCGGCGCGCTGCGGTTTCCTGGCGGTTTTCGAAGTAACGGTAGAGCGTGCGCTGGCGCGGATCGAGGTCAATCGCCGCCACCCGCGCCCCGCGATAGGCGAGCGCGACCGCGATGTGCACCGCAGTGGTCGATTTGCCGGTGCCGCCCTTTTCGTTGGCGAATACGATTCGGTGAGCGGGGCGGGACTGGGTCACGCGTGCAATCCTGTTTGGGCCGAGCTAGGCGCTGATGAATCGAGGATAGTCGAGGGACCGTCACCCATGCAAACCGCGACCACGCTGGAAGTGTTGAGAAGCGGCCTTGCCGTCCTGCGCCGCGATGGCAAGCGCCTCGCGCTGGTGCCGACGATGGGCGCGCTCCACGATGGGCACCTGACGCTGGTGCGCGAAGCACGCCGACATGCCGATGCGGTCGCGGTGTCGATCTTCGTCAACCCGAAGCAGTTCGGCCCCACCGAAGACCTCGACACCTATCCCCGCCGGATGGCGACCGACTCCGCGCTGCTCGAGGCCGAAGGGGTCGAGTTGTTATGGGCGCCGGGGGTGGAGGCGATGTACCCAGCGGTTTTCGCCACCAACGTGTCGGTCTCGGGCGTCAGCGCGGGCCTGTGCGGCGCCGACCGGCCCGGTCATTTCGACGGCGTGGCGACGGTGGTGCTCAAGCTGTTCAACCAGGTCCAGCCCGATATCGCGCTGTTCGGCGAAAAGGACTGGCAGCAGCTCGCGGTGATCCGCCGGATGGCGCGCGATCTCGATCTGGTGCGCCCCCATGCCGATGCGATCATCGGGGTACCAACGGTGCGGGAGGATGACGGTCTCGCGCTGTCGAGCAGGAACCAGTATTTATCGCCTGAGGCGCGGGCGCATGCTGCCGCGCTGCCACAGGCGATGCGCGAAACAGTCGCCGCGTTGCGGGCCGGCAGCGCCGCCCCGCCGACGCTCGCCGCGCTCGAGGCGCACTTGCTGCAGGCCGGGTTCGACAGTGTCGACTATGCTGTTGTCGCCGACGCCGTGAGTCTCGAGCCGCTGGTCACAGTCGGCGACGCGCCCGCTCGCCTGCTGGTAGCGGCGCGCATCGGCGGTACGCGGTTGATCGACAACATGGCGGTGTCATAGCTTGCCGGGCAACACCAGAATCCAACCTATGTTACGAATTTACTTATTGAAAATGTTGTGTTTTATCTATCTAGGAACAACACCCCGCGCGAAGCCTTAGCTATATCTGAAGGCTGCAAAAAAGAGGTGGTGCGACGTGCGCCCAGGTTTGAAGCCGAACCTTCGCCTTACTTGCGCTGCAGCGTCGCTCCTCTTGGTGACAACACTCCTTTCCGCCTGCTCCCAGACGGAGGACGCGCAGCAGCCCAAGGCGCGCACCGCGCGGGCGTCCAGTCTGGCGGTCATCGCCCCTTCGGCAGCCGCGCATCCCGATGGCGAGTGGCAAATTCCCGCCGGTGACTTCGCGAGCAGCCGCTTTAGCAACCTCAACCAGATCACCGCGCAAAATGTCGCCCAGCTAGCCCCTGCATTTACATTCGATACCGGCTTCAGGCGTGGACACGAGGCAGCCCCGCTGATCGTCGGATCGACGATGTACCTGGTGACCCCGTTTCCCAACGTAGTGTTCGCACTCGACCTGACCAAGCCGGGTGCACCGGTCAAATGGCGCTTTGAGCCCAAACCCGATCCCAAGGCGCAAGGCGTTGCCTGCTGCGACGTAGTCAATCGCGGGATGAGCTACCACGCCGGCCGGCTGTTCATGGTCACGCTGGATGGGCAAGTGATCTCGCTCGACGCCGCGACGGGACGCGAAGTATGGCGCACCCCCATCGCCGACATTTCCAAGGGCGAGACGGTGACGATGGCGCCGCTCGTGGCTGACGGGAAAGTCCTCGTCGGCGACGCCGGGGGCGAATTCGGGGTGCGCGGCTCGCTCACCGCGCTCGACGAAGGCAGCGGCGCGATCGACTGGCGGGCGTATTCCACCGGCCCGGACAGGGACGTGCTGATCGGCCCGGCCTTCCGCCCGTTCTACGCTACCGACCAAGGCAAGGATCTTGGAGTCAAGACATGGCCGGGCCAGCAGTGGAAGCAGGGCGGCGGCACGGTATGGGGCTGGATCAGCTACGATCCGGAGACCCGCACGCTGTTCTACGGCACCAGCAACCCCGGCCCGTGGGACCCGGACCAGCGGCCGGGCGACAACAAGTGGACCGCGGGCATTTTCGCGCGCGACATCGATACCGGCCAGGCCAAGTGGTTTTATCAGACCGCGCCGCACGACTTGTTCGATCACGACGGGATCAACGAGATGATCCTGCTCGACATGCCGATCGGCGGAAAGACCCGCAAGGTCATCGTCCACCCGGGCCGGACGGGCTACATGTACGTGATCGACCGCGTGACCGGCGAGGTTCTGTCGGCGGATGCTTACGGCCCGATCACCGCTTACCTCGGGGTCGACCTCAAGACCGGCCGAATTCGCAACAACGACCAGAAGAAGCCATTGCCCAACCGCGCCGTGCGCGGCATCTGCCCGGCCGCGCCGGGGGCCAAGGACTGGAACCCTTCGGCGTTCAGCCCGCGCACCGGCCTCGTCTACGTACCGCACATCAACTTGTGCATGGATCACGAGATCAGCGCGGCAAACTACATACCGGGCACGCCGTACCTCGGCACCGAATCCAAGATGTATGCTGGCCCGGGCGGTTATCGCGGGGTCATGACCGCGTGGGACCCGATCAGGCGCAAGGCGGCGTGGGAGATCAAGGAAGACGCGCCGCTGTGGAGCGGCGCGCTGGCAACCGCGGGCGACGTGGTGTTCTACGGAACGCTCGATGGCTGGTTCAAGGCAATCGACGCGCGTTCGGGCAAAGTCTTGTGGAAGTACAAGACCCGAAGCGGGATCGTCGGTCAGCCCGTGACTTACCGCGGACCCGATGGACGGCAGTATGTCGCGATCTTCGACGGCGTCGGCGGCTGGGTCGGCGCGCTTGTTTCCGGCGGGCTCGATCCGGGCGATCCCACCGGCGGGCTGGGCATGTTCAACGCGGTCAAGGACCTGCCGGCGCGCACGCCGCGGGGAGGAAGACTCTATGTCTTCGCTTTGCCGCGCTAGCCTGCTCGTGATGCTGTGCGCGTTTGCGGTTGCCGGCTGCGACCGGGAACGGCGCGAACCGCGCGGGAGCCCGCTGGCGGAAGGCGGGCCGCTGCTTGCTGCGGTGGTTGACCCGATGAAGAACGATCCGCGCGCGCATGCCTACATGGATAACGCCTACCAAGTCAGTCAGGGCCAGACGTACTACCGCTGGATGAACTGCAGCGGCTGCCACGCCAACGGCGGTGGCGGCATGGGCCCCGCCCTGATGGACAACGAGTGGCGCTATGGCAGCTCGATGGAAAGCATAGTCGACACCATCACGCGCGGTCGTCCCAACGGCATGCCCAGCTTCGCGGGCAGGATGACTCCGCAGCAAATCTGGCAAGTCGCGGCGTACGTGCGGACAATGTCCGCGCACGACCGCCAGGATGTTCGCGCAGGACGTGCCGAGAGCATCAGCGCGGGTGAGCCGCCGACCCTGCGCGACCCGCAGACACCCGTTGCGGTGACGCCCAAGCAGGACGAGGCGACCGTGCAGTGAGGAAGCTCGCGCCGGTCCTGCTCCTGGCCCTGGCGGGCTGCAAAGGCCGCCAGGTGATGCTGGGCGCCGATGGCCACGATGGAGCGCTGTTCGCAAACCTCTGGTGGATCTTCTTCGCGGTCACGATCGTGTTCTACGTCATCGTCCTGGCATGGCTCGCCCTAGCCCTGATGCGCCGACGGCGCGCCGCAACGGAAGATACCGGCGAGCCGATCGTTAAAACCGCCTTGCTGGTGTGGATCGCAGCGATCACCGTCAGCTTGATCGGGCTGACGTTCGCCAGCTGGTTTGCCGACCGCACGATGAACCGCGCGGTCGGCGCCGCGCCCCTGACGATTGAGCTGACCGCACACCAGTGGTGGTGGGACGTCCGCTACTCGAACGACGATCCGTCGCAAGTCTTGCGCACTTCGAATGAGTTGCACTTGCCCGCCGGGGTCCCGGTGCGGGTGATCCTGAAGTCGGCCGACGTGATCCATTCGTTCTGGATCCCGAACATCTCGGGCAAGCAGGATCTTATCCCAGGGCGGATCAACGACATTTTCATCAGGCCGAAAACGGTCGGGGTTTTTCGCGGCCAGTGCGCCGAGTTCTGCGGAATGCAGCACGCGCACATGGCGCTCGACGTCACGGTCGAGCCGCGTCGTGATTTCGAAAAGTGGTGGGCCCGCTCATTGCTGCCCGCCCGCCTCCCGACCACGCCGCTGCAGAGGGCCGGTTATGCTTATGTCACCACGCGCGAATGTTCGACGTGCCATGCCATCACGGGCACGCCGGCCGGCGGTCTCGTCGCGCCCGACCTCACCCATGTTGCCAGCCGGCTTTCGATTGGCGCCGGGACCTACCCGATGACGCGCGGCCACCTGTATGCCTGGATCGCCGATCCGCAGTCCGCCAAGCCGGGCAACCAGATGCCGGTGATCGGTCTCAAGCCTGCCGAATTGCGGGCGGTGACCGAATACGTGGGGTCGCTCAAGTGACCGCGCTCGAGCCCGGTATCGCCCGTGACGGGCCCGACCTGACCGGGCTGGCACTGCACGCGCGGCTGGCGAACACCTGGAGCCGCAAGCCGGGCCTGCTTGGCTGGATCAGCACCACCGATCACAAGGAAGTCGGCCGGCGGTACCTGGTCACTGCGTTCATCTTCCTCGCACTTGGCGGGGTGCTCGCGCTGATCATGCGCGCGCAGTTGGCCCGGCCGGAGAGCGGGCTGATCACCGCCGATCGCTACAACCAGATCTTCACGATGCACGGCACGACGATGATGTTCCTGTTCGCCGTGCCGGTGATGGAGGCGGTGGCGATCTACGTCATCCCGCTGATGCTGGGATCGCGCAACATCGCCTTCCCCCGGCTCAACGCCTTTTCATACTGGATGTACCTGTTCGGGGCGCTGCTCCTGTGGGGCGCGTTCGCGCTCAACGTCGGCCCGGACGCGGGCTGGTTTTCGTACACGCCGCTGTCGGGTCCGCAATACAGCCCGGGCAAGCGGGTCGACATCTGGGCGCAGATGGTCACCTTCACCGAGATCGCCGCGCTGTGCGTCGCGGTCGAGCTGGTCGCCACGATCGTCAAGCAGCGCGCACCGGGGATGACGCTGGCGCGGATGCCGCTGTTCGCCTGGGCGATCCTGGTGGTGTCGCTGATGATCATCTTCTCGATGCCGGCGATCGCAATGGCGTCGGGCTTCCTGCTCAGCGACCGGCTGGTCGGGACCAATTTCTACAACCCTGCCGAAGGCGGCGACGCGCTGCTGTGGCAGCATATGTTCTGGTTTTTCGGTCACCCCGAAGTCTACATCATCTTCCTGCCCGCCGCCGGATTCATCAGCGAGCTGACCCAGACGTTCAGTCGCCGCCCGTCGTTCGGCTACACCGCGATCGTGGTGTCGATGTGCGCTACCGGGCTGCTCGCATTCGGCCTGTGGGTCCACCACATGTTCGCCACCGGCCTGCCGCGCCTCGGCTATGCCTTCTACACCGCGGCGAGCATGACCGTGTCGATCCCGACCGGCGTGCAGATATTTTGCTGGATCGCGACCATCTGGCTCGGCCGGCCGCGGTTCCAGGTGCCGATGCTGTGGGTGATCGGGTTCGTCATCACATTCGTGCTCGGCGGCCTCACCGGGGTGATGCTGGCAAGCGTGCCGCTCGACCTGCAGCTCCACGACACGTTCTTCGTCGTCGCGCACTTCCATTACGTGCTGATCGGCGGCGCGGTGTTCCCGCTGCTTGGCGCGGTGACGTACTGGTTTCCCAAGGCGACCGGCCGGCTGATGTCGGACTTCTGGGGAAAGATCAGCTTCGCGCTGGTGTTCGTCGGCTTCCACGTGACGTTCTTCCCGATGCACATCACCGGCATGCTTGGGATGCCGCGGCGAGTTTACACGTATCCGGCGGGGATGGGGTGGGACACGCTCAACCTGATCTCGTCGATTGGCTCGATCGTCATCGCGCTCGGCATGCTGGTGTTCGTGGGCAACGCGCTGGTATCGGTGCGCCGAGGCCGGATCGCGACCGCCGATCCATGGAACGCGCCGGGGCTGGAGTGGGCGACGACGTCGCCGCCGCAAGTGTACAACTTTGCGCATACCCCGGTCGTCTCCTCGCGCACTCCGCTGTGGGAGGGGGACAACCTGCCGGTGATGAGCGGGCTGCGAGTCGACGCGCGCGAGCATTTGCTGACTACGGCGATCGATGCGGTCCCGAGCGTGCGTGAACCAAGCCCCGAGCCGACCGTTTGGCCTCTGCTGGGGGCAGTCGCGACGGCAATCACCTTCGTGTTCTCGATCTTCACTCCGTGGGCATTGGTGTTCGGCGCGCTGCCGATCGCGATCGCGCTGATCGTGTGGTTCTGGCCGAAAAAATCCGTCGTGACACCGGAGCCGGAGATCGTCTGATGGAACGGCCCGTCCAATTCGTCGGCGACCTGGCGGAGCTCCCCAGCCATGCTTTCGGCCATCGCAGCCTGACATGGTGGGGCACGATCGGCTTCATGGTCATCGAAGGCACTGCCTTTGCGCTGGCGCTGGCAACTTACTTTTTCCTGATGAGTCAAGAGCAGGACTGGCCGCCCCCGCCGTTCGATGCGCCCGATCTGATCGCGGGCACGTTGTTCACGCTGGTAATGCTGGCCAGCGAAATTCCGAACACCATGGTCAAGCACGCAGCCGAGCACGGGCGTCTGCGCGAAGTGCGCAAGCTGCTCCCGGTGATGTTGGCCATCGGCATGGTCCTGTTCGTAATCCGCGCGTTCGAATTCGCGAGCCTCAACGTCTTTTGGTACGACAACGCCTACGGCTCCATCATGTGGGCTTTGCTGGTGCTTCACACGGTTCACCTGCTCACCGATTATATCGACACCGCCGTGCTCGCGGGCCTGATGCATACCAAGCACGGTATCGAAGGCCGCCGGTTCGTCGATGTCAGCGAAAACGCGATGTACTGGCGGTTCGTGTGGCTCGCCTGGCTGCCGATCTACATGCTCGTCTATTGGGTGCCGCGATGGGCCTGAGGCGCGCCAGCGCGGCGATGGAGCTGTGGCCGTGGTCGGCGATGATCGGGTCGGGCGCGGCATGGGCGCTGGCGCACCAGATCGGCTCCGACGGGACCTTCTACGAGTGCGAAAGCGGCACCGAGATCACCATGATCGTCGGGGTGGTCACGCTGGTCATCACGGCGATCAGCGGGCTTGCCTCTTTCCGGCTCTGGCGCCGTGGGGCGAGACGGAAGCGCGGCGTTTCGTCGCCTTGATCGGGTGGCTGTTCGCGATCCTGCTGGGCCTCGCCATACTGCTGCCCACGATTGCGGGACTGATCATCCCGGAGTGCGTTACGTGAGGCCGCTCGGCATGCTCGCGATGCTTCCCTGGGCCGGGCCGGCGATGGCGCACGCCGGCGAAAATCACGGCGCGGGCTGGACTCTCGATCCGTCTATAATCGCCCCCCTGGTGCTGGCCGCGCTGCTTTACGGGGTCGGGTTCGCGCGGCTCCATCGGCGCGCGGGGCGCGGACGGGATGCGTTGGAGCGGCGGGGGTGGATTTACGGAATCGGCTGGCTGCTCACCGCCGGCGCGATCGTATCGCCGTTGCACGAGGCCGGGGAGCGCAGCTTTACCTTCCACATGATCGAGCACGAACTTCTGATGCTGCCCGCGGCGCTGCTGCTGGTGGCGGCCAGACCCGGCCCGGTACTGCTGTGGGGCTTGGCGCGTCCTCTACGCAGGTTCTTCGGCTCGATCGCGCGCGTTTCGATCTGGCGGCACCTGTCGGATCCGGTCACCGCCACCGCGATCCAGGCGCTGGTGATCTGGCTGTGGCACGTCCCCGGCGCGTTCGATCTCGCCTTGCGAGACGAAGCCGGGCACATCGTCCAGCACGTGTGTTTCTTCGCCAGCGCGCTACTGTTCTGGTGGGCCATGCTGTACCGCGCCAACCAGACGGTCGCGGCGCTTTGCCTGTTCGCCACGTCGATGATCGGCGGCGCTCTGGGTGCCCTGATGGCGCTGTCGAATAGCCCCTGGTACTCTGCTTACGCCACCATGGGGCTGACGCCGTTCGGTCTCACCCCAGCCGAGGATCAGCAGCTCGCCGGGCTCATCATGTGGGTGCCAGGCGGCCTTTTCCACCTTGCAGCCGCGCTGATTTTCATCGGGCGCTGGCTATCTCGCGGAGAGCGGCGCGATGCCCTTGTTGCGGACTAGTATCGCCGTGGTCGTGGTCGCGCTGGTCGCGCTGGTCACGATCGCGGTTGCGCTCAATCAGCGCGACGCCGCGAAGGACCGCGTCGAGCGCGCCGAAGTTCTCACGCATGGCAACGCCGAACGCGGCCAGGCGCTGTTCCTCAGCAAAGGCTGCGGCGGTTGCCATACACTGAGCGGGGTCACGCAAGCATCGGGCATGGTCGGGCCGCCACTCGACACGGTCGGCCAACGGACGATGATCGCGGGCGCGCTCGAAAACACACCCGACAACCTCGCCCGCTGGATTCGCACGCCGCAGCAAGTCGTCCCCGGCAACGCGATGCCGAACCTGCCGATGACCGAGCAGGATTTGCGCGATCTCGCGGCGTTCCTGTACTCGCAAGGGTAGCCGCGCAATTTCGCGCGTCCGGACCCTTCGCACTGGCGGCTCGTAGTTCGATCGATGTGCAACGATTACGAACGCCACATTGAGTGGAAGGCTTACAACGAAGCGATGGCGGCGGCCCAGCTGGGCATGCCGGCGGACGCGGGACCGCATCAGTTGCCGCCGTCGAACGATACATGGGTGGGCGATCTTGCACCGATCATGCGCGCCACCGGCAATGTCGTCGAGCTTGCGACCCTGCGCTGGGGGTTCGCGCCGCCGCGTCCGGGCGCGCCGCCGGTGTTCAACTTCAAGTCCGAAGACAGGAGCTTTGCCAAAAGCAACCGCTGCCTGATCCCGGCATCGGCGTTCTTCGAGTTCACCGGCAAGAAATCACCCAAGAACAAGTGGAAGTTCTCGCTCACCGGAAGCCCGATCCTGGCGGTCGCAGGCCTGTGGCGGGAGGATGCCGTCAATGGCGACGCCTTTACGATGCTCACGACCGCTCCAGGTCCCGACGTCGCGCCGTTTCACGATCGCCAGATCGCCGTGTTGCCGGCCAGCGAGTGGGCATCGTGGCTTTACCTCGACAAGCCCGAAGCGGAGTTGCTCAGGCCGCTGCCCGCAGGCACGCTAGCGGTAACCCTCGCCCGCCAAGGACAGGAACCGCCGCCACAAAGTTTGCTCGACCTTGCTCAAGGTAGCGGGCGATCGAACCGGGCGGACTGAGGATTTAGCATTCCCAAGTTAGCGTGTATGCACCCTGTGAAGGAACCTCGAAGCGGCAGATAACATCGGGGGCATGGTCTTGGGGGCTAAGGATGTCGCCCGCGGCGTCGCGGATGACGGCCTTGATCTGCTTGCGTCTATCGCCTTCGGCAACCAGCGAAATCAGGGTCGAAAGACCGGCCGGTCCATCGAGTGAAAAGCTTACTGTGCACGCATCGGTACGCGTGAGGGCGCGCAAGAAACGGTCACCGTGGATCATGAACGGCGCGCCGTCGACCTTGTGGAACGCGCGGGTGGCAAACACCATCGCCGCGCCGCCGCCATAGATCTCCTGCCCCACCTGACCGGCTTTCTGGCCGTCGGGGTAAAGGTCTTCCAGCGGAAACGACAACTCCCGGTCGATGTGTCCGTTGCGATTGTCGGTAGCCAGAGCTTCTTCGGGCAAGGCGTCGGGATAGAAATACCACGCGCGGTCAAGCGCGAAGCGGCAGTATTCGCTGACCAGCAGTTTGACCGAAGGGATCACGTCCGGGCCGCCAAGGTCGAGATAGCGATCGAACGCGGCGAAGCTGTCGAAGCATTCGTATGCGGCCATGTACGGCGCATCCTGCAGGCAGGTGACGCCAAGAAAGTTGGGATAGTGCTTGGCCAGCCCGATCTCGCTCTCCCAGATTTCGCAATTGTGGAAGAAGCTGGCGAGATAGACGTAGCTTTGCGCCAGGTAATGCTTCTCGCCGGTGATCCGCCACAGCTTGATGCACGCGGCGGCGCCCCATGCGGTGAGATTGGCCTGGTAGTTGAGAGCGAATCCCATGCCTTCGGCGGTGGCGATGGCCGCCTTCGCTTCGTCGAGAAACCGCTGCTCCCCCGACAGCTGGAACGCCTGAAGCATGACCCAGGCGTACATTCCGCCGACATCGGTCTGTCCGCGATTATCTGCCGGGGCGACTGCCGTGATGACCTCGAAAGTGTCGATCTTGTACTGGATCGGCCAGCGATATCTGAAGTGGTGCGCCGCTTCGATGCCGTAATCGATCGCCTCAAAGAACAGCTCGCGTGCGTCTTCCTCGCCATCGATCGCGAGGTTCGCCAGGTTGCACATCGGGTGATACATGTACCAGCTGTCGACCGCATCGGCATCCTTGTCGTCGCCAACGTCGGGCAGATAGCGCCGAAGCGACTTCAACTTGTCGTCGTAGAAACCACGCAGTCCGTTGCGGATTTCGCGCTCCACCGTGTCGCGCCGCCCGGTCCATTGGCCCCACTCGTGGATGGCGGACAGCAGCGACAGCTGGACCATCGAATCGGGATATTCCGCATCGGTATAAGGGTGGAAATATGTATGATCGCCGTGCCGGTCGCGCACCTTGGGGCTGCGGCGCAGATCGTCCAGGGTTCGCTTCGACCGCTCGACCCAGTCGTGATAGGACCACGCGGGCTTGTCGATCCGGCGATAGAAGGCCGCGAGCATATCGAGGAACTGCCAGGCTGACATCTCCTCGCGTTCCTTGGGAAAGCGCCGGATGATCAGATGGGCGCGGTTGAGAACCATTTCCCTGCCTGCCGGGAGCGCCTTGGCAGCATCTGCTGGGTGGGTCGGAGGCAGATAGCCGACCTCGGGCCACGCTCCGCCGACAGCGCTTTCGGGCTTGGTGTCGGTCGCGCAGAAATAATCGTTCAACTCGGTGAGATCCTGAACGTACAGGACTTTGCCGAAATCGGGCTCCTCGAGGTCAAAATAGCACAGGCCCGTGTTGAGCCGCTGTTGGCTTGCCTCGACCCGTCCCTTGGGGCGGTCCGGTCGGCCGTCGGAACCGATCGCGATAAGATCACGCGGCAGGAACGGGACATGGAGCGACTGAGCCGGGCGGAACCGGGCCGTCAGAATGAATGCCGAAGCTTCTCCTTCATAGGCCTCCACGCTTATGCGGTGGCGGCCGAGCGCGCTGGTCGCCACGAGGTTGATGAGCCCTTCACCGTCGGCACGCTCGACCGTCGCGTCCTCGTTCAACAACGCGACCCGCCAGGCCAGCCCGCCGCTTTCATCCGGGCGGGAGAACACGACCCACAAGTCCGCGCCCTTCAGCCGAACTTGGAGGTTCAAATCGCCGTGACGCGCCTTGGCAACGACGCGCCCACCGTCGAGTGCCTGTTCGGTTTCGCGAATTGCGAGTGAAACCGCGTTCATCGTGCCCCCACCTGAATCGCGCTCGCGCGACGGGTGGGCTCTGAACCAGCTTGGGACTTGCCGACGTTGGGCATGGAGCAGCTCTCCTTCGTCGAGGAAAACCGCTGAATTGCCGTGAAGTTTCCCGGTTATCCTATGTCAACAATCCGGCCTTGAGATAGCTCGGGGAGCGACTCCGGCAGTGTCATTTCAAAGCGCCAGCAAGGATGCGGCACTCGCGCGCTTTGGAAAGGTGGAGCGGGTAAGGGGAATCGAACCCCTCTAGCTAGCTTGGAAGGCTAGAGCATTACCACTATGCTATACCCGCGTCCGACGGGGCGGCCAATTGCCACGCGCGATGCAGGTCCGTCAACGGGTTTGCAGGTTCATTCCTCGCCGGTCAGTTCGCACGGCAATTCGCCAATCCCCAAGTCGACCCCGAAGAGTGCTTGTTCAATGATCCGCAGGTTAGGGAGCGAATGCCTCGTCAGGGCATGCCAGGGACGCCGGTAAGGTTTTCTAGTGGCCAGGGAAGTCCATCAGCGCATCGACTGCCAGACCTGCAGCGCGAAGCCGGTCGGCACCTTGCAGATCAGGCAGATCGATCACGAACAGCGCCTGATCGACCATGGCGCCAGCGGTGCGCAGAAGCTGTGTAGCCGCGAGCGCCGTCCCTCCGGTGGCGATTAAGTCATCGACGATTGTTACCTGCTGTCCATAGGGGATCGCGGCAGGATCGATCTCCAGCCGGTCGGTGCCGTATTCGAGATTGTAATCGATCCCGATGGTGGCCACCGGCAACTTCCCCGGCTTGCGCACGGGCACGAAACCCACGCCGAGTTCTATCGCCACGGCGGCACCGAAGATGAACCCGCGCGCTTCCATGCCGGCGATTGCCTGCGCCCCGCCGGCCCGAGCGCGCTCGGCCAGGTGCCCAACCGCGGCGCGCAGGCCGTCACCGTGTGAAATAAGCGTCGTGATGTCGCGGAACAGCACGCCCGGCGCGGGGAAATCGGGCACCGATCGCACCAGCGCCTTGAGTTGTTCGGGCGTCACGCCCGCGCCCCGGTTCAGGCTGGCCGGATCAAGCCGGCCGCGGCTTCTTCGGCTTGATCGCCGCCCATACCTGGTTCTTGGCGAACCATGCCAGGATAGTAGCGAACAGCAGGAAGCCGATTACCGGCCAACCGACCTGGGTGCGCTTCACCTTCTTGGGTTCGGCGGTCCAGGTAAGGAACGCGGCAACGTCCTGCGCCATCTGATCGACGGTCGGCTGCGGCTGACCTTCGGCATATGTCACTTGGCCGGCCTGCGTCAGCGGGGGCGCCATCGCGATATTGAGGTTCGCGAAGTAGGGATTGAAGTGGGTGTTGGGCGGAGTGGCGAAATCCGCGAACTCCTCCTTCACCTTCTTGCCATCGACGCTGAAGCGGTTGACGTCCCGGTAGCCGGTAAGCAGCGAATAGACGTAGTTGCTCCCGTCGTGTCGCGCCTTGGTCATCAGCGACAGGTCGGGTGGAACGGCGTTATTGTTGGCCGCGCGCGCCGCCACCGCGTTGGGGTAGGGCGAGGGGAAATAATCGGTGGCCAGACCCGGGCGCGTGGTGGCTTCTCCGGTGTTAGGATCGATGCCCGGCACCTGGAACCCCGCGGCGATCGCCTTCACTTCGGCTTCGGAATAGCTGAGCGCGGCCAGATCGCGGAAGGCGACGAACTTCATGCTGTGGCAGGCCGCACAAACTTCCTTGTAGACCTGGAAGCCGCGCTGAAGCTGGGCGATGTCCCACGTGCCGAATGGCCCGTCGGACTGCAGCCCGGCTTTGCGTGGGTGCAGGTGAAATTCGTGCTCGGCCGTGGCGTCCTTGAGCTTGCCTTCGCCTATGACCGTGATGACTCCGTTGCCGAAGCCCCATAGGGCGGCAACCGCGAAGAACAGGCCGGCGAGGATTCCGATGAGGCGGATCATTGTCTTATCGCTTTCCCTTGAACCTGCTCACACGCCCACCGGCTCGGCGTTTTCGCCCAGCACAGCGGCCTTGTCCTCGCCCAGCACCGCTTCGGTAATCGAGTAGGGAAGCGGATCGGGCCGCTCGACCATCGATACGATCGGCAAGATCACAAGGAAGTGGAGGAAGTAGTACGCCGTCGCGAGCTGGCTCAGCATCACGTACGGTTCTTCGGCCGGCGCACCGCCGCAGTAGAACAACACCGCCATCGTCGGGATCAGTCCGTACCAGAAGAACTTGCGGAACAGCGGCCGGTAGTGACCTGACCGCACCGGGCCCTTGTCGAGCCAGGGCAGGAAGAACCACAGCAGGATCGCGCTGAACATCGCCAGCACGCCCATCAGTTTTGCCGGAATGAAGAAGAAGTCCGCCGTGAAGGCGCGCAGGATCGCGTAGAACGGCCAGAAGTACCATTCGGGAACGATGTGCGCCGGCGTCGAGAGCGGGTTGGCTTCGATATAGTTGTCCGGATGCGCCAGGTAATTGGGCAGCAGGAACAGCATCACGCAGTAGATGATCAGGAACACGCCCAGGCCGAAGCCGTCCTTCGCCGTGTAGTACGGGTGGAAGGGGATGGTATCGCTTTCCTTCTTCACCTCGACCCCAGTGGGGTTCGACGATCCGGGGATGTGCAGCGCCCAGATGTGCAGGATCACCGCGCCGGCGATCACAAACGGCAGCAGGAAGTGCAGCGAGAAGAAGCGATTGAGCGCAGCGTTATCCGGAGCGTAGCCGCCGAGCAGCCATATCTGGATCGGCTCACCGACCACCGGGATTGCACCGAACAGCCCGGTAATAACCTTGGCGCCCCAGAAGCTCATCTGCCCCCAAGGAAGCACATAGCCCATGAAGCCGGTCGCCATCATCAGCAGGAAGATGGTTACACCGATCAGCCAGACCATTTCGCGCGGGGCTTTGTACGAGGAGTAAAAGAACCCGCGGAAGATGTGCAGGTAGATCACCGCGAAGAACGCGCTGGCGCCGTTGGCATGCGCATAGCGCAGCGCCCAGCCCCAGTTCACGTCACGCATGATGTGCTCGACCGACGAGAACGCGACGCCGGCATTGGCGGCGTAATGCATCGCCAGGACGACCCCGGTGACGATCTGGAGCAAAAGGCAGAAGCCGGCGAGAACGCCGAAATTCCACATATAGTTGAGGTTGCGCGGCACCGGATAGCCGCCGCCGATTGCGTTATAGACCAGACGCGGAAGCGGCAGCTTCTCGTCGAGGTACCGCATCAGCGGGTTTACCGGTTCGTAGTGCTTGGCCCAGGGGAAGCTCATCGTATTCGCTCTCTCTCGCCTCAGCCGACCTTGACGACGGTGTCGCTGGTGAATTCGTATTCCGGAACCTCGAGGTTCGCGGGCGCCGGGCCTTTCCGGATACGCGCGGCAGTGTCGTAGTGCGAGCCGTGGCAGGGACAGAAATAGCCGCCGAATTCGCCCTTCACCTCGCCCTCTGCGGCGCCCAGCGGCACGCAGCCGAGGTGCGTGCAGACGCCCATGGTAATGAGCATGTCCTCATGCCCCTCCTTGGTGCGCTCGGCGAGGGTCTGCGGATCGCGCAGTCCGCCGACGCTGACCGCATTCGCGGCCTGGATTTCGGCAGGCGTCAGCCGGCGCACGAACAGCGGTTGCTTGCGGAACACCGCCTTGATCGCCTGACCCGGCTGCACCGACGACACGTCGATCTCGGTGCTGCTTTCGGCGAGCACGTCGGCCGAAGGGGCCATCTGGCTGATCAGCGGGAGCAGGACGGCAATCCCGCCGACCCCGGCCGCGCCGACCGCTGCAATATTGATGAAATCGCGCCGCCGGACCCCCTCGTCGTGGACCGTCTCGGTCCCCGGGATCGCGTCGCCAGTCGTATCAGCCATCAGCCGTGCCTGCCCTGCCTATAACTTCTTCGCGAATGAATCCCGCCGGGCGGCGGGCAACGAAATGTGCCACCGGGTTCCGCGCAACGAGAAGCTTTGGCCCCTGTTTTCGCGGCTCACCTAGCGCGCCTTGAAAGGCCACCGATGGTGCCGGTTTGCGGCGCGCATATACGCAACTCGGCGGGTTGCCAACCGCCATTATGGCCGTTTCGCGGCGCTTTAGCCGAGGCCGATCAGCGACAGTTGCCGGCCATACGTCGGCTCACCCCGGTGGGTCGCGCGCCGGAACGAAAAGAAGCGCGCGGGATCGGCATAAGTGTCGTGGCGCAGGACCTCGATTTCGCCCACGCGCGATTCGGCGAGCCGTGCGGCAACGTGGCCGGGGAGGTCGAACTGGAAGTGACCGGCGGCGCCGGGAGCAAAAAAGCGCGCCTCGTCATTTGAAAATTGCGCCCGGAAATCCTCGCTCACCTCGTAGTTCGGCTGCGCGATGCACGGGCCGACCGCGGCGGCGATGTGCTCGCGTCGGGCACCGAGCCCTTCCATCGCGGCGACGGTCGCCTCGATCACCCCGCCGTGGGCGCCGCGCCACCCGGCGTGCGCGGCGCCGATCACGCCGGCCTCGGCGTCGGCCATGAGCACCGGCGCGCAATCGGCGGTGACGATGCCGAGCAGAAGGTTCCGCCGATCGGTGACCATCGCGTCCGCCCTGGGCCGCGCGTCATCCGGCCAAGGCATCTCGACCGTTACAGCCTCGGCGGAATGGATCTGGTAAACGCTCACCAGCGTTGCGCCCGGAAGGACTGCCTCGCTCGCACGCCGGCGGTTCTCGGTCACCAATGCTGGTTTGTCGTCGGCACCGAAGCCGCAATTGAGGCCGCCGACCAAGCCGGCGGATACCCCGCCACGCCGGGTCATGAACCCGTGCGGCATATCGCTGAGCACACCGGCTCGTAGACTTTCGACCTCAGCCAAGCGAGCGGGTGACCTGCTCGAACGTATCGCGTGACAGACCTGGCTGAGCAGCAATGCGTTCGAGCTCGGCGCGCATTAGCGCGGCGCGACCCGGCTCGATCCGCCGCCAACGTCCGAGCGCAGGCACGAACCGCGCCGCGGTTGAAGCATTCATCGGATCAAGCGCGATGATCAGGTCGGCGATCATCCGATAGCCCTCGCCGTCGGCGGCATGGAACGCGGCCGGATTGCCGGCGAACGCCATGTACAGGCTGCGCACCCGGTTGGGGTTCTTGAGCGTGAAATCAGGATGGTTGGCCAGCGCCTTCACGTGCTCGATCGCGTGCGGGTGAAGCGAGCTCGCCTGAATGCTGAACCACTTGTCGATCACCAGCGCATCGCCCTGAAACCGGTTGTAGAAATCGATCAGCTTACGCGTGCGCTCAGGGCCGGGGAGCCCGGTCAGCGCCATCAGCGCGCCCTGGCGGTCGGTCATCGTCTCTGCGCCGTCGTATTGAGCGGCGGCCATCTCGGCGGCACGTTCCGGATTACCGGCGGCGAGGAACACCAGCGCCTGGGTCTTGACCTTGCGCGCGCCGCGAGCCGTGAGGTCCATGCCCGACGACTGCCCGCTGGCGCGCTGGTGCAGCGCGACCAGCTCCGCTTCCAGCGTCAGGCCGAGCCACCCCTTGAGCGCCTCGCGTTCGGCGTGGATTGTACCGGGGTCCGCGACCAGCAGTTGCTCGGCGACGTAAGTGTGGCCTGGCAGCATCATCAGTTCGCCGCGCATCGAGTCGCTGAGGGTCTGATCGGCCACCACTGCACGCAAAGCTTCTCCGATTGCCCGCCGTGCTTCGGACCTCGCGGTGTCGGCTAGCCCGCCACCGACAGCGGCGACCAGATGTCCCACGATCAGTTCCTGCATCGCTTCGTGCCGCGCGAACGGATCGTCATCGTGCTTGGCAAGGAACACCAGATCGTCGGCATCGAGCGCGCGCTCAATGGAGACTGGAGCGGAGAACCCGCGGTTGATCGAAAGCACCGGCTTTGACGCAAACCCTTCAAAGCGGAGCGTCCGCTCGGCCTGATCGAGCACCACGAGCTGCTCACCCGAGTGGTGACCGGTGCCGGAATCGAACAGCGCAAGCTTCAGCGGAACCGGCATCGGCAGCTTGCCCGGCTGGTCGGGGGTGGGCGGCACGGTCTGCTTGAGCGTGAGCGAGGCGATATCGCCGTCGTGCTCGAGCACGACCTCGATCCTGGGCGTGCCCGCTTGGGAATACCATAGGCGGAACCGCGCCAGGTCGAGGTCGGCGCCGTCCTCCATCGCGGTGATGAAGTCCTCGCACGTCGCCGCCTCGCCGTCATGACGCGCGAAGTAGAGGTCGGTGCCTTGGCGAAAGCGCTCGGGCCCCGCCATCGTGCGCATCATGCGGATGACCTCCGCGCCTTTGTTGTAGACGGTCGAGGTGTAGAAGTTGCCGATCTCGCGGAAAGAATCCGGTCGGATGGGGTGCGCTAGCGGACCAGAATCTTCCGGGAACTGCACACTTCGCAGCAGGCGCACGTCCTCGATCCGTTTGACCGCCTGCCCACGCATGTCTTGGCTGAACAGCTGGTCGCGCAGCACCGTGAAGCCTTCCTTGAGGCTTAGCTGGAACCAGTCGCGGCAGGTCACCCGGTTGCCTGACCAATTGTGGAAGTATTCGTGCGCTATCACGCCTTCGATGCCGTCGTAATCGCCATCGGTGGCGGTTTCCGGGTCAGCCAGCACGTACTTGGTATTGAAGACGTTGAGGCCTTTGTTCTCCATCGCTCCCATGTTGAAATCGCCGACCGCGACGATGTTGAATTCGTCGAGATCGTATTCGCGGCCGAACGTCTCCTCATCCCACTTCATGCTTCTGATCAGCGAGTCCATCGCATGGCCGGTGCGGTCGAGGTCCTCGCCGCGGACCCAGATTGCCAAGTCGACCTCGCGGCCGTTCATCGTTTTGAAGCGGGCGCGCCGGGCGACGAGGTCGCCGGCAACCAGCGCGAACAGGTACGAAGGCTTGGGCCAGGGATCGTGCCACTCGGCCCAATGACTTTCATTATCTTCGCCGGTGGTCACACGGTTGCCGTTCGACAGCAGGACCGGGAACGCGGCCTTCGATCCGCTCATCCGCACGGTGTACGTGCTGAGCACGTCGGGCCGGTCGGGGAAGAAGGTGATCCGTCGGAAGCCCTCGGCCTCGCACTGGGTGCACAGCATTCCGTTCGAGGCGTAAAGCCCCATCAGCTGCGAGTTGGCTGACGGAGCGATCTCGGTGACCAGGCGGATTTCGTGCGCGTCGCCCGGCAGATCGATCATCAGGTCGCCGTTCTCGAGCCACCAGCGGTTGGTCGCCTGCCCATCGACCGCGACTTCGATCGGCTCGATCGCATCTCCGTTCAGGCGGATCGAGGCCGCCGCCTCGCCCGCCGGATTGCGTTCAACCTTGAGAGTGGCCGTGACGCGGGTCTTTTCCAGCCCCAGCGAAAAGTCGAGACGTGTCTCGGGCACCAGCCAGTCGAACGGCTTGTAATCCTCGCGCCGGATCAGCGGCGGCTCGCCGGCCCGCAGGGCAGGCGTCGGCGCGGCATCGGCCATTTCGGGGTTGCCGTCCGGGGTCGAAGGGGTGCGGGCAATATCCATGGCGCGAACCTTTAGAGTGTCGGGACGAAGCGTCCACCCGGCATGACATCGTTCGTCGGCCCCATGCGGCCACCGATCGAGTCCCGGCCCGCGACCCTTGACTTGCCGCGCAGGGCAACCGAGCACCCACGCTGGGGGAGATGGTCATGATAGTCGAACTTCTGGCGGCGGCCGCCAATCCGGGCTTCGATGTCGACACCGCGACGACGGTCTATCTCGATACGCTGCAAGGCGCCGCCCGGGCCAAGTCCGACGCCTATTTCGAAGGCGGCTACTGGCTGACGCTGTGGGGAGCGGCGATTCTGCTCACAGGCTACATGCTGCTGGCGACCCCGGCCACCAACACCCTTATCCGGGTGCAGGAAGCGGCGGCCGACGCCTTCGGACTCGACGCCGCGCAGGAACCCGACGGTTTCGCACAAGCCGCTATGCGACTATCCGAATACCGCAAGATCGAACCGTCGGCGTTCGAGGAAGCGATGTTCTTCGATCATCCATCGGGCGCTACGAGAGTGCGCGGATCGATGCAGTGGAAGAAGGACCATGTCCCCAATGCCACCATCGTTCATCTGCCCGCTGGCTATCTCGGTGGCCGGTGAGCGGAAAACCATGAGCCGGCTGTTTGTCTTCGGGCTTGGCTACACCGCCAGGGCGCTTCTCGCGCGATTGGACGGCTGGACCGTCGAGGCGACCGGAGCCGACGGAACGTGCGCTTTCGAGGATGAAGAAGCGGTTCGAGCGGGGCTGTCGCGGGCGAGCCACGTGCTTTCGTCCGTCCCGCCGGGAAAAGGCGGCGACCCGGTCCTCGATCGCTATGGCGATGCGCTAAGCCAGATCTGGCTCGGCTACTTGTCCTCGACCGGGGTCTATGGCGACACCGGCGGAGCGTGGGTCGACGAGACCGCGATGGTGGGGACAGGCCGACGCAGCGCACGGGCGCTGGCCGACAACGCTTGGCTTCAGCGCGGCGCGCGCGTGTTTCGCCTGCCGGGCATTTACGGCCCCGGCCGCAGCCCGCTTGACCGGGTGCGCGAGGGACGCGCGCATCGCATCGACTTGGCCGGACAAGTGTTCAGCCGGGTCCACGTCGACGATATCGCCAGCGCGGTCGAAAGGGCATTCGGTGCACCGCCGGGCGCCTACAATCTCGCCGACGACCTGCCCGCCAGCCAGAACGCGGTGATCGAGCATGCCTGCCGCTTGCTGGGGCGCGACCCGCCGCCGTTGCAGTCGCTCGACGAAGCCGGGCTGTCGCCCATGGCGCGCGGATTCTACACGGAAAATCGGCGTGTGGCGAACCGCAAGGCGAAGCGCGCGCTCGGCTGGCGGCCGCGCTATCCGACGTATCGTGAGGGGCTGGCGAGCCTTGTCTAGACCTGCCGTGCACGCAGGGCGATGATCATCCCCCCCGTGCCCAGCGTCGCGCCGGCGACCGCCAGCAGCGACCACTGGTAGCCTTCAATGAAGGTCGAAATCAGCATCGCGATGACGATCACCAGCACGCCGTTGTAGGCCGCCCGGCCCGGCCCGATCGCACGAACGAGGCCGTAATACAGGGGGAAGGTGACCACCGACCCGGCGAGCGCGAGCCACGCCGTCCCGCTCCAGAAGCTAGGTGAAGCGGGAAGCACCGGCGGCCCCGCCAGGGTCCACGCGAGCGCGGTATCGCACAAAGTGCCGTAGAGCATCGAGAATGCCAGTAGCGTCATCATCGGCTGTGCCCGCCCGACGCTGTTGGCCTGCGCCACGTTCGAGATCGAGGCCGACATGATGCCGCCGACCGCGAGCGCGACCCCCAGCAGAACGTTGCCATCGAGCCGCGCCACCCGGGCCTCATGCAGCAGCAACAGCGCGATGCCGGCGATTGCCACCAGGCTGCCGATGAGGAACCGGCGAGTTACCTGCTGGCCCAGCCACCACCGCCCGAGCAGCGCATTGGGAACCATCAGCATGCCGAACATCACCGCCACCACGCCCGAAGTCAGGTGCTGCTCAGCGCGATAGACGAAGTTGAAATTGCCGCAAAATTGCGTGATCCCGATGAGCAGCGCGAGCGCGTGGCCGATCCCCGGCATCCGCAATGACTGGCGCATGGCGAGCGCGAGTGCGAACATGGCCGGGGTCGCCATCGCGAAGCGATACGCGATCGACCAACTCGGAGGGACCGCGGCGATCTGTCCGGTGATGACGTACCACGTCGATCCCCAGATCAGTGCCACCACAACGAACGGGATCGCGATGCGCGGCCGTAACAGCGCGTGCGGCGGCGCTTCGCTCACAGGCCGGAAATTGCCTTTGCCAGGGCGCGCGCATCGTCCTCGCCAGTGTTCCAAGCGGTGACGAACCGCGCGGCTTCGGCGCCCCAGTCGTAGAATCCGAAGCCTTGCTCGCGCAAGGCGTCGCGCTCTCCAGAAGTGAGGCGGACGAACAGTTCGTTGGCCTCCACCGGGTGCATCAATCGATCGCCGGAAGCACTTGCGATCTCCGATGCGGCGGCGTTAGCCGAGCGCGCATTGGCGAGCCACAAGTCGCCATCGAGCATCGCCAGCAGCTGCGCAGCGAGGAAGCGACCTTTCGATTGCAAGTGCCCGGCGCGCTTGCGACGGTAGCGGGCGAGCTGTGCAAGCTCCGGGTCGAAAAACACGATCGCCTCGGCGCTCATCCCCCCGTTCTTGACGCAGCCGAACGAGAGTGCGTCGCACGCGCCGGCCGCTTCGGCCGGCGAGCACTCGAGGAAGGCGACCGCATTGGCGAACCGCGCCCCGTCGACATGAAACCCCAGTCCGCGCTCTTTTGCGAGCGCACCGAGTGCGCCAAGTTCGTGCGGGTGGTAGACCCGCCCGTATTCGGTCGCCTGGGTGATGCTCAGGGCATGCGGCTGGACCTGGTGGACATCGTCGCGGATCGGATCGATCACCGCCCGCACCGCGTCAGGTGTCAGCTTCGCGCCGTCGCCCTCTGCCAACAGCAGCTTGGCGCCATGGAGGTAGAACCCCGGCGCGCCCGCTTCATCTACTTCGATATGGGCCTCGCGATGACACACGACCGCGCCATGCGGCTGGCATAGCGTAGCGAGCGCCAGGCAATTGGCGGCGGTGCCTGTGGCAACCCACAACACGCTCGCCTCACGCGCGAACAGCGCCGAGAATTCGGCATCGAGGCGCTGCGACAATCCGTCGTTGTCGTACGGCGGCTGCGCCTCGTCGGCCGCGCGCATCGCATCCCATACGCGCGGGTGGACCGCGGCGGCGTTGTCGGAGAGGAATTGGCCAGTATGAGTCATAGCGGAACGGCCCTAGCGCCGCGCACGTTGAGCGCAAGAAGGAGACTAGGCACGATGGCGATCGACGGAATCGAGATCACCCGCAAAGGCAATGAAGCGCGCGGCGAGTACCATGCCAGCGTAGCCGGCAGCGAGACGATTGGCCGGCTGACATGGGTCGCGCGCGGCAACGCCCGCATTGCCGATCACACGCTGGTGCCACCGGAAATTGGTGGCCGGGGCGTTGCTGCCGCGCTGGTCGATGCACTGGTCGCCGATGCCAGGAGCGAAGGGTTCAAGATCGTCCCGGCGTGCAGCTATGTCGACGCGCAATTCCGCCGCCACCCCGAGTGGGCCGATCTGCTGGCTGAAACCCCAAGCTGAGTTTGTCAGCTTACCCTCAAATCGCGGAGCGCCAGGCGTCGTGACAGGTGAGATGGTGCTGCTGGAGAGGATTGAACTCTCGGCCTCTCCCTTACCAAGGGAGTGCTCTACCACTGAGCTACAGCAGCCTGACCATCGGAGTCCCGCGTAGCCAACAGGTCGGCCGTGGGAGCGGGCGCGCCTTACAACGCACCCTCCCCTTGTCAATCATTTCCACCGCGGGCAAGTCTGCCGGCGATGGCCGATCCCAAGCTGACCCGTGAAGAACGCCTCGCCGCCAAGCTGCGTGAGAACCTGCGGCTGCGAAAGACGCAGGCGCGGGCGCTGGCGTCCGGCGAGGTGACTCCTGCCACGCCCGGCCTTTCCAAGGGCGAGGACGAACGCTAGGGGCGGGTGCTCCCAAGCCGTAAGCAGGAGCGCGTTGCTTGCCCACCTTGATCCTGGTCCGTCACGGTCAGAGCCAATGGAACCTGGAGAACCGTTTCACCGGCTGGTGGGACGTCGATCTGACCGAGCAGGGCGTGGCCGAGGCGAGCGCGGCGGGCGCGCTGCTGGCCGAAAAGAACCTGCTGCCGACAGCGGCGTTCACCTCGCTGCAGACCCGCGCGATCAAGACGTTGCATCTCGCGCTCGAAGGCTGCGGACGGCTGTGGATCCCCGAGACTAAGGACTGGCGCCTTAACGAGCGACATTATGGCGGGCTCACCGGGCTCGACAAGCAGCAAACCCGCGACAAGCACGGCGACGAGCAGGTGCATGTGTGGCGCCGCAGCTTCGACGTGCCGCCACCCGTGATGGACGAAGGATCCAAGTTCGATCTGGCGAAGGACCCGCGCTACGCGGGGATCGCGGTTCCACGCAGCGAGAGCCTCAAGCTGACGATCGAGCGCGTGCTGCCGTACTGGGAACGTGCGATCCTGCCGCAATTGACCAAGGGCGAAACGGTTATCGTGAGCGCGCATGGCAATAGTCTTCGCGCGCTGGTCAAACACCTGTCGGGCATTTCGGATGCGGACATCACCGGGCTGGAGATTCCCACCGGCCAGCCGATCATCTATCACTTCGATGACAGCATGACGCCGGGCGAGCGGCGCTATCTCAAGGACATGTGATGGCCGATATGGCGCCAAGAGTCGCAATCGTGATGGGCAGCCAGTCGGATTGGCAGACCATGCGGAGCGCCGCCGAGGTGCTCGACGAGCTGGGCGTGAGCTACGAGCCGCGGATCGTCTCGGCCCACCGGACGCCCGAACGGCTGTTCGAGTTCGGCAAGACCGCCCACGAAGCCGGGTTCAAGGTAATCGTGGCCGGCGCGGGCGGGGCGGCGCACTTGCCCGGCATGCTCGCCGCGCTGACGCATCTGCCGGTGCTAGGCGTGCCGGTGAAATCAAAAGCGCTCAAGGGACTCGATAGCCTGCTGTCGATCGTCCAGATGCCCGCCGGCGTACCGGTCGGCACGCTCGCGATCGGCGAGCCCGGGGCGACCAACGCCGGGCTGCTCGCCGCGGCGATCCTCGCGCTCGGCGATCCCGCCCTCTCGCAGCGTCTCGAGGGCTGGCGCGCATCGCGCACCGCTGCCGTGGGCGAGGCGCCTGAAAACTGATGCTGCAGCCGGGGGGAACGATCGGGATCCTGGGCGGCGGCCAGCTCGGCCGGATGCTCGCGATGGCCGCTGCGCAGCTCGGCTACCGGGTGCACGTCTACACACCGGAACGCGACAGCGTTGCGGCCGAAGTTGCGGCAGAGGCTACCGTTGCGCCATTTACCGATCCGTTGGCGCTGCACCGTTTCGCGCAGGCGTGCGATGTTCTGACTTTCGAGTTCGAGAATATCCCGACCGGCCAGCTCGCGTTCCTCGCCGAGCGGCTTGCTCCCGGCCTGCGCGCGCTCGAGACCGCGCAGGACCGGCTGCGCGAGAAGCGGTTTGCCGAAAGCCTTGGCGGCCGGCCCGCGCCGTTCGCTGCGGTCGAATCGGCCGAAGAGCTCACCGGTGCGATCGAGCGGGTCGGCGCGCCCGGCATCCTCAAGACCGCGCGCGACGGCTACGACGGCAAGGGCCAGTGGCGCCTCGCGTCGGCGCGCGATGCCGATTCGATCCGCTTGCCGCAAACCGCGTGCGTCTATGAAGGACTGGTTCGCTTCGACGCCGAGTTCTCGGTCATCCTCGTGCGCGGCCAGGATGGCGAGGTGCGGTTCTGGGACAGCGCGGAAAACCGGCATGATAATGGCATCCTCGTCCAGTCGGTATGGCCGCCGAGCGCCGTGGTCGCAGACCAAGTGGCGGCGGCGCGGTCGCTGGCCGGGCGGATCGCCGAGGAACTGGGCTATGTCGGGGTGCTGACGGTCGAATTCTTCGCCACCCCGCAGGGCCCGGTCTTCAACGAGATCGCACCGCGGGTGCATAATTCGGGCCACTGGACGATCGAGGGCGCGGCGACGAGCCAGTTCGAGAACCACATCCGCGCGATCGCCGGCCTGCCGCTCGGCGATACCGCCACGATCGTCAGCCGGGCCGCGATGGACAACCTCGTCGGCGAAGGCGCGCCGGTGGCGGGGCAGCGCGCACTGGCCGACCGGCAAGCGCACCTTCACCTGTATGGCAAGCGCGAGGCGCGCGAGGGGCGCAAGATGGGTCATGTGACGCGGATATGGCACGACAAGTGACCGCGATTCTCGCGCGCGCCGCCAACGGCACGATCGGCAAAGACGGGGCGCTGCCGTGGCGTATTCCGGCGGACTTGAGGCGCTTCAAGGCGCTGACCGCCGACAGGCCGATGATCATGGGCCGCAAGACATTCGACAGTCTGGGCAATCCGTTGCCGGGCCGCCGGCACATCGTGCTGACCCGCAGCCGCGACTGGCAGGCCGACGGGGCGGAGGTAGCGCACGATGTCAATGAGGCGTTTAATCTGGCACGAAACAGCGCTGTTTCGGTGATCGGTGGCGCGCAAGTGTATCGTCTGATGTTGCCCTTCACCACGCGGATCGAATTGACCGAGGTGCACGCTGACATCGATGGCGATACCCATATGCCTGCGCCGGGTAGCGAATGGCGCGAAGTAGCGCGCCAAGACCATCCCGCCGAGGGCGACACCCCGGCGTTCTCCTTCGTCACCCTGGAACGCGCATGAAGCAGAAATTGGCGTGGGGCGGCGTCGTGCTGCTGCTCGTTGCAGTAGTCGGCTTTTTCGCACTCGCCCCGGGAATCGTCGCGCGGTCGATGAACAAGATCGACGGGCAGCCGCTGATCCCGGTGTCCGGGCAGGCCAGGACGCTGCACAAGACATTGACCATCGTCGATCTGCATTCCGATACGCTGATGTGGAAGCGCAACCTGCTGTCCAACGACCAAGGCGGGCACGAAGACCTCGGCCGGCTGGAAAAAGGCAACGTCGCGCTGCAGGTTTTTTCCAGCGTTACCAAAACGCCCAAGAACCAGAACTACGATTCGAACGGCGCCGACAGCGACAACATCGCCACGCTGGTGGTGGCCCAGCTTCAGCCGGTGCGGACCTGGGGCTCGCTGCTGGAACGATCGCTGTGGCACGCAGAGAAACTGCGCCGCGCGGTTGTCACGGCGGGAGGGCGGCTCGAGCAGGTGACCAGCGACGCTTCGCTCGCGCGGCTGCTGGCGGACCGCGCGGGGCCGAAAAAGCCGGTTGGGGCGATGCTCAGCATAGAGGGGCTGCACGATCTTGAAGGAAACCTCGGCAACCTCGATCGGCTGCACGATGCCGGCTTCCGCATGGCGGGCCTGACGCACTTCTTCGACAACGATCTTGCCGGCTCGATGCACGGACTGAAGAAAGGCGGCCTCACGCCCAAAGGCCGCGCGGCGATACGCCGGATGGAGAACCTCGGCATGATCGTCGATCTCGCGCACTGCAGCCATGCCTGCGTCGCCGATATCCTGGCCATGGCGACCCGCCCCGTGGTGTCGAGCCACGGCGGGGTGCAGGCGACCTGCAAGGTCAATCGCAACCTCACCGACGACGAAATCCGCGGCGTTGCGAAGACCGGCGGAGTGATCGGCATCGGCTACTGGGACGCGGCGGTGTGCGGCACTTCCCCGCGCGACACGGCCCGCGCAATGAAGCATGTGCGCGACCTCGTCGGCATCGGGCACGTCGCGCTCGGCAGCGATTACGACGGGGCGACCACTGTGCGGTTCGATACTTCCCAGTTAGTCCAGGTGACCCAGGCGCTGATCGACGAAGGCTTCACGCCGCAGGAAATTCGCGCCGCGATGGGCGGCAATGCACTGCGGGTGATCGGTACGGGCATCCTGCCGCTGCCACCGCACCATCCGGTGCCGCCGCAGCGCACCGCGCCATGAGATGGCTCGATCACCGCGACCGCGTGCCCGAAAGCTTGCGCGGGGCGATCGTTGCGCTGGGTAATTTCGATGGCTTTCACAAAGGCCACCAGGCGGTCGCGGGCGAGGCGATCGCGTGGGCCCGCGCGGAAGGGCGCCCGAGCATCGTCGCCACCTTCGATCCGCACCCGGTGCGGCTGTTCAAGCCTGACGCCGCGCCGTTCCGGCTGACCACGCTCGAACAGCGGCACGAGCTCTACCTCGCCGCCGGGGCGACCGCGATGCTGGTGTTCCACTTCGATGCCGAGCTCGCCGGCACCAGCGCCGAGGATTTCGTGCGCGTGCTGCTGCACGACCGGATCGGCGCGGCGGGGGTGGTGACGGGAGACGACTTTACGTTCGGCAAAGCGCGCGGCGGCAACCGCGCGGTGCTCGAATCGCTCGGCGCAGCGTGCGGGATCGAGAGCCGAGCGGTTCCGCCGGTGATGGAGGATGGCCGGCCGGTTTCCTCCAGCCGCATCCGCGAGGCGCTCCAGGCGGGAGATTGCGACACCGCCACCCGCCTGCTGACCCGGCCTTTCGCGATTCGCGGCGTGGTCCAGCACGGCGATAAAGTCGGGCGCACGATCGGCTACCCCACGGCCAACCTCGCGCTCGAAAGCTATCTGCGCCCGCGGTTCGGCATCTACGCGGTGACCGGGACGATCCTGTCCTCGGGTAAGGAACTCAAAGGCGCGGCGAATGTCGGCATCCGGCCGACGTTCGATCCGCCCAAGGAGCTGCTCGAGCCGTATTTCTTCGATTTTGACGGCGATCTCTATGGGCAGGAGATCGAAGTCGGTTTCCGCCGCTTCCTGCGCCCGGAAGCGAAATTCGATTCGCTCGATGCATTGCAGGCGCAGATGGCGAAGGACTGCGATCGAGCCCGCGAGGTTCTTGGATGAAGCGCGTCCTCCGGATCGCTTTGTTCGCCATTGCAGTGGTCTTTTTCGCGTACACGTTCATCAACGCCAGCTGGCTTGCCCCGACGCCGGTGGGCCGACCCGGCATGATCGCGCACCGATCGGCCGATGCAGACATCGGGGCGTGCGAAAACGTGCCCGGCGCCGCGCGCTATCCTGTACTGCCGGACAATTCGCTGCGCGCGATCACCGATGCGCGCCAGCTGGGCGCGGCAATGATCGAGATCAGGATCGCGCCGGACGGTTCGGTCGCCCCGGCCGCGTGCAGCAACAGCTACGGCCCGCGCCCGACGCTCGCGCAGGTGTCGCAGGTAGCCAGCCCCAAGCCGCTGCTGTTCACTTTTACCGGCGATGATCCGCGCGCCGCCGACCGGCTCGCGGCTGACCTCAAGACCATCGGGCGCGATCCGGGCGAATCGCGCGACGCGTTCTACGCGGTGGCCGAGACCGGGCCGCTTGCCCGCATCCGCACGCTGTTCCCGCAAGCGTGGTCATTCAGCGCGCGAGCGGGCACGGGCCTGCACCGCGAACTACCGCAAGTCCGGCTGGTTCGGCATCCTGCCTGCCGAATGCAAGGGCGGCACGATGATGATCCCGCTCGACCGGCAGAAAAGCATGGGCGGCTGGCCCAACCGCCTGCTCGCGCGGATGGCCGACGCGGGCGGCCATGTCATCGTGACCGGGCCAGAGGGAACCCTTCCCGCCGATCGAGACGGCGATCCGCGGGGTCTCGACCTGCCCGAACAGTTCGGTCAGATCCCCGACAGCTTTACCGGCTTCATCTGGGTCGACGATGTGTGGAACCTTGGCCCGGCGCTGTTCCCGCGAAGCGACAACCGCACGCGCGCCGAGCAGGAAGCGGGCGAGGCGGCGGTCAAGGCGCGGCGCGCGGCGCGGCCTTGAGCCGCGGGCCGCGACATTCGAAAAACTTTCCTACAGCGCCGCTTTCCTCTAGCGGCCCTTGCGCCATGAGCGACGCCGATACTCCCTCACCTCGCGATTACCGCGACACCGTATTCCTGCCCAGGACCGACTTTCCGATGAAAGCCGGCCTGCCGCAGAAGGAGCCGGGCATCGCCGCGCGGTGGGAGGCTGACAAGCTCTACGAGCAGTTGCGCGATGCGCGCCGCGGCCGGCCCAAGTTCATGTACCATGACGGCCCGCCTTACGCGAACGGCGACATGCACATCGGCCACGCGCTCAACCACACGATCAAGGACATGGTCTGCCGCACGCAGAACCTGCTTGGGCGTGACGCGCCCTACGTGCCCGGGTGGGACTGCC
This sequence comes from uncultured Alphaproteobacteria bacterium, assembly GCA_963781525.1. GTDB lineage: Bacteria > Pseudomonadota > Alphaproteobacteria > Sphingomonadales > Sphingomonadaceae > Tsuneonella. The sequence continues at coordinate 23,355 of CAWAGD010000007.1, read as the reverse complement.
ACGGGCTGCCGATCGAGTGGAAGGTCGAGGAACAGTACCGCAAGGCCAAGCGCGACAAGGACGACGTGCCCTTGCTCGAATTCCGCGCCGAGTGCCGCGCCTATGCGCAAGCCTGGGTCGACGTGCAGCGCGAGCAGCTGAAGCGCCTCGGCGTGATGGCCGACTGGGACCACCCCTACCTGACGATGCAGCCCGAGAGCGAGGCGACGATCGTTGCCGAGCTCCTGAAGTTCGCGACCAGCGGCCAGCTCTATCGCGGGGCCAAGCCGGTGATGTGGTCCCCGGTCGAAAAGACCGCGCTGGCCGAGGCCGAGGTCGAGTACGAGGACGTCGTCTCGACCCAGATCGACGTGGCGTTCGAGATCGTCGAGAGTCCCGATTCGCCGAACTGGTCGGCGCGTACGCGGTGATCTGGACGACCACGCCGTGGACGATCCCGGTCAACCAGGCGATCGCCTATGGGCCTGAGATTGAATACGCTGCTCGCACGTCGTCGACTGGCGAGGCACGGTCGGCTCGATGCGCCGAATGTCGACAATGCCAACCGTGCAGATGGGTGCACAGCTGCTTCATCGTCGTCGCTGCGATCATGAGCTTGATCGAGCTTCGGAGCCGCGATCAGGTTCTCGAGTCTAGATCGGCGAGCAGCACTGGATGCAAAGGCTCCGAGCTCGCCGGCACCGTCGCCCGCCACCCGATGCACCACCTCGGCGGGTTCTTCGCCGAGCCGCGGCCGTTCCTGCCGGGCGAGTTCGTCACCACCGACACCGGCACCGGGCTCGTCCACATGGCGCCCGACCACGGCGAGGACGATTTCGAGCTGTGCAAGGCATACGGCCTGAACCCGAAGTTCGCGGTCGAGGGCGACGGCAAGTACCGCGAGGACTGGGGCTGGCTCGGCGGGCAGGGCTCGGTGATCAACCCCAAGTTCAACGCGCCCGACGGGCCGATCTGTGCGGACTTGCGCGAAGCCGGCGCGCTGCTGGCGGCGAGCGCGGACTACAAGCACTCCTACCCGCACTCGTGGCGCTCGAAGGCCAAGGTGATCTATCGCTGCACCCCGCAGTGGTTCGTGCCGATGGACAAGGCTCACGCGGTCGAGCCGGTCGAGGGCCGCGCGCGCCAGCGGTGGGACAATGAGGGCGGCTTGCCCGAGACAGGCCAGACCTTGCGCGAAGTGGCGCTGGCTGAGATCAGCCGCGTCAAGTTCATCCCCGAAAAGGGCCGCAACCGCATCGGCTCGATGGTCGAAGGGCGGCCCGACTGGGTGCTCAGCCGCCAGCGCGCGTGGGGCGTGCCGATGACGCTGTTCGTCAACCGCGCGACCGGCGAATACCTGGTCGACGAGGCGGTCAACGCGCGCATCGTCGCGGCGGTGAAGGCGCAGGGCATCGACGCCTGGACGCCTGAGACTGCGCTACGGCTTCCTGGGCGACGACTACGATCCCCGACGAGTGGGAAGCGGTCAGCGACATCCTCGACGTGTGGTTCGATTCCGGCACCAGCCACGCCTACGTGCTCGACAGCGGGCGCTGGCCCGATCTGTCGTGGCCGGCGGACATCTACGTCGAAGGGTCCGACCAGCATCGCGGCTGGTTCCAGTCATCGCTGCTCGAATGCTTGCGCCACCCGCGGCCGCGCGCCGTACGACGCGATCCTCACCCACGGGTTCACGATGGATGCCAAGGGCATGAAGATGTCCAAGAGCCTCGGCAACACGGTCGATCCCAACAAGGTGATGGAGACTTACGGCGCGGACATCATCCGCCTGTGGGCATTGAGCGTCGATTTCACCGAGGATCACCGCATCGGCGACGAAATCCTCAAGGGCGTCGCCGACCAGTACCGCAAGCTGCGCAACACCTTCCGCTACCTGCTCGGCGCACTCGACGGGTTCGAGCATGAGCGCGAAGCGGTCCCGTTCGCGGAGATGCCCGAGCTTGAACGCTACGTGCTGGCCAGGCTTGCGGAACTCGACGCGGTCATCCGCACCGCGATCGATACGTATGATTTCAACGAATACGTCCGCGCGCTGATCGAGTTCTGCAACGAGGATTTGTCGGCGTTCTACTTCGATATCCGCAAGGACCGGCTTTACTGCGACGATCCGCACAGCATCGAGCGGCGCGCGACGCGCACCGTGCTCGACGTGCTGTTCCAGGCGCTGGTGCGCTATGCCGCCCCGGTCCTGGTGTTCACCGCCGAGGAAGTGTGGGCCACCCGCTTTCCGGAGCGCGGCAGCGTCCACTTGCAGGAACTCCACCCGCTTCCCGCCGAATGGACCGATGCGGCGCTCACCGCGCGGTTTGGCGAGCTGCGCGCGTTGCGCGAGGCGGTAACCGAAGCGATCGAGCCGCTCCGGCGCGACAAGATCGTGCGCTCGGGACTTGAGGCCGAAGTCACCGTGCCCGCCGACCTGGTGCCCGAGGGCTTCAGCGACGCGCAACTTGCCGAACTGTTCATCACCGCGACAGTGCGCACGCGCGATGGCGACGGGGTGACCGTCACCCGCACCAGCGACGATAAATGCGGCCGCTGCTGGCGGCTGCTGCCCGAAGTCGAACAGGACGGCGGGCTGTGTAATCGCTGCGAAGCGGTTGTGGGCGCAGAGGTGGCGGCGTGAACCCGGTGGTCAAGAATCGCCTGATCGGCCTTGCCATCGCGGTGCTGCTGTTCGCCGCCGACCAGGCGTACAAGGGATACATCCTGCACGGGCTCAAGCTCGACCTGGGCCAGTCGCACTATTTGATGCCGATCTTCCAATACACGCTGACGCACAACTACGGCGTCTCGCTCGGGCTGTTCACCGCCGAATCGGAGACCCAGCGGTGGGCGCTGGTGGTGGTGACGGGCGCTATCGCAATGATCGTCACGGTGTGGATGCTGCGCGAGCGCAAGCTGGGCGACATCGCCGCGCTGGGGCTGATCCTCGGCGGGGCGCTCGGCAACATCAAGGATCGCTACGACCTTGGCTATGTGGTGGACTTCCTTGACCTGCATTTCGGCGATTGGCGCCCGTTCCTGGTGTTCAATCTGGCCGATGCCGCCATCACCATCGGCGTGCTGATCATCCTTGCCCGATCGCTGCTTATCCGCGAAAAGGCACCCGAACAGACGGCCGAGACGGCCGTGGAGAGCTAATTCAATGCGCAAGACCGCTACTTTCGCCTTCCTCGCCCTCGCTGCGACCACCCTCGCCGGCTGCGGCGCTGGCGGCCTGCTCAACCGCGACCGGCCCGACGAGTTCGCCGTGCAGCGCCAGGCGCCGCTGGTGGTGCCGCCCGATTTCGCGCTGACCCCGCCCGCGCCGGGCGCTCCGCGTCCGACCGAAGGCACCGCGGCCGAGCAGGCGCTCGACGTCCTGTTCGGCGGCCCCGCCCCGCGCAGCCAGGTCGAAACCAGCGCGCTCGACCGCGCTGGCGCCGCCGATCCCGGCATCCGCACCGCAGTTGGCGATCCGCAGACCAACACCGTCGCCAAGGGCCGCGTAACCCGCGACATCATTGCCGCGCCGGAAGGCGATGGGGCGGGTGCTTCGGCCGTAATTCCTGGCTGAAGCCAGGCTTTACAGCATCGATTCCTCGTTTTCCGCCCGCGCATCCGCGCGTGCGTCCTTCGCTGCTATTTTCCTCGCTCCGCTCCGGGGCAGATACGGTCGGCCTCGCGGCCGGCGGGGTCGCCGACCGGATCAGCGGGGACACCGAGCGCAGCCTATTCGCGTTTTTACGAGTGCTGAGGGGTTCCCCCGGCCCGCGACAAGCGAGCCGGCAAGGCCGAAGGGCCGCCCGCAGGTGCCGCTTGGCGAAGTGGAGCGACTAGCGCCGAGGACCGGACGAGCGGGAGACATGTTCGGAAAGCGAAGACTTTCACAAACAGACCGCTAATAATTTATCGATCTTGCGCCCATCCATATCGAACACCTCGATCCGCCAGCCCTGGTCGGTGAAGTGCTCGCCTTCGGCCGGCAGCTTTTTCATGCTCCATAGGACGTAGCCGGCCGCTGTGGCGAACTCGCGGTCTTCGGGCAGGTCGATGCACAGCCGCTCGGCCAGTTGATCGACCGGCAGCGATCCCGAAATCAGCAGCGAGCCGTCTTCGCGTTCGACGATCGTGGGCGCTTCGCCGAGATCCTGGTCGGACGCGAAGTTGCCGACGATCGCGGTCAGCAGGTCCACCGGCGTGACGATCCCCTCGAGGTGACCGTACTCGTCGTGCACCATCGCCATCGCCACTTCGGCCTGTTGCAGCGTGCGCAGCGCGTCCATCGCATCGAGCTGGTCGGGAATCACCTCGGGCTTCTTGAGCAGCGCTGCGAGGTCTACCGTGCGCCCGCCGAGCATCGCCCCGAGCACTTCGCGCACCTTGACCACGCCGACGATATTGTCGGGCGAGCCGTCGGCAACCGGCAGCAACGAATGTGGGCTGGCGTCGATGCGCGCGCGCAAGTCCACCTCAGGCCCGTGCAGGTCGAGCCAATCGAGCTCGTTGCGCGGCGTCATCAGTTCGCGCACCGGCCGCTCGGCGAGGCGCACAACGCCGGCGAGGATCTGGCTCTGGCCCTTCTCGATCACCCCGGAGTGCGTCGCCTCGGTGAAGATCATGTGCAGTTCTTCCGAAGTGACCGTTCCGCCGCCCGCCGGCCGAACCCCGAGCATGCGGATCAGCAGCGCCGATGAAGTATCGAGCAGCCATACCAGCGGCGCGGCTATCCTGGCCAACAGTGCCATCGGTCGCGCGGCGGCAAGCGCGATCGGCATCGCCGCGCGCAAGGCGACCTGCTTGGGCACCAGCTCGCCGATCACCAAGCTGAAATAAGTGGTCAGCACGATCACCAGCGCGAAACCGGCTTGCGCGGCATAGTCGCTCGACAGGCCCATCGCCATCAACCGCTCGCCCACGGGGCCGCCAAGGCTGGAGCCGGAATAAGCACCGGCGATGATCGCGACGATGGTGATCCCGGCTTGCACGGTGGACAGGAACTTGCCCGGATCGCCCTGCAGCGCGAGCGCGGTCCGCGCGGCGCGGCTCCCCTTGTCCGCCAGCGCTTTCAAGCGCGTCGGCTTGGCCGACACGATCGCCAGTTCGCTCGCCGCGAACAGGCCATTGAGGACGATCAACCCGGTGATGATCAGGACGTCGGTCCACGGAAACGGTGTCACGCCTGATGCGCTAGCACAAAAGCGCGGCGCTGCCAGCGGGAACGGCGCGCACTTGGCATCGTTTGAACATCCGAGGTGCGGGTAGGGCGCGCCAGCCTTAGGCGTGTCGCAAGCGCGGCACGCCGCGTACCAACGAGAAAAAGGGGACTACCCAATGAAGACTTCGCGCAAATTCACCGCCGCCATCGCCGCGCTTTCGCTGGTCGGCGTTTCGGCCTGCGTCACCGATCCCAACACCGGCGAGCGCAAGATTTCGCGGACCGCAATCGGCGGTCTTGGCGGCTCGGCAGCGGGCGCGCTGCTCGGCGGCCTGATCGGCGGCAGGACCGCGCGCATCGCGGGCGCCGTCGCCGGCGGCGCGCTCGGCGGCTATGTCGGCTACCGGATGGACCAGCAGATCAAGGAGCTCAAGGACCAGACCGCCGGTTCGGGCGTCGACGTAATCGACGACAACGGCGCGATCCTGGTCAACCTGCCCGACGGCGTGACGTTCGCCACCGGCAGCGCTTCGATCAATCCGGGCTTCCAGAGCCTGCTCGACCGGGTCGCGGGAAGCTTGCAACAGTACCCCAACAGCCTGGTCGACGTGTACGGCCACACCGACACCGTCGGATCGTCGTCGTCCAACCAGCGCCTGTCGGAACAGCGCGCGCAGGCGGTGGCTAACTACCTGATCAGCCGCGGCGTCAGCTCGGCTCGCATCCGCTGGATGGGATTCGGCGAGACCAGCCTCAAGGTTCAGACCAGCGATAACATCAACGAGCCGATGAACCGCCGGGTCGAGATCAAGATCATCCCGATCACCCAGGCGGAAGCCAACGCGGCCAACTAATCAGCAGTTCGCGTAAGGCAGATACGGCGGGGGCCGGCTCCTGAAAGGGGGCCGGCCCTCCCATTTGTGCGGCGGAATATCGAGGTTAACAGGCTGCTGACAAATGTTAGTATCCATGGCAATCTTACCAGATGAGAGCTATAGAGTTGGGACACCTATCTTGGATCAGCGGGGTTCGGACACCGGCGTGACCATCAATGCGCAAACTGCCGCTCTTCTGGTCGATACGGCCGCGGATGCGATCGTGGGCCATGCCGACAGCTTCCCCACGATGCTCGACGAGATGCCTGCGGCCATCTACGTAACCGACCAGGACGGCACGATTACCTACTTCAATCCCGCGTGTGTCGATCTGGCGGGACGCACGCCCGAAGTCGGCGTCGACAAGTGGTGCGTGACATGGAAGTTGCTCACCACGCAAGGCGAGCATCTGCCGCACGACGAATGCCCGATGGCCGTGGCCATTCGCGAAAAGAAGCCGGTCCGCGAACACGAGGCCGTTGCCCGGCGGCCCGATGGCACGACGGTGCACTTCGTGCCATTTCCCACTCCTTTGTTCGATCGCGAAGGCAATTTCGTTGGCGCGGTCAATCTGCTGCTGGACGTGACCGATCAGCGGACGCCCGAGTATCTCGGCGCCCAGGCGGATAGATGCCGGCGGCTCGCTTCAGCGATGCTGGACCCGAAAATCGCCGAAAGCTTGCAGCTGATGGCCGTCGAGTATGACGAGCAATCGCTCAAATCGGCTCGCCTGCGCCTGACCTTGAACTGACCAGGGTTACCCCAACTTCTAACCAGTCGTCGCGAGGGGCCTGCACAATGGCCCGCCGGCGATTTCAGCCGGCGATCGCCTTCGCTCGGTCCGCCAGCCGCGCCACCGCGGCGTCGTGGATCGGCGTCGCGCTGACCAGCAGCCCGAAGGCGCGCGGATCGCGTTTGTTGTAATTGAGCGGGCGGCCGAATGCGTCGGTCACGGCGGCACCCGCCTCGCGCGCGATCAACGCGGCCGCGCCGATGTCCCATTCCCAGCCCCAGCGCAGCGTGGCGAGGAGATCGGCCTCACCGCTCGCAACCATCGCGGCGCGCAAGGCGATCGAGTTGGGCTTGTCGACCGTCACCAGGTCGCGATCCTCGCGCGGCAGCGAATCGGCGGGGACTCGTGAGCCGGCGAATACCTTTCGCTGCGAGGCGACCAGCGGTTGTTCGTTGCGCCAGGCACCCTGCCCCGAAACGCCGCGCCAGAATTCGCCCCGCGCGGGAGCGGCGAGGAAGCCCATCAGCGGGCGCGCCTCGCTGATCAGCGCGACCGACACCGCCCAGCCTTTACGCCCCCGGATGAAATCGCGCGTGCCGTCGACCGGGTCAACCAGCCAGATCAGGCCCTTGTCGAGCCGTGCGGGATCGTCGACGGTTTCTTCGCTCAGCCAGCCGGCCGATGGCAGCAGCCTGCCGAGCTCGCGCTTGAGGAACACGTCGACCGCGATATCGGCCGCGCACACCGGATTGCCGGGGCTTTTCTCCCACGCATCGAGCGCGTGTCCCCCGCCGGGCCACATGCCAAACGCGATCCGCCCGGCTTCGCGGACGATCGCTTCAAGACGGGCGGCATCAATCACAGCTTGGGCAATGGCGAGCCATAGTTATCTTTTCAAGCCAGGCGATCCATGCTTAGGCCCCCGTCAACTCCCCCATCACAGGAAAGCCCGCCCGGCCCATGAACATCCACGAATACCAGGCCAAGGAATTGCTCGCACAGCACGGCATCGCGGTGCCTGCCGGCTTCGCCGCGCTGAGCGTCGAGGAAGCCGTTGCCGCGGCGAAGAAGCTGCCGGGTCCGCTGTACGTGGTCAAGGCGCAGATCCACGCGGGCGGGCGCGGCAAGGGCAAGTTTTCCGAACTGCCGCAAAGCGCCAAGGGCGGCGTGCGCCTGGCCAAGACGGTCGAGGAGGTCGAGGCCAACGCGCACGAGATGCTTGGCAACACGCTGGTGACCATCCAGACCGGCGACAGCGGCAAGCAAGTGAACCGGCTCTACATTACCGACGGGGTCGATATCGCTTCGGAGTTCTATCTGTCGTTGCTCGTCGATCGCGACAGTGGGCGCGTGGCGATGGTCGTCTCGACCGAAGGCGGGATGGATATCGAGGGCGTCGCGCACGACACGCCTGACAAGATCACCACGTTCACGATCGATCCGGCCGAGGGCTTCATGCCCCACCACGGCCGCGCGGTGGCGTTCGCGCTCAAGCTGACGGGCGATCTCAACAAGCAGGCGCAGAAGCTCGCCAGGCAGTTGTACGACGCGTTCGTCGCAACCGACTGCTCGATGCTCGAGATCAATCCGCTGGTGGTGACCGAAGACGACAAGCTGCTGGTGCTCGACGCCAAGATGAGCTTCGATTCGAACGCTCTGTATCGCCACCCCGACATCGAGGCCCTGCGCGACGAGACCGAGGAAGACCCGGCGGAAGTCGAAGCTTCGAAGTACGATCTCGCCTACATCAAGCTCGACGGCAGCATCGGCTGCATGGTCAACGGCGCGGGGCTGGCGATGGCGACGATGGACATCATCAAGCTCAACGGCGCGTTTCCGGCCAACTTCCTCGACGTCGGCGGTGGCGCGAGCCGCGAGAAGGTGACCGCAGCGTTCAAGATCATCCTCAAGGATCCCGCCGTGAAGGGCATCCTGGTCAATATTTTCGGCGGGATCATGAAGTGCGACGTGATCGCCGATGGCATCGTTTCGGCGGCCAAGGACGTGAACCTGTCGGTTCCGCTGGTGGTCCGCCTCGAAGGCACCAATGTGGATGAAGGCAAGGCGATCCTGGCCAATTCGGGCCTGCCGATCGTCGCGGCCGACGACCTGGGCGACGCGGCGCGCAAGATCGTCGCCGAGGTCAAGCAGGCAGCCTGAAGCCAGGTTGACGCTTACGTAAGGGTTATCTAGAGCGCACGCACGTACGAAGGAGCGCGATTGCCATGAAGATCCTCGTCCCCGTCAAGCGGGTGATCGATTACAACGTCAAGCCGCGGGTCAAGGCCGACGGCACCGGCGTCGATCTGACCAACGTCAAGATGAGCATGAACCCGTTCGACGAAATCGCGATCGAGGAAGCGCTGCGCTTGCGCGAAAAAGGCGTTGCCGCCGAAGTGATCGTGGTCAGCATCGGCCCCGCCAAGGCGACCGAGACGCTGCGCACCGGCCTTGCCATGGGTGCCGACCGCGCGATCCTGGTGCAGACCGATGACGAGGTCGAGCCGCTCGCGGTCGCCAAGATCCTCAAGGCGATTGCGGAGGCCGAGCAGCCGGGCCTGGTGATCCTCGGCAAGCAGGCGATCGACGACGATTCAAACCAGACCGGCCAGATGCTCGCCGCGCTGATGGGCCGGCCGCAGGGGACCTTCGCCAACGAAGTCAGCGTCGAGGGGGACTATGTCACGGTCAAGCGCGAGATCGATGGCGGGCTCGAGACGGTCAGGCTGGCAATGCCGGCGATCGTCACCACCGACTTGCGGCTCAACCAGCCGCGCTACGCCTCGCTGCCCAACATCATGAAGGCCAAGTCCAAGCCGCTCGACACCAAGACCCCGGCTGATTTCGGCGTCGACACCGCGCCGCGGCTGAAGACGATCAGGGTGTCCGAGCCGGCTGTGCGCCAGGCGGGCGTCAAGGTTGCCGATGTCGACGAACTGGTCGCCAAGATGAAAGCGCTCGGCATCGCCTGAGCTTTTGCTGTTTTGAGGATTGATGAGATGAAGACTCTCGTTCTGGTCGAACACGACAACGCATCGGTGAAGGACGCCACCCTGGCCACCGTCACCGCCGCATCGAAGCTGGGCGAAGTGCACCTGCTGGTCGCCGGCAAGGGCTGCGCGGCCGTTGCCGAGGCCGCTGCCAAAATCGCGGGAGTGGGCAAAGTCCACCTCGCCGATGGCGACGCTTATGAGCACCAGTTGGCCGAGAACGTCGCGCCGCTGGTGGTCGACCTGATGGGGCACCACGATGCGTTTCTCGCGGCCGCCACCACTAACGGCAAGAACATTGCCCCGCGCGTCGCTGCGCTGCTCGACGTGATGCAGATCTCCGAGATCATGGGTGTCGAGGGCGAGCGCACGTTTACCCGCCCGATCTACGCCGGCAACGCGATTGCCACCGTCGAATCGAGCGATCCCAAGCTGGTCATCACCGTACGCGGCACCGGCTTCGACAAGGCCGCGGCCGAAGGCGGCAACGGCACGGTCGAGGCCGTGTCCGGTCCTGCCGACGCCGGCCTGTCGAGCTTCGAAGGTTCCGAACTGGCGAAGAACGAGCGCCCGGAACTCACCAGCGCCAAGATCATCGTCTCGGGCGGCCGCGCGCTCAAGGATGGCGACACGTTCAAGGAGCTCATCTTCCCGCTCGCGGACAAGCTCGGCGCGGGCGTTGGCGCAAGCCGCGCGGCGGTCGACGCAGGCTACGCACCCAACGATTTCCAGGTCGGCCAGACCGGCAAGATCGTTGCGCCCGAAGTGTACATCGCGATCGGTATCTCGGGCGCGATCCAGCACCTTGCGGGCATGAAGGATTCCAAGACCATCATCGCCATCAACAAGGACGAGGACGCGCCGATCTTCCAGGTCGCCGACATCGGTCTGGTGGGCGACCTGTTCAAGATCGTCCCCGAACTGACAGGCAAGCTCTAAGCCGGCTCACCCGGCGATGGGCAACCCGGACGGCGCCTTCGCGGGCATATCGCGCAAGGGGCACGGCCGGGCCTCGACGCTTGCATCGATCGCGCGCGACGCGCGGCTGACCCGTGGATTCGTGCTCCAGGTCGTGCTTGCGACGGGGATCGCACATCTCGGCCTGCTGATGGATTCGGCTCCCGTGATCATCGGCGCGATGCTGATCTCGCCCCTGCTGGCGCCGATCATGGGTTTCGGTTTCGCGCTGGCGACATTCGACGGGCGGCTGCTCCGCCGTTCGCTCCAGACACTTGGAATCGGCACCGCGGTGGCCATTGCCGCCGCCCTGGTGCTCACCCTGGTCTCCCCGATGACCGACGCGACGCCGGCGATCCTCGCGCGCGTGCGGCCCAGCCTGCTCGATCTGATGGTGGCGATCTTCGGCGGGGTGGCGGGCGCCTATGCGCTGCTGCGCAAGTTCTCCGCGTCCCTCGTCGGGGTCGCCATTGCGACCGCGCTGATCCCGCCGCTCGCCACCGTCGGCTGGGGCGTGGCGCTCGGACGCTATGAATACGCTGGCGGCGCGCTGTTGCTCTATATCACCAACACCGCGGCGATCGGGTTCATGGCGACGCTGGTCGCTCGCTTCAATGGCTTCGGCACGGGCCTTTCCCCGCGCCAGAGCTGGCTGCAAACTGGCGGCATCCTGCTTGCGCTGGCCGTGCTTGCGGTGCCGCTCGCATTCAGCCTGTCGGCGATCGTGCGCGAGGCCCGTTCGACCGCGGTCCTGCGCGATGGGCTGGCGAACATGGTCGGCCCGGCAGCGAGGGTCGATCGGCTGGAAGTCGATTATCAAGCCGCCCCGCCGAAAATTTCCGCCGTGGTGATCGCGCCATCGTTTGCCCCGTCGCTGGAAAAGTACTTCGCGGCATTGGCGCGCAAGGAAGCCGGCGACGAGGCGCGGGTCTCGGTTATCCAATTGCGCAGCGGGACCGCCGAAGCGGAAAGCCAGCGCACCGCGCAAGTCGCTGCGGCGCGTGAGCGTGAGCTGGCGAACCGTGAAGCCCAGCGCGTGCGGGCGGCGCTCGCGGTGGCGTTCGCGATTGACCCCGCGGAAATCGTCATCGACGCCGAGCGGCGGCAAGCGCTCGTTCGGCGTGCAGAGACGTCTGTCGGCGAAGGGGACGCAGGCGATTGGGCACGCCAGGCAGGAACCGTGCGCGCCGCCTACCCCGACTGGACGGTCGAAGTCATTCCTGCCCGTCCGCTGGCCACTCCCGCGCCTTCAGATGCGGAGAATGGGAGCGCGCCGCCGGCTTAGGCCGTGCGCACGAACAGCTGCACCAATTCGTCGCTTCCCGGCAGCTTCGATCGCCGCGTGGCGGCAAACCCGAGCCGCTCCGCCAGCCTGATCGATGGCGCATTGTCCGGTGAGATCATCGCCACCACGTCACGGGCGCGGTGCGTGCGATCGAACCAGTCCAGTACGGCCTCCATCGCCTCGCGCGCGATTCCCTGGCCGAAGTGGCTTTCGGCCAGAATCCAGCCGGCTTCGGGCTTGTCGTCGAAGTCCTCGCCGAGCCCGCGCCAAGAATGAAACACCCCGCAGTTGCCGACGATCGCGGACTGGCCGCGCTCGCGCACCATGAAGGTGCCGTAGCCATAGAGCGACCACGAACCGGCGTTGCGCAGCAGGCGCGCGACCACGTCGGGCGTGTTCGGCTCCATCGCGCCGAGGTATTTGCGCACCGCGGCGGATTCCATCATCGCCTCAAGCAACGGGCGGTCGCTGACTTGCGGTCGCCACAGTTCGAGCCGCTCGGTCACCAGCACCGGTTCGCCCGTCACAGCAGCGCGTCTCCGGCATGGATGACGACGCCAACCAGGCCACCGACCAGCGTGCCGTTCATGCGGATGAACTGCAAGTCGCGCCCGACCGCGCCCTCGATCCGGTCGGTGACGGTGCGGGCGTCCCACCGGCGAACCGTTTCCGACACCAGCCGCACGATCTGCCCGCCATAGCGGGTCGCCACGCCGACAGCGGTGCGGCGGGCGAAGCGATTGAGTTGGAGCTGCATGCGTGGATCGTCGCGCAAGACTTTACCCAGTTCGGCCATGCTTTCGCCAAGCTGGCCGCCGAGAGCGCCGCCGGGATCGCGCGCGGTCTTGATCAGGCTGGCGCGGATACGCTCCCACACCCCGATCCACCATGTCGCCACCGCCGGATTATCGAGCAGGTCATTCTTGGTCCGCTCGATCTTTTCGCGCATCTCGGCATCGTGCAGCAGGTCGTGCGCCAGCTTGGCGAGCCCTTCGTCAAGCTTGCTGCGCAAGGGATGGTCGGGATCGACAAGCACTTCGGCGAGCAGTTTGTAGAGGCCGTCGAGCACCGAGTTGGCGAGCTTTTCGTCCAGACCCGTCCACCGCACCAGACCGTTGGCCTTTTCGTGAATCATGTCGCGGATCATGCCCTCGTTGGCCTCGATCGTCAGGCCGGCCCAACGGATGCCTGCATCGATCAGCGGCAAGTGCCGCTTGTCGGCGATCGCGGCGGTCAGCATCTGGCCGAGCAGCGGGGCGACCTCGACTTTGGCGGCAAGCGCCTTGAGCCCACCGCGCACTTGCGTGCCGAGCCGTTCGGGATCGAGCGATTCGAGAAATTCGGCGAGCAGCTCGGCCGCTCCCGCACGCAAGCGAGCGCCGGTCTCGCCTTGCGATGGCGCAGCGAGGTAATCGCCCACGGCTTTGGCGAGATTCATGTCCTGCAGCCGCCGTGCGACCACCGCTGGGGTGAGGAAATTGTCCTGCAGGAACGCCGCCATCGTATCGGCGATGCGGTCCTTGTTTTCGGGAATGATCGCCGTGTGCGGAATCGGCAGCCCAAGCGGCCGGCGGAACAGCGCGGTGACCGCGAACCAGTCGGCCAGCCCTCCGACCATCGCCGCCTCGGCGAACGCGCGCAGATAGCCGACCGATGGATGCAGCCCGAGATATTGGCCGCTGACCACGAACAACCCCGCCATCGCCACCAGCAGGCCGGTGGCGGTTCGCCGCATCGTGCGCGCGCGGTCGGGTACGGTCGAGATGCCCCCCATACGACGCCAACGCACCGGGGTCGGCGGAGTTTCGCCGCGGCTCACTCTGCCGGCAGGCCTTCCGCGCCGCGGCGAGGCACCTGGACCTGATTCTCGTCACCCGGCTTGTATGTCAGCACGCGAGTGCGCAGCCACGGGCCGATGCGCTTTTCGAACCCGTCGGCGAGGCTGAATCCGGCCGGGATCAGCACCAGCGTCAGCAGGGTCGACAGAATCAGCCCGCCGATCACCACGGTTCCCATCGGCGCGCGCCATGCGCCGTCGCCCGATAGCGACAGGGCGGTCGGCACCATGCCCGCGGTCATCGCCACGGTGGTCATCACGATCGGCTGGGCGCGCTTGTGCCCGGCGTCGATGATCGCCGCGCGCTTGGGCACGCCATGCGCCATTTCCTCGATCGCGAAGTCGATCAGCAGGATCGAGTTCTTGGCCACGATCCCCAGTAGCATCAGCAGGCCGATATAGACCGGCATCGAGATCGGCTCACCCGACATTGCCAGCGCCAGCACGCCGCCCAGCGGCGCCAGCAGCAGCGAAGTCATGTTGACCAGCGGTGAGACGAACCGTTTGTAGAGCAGCACCAGCACCGCGAAGACGAGGAAAATGCCGCTGACCACCGCGATCGCGAAATTGGTCAGCATTTCGCCCATGAACTTGTCTTCACCAACCGGCGCGTTCGACACCCCCTGCGGCAGGTTCTCCATGATCGGCAGCTTCTGGATGGCCTGCGATACCGGGCCCTTGACCACCCCTTCGCCCAGATCGGCGCCGACGAAAACGCGGCGCGACTGGTTGAAACGCTGGATCTGCGTCGGCCCGGCGCCAAAGCGAATCTCCGCCACCCTGCTCAACGGCACATAGCCGCCCGTGGCAGTCGGCACGGGAAGGTTCTCGATCGTCGACAGGTCCTGGCGCGACGAGCGCGGCAGCTTGACGCGAATCGGCACCTGGCGATCGGACAGAGAGAACTTGGCCGCATTCTGGTCGATTTCGCCAAGCGTCGCGATGCGGATTGTCTGGCTGAGCGCGGCTGTCGTCACGCCGAGCTGCGCGGCGAGGTCCGGGCGCGGCACGATGACCAGCTCCGGGCGCTGCAGGTCCGCCGCAACGCGCGGGGCGACCACGCCGGGAACGGTCCGCATTTGCTCGACCAGCGTCTGCGCCGTCTTGTCGAGCTGTGCAGAGTTGGAGCCCGACAGCATGATCGAAACATCGCGTCCCGACCCGCCGCCCCCGCCGCCGTTGTTCTGCGACTGGAAGCTGACCCTGGCGTCGGCAAAGGTCTGCAGGATGGGAGCGAGCCGGCGCTCGAACTCGGTGCTGGTCGCCTCGCGCTCCTCGGGATCCTTCAGTGCCGCGTACAATGTCGCGCCGCCTTCGCGCACGCTTTCCATCACGCGTTCGACTTCGGGCTGCTTCTCGATCATCGCGGTGACCCGGTCGGCCACCGCCACGGTCTGTTCGAGCGTGGTGCCCGGGACCATCTCGATCGTAACGATGCTGGTGTCGTGGTTTTCGTTCGGCTGGAACTGCTGGGGCAAGGTGGCGAGCATGCCGAAGGTGACGATCAGCGCGTAGACGCCGAGCAGGAAGGCGAAAAACCGGTGATCGCGCATGCGCGCGCCGAAGCGATCGGCCAGCGCGCGGTACCACGCGCCGAACTCGCCGAGCGCGCCCACCGCCAACCGAAGAATCCGGCCCACCAGATAAGCCGCCGCGAACGCCACGAAGGGCGCGAGTATGACGGCCAGAATAGTCGGCACGATCGTCGCCACCAGCTTGCCGGCGCCAAGGCCTGCGCCGATGCCCGCGGCGAAGATCACGAGGATCGGCAGGATTGCGGCCAGCGCGTACCACCAGACAAACGGCTTCCGTTCTACGCGCGCGCGTAATTCCTGGCTGCGGCGCCCGTCGAGGGTCCACGTCAGGACCTTCATGTACACATCCATCGCGCGGCCCTGGCCGTGCTCGGCCTCGCCATGCGCCTTGAGGAAGTAGGCCGAGATCATCGGCGTGATCAGGCGCGCGACCGCCAGGCTCATCAGCACCGCGACCACCACGGTCAGCCCGAACGCCTTGAAGAACTGACCCGAGATACCGGGCATGAGACCGACCGGCAGGAATACCGCGACGATCGAGAAGGTGGTCGCAACCACGGCCAGGCCGATTTCGTCCGCCGCATCGATCGACGCCTGGTAGGCGCTTTTGCCCATGCGCATGTGACGCACGATGTTCTCGATCTCGACGATCGCGTCATCGACCAGCACCCCCGCAACCAGGCTCAACGCCAGCAGCGAGAGAAAATTGAGCGTGAAGCCCATCAGGTCCATGAACCAGAAGGTCGGGATCGCCGATAACGGAATGGCGATCGCGCTGATCATCGTCGCGCGCCAATCGCGCAAGAACAGGAACACCACTACGATCGCCAGCACCGCGCCTTCTACGAGCGCCTCCATAGAGCTGGTGTACTGGCCCTTGGTATAGTTCACCTGGGTGAACAGGCGGGTGAAGTGAACCTGGGGGTTTTCCTTCTGGATTTTCCCCAATTCGACCATCGCGGCATCGTAAACGGTCACGTCCGACGCACCGCGCGAGCGTTCGAACCCGAAAGTGACGACCTCGCGGCCCTTGAGCTTGGCGGTGCGCACTTTCTCCGAATAGGCATCCGACACGTCGGCTACGTCGGACAGCTTGACCGTCCGGCCCGGTCCCAGGTTGATGCGCGAATTGGCAAGATCGTAGGCAGTGTCGGCGTTACCGAGCACGCGGACCGACTGGCGCGAGCCGGCGATCTCCGCCTGCCCTCCGGCGGCGTCGGTGTTGGTCGATCTCAACGCGTTGTTGACGTCGCGCGCGGTGACGCCGAGCGACTGCATGCGCGCCGGATCGAGCACCACGCTGATCTCTCGGTCGACGCCCCCGGCGCGGCTGACGGCCGCCATGCCCTCGATCGCGAGCAGCCGCTTGGACACCGTATCGTCGATGAACCAGCTCAATTGCTCGATCGTCATGTCGTCGGCGCTGACCGCGAAATAGGCGAGACTGCCGCCGCCGCCGGCCTCGACCTTGAACACCCGCGGTTCGAGGATTCCTTCGGGCAGATCGCTGCGGATCTGATCGATCGCGTTCTTGACCTCGTTGACCGCCTCATCGACGTCCTCGCCGATCGAAAACTGCACCAGGGTTTGCGAGTTGCCTTCCGACGCGGTGGACGAGATTTCCTCGACCCCGCTGATCGAGCGCGCCGCCGCTTCGACCTTCTGCGTGATCTGCGTCTCGATCTCGGTCGGCGCGGCGCCGGGTTGCGAGATAGTCACGATCACGCCGGGAAATTCGACATCCGGCATCTGGTTCACGTCCATCCGGATGAACGAGACGATGCCGGCGATGCACAGGCCGATGAAGAACACGATCGGTATGACCGGGTTGCGGATCGCCCAGGCCGAGATGTTGCGCATGTCCATAGTCTTGTCCGCCGCCTACTTGGCGCGCTGCGGCTTGACCTTGTCGCCGTCGGCGAGGAAACCGCCGGCGCGCAGGACGACCCGTTCGGTCCCGGCAAGCCCATCGACGATCGCGACGCCCTTGCCGGTGACGATGCCGGTCTTGACCGGACGACGTTGCACCTTGTCGTCTTTGCCCACGATATAGACGAAGCGACCCTTGTCATCCGACTGGATCGCCGATTCGGGCAGCAGCGGTGCTACGACTGTCCCGCTGTCGAGCACCGCCGAGGCGAACCCGCCGGGGCGCAGACCCGGCGCGTAGGCGAGCGCGATGCGCGCCTCGCCCTGGCGATTCTGCTCGTCGATCGTCGGGCTGATCTGCCAGATCTGGCCGGTGTAGCTCATCTCGCTCGAAACCGGGGTGACGACTGCGCTCTGGCCGACCGACACTTTCGCCAGGTCTTCCTCGCTCAGCCGCGCGGCCAGTTCCATCTCCCCGCCCTGAGCGATGGTGAACAGCGGCGTCCCGCCTGCGCCGACCGTCTGTCCCGGTTCCACATCGCGGGTGAGGATCAGGCCCGATGCAGGCGCATAGATGTTGAGCCGAGCGGTGCGCGCCTGCAATTCGCCAAGCGTGGCGCGCGCTACCGAGACCCGCGCCCGCGCAGCATCGCGGGTGGCGGTCAAACGATCTACGTCGGCCTTGGAGATGAACCCGCGATCGACCAGCTTGAGCGCGCGGTCGAGATTGGCTTGCGCCAGATTGAGATCGGCTTGCGCGACGGCGATCTGCGCACGCGAGCCTTCGATCTGCTGAACCTGCACCGATCGATCGATTGACACCAGCACTTGTCCCTGGCGGACCCACTGGCCTTCATCGACCGGCACCGAGACCACCCGGCCGCCTTCGCCTACGGAGCCGACGGGAAGCGCGCGCCGAGCGGCAAGCGTGCCGGTCGCCTCGATCGTGCCGGGGATTGTTGCCCGTCCCGGCGTAATGACGCTGACCAGCGGTACCTGCGCCGTGTCGGCCACGGCGAAGGGATCGTCTTCCTCACCGCCGCTCATCAGGAAAAACGCGGCGACCAGGACGATGCCGGCGATCAGCGCGATGACCGCCCACTTGCGACGGTTAGGGGAAGCATCCTCGCCCGGCACGCTCGACAGGCCGGAGTCGCCTCCGAGCGGGTAGCCCGCGCGATCCTGCGCTTCGAGGGTTGTTTCGTAATTCATCCGGAAGTGCCCTAAGACCCTCTAAAGACCGCGGCACGTGTGTTACACGCATAGCGCACTACGCACAAGCAGAGCCATCGGCCCATAGCCGCAGCGGAAGGTAACGGCAATCTCAGGCTCGACCGGCGGGCCAGCGGGTCCGACGAGCGGCGGCGCGCAAAAGCACGCCAGGATGGTCAGCCGCCGCGCCGGACGCGCCAGACCAGCCAGCCGTCTTCACCCGGAACCCGCTCCAGCCACGCGGGCGCTTTGCCCGCCAGGAGAAGGGCCGCGAACCCGCCGGGTGCATCGTGCGCATAGTTGCGCGGTTCCGCGATCGACGGGCACAGTGCGACGTAATCGACCTGCTCGCGCGCGATGATGGCACGCGCAACTTGCGGCTGACCGACGAAGGCGCGGATGACCGTCGGCATCAACGGCGCGCGATGATGGCCGGTTGCGAGCACCGAATGCTGCGTATCGAGGAGGATCTGCGGCGCGACATCGAGCGGGGCGAGAACTTTCCCGGTGGGCAGGCCCGCCAGCGTATCTGGCCGGGTCGAAATGCCGCAATCACCTGGCTCGGGCGCGTGGGCGTTGCCCGAATTGAGCTGCGCCTGGCCAGGTGTGGCGCTGATCAGGAGCAGCGCCGGCGCCGCCGGGACCAGCGCTACCGTCATCCCGCCGTAGATCATTATCCGCTTCAGCGGGCGCTTGAGATGGCGCACGCTGCGCAGCCATTCGCGCAGTTGCCATCCCAGCGGTATGGCCGCCATCGCCCCCGCGACAGCGCCTGCGCGAGCGACCACGATGCTGATCGCAAATGCGATCGACAGGAGGATTGCGTAATCGAGCCACCACGCGCGCAACCAGCCCGACGAGCGGCCGGCCAACCGCAAGGTCGCCGCGATCGCGATTGCCGGGGGAATGACGATCTGCAGCATCGCAGGGATCGCCTGATGCCAGACGGGCATCCCTTCGCGGATGCGGTCGAGCCACATCGTCCGCGCCAGCGGGTCGAGCTGGGCGAACGCGCCGCCCACGCACTGCGGCGCAACCTGCGACAGAATCACCAATCCGCCTCCGGCGGCGAGCGCGAAGCCGGCCCACAGTGCGATCCGCGGCTGAGGTTCCAGCGCCGAAGCGACCGTCATCACCAGCGCCCCCCATGCGAAAACCGCGAGATGCACCGGCGAGACCGCATCGCAGAAATTCGGCCCGCTCAAACCGTGGGTAACGGCGAACAGCGCTGCCGAAAACACCGCCAGCGAATGCATTGCGCTGACGAGCCACTGGCGTTCGGTGCGCGAGCGTGTCCAGCGCAGAGCCAGCAGGCCCATGAACGCGGCCGCGAGCGGCAGGCCTTCGATCGAAATCGTCAGCCCCAGCGCCAGGGCGAAACCGACGATCCATCCGCCGACCCGCGGCGAACGCGCCATCAGTCCGTTCAGCGCAAGCAAAACCGCCGCGATCTGCCATCCGTGGTGATCGATCCGCATCGGCCGCAGCTGTTCGACCACCGGCACGCAAAAAGCGAACGCAAGGCAGGCCAGAAACGCGATCTCCTCACCCATCAGCCGCCAGGCGATGCGGCCGATCAGAAGCAGGCAAATGAACAATGTGATCATCGGAACAATGATCAACGCGGCAGTTTCCGCCGCCGGCGTGCCGATCGCGCCGCGCAGCATGACGATGACTCCCGCGATCGGCAGGTCCACCAGCCGCGACCAGTGCATCGGCGCTTGTCCTGCGCGGTGCTGGACAAGATCGAACCAGCCCTGGCCGGCAATGAAATCGCGCACCTGGACCAGCCGGAGGGTATCGTCGGGATCGGGGAAGCGGTGCGCGAGCACGGCGGGAAGATTGGTGACCAGCAGCAGCGCCGCGATCATCAGCCACGCGAGCGCGACCCGCAACAGCAGGTCCGGCGCAAGCGCCGGGCGCCGCCGCTCGACGAACAGCGTCATCCACCGATCGCCGTGTTGCGAAATACGACCTTGTTGCGCAGCATCCAGGTGACCGCGAAGCTCACCACGATCGCGGCCAGCTTGCCGAGGCGCGGATCGATACCGCCAAGGTCGGCGAGACCGACGATGGCCGTGGTCAGCGCCAGGCCGATCATCGCCGAAATCACGAACAGCGCTTTCTGTCGGGTGCGCTCACGCCCGCGCTGGGCGAGGCTGTCGGCGAACACCGCACGGCTCGATAGCAGCCAGTGAGCGAGAATTCCGAGTGCGTAGCCAAGCGCCGAAGCGCCCGCTGCCGGGATTGTCAGCGCAAGGAACGCAAGGAAGCTGCCGAGGTCGACCGCCAGAGCGCCGACGCTGGCAAGCGCGTAGCGGATCAACCGCAAGTCGGCGAGCTTGATAACCCTGGCAATCATCGAATGGCCCCCCGCCAGTTGTTACGGACACGGTCGGCGCCGGTTGTCGGCCAATCGGGTTAACGATTGGCCTACATCACCGGCGCGCGGGCCGCACTACGCTGCCTTGCGGCCTGCCTTTACGCGTGCCGGTACTTCGCGGACCGAGGCCAGCGCGGCGGCCTGGTCGGCAGTCGGCGCGACTGTCTCGCGTGCGGCAATCGCCTTTTCGGCGCCCTCGTCGCCCGCTTCGTGATACTCTGCGTCTTCGTTCACACACCAGGTGTCGTAGATGCGGGCTCCGGCGAGGATGTTCTCCACCGTCAGCATCGCGGTCATCATCGCATGGTCCTGGTTATTGTAGCGATGCATGCCGTTGCGCCCGACGAGGTGGAGCGAAGAATGCTTGTCCTCCAGCTCGTGGCGCATCGCTGCAACGTTCGCGGCGTAGTCTTCGTCGTAAACCGGATAGGCTTTTTCCTGGCGCACAACCGCGCCGCCGATGACGTCGCTGGGATCGAGCAGGCCCAGGATCTCCATCTCCTTGCCCGCCAGATCTATGAGCTCGTCGTCCGCCAGCGACCACAGGCCGTCGCCTTCGAAGCAGAAGTATTCGAGCCCGACACAGGCCACGCTCGGATCGGGCACCATTTCAGGCGACCACGAGCGGAAGTTCTGCACCCGGCCGACTTTGACCTTGCTGTCGTGGATGTAGATCCAGTTGTCGGGGAACAGATCCTCCGACTTGATCTTGAGAGCCACTGTGAGAAAGTCGCGATACTTGAGTTCGCTGGCATTCCACGCAGTATCGGGCAGCGGATGCAAACGGGCGGCAAGTTCGCGCATCGGTGCGGAACTGATCGTGTGCGCCGCCTTGATGACGATCTTGCCGTCAGGTCCGTTGGCCGACACCCGCCAGCCGCCGTCGCCGTCGGCAGCGACCTGGTCGAGAGCGTGGCCCATCAGCACCTGGCCAAGGCCGGTGGCGACGATCTTGTCACGCGCGGCATCCCACATCATTCCGGGACCGAGCCGCGGGTAGCGGAAGGTTTCGAGCAAAGTCTTGACACCCTGTCCGTCGTTGGGCCGCTTGTTGAGGCCGAGCGAGCGCTTGAGCCCGTCGATCACCGCGCCCCACAGGCTGAGGCCCTTGATGCGCTGGGCCGCCCAGTCGGCGCTCATCTCGTTGCAGGGCATGCCCCACACCTTCTCGGTGTAGGTCTTGAAGAAGATCGAATAGAGCTTCTTGCCGAACTGGTTGGAGGTCCAATCCTCGAAGCTCTTGATGTCCTTGATCGGGAACAGCTTGGACCAGGCGAAGCTCGCCATGCACACCGTCGAGCGCAGGATGCCGAGGTTATTGAGCGCCTCGAACGCGCGCAGCGGATAGCTGTAGAACTTGCCCTCGTAATAAATGCGGCTCATCCGCGGGCGCTGGATGAAATCGTCGGGCAGGATCTCGTTCCATAGATCGACAACTTGCTGCGACTTGGAAAAAAACCGGTGGCCGCCGATGTCGAACCGGTACCCTTCGTGTTCGACGGTGCGGCTGATGCCGCCGACATACGTCGCGTCCTTTTCGATGATCGCGACGGTTCTGCCCGCCTTGGTCAGCATGTACGCGGCGGTAAGGCCCGCAGGGCCCGCGCCGATGATCGCGACGTCGACGGTCAGTTCGTTGGAATTCATGAGTCTTCAAAGCCCCCCGGGTTCGATTGACCGGGGAATGAAGGAAATTGGTTACCGCAAAGTAAATGCGTGATCCGGATTAGCGCGGAAGGAAAAAGGTTCAGCGCCGCCCGGCGGCCGCGCAGGCTGGCGCGGCGAGAATGTCGGGGCATTGCGCACCGGCCGCGAACACCGCCAGTTGGCTGAGGCTGAACGTATCGTCGAACACTAGCCCGTATTCGCGCTTATTCCGCCAGCGGACACGCGCGCGCACTTCGGGCAGGAGGCCCGAGCACAACCGCAGCGGCTGATCGATGGCGAGCAGCGCATCGCACCCGATCCGCGCGCCCTGTTGCGAAAGATTGACGACTTCAGCTCGTATGCGCCCGGCGAGCGAAGCGAGTTCGACGTCGAACGCGATGTTCAGCCGCAGCCGCCGCTTGGGGAAGCGTCCTGCCTCGGCCACCAGGCGCTCGACTTCGACTGCATCAACAAAGCGAAAGCCGCCCTCATGGCCGCGCCGCCAGACAGGTTCGATTGCGAAACGCTCACCTGTTTGAAGCTCGAGCCACTGTGGCCCGCCCACCGGCAGGACATGGAATGCGCGCAGGCTCACGCCCGTTTCGGATACGTCGCGGATCACGCAGATGAACTCCCCGTGCGGCGCGATCAGCTTGGCGGCGCGGATCAGCAGCGTGAAGCGGGGCGCCTCGCGTTCCTCGCACGGCTGCGGCTTAGCCTCGTCGGCCAACTCGATGCGCCCCTGCTCCATTGCGAACCCCTTATCGGGCTATGGTCCGCCCCCCTGGGTCGGCCACGCCATTTTGCCCGCAGACGGCTAGCGTATGCTCGGTAAATTCGAAGTTATGGAGGCCTTCCGCGATACTACGCAGCCCCTGCGATCGGGCAATTCGCG